>JAGCDQ010000001.1 GCA_017651245.1 Bacteroidaceae bacterium | reverse complement strand
TAGTCTTACCACACCATTTTGGACCCTCTATAAGTATTGCCCCAAAAGCTTCAAGATGCTGCTCAAGGATTGCATCTGCAGTTCGTTTCAGATATCCCATATAATCAGGTTTTTTTATCGCTGCAAAGTTAGGGAAAAAAATGAAACCACCAAATTATTTTTGCTTTTTGTGGCATTTTGCTTTTGCTTTTTGTGGCATTTTGCTTTTGCTTTTTGTGGTATTGCCAGACGTATCCTTGTTATGAGAGAAGGGAAAGGGAAATGGGTTAGTGTTTGGGTAACGGTTAAGGGTTAAGGGTTAAAGAGGGAGATGTGTGAAGTGTGATGGCTGATGTATGATGGGAGAGGGTTAAAAGTCGAAGGCTAGTAAAGGTTAACGGTTAAAGGTTAAAGAAAGGGGAGGCTCCAAACGGATGCCTCTCTTTTTTCTCGAGAATCGGCTTTTCTTTTTTTTTGTAATTTTTTGGTGGTGTTGAAAATTTGTTTTACCTTTGCCCGGAAATATAATAGCCAAAAACAGAAAATGATGAAAAAGAAGAACATTCATGTGTGGATGTTTGGTAACATCCCCTTATGAAACACACCATCTGAACATCATGACACCTAAGGAAGAAATTGAACAACTCAGGAAGGAGTTGGAGCAGCATAACTACAATTACTATGTGTTGAATCAGCCGACAATATCGGACTTTGAGTTCGACCAGATGATGCATCACCTGGAGGACTTAGAACTGTTCTATCCGCAGTATGCTGACCCCAATTCACCTACACAACGCGTGGGAAGCGACTTGAACCAGTCGTTCAAGGCGGTGGCACACAAATATCCGATGCTGTCGCTGGCAAACACCTATAACGAGGGTGAGGTGAGAGACTTCTACGAGCGTGTGAAGGAAGGTCTTGAGGGGGAGGATTTCGAGATTTGTGCGGAGATGAAGTATGACGGGTTGAGCATCTCGCTGACCTATGTGGATGGAGAACTGGTGCAGGCGGTGACACGAGGCGATGGTGTGAAGGGTGATGATGTGACGAACAACGTGAGGACGATTCGCTCGATTCCGCTGAAACTGCGAGAGGGGAGCGACTATCCCCACGAGTTTGAGATACGTGGTGAGATTCTGATGCCCTGGACTTCGTTTGAGAAACTGAATGAGGAGCGAGCTAAACGGGAGGAACAGTTGTTTGCCAACCCGAGAAATGCGGCGAGTGGCACGTTGAAGTCACAAAGCTCGAGGGTGGTGGCTGAGAGAGGCTTGGATGCCTACCTCTATTATTTATTAGGGGATGAGATTCCGTCGGATAGTTCCCACTACGAGAACCTGCAAAAGGCTGCCTCTTGGGGCTTCAAGATTTCGCAGGGAATGAAGAAATGCAAGACCGTTGAGGAGGTGTTGGCATACATCGATTACTGGGACAAGGAACGCAAGAACCTACCTGTAGCAACGGATGGCATTGTGCTGAAAGTCAACTCCTTGCGTCAACAGCGTCATTTGGGCTATACGGCAAAGAGTCCCCGTTGGGCAATTGCCTATAAGTTCAAGGCGGAGAGGGCTTGCACCCGACTGAATGAGGTGACGTATCAGGTGGGCAGAACGGGTGCTGTGACGCCTGTGGCGAATATGGACCCTGTGCAGTTAGCAGGAACAGTGGTGAAGCGTGCTTCCCTCCACAATGCCGATGTGATGGAGGAACTTGACCTGCACATCGGGGATATGGTGTATGTGGAAAAAGGAGGTGAAATCATCCCCAAGGTGGTGGGTGTGGACAAAGACCAACGACAGCCAGGCTTGCAGAAGGTGCAGTTTATCAAGGCCTGCCCAGAATGTGGTGCCGAACTGGTGCGTTTTGAGGGTGAAGCAGCGCATTATTGTCCGAATGACAGTGCTTGTCCGCCCCAAATCAAGGGTCGTATTGAGCACTTCATTTCCCGTAAGGCAATGAACATAGATAGTTTGGGTCCTGAAACGGTGGATGACTACTACCAACGTGGCTTAATTCACGATGTATCAGACCTTTACAAACTGACTATTGCAGATATCTGTGGCGTGAACAAGAACCGCGTGAAGTCGGCTCAGAAGGTGGTGGATGGTGTGAAATCGACGCTGGGTGTGCCGTTTGAAAGGGTGGTCTTTGCGATAGGCATCCGATTCGTGGGCGAGACCACAGCCAAACTGATTGCCCGTCACTTCAAGTCGATGGAGGCGTTGCGGAATGCGACGGTGGAAGAGTTGATGGAAGTAGATGGAGTGGGGCAGGTGATTGCCGAGTCGGTGGTGAAGTACTTCCAAGATCCCAAGAATGCGGAAATCGTGGACAAGTTGGCGAGTGAAGGCTTGCAGATGCAACTGTCTGAAGAGCAGTTGGCTGGACAGACAGATAAGTTGGCGGGCAAGAGCATCGTCATCTCGGGTGTGTTCCAGCAGCATTCCAGAGACGAATACAAAGCCATCATTGAGCAGAACGGTGGTAAGAACGTGGGCAGCATCTCGAAGCAAACCACTTTCATTCTGGCGGGTGACAACATGGGACCTTCCAAGTTGGAAAAAGCACAAAGTCTGGGGGTTCCGATTGTATCGGAAGAGGAGTTCCTTGCTATGTTGGAATAGAAAAAATAGAACCTGCCGTCATTTTTCTCATGATGAGCACGTTTTTTTATTCTAAAAATTTCTTAAATCAAAATAAATCAGTACCTTTGCACCGAATTAGTTTTTTAAGGTAAAAGTATTTTTCACTGGTATTTATGGCTAAGAAGACACTGAAAAAGACACAAGAACCTCAATACATATTCGAATCGAGCTGGGAGGTATGTAACAAGGTAGGTGGCATATACACTGTGTTATCTACACGAGCAAAAACCCTGCAAGAGAAATTCACTGACAAGGTGTTCTTCATCGGTCCCGATTTCTGGGAAGGAAAGAAGAACCCACTCTTCAAGGAAAACAAGACGTTGTTGGCAAGCTGGCGAAAGAACGCCCAGAAGAATGATGGTGTGACGTTCCGTGTGGGACGTTGGCTGGTGCCAGGTGAACCCATCGCCATTCTGGTGGACTTCAAGCCTTTCTTCGAACAGCGCAATGAGATATTCGGATGGGCTTGGGAGAATTTCCAGGTCAATTCGCTGAACGCATACGGCGATTACGATGAGAGCCTGATGTTCTCTTGGGCAGCAGGCAAGGTGGTGGAGAGCTACTACAAGTTCTTTGGACTGAAGAAGGAGGACAATGTGGTGTTCCAGGCGCATGAGTGGCAGACCTGTCTGGCTGCGCTCTACATCAAGAAGTTTGTGCCTGAGGTTGCCACGATCTTTACGACGCATGCGACCACCATCGGCCGTTCCATCGCTGGCAACAACAAGCCGCTGTATGACTATCTGTTTGCCTACAATGGTGACCAGATGGCTTCGGAACTGAATGTGGAGGCAAAGCATTCGGTGGAGAAGCAGGCGGCTTGGAACGTGGATTGCTTCACGACCGTGAGCGAAATCACAGGAAAGGAATGTGCGGAGTTGTTGGACAAGCCAGCAGACGTGATTCTGATGAATGGCTTTGAGAATGACTTTGTGCCTTCACCTGCTGCCAAGTTTGACGAGAAAAGGAAGGATGCGCGTAAGTTCCTGCTGAGAGTGGCGAACACACTGATGGGCACGGATCTGGACGATGACACGATCATTGTTGCCACAGGCGGTCGCTACGAGTACCAGAACAAGGGCATCAACGTGTTTATTGATGCGCTGAACCGTTTGCGCTGGGACGACAGGCTAGAGAAGAACGTGCTGGCATTCGTGATGGTGCCTGCCTGGATGAGGGAACCACGCATGGATTTGCAAGTGGCGTTGTCCAATAAGAAGCATAACCCTGTGATGTATGGTGCCATAGGCGATCCCCGCATCACCCATGTGCTGCATGAGCCCGAAAGTGACAAGGTGTTGGGTCAGATGAACTGGCTCGACATCCACAACCGTCCTGAGGACAAGGTGAAGATGATCTTCATCCCTTGCTATCTGGATGGAAATGACGGCATCTTCAACAAGCACTATTATGACTTGCTCATCGGTAACGACCTGACCATCTTCCCCTCGTACTACGAGCCTTGGGGCTATACCCCCACAGAGTCAGTCGCTTTCCATGTGCCTTGCATCACAACCGACTTGGCTGGTTTCGGTCTTTGGGCAAACAGTCTGAAGGGTGGTGAGAGCGAGATTGAGGATGGCGTGAAGACGGTGCATCGTTCCGATTACAACTTCGACGAGGTGAGCAACGTGATTCGTGACACTGTGCTGAAGTTCTCGGAAATGAACAAGAAGCAGGTGAACGCAACTCGCAAGAATGCCGAGAAGGTGGCAGAGAAAGCCCTTTGGAAGCATTTCATCCAGTATTACTACGAAGCATACGACAAGGCGCTTGCAAAACGTGATGAGCGTCTGTCGAAATCATAATTAACAAGAATAAAAACAACCAATTCATACAACTATGAGAATTCAAGCAAGCAACGCTAACAATCCTAATTGGCGTGAAATCAGCGTGAGGTCGTCTGTACCCGCAGCTCTCGAACCTCTGAACGAGATTGCTCACAACCTGTGGTGGGCATGGAATAACGAAGTAGGCCATATCTTCAACGATATGGACACAAAGCTTTGGCATGAAGTTCAGAAGAACCCCGTGTTGTTCCTTGGCAGAATGAACTACGAGAAGCTGGAAAAGATTGCAGAAGACAAGAAACTTGTTGAGCGTATCAACAATGTATATAAGGAGTTCCGTGCATACATGGATGTGAAGCCTGACTCAAAGCGTCCATCTGTGGCATATCTCTGCATGGAATATGGTTTGAACAATGTATTGAAGATATACTCTGGCGGTCTTGGCATTTTGGCTGGTGACTATGTGAAGGAGGCTTCCGACTCTAACATCGACTTCTGTGCCGTAGGTTTCCTCTATCGTTATGGCTACTTCACTCAGACGCTCTCAATGGAAGGTCAGCAGGTGGCTAACTACGAGGCTCAGGTGTTCCCAACCCTGCCTATCGACCGTGAGCTGGATGCTGACGGCAATCAGGTGGTCATCGATGTTCCTTACAACAACTATACAGTTCATGCACTCGTATGGCGCGTGAATGTAGGTCGTGTGAAGCTCTATCTGCTTGACACAGACAACGACATGAACTCTGAATATGACCGTTCCATCACGCACGCCCTTTATGGTGGTGACTGGGAGAACCGTCTGAAGCAGGAGATTCTGCTCGGTATTGGTGGTATCCTGTTGCTCAACAAGCTGGGCATCAAGAAGGACATCATCCACTGCAACGAGGGTCATGCTGCTCTTGCCAATGTTCAGCGTCTGGCTGAGTATGTAGAAAGCGGTTTGACTTTCAATGAGGCACTTGAAGTGGTTCGCACCTCTTCTCTCTATACAGTACATACCCCTGTGCCTGCTGGTCACGACTACTTTGATGAGGCTCTCTTCGGTAAGTACATGGGTCAGTATCCAGCGAAGCTCGGTATCAGCTGGGATGACTTCATGGGTATGGGTCGTGTGAACCCAGACGATAAGGGTGAGCGCTTCTGTATGTCCACTTTTGCATGCAACACCTCTTCATGGGTTAACGGTGTGAGCTGGTTGCACGGTAAGGTTTCCAAGGATATGTTCAACGGCATCTGGAAGGGTTACTTCCCAGAGGAACTGGACAATGTGGGCTATGTGACCAATGGCGTGCACATGCCAACATGGACTGCCTCTGAGTGGAAGGCTGTCTATGCCAAGAACTTCGACAAGAATTTCCTTGCTGACCAGTCGAACGAGAAAATCTGGGAGGCTATCTATAATGTGCCTGATCAGGAAATCTGGAACACGCGTCTGGCATTGAAGGCAAAACTGATTGAATACATCAAGAAGGCTTTCAAGGAGGATTGGCTGAAGCATCAGGGCGACCCATCTCGCATCGTGTCTATCGTGGAGAAGATCAATCCTAACGCATTGACTATCGGTTTCGCTCGCCGTTTCGCTACGTACAAGCGTGCACACCTCCTCTTCTCTGACCTCGATCGTCTGGCTAAGATTGTCAACAATCCTAACTATCCTGTGCAGTTCCTCTTTGCAGGTAAGGCACACCCTGCTGATGGTGCAGGTCAGGGTCTTATCAAGAAAATCTATGAGATCAGCCGTCGTCCTGAGTTCCTGGGCAAGATCATCTTCCTTGAGAACTACGACATGAAGCTGGCTCGTCGCTTGGTGACAGGTGTGGATATCTGGATGAACACCCCAACACGCCCATTGGAGGCTTCTGGTACATCAGGCGAGAAGGCTTTGATGAATGGTGTTGTCAACCTTTCTGTGCTCGACGGTTGGTGGCTCGAAGGCTATCGCGAGGGTGCTGGATGGGCATTGACAGAGAAGCGCACCTTCCCAAATCAGGAACAGCAAGACCAACTCGACGCAGCTACCATCTACTCTTTGCTCGAGAACGAAATCCTGCCTCTCTACTATGCTCGTAACTCTAAGGGTTATTCTGAGGGTTGGATTCAGACAGTGAAGAACTCTATAGCACAGATTGCACCTCACTATACGATGAAGCGTCAGCTTGACGATTACTTCACGAAGTTCTATTGCCCATTGGCAGAACGTCGCAAGGCACTCTTTGCGGATAACTACAAGAAGGCAAAGGACATCGCTGCTTGGAAAGAACTTGTGGCTTCTCGTTGGGACGGCATCAATGTGGTTTCTTTCGAGAAGGAGGAAGACATGCTCAAGGGCGACGTGCTTTCTGGTAAGAAATATCATGTGAAGTATGTCATTGACGAGCAGGGACTCGATGATGCCATTGGCTTCGAGCTTGTCACTCTTTATCGTGACGAAGAAGGTCGTGACCACATCAGTCAGGTGGAACCATTCGAGGTGACGAAGCGTGAGGGCAACCTCTACACCTTCGAGGGCACACACGTGATTCCAACGGCTGGTAGCTTCAAGGTGGCATATCGTCTGTATCCTAAGAATGCCGACCTGCCACACCGTCAGGACTTCTGCTACGTGAAATGGTTCAACTAATAACCATTTGCATCGCACTCTTCACGCTGTTCGCCACTTCTGCTCAAGGGGCTGAAAAGCCTTACAGGCGAGCCAGCGTTGTCAAATCCTACCGCACCTGCATGAAGGAAAAAAACTTCGCGCAGGCGCGGCAGGTGCTTACTGATGCTATCCGTCAACATTCTGAAGCATCAGCGGATGCACAGTTGTATCGCTACAAGATGGAGGCATTGAATGAACTGATTAGTGTTGAGAACAGAAAAATATATCTCAACACGAAACCTGATACCGTCAGTTTCTTCAACTATATGTATGAACTCTACGTGACGGGGCTTCAATGCGATAGTGTTGAACAGAAAGCACTTGCGGAGAAGCAAGCTGAAGGCAAGAAAGCTGTGCCGAAGTTGCGTACAGGAATAGGGCAAAGTTTACTTCCCTATCGAAAGAACTTGCTCAACGCAGGCAAGTACTACTACAGCAAGAAATCCTATGCTGATGCATTCCGTTTCTTCGATATGTATGTTCAAACCAAATCGGCAGATGTATTCATTGATACGAAAGGCAACTCCATCCTTGCCGACCCTGATGATATGGTGGATGTGTCTGTGCTCTCAGCATTGAGTGCATACGGATCGAGTAATTATTCTGGAGTGATGACCTACCTTCCTGAAAGTCTGAAGGATGAGAGCGTTCTTCCCCAGATGCTTGAGATTGGTGCTAAAACATCTGCAGAACTGGCAGACACCATCCAAATGGTGCGTTATCTGGAGCAAGGATTTGAAGCATATCCCGATGTGGAATATTTCTTTGTCACTCTTGTCAAGTACTACAACGATCATGGTGACTATGCACATTCGTTGGAAAAAGTACAACGTATGACTACGCTTCATCCTCAGCGACGAGACTATTGGTATATGGAAGGAACTGAACTTGTTTTGCTTGACCGCCACGATGAAGCCATTCAAGCATTTCAGCAGTGCATTGACATCAAGGCTGACGATGCTGAGGCGTGGGCTTCTATCGGAAGTGTTCACCTCTATCAAGCTCATGTGGCGTATGAGAACTTTGATTTGCCTAAGTCGAATCCTGCCTACAACAAACAGAAGAACGCCATCACCCAGCTCTATCGTCAGGCTTGTACAGCGTTTGAACAATCGCGTAAATTTGACGAGAACAACACTTCCTTATGGCTCGAAGGTCTTCGTGAGGTCTATTTCAAACTCAATCGTGGCAAAGCCCTTCGAGCATTGGAACGCTATCAATGAGGTTATCCCATGATGATGTAACCATACAATAAACGGCAAACAGAAGAATCTGCTTGCCGTTTGTTTTTATTGTTAGAATAAATGATGTTTAGTCAATCATTTCAAAACCAGTGTAAGGCACGAGTGCTTTTGGAATGCGGATGCCTTCTGTCGTCTGGTTGTCTTCGAGAATGGAAGCAACAATGCGGGGTAATGCCAAAGCGGAACCGTTGAGCGTGTGGCAGAGCTGCACTTTCTTGTCGGCATTGCGATAACGGCACTTGAGGCGATTTGCCTGATAGGTGTCGAAGTTGCTAACAGAAGAAACCTCGAGCCAACGTCCCTGTGCCTCAGAATAAACCTCGAAGTCGTAGCAGATGGCTGAGGTGAAGCTTTGGTCGCCACCACAAAGACGAAGGATGCGGTAGGGCAGTTCGAGCTTCTTCAGGAGGCCTTCCACGTGGTCGAGCATCTCCTTGTGGCTCTCTTTCGAGTGCTCAGGTGTGTCGATGCGTACAATCTCAATCTTGGAGAACTCATGCAGACGATTCAATCCACGAACGTCTTTGCCATAGGAACCAGCCTCACGACGGAAGCACTGGGTGTAGGCACAGTTCTTGACGGGAAGGTCTTTCTCGTCGAGAATGACGTCACGATAAATGTTGGTGACTGGCACCTCTGCTGTAGGGATGAGGTAGAGGTCGTCCACCTCACAATGATACATCTGACCTTCTTTGTCTGGCAACTGTCCTGTACCATAGCCAGAAGCAGCATTCACCACCGTTGGAGGCATGATTTCAGTATATCCAGCCTTGTTGGCTTCAGCGAGGAAAAAGTTGATGAGGGCACGCTGCAGCTGTGCACCCTTGCCAATATAGACAGGGAAACCTGCACCTGTGATCTTGACGCCAAGGTCAAAATCGATGAGGTTGTATTTCTTGGCGAGTTCCCAGTGAGGAAGTTTTGCTTCGCCGTTCGTTGGAACGGTGTCCCAATTTCCTACTGTGTCGCCTGGCTTGCATTCGCGGAGGGATGACTTCACCACCACATTATCCTCTGCACAGGAACCCTCTGGCACTTCATCGTATGGAATGTTTGGAATCGTGCAGAGGTGAGCGGTCAGTTCTTGCTCTGCATTCGCCTTTACGGTCTCGAGCTCAGTAGCAGATGCCTTGAGTTTTGCCACTTCAGCTTTTGCAGCCTCAGCCTCTTCTTTCTTTCCTGCTTTCATCAACTGACCAATCTGAGCAGCGTATTTCTTGCTTTCAGCGAGAATGGCATCCAGTTTGGTTTGTGCTTCACGACGTTGCTTGTCGATGGCAATGGCTTTCTCTACGGCAGCCTTTGCCTCTGGGAAGTGTTTCTTTTCGAGACCCTTGATGACCCTTTCGGTCTCTTCGGTGATGAGTTTAAGCGTAAGCATGATATTCTGTTTGAGAATAGGGAAGGGAAGTTGTTAGCTTCCCTTCGTCCTACACGTATGTGATACTTTATTTGTTTCTTATTTCAGCAATCCCAGTTCTTTGAATGTGTCCACGAGAATAGCTACGCAGCGGTCAACCTGTTCTTTGGTGTGGGTTGCCATCAGTGCCACACGGATGAGTGTGTCTTGTGGAGCGCATGCTGGTGGAACGACTGAGTTGACAAACACGCCTTTGTCGAAAGCCAGCTTGGTGACCTGGAAAGTCTTGAAGGCATCGCGCACATAAAGTGGAATGATAGGACTTTCTGTATCGCCAATCTCGAAACCAGCTTGCTTGAATTGCTCAAGGGCGTAGTTGGTGGTCTTCCAGAGATTCTCCTGACGCTCAGGCTCAGACTTGAGAATGTGAATGGCCTCGAGAGCAGCTGCTGTGGCAGCAGGAGTGTTGGATGCACTAAAGATGTAAGTGCGGCTGTTGTGACGCAACCAGTTGATGGTGTCGCTGTCAGAAGCGATGAAACCGCCAATGGAAGCAAGACTCTTGGAGAAGGTACCCATGATGAGGTCAACGTCGTCCGTCACCCCGAAGTGGTTGCAGACACCACGTCCCTGCTTACCGAACACACCTAAGCCATGTGCCTCATCCACCATGACAGTGGCGTTGTACTTCTTCTTCAATTCAATGATTTCTGGAAGTTTGGCGAGGTCACCTTCCATGGAGAAGAGGCCATCGATAACAATCAGTTTGAGAGCATCTGCGTTACAACGCATCAACTGATGCTCGAGATCTTCCATGTCGTTGTGCTTATAATGGAAGAACTGTGAAAATGAGAGACGACGTCCATCAACGATGGATGCATGGTCACGGTCGTCACCGATAATGTAATCATTGCGTCCTGTCAAACAAGATACTACACCTGAGTTGACAGTGAAACCCGTAGAATAGACCAATGCTTCATCCTTACCCACAAAGTCTGCCAATTCTTTTTCAAGCTGAATGTGAAGGTCGAGTGTACCGTTCAAGAAACGTGAACCCGCACAACCTGTGCCGTATTTCTTGATGGCATTGATGGCAGCCTCGCAAATACGCTTGTCGTAAGTGAGACCCATATAAGAGTTTGAGCCAAACATGAGAACTCGCTTTCCGCTCATCATCACCTCTGTGTCCTGATGACTGTCAATTTCTCTAAAATAAGGATAGACACCCGCATTGATGTATTTCTGCGGCTCTCTATACTTACTCATTCTTTCTTGTAATAAACCCATAGTTGAATTGTGCATTTCGGTTTGTTGTCAGCTCGTGAAATGTCCATCTCACATGAAAAAAATTCTCCGCCGACCCCGAAAGAGACACGCTATTTGTGATTATTTTTTTTCTATTGTTAATACAAAAACGATGCAAAGGTAGTAAAAAAAGACCGTTTAACTCTCATCTTTTCTGAAAAAAAAACAAGAAAGTCAAAAAACATAGTTCTATTTAGAGAATTTGACGTAAAAAAGTCGTAATTTTGCACCGCAATTCCAAACAAGGTACTTTTTGATAGATGGACATTGCATACACATTAATAATATATACAAGAGCGTAAAAAGGCAATCGGGGAAAAGAGTAGAGTCGTTCATTTTATGGCAGAAAAAAAGAAAATCATATTCATCGTGAATCCTGTGTCGGGAACGTCGGGGAAAAACTTCGTCCTGAAGTTGGTGGAGGATTACCTCGACAAATCTCAGTATGACTATGAGGTGGTGAAGACTGAATATGGTGGGCATGCAACGGAACTGGCGAAGCAGGCATCTGAGCAGGGTGCAGACATTGTGTGTGCGATTGGAGGTGATGGCACGGTGAATGAAGTGGCGACGGGACTTATCCACACACAGACGGCTCTTGCCATCATTCCTTCTGGTTCTGGTAACGGACTTGCTCGTCATCTGCGCATTCCAACAGATCCCCTGAGTGCCATTAAGATCATTAATCGAGGATTGACCCTTCCAATGGATTACGGCATCGTGAACGACCGTCCATTCTTCTGCACTTGTGGGGTGGGTTTCGATGCTTTTATCTCTCAACGTTTTGCAGAGTCGGGTAAGAGAGGTCCCGTTTCGTACATTGAGAATGTACTGAACAGCAGCCTTAATTATCATCCGGAAACATACGACCTTGATATCGTCAACAATAGTGAGGGTGAGGAAGTGCATCAGATTTATAAGGCTTTTCTCATCTCATTTGCCAATGCTTCCCAGTACGGAAACAATGCTTATATTGCCCCTTCAGCTTCAGTCCGGGATGGATTGATGGATGTGACCATCATTGAACCTTTTCTTGCGATTGAGGCTCCACAAATGGCTATTCAGTTGTTCAACGGAACGATTGACCAGAATTCGCGCATCAAGACTTTCCAATGTGAGAAAGCCGTCATCCGCCGTTCCAGACCAGGAGTGGTGCACTATGATGGTGACCCGATGCAGACAGACCAGAATGTGAAAGTGGAGATTGTCCATAATGGTCTGATGTGTGTGTGTCCTGCTGAAGAAGGTCTGCCGAGGGTGGAGGTGAGAGTGCAAAATTTCATCACGGAACAATTCAAGAATATGTACAATAAAACAGAAGAGTTAATACAGGAGAATATGAGGAAAGGACCGCGCATTCCGAAGATTAAGAATGGCTTTATTCGTAAGCTTTCAGACAAATAATGGTGGTTTTCGTTTAAAAAATGCCAAAATATTTGTTACTTCGGACAAAATGCGTTATTTTTGCAAAATTCGTAGGGAACGAGTTCCCGAACAATGTGTTTTTTCCTTCTTATGGATACGAGATTTACATTGATTAATAACCTTAAATAACTTAAAAAAAAGAAAAGTTATGGCTCAAAAAAGAGTTTATACCTTCGGAAATGGACAAGCAGAAGGTAATGCGCAAATGCGCGAGGCTCTCGGTGGCAAAGGTGCCAATCTTGCCGAGATGAACCTCATTGGTGTGCCAGTGCCTCCGGGCTTCACAATCACTACGGATTGCTGTAATGAGTATTATGAAGTGGGAGAGGAAAAGATCAAGGAACTTCTTCAGGACGAGGTGAATGCAGCAGTGGCTCATGTGGAGAAACTGATGAACTGCAAGTTTGGTGACGTGAACAACCCGTTGCTCGTTTCTGTACGTTCTGGTGCCCGCGCTTCCATGCCAGGTATGATGGACACGATCCTCAACCTTGGTTTGAATGATGAAGTGGCTGAAGGTATGGCAAAGAAGACAAACAATCCTCACTTCGTGTATGACTCATATCGCCGTTTCGTTCAGATGTATGGTGATGTCGTGATGGGCTTGAAGCCAGTGAATAAGGAAGACATCGACCCATTTGAGGCTATCATCGAAAAGGTGAAGGAAGAGCAGGGTGTGACCCTTGACAAGGACCTCTCTGTAGAGTCTCTGAAGAAGTTGGTGGAACTGTTCAAGGCTGCCATCAAGGAGCAGACTGGTCAGGACTTCCCAACCGACCCAATCGTTCAGCTTTGGGGTGCTATCTGCGCCGTGTTCCGCAGCTGGATGAACGAGCGCGCAATCCTCTATCGTAAGATGGAAGGCATTCCAGACGAGTGGGGTACTGCTGTGTCTGTGATGGCAATGGTATTCGGTAACATGGGTGACACCTCAGCTACAGGTGTTTGCTTCTCTCGTGATGCTGGTAATGGTGAGAACCTCTTCAACGGTGAGTACCTGATCAATGCACAGGGTGAGGACGTTGTGGCTGGTATCCGTACTCCACAGCAGATCACGAAGATTGGTTCACAGCGTTGGGCTGAGCGTGCTGGTATCTCTGAGGAGGAGCGTGTTGCCAAGTATCCTTCTATGGAAGAGGCAATGCCAGCTCTTTATGCTGAACTGAATGACATTCAGGACAAGCTGGAGAAGCACTACAAGGATATGCAGGATATGGAGTTCACCGTACAGGAAGGCAAACTCTGGTTCCTCCAGACTCGTAACGGTAAGCGTACAGGTACTGCAATGGTGAAGATTGCGATGGACCTCGTTCGCGAAGGATTGATTGATGAGAAGACTGCCATCTTGCGTTGCGAGCCTCAGAAGCTGGATGAATTGCTCCACCCAGTATTTGACAAGGACGCTCTGAAGAAGGCAAAGGTGATCACTCAGGGTCTTCCAGCATCTCCAGGTGCTGCTTGCGGTCAGATTGTGTTCCATGCTGACGACGCTCAGGAATGGCACGCTAACGGTCACAAGGTCATCATGGTTCGTATCGAGACCTCTCCAGAAGACCTCGCAGGTATGGCTTCAGCTGAGGGTATCCTCACCGCTCGTGGTGGTATGACTTCTCACGCAGCTGTGGTTGCCCGTGGTATGGGTAAGTGCTGTGTGTCTGGTGCTGGTGCCATCAACGTTGACTACAAGTCTAAGACTGTTGAAATCGAAGGCGTTACTTACAAGGAAGGTGACTACATCTCTCTGAATGGTACGACTGGTCAGGTTTATGCTGGTGAAATCCAGACGAAGGCTGCTGAACTGTCAGGTGACTTCAAGGCATTGATGGATCTTTGCGACAAGTACACCAAGCTTCAGGTTCGCACCAACGCTGATACTCCACACGATGCACAGGTTGCTCGTGCATTCGGTGCCAAGGGTATCGGTCTGACTCGTACGGAGCATATGTTCTTCGACGACCAGAAGATTATCGCTATGCGTGAGATGATTCTCTCTGACTCTGTAGAGGGTCGTGAGAAGGCACTCGCAAAGTTGCTTCCATATCAGAAGGCAGACTTCTACGGAATCCTGAAGGCAATGGATGGTCTCCACGTGAACATCCGTCTGCTTGACCCACCATTGCACGAGTTCGTACCACACGACTTGAAGGGTCAGGAAGTGATGGCGAAGGAAATGGGCGTTGACATCAAGGTTATCCAGCAGCGTGTGGCTTCTCTCGCAGAGAACAACCCAATGCTCGGTCACCGTGGTTGCCGTCTCGGTATCACCTTCCCAGAAATCACAGCGATGCAGACACGCGCCATCCTCGGTGCAGCTTGTCAGCTGAAGAAGGAAGGCTTCGATCCACATCCTGAAATCATGGTGCCACTCATCGGTATCCTCTACGAGCTCAAGCAGCAGAAGGAAATCATCCAGAAGGTGGCTAAGGAAGTGTTCGCTGAAGAAGGCGTTGAGATTCCATTCGAGATCGGTACAATGATTGAGATTCCACGTGCAGCCCTCACAGCAGACCGTATCGCTACAGAGGCTGAGTACTTCTCATTCGGTACGAACGACCTCACTCAGATGACCTTCGGTTACTCTCGTGACGACATCGCATCCTTCCTCCCAGTTTATCTGGAGAAGAAGATCCTGAAGGTTGACCCATTCCAGGTACTCGACCAGAAGGGTGTAGGCCAGCTCATCAAGATGGCTGTAGAGAAGGGTCGTGCTGTTCGTCCAGGCATGCGCACTGGTATTTGCGGTGAGCATGGTGGTGAACCATCTTCTGTGAAGTTCTGTGCAAAGATCGGCATGAACTACGCTTCATGCTCTCCATTCCGTGTGCCAATCGCACGTTTGGCAGCCGCCCAGGCAGCTGTGGAAGAGTAATCGAACTATAACACAATGCATAAAAAGGGATCTGCCCAACTGGGCAGGTCCCTTTGCTATACTTATATCGTCTATATGCCTATTTCAAATTCGTATTGAAGAAAGCAGCCAGTTTATCCCATGGAATCATATTCTTGGGTTCGCCCTTACCTACGAGTTCTGTATATCCACCATCGTAGAGGTCACAGTGTGAGGCATCGGGGATGATGAGCAGCTCTTTGTTTTCGGGGTTGGGGTTGGGCTCACCCACAAACTTGTAGCCTTCTGCCTTCCCATCTACCATATAGTGATAGGCTGCCTCGCCAAAGTAGCGCGAGTGGGCATCGGCACCGTGCATCACAAGAACGGCAGAGCGGATTTCGTTGATGTAGTAGAGGAAACGGCTGTTGGAATATGCCTGTGTACCAATGACGCGCCAACCGTCGTTCGAGTTGCCAGAACGCTTATGATAACCGCGTTCCGTTTTGTAGTAATCATAATAATCATGAACGAAACGTGGTGCTTGAGGTGGCACTGTATCCAGCACACCGCCAGCCATCGCCATCGGGTCGTCCAGACGTTGTTTGGAAAGTTTCTCACGGGCGGTATGACGAGCTTCCTCCACATCGAACGCATCGTTGTAGTCGTTACCGCTGACACGCGTCATGTCGTACATCGTAGAAGCTACGGTAGCCTTGATGCGCGTGTCGGCAGCGGCTGCATTGAGGGCGATGCCTCCCCAACCGCAGATGCCGATGATGCCAATTTTTTCGGCATCCACATTCTCCTGCTTCGACAAGAAATCGACAGCAGCCATAAAGTCCTCTGTGTTGATGTCGGGCGAAGCCGTTCGACGCGGTTCACCACTGCTCTCACCCGTATAGGAAGGGTCGAAAGCCAGCGTCACGAAACCACGCTCAGCCATCTTCATCGCATAGAGTCCACTCGACTGCTCCTTCACGGCTCCAAAGGGACCAGAAACAGCAATAGCCGCCAGCTTGCCTTTGACATCTTTCGGCGTGTACATATCAGCAGCTAATATCAGCCCATACTGGGTCTTAAATGTCACCTTCTTGTGGCTAACCTTCTCACTCAGCGGGAACACCTTGTCCCACTCCTGTGTCAATTCCAATTCCTGTTCCATGTTCTCGTCTGTAGTTTGTTTGTTACTGTTGGTGCATGCCACGAGCATTCCGCCCAGCAGCATTGCGAAAAATAACACTTTTTTCATATCTTCTTTCCTAATTCAAAAGCCTCTTGTAGTTTCGGGTTTCCTTCTATCTCGCGAGCTTCATTCACGCCTCCGCAGAAAAGTGTACCGGCCAAACGACTTTTTGGATAGCAGTCTATCCAACCAGTCAGTCCTGTCTCTGCACGCTTCGGAGTCTGCTCTTCATCTTCAGCAGCCGTGGTCAGCAGATAGACATCACGAAACGCATAATCCTGTTCGTACATTGCATTCATGCGGTCTATGAGGGTCTTCATCTGTCCACTCATCTCATAATAATAAATAGGTGTAGCCCAACAAACCACATCGGCTTTCATCACCTTCGCCATGATGTCGTTCATATCATCATTGATGACACAACGTCCCAACTCTTGGCAACCGAAGCAGCCTCTGCAAAACTGGATATTTTTTCCGACGAGAGAAATCTTCTCCACCTCGTTACCGGCAGTCTTAGCTCCTTCCACAAACTGGTCAGCGAGCATGTCGCTGTTTGAGCCTCGTCTAAGGCTCGTAGAAATTACAATTACTTTTTTCATATTGTTTTTTATAATGTCCAACCATTGTCTCCATGATCATCCACACTCAATTTTTGCAAGCTTCCGTTTTTTTATTCACGTTGCTGAAATACATTTGTCAACCAGCCGCTTTCCAAGTTCGTAGGCTTTTTCGAGGTCGATGGGGAATTGTGTGTCGCGTACCTCGGCCTTGTGAGTTTCGTTGAATGTGGCAGCATCGTAGCGGTCGTAGTTCGTGAACTGATAGGTGTCGTAGGAACATAAGATTTCCGTAGGGCCGAATACACCGAGTTGCTGGGCAGAAGTGTCCATCAGGATGTGATAGTTCATCTGACGATACACCTCTTCGTTGGGACAGTTCATCGTATAGATGGTGGCCGAACAGATGCGCTTCTGCACAACGGGCTTGGAATAGTCAGAATAGTTGACTGCGGGAAACTCCATTCGTTCCATGAAAGCACGAAGGGCTGCAGAAGGGTAGCCGCAATAGTTGGGCGAACCGCACACCAGAACGTCAGCCTCCACAGCCTTCTGGAGAATGGGTTGCAAGTCGTCCTTAAAAGAGCAGACACCCTTCTTTCCGCCTTTCAGTTTGCAGGCGAAACACGACATGCAACCTTTGTAGTTCAGACTGCGGTCATACAGGTTCACCAGTTCCACCTCGGCACCAGCCTCTCTGGCACCGTCCATGGCACGCTTCAGCAGCTGTGCTGTATTGCCGTTCTTACGCGGACTTCCGTTGATAAAAAATGCTTTCGTCATACTTTCGGATTTTAATCATATTTACTTCGCTGCAATCCAACAACCGACAACCATCAGGATTGATGGAAGTCATCATATTGGCGACAAAGGTACGAAAAGAAAAACAAAAACGAAAACAATATGGGGACAAAAGGCTTTTGTGTCTTACAGTCTTATACCTTTTCCCTTTTATTCCAGTGAATGATAGATGGACGATGTAGGATGTACGATGTACGATGAGCCTGTCAAACCTAAAGATTCTTCTTCATTTTAGTTGAAATGTGTGTAATTTAAGAAAACAATCAAAACCCTGCTGCTCTGGCTGAGACTCCGTCTCTGATGTCATATCTGTGTTCTTTTACTTTAAGGCAAGCTTCCAGATAAAAGCACCCAGACATGCCATCAATCAAATGAGAAAGAAGCGCATTTTTTCCTTTTTTCTGTACAATATTCAAAAAAAGTTTATACCTTTGCAGTGAATTCATGAATTAAGACAATCAACTATATCTAATTATGCCAAACTTCAATACCATAATAATAAAAGGAACAGGATGATGGGCAGGACGTTGAATGGAATCGTGGCGGCTATGTTGTTGGCGGCGAGCCTGGAGGCCGCAAATATAAAGTTTTTGAATGCCAAAGTCATTGTCCATTGCGACAAGGCGGAGGAATGGGACAAGAATGTGCGGATTGACGATGCTGTCCAATGGAATGGCAGGCCGACCGCCTGTTGGGAGCATGCGAAGACGGTCAACATCCGCTTGCCGAAGGCGCCGAAAGACTGGTCCACCCATTCCCATGTGCGGTTGTTCATGCATTCGGCCGTGAAGACGGGCTCGGGCTTCATCATCATGCTTGAATGCGAGAATCCCGCGTCGGAAGGTCCGGACTACTACCATTTGCGTTTTCCCATCGACTGGGAGGGATGGAAGGAGTTCGTTCTGCCTGTCCGGAAGATTGGCCCGGCCCGCAACCCGTTGGGCTACGATAAGATAACAGATGTGAAGTTCATCGCGCATGGGTGGGGCTTCACGCCTGATCCGCGGGCGGTCATCCATTTTGGCGACATATCGTTTATCGATTCAGAGGAGTACATGATGACGGAAGAGGAATTTTTCGATGCGTTGGATTTTGGCAATCCGGGCTTGGAAGAAGCCGGAAAAGCCTGGGCGAAGAAAGACCGTGACGAGACGCGAAAACTGACGGCGGCGTATTTCCGCAACCGCACGTCTGTCCCATGGCATTTTGACCCGCACCAGATCAACCGCAACGTCCGCCACAACAAGGCGGAGGCCGACAGGACGGTGGCTGGCGGAATGACCGAAGTATGTGTTGACTACACATATCCAAATGGCGACATTGACTGGCTTTACAACCACACGTTCGCCGATCCGAAGTTGCCGAACAACAACGAATGGCAGTGGCAGTTGAACCGTATGGGTTTCTGGTACAATCTTGGACGGACGTATTGGGCGACGCAGGATGAAACCTACGCCAGGACTTTTGTCAAACATCTGCGTTCATGGACAAAGCAGTGCCTTGAACCCGGCGATTCAGGCAATTATGCAAAATCCTCCTGGCGGACGATTGAATGTGGTATCCGCCTATGTGGCTCATGGCCGAATGCATATCATTATTTCCTTCATTCTCCGAGCTTTACGGACGCGGATCTGATTCTTTTCCTGCGGTCGTCGCTTGAGCAGATGCGTCATTTGCGCAAATATCCGACGGGCGGCAACTGGCTGACGATGGAAATGAACGGCGTCTATACATTTGCGTCGCTGGTCCCTGAATTCAAGGAGTCGAAGGCGGCGCGGCTGGACGCGATGGACCGCATCTACAAGAGCATGAAAGGGCAGTTCCTGCCAGACGGCGCGCAGTTTGAACTGACGCCGGGCTACCATCAGGTGGCTCTTGGAAACATCATGGCCATCGCCGATTCCGCCTTGCGTACGAATCATATGGACGAATTGCCGTCCGATTTCGTGGCGTTTCTGGAAAAAGCCTTTGAATACAACATCAAGCTGGCGACGCCGAACCGCGACATGCCGCGATATAACGATTCATGGCGTGTGGATGTCGTCAATTCCTCCCGCCGGGCCATGTCGTATTTTCCTGAAAACACGACGTTCCGCTGGTTTGCGACGGAAGGGAAGGAAGGAAAGGAGCCCGAATACAAGTCATGCTTCCTGCCGTGGGCGGGTTTCACGGCGATGCGTTCAAGTTGGTCGCGCAACGCGAATTACGTGAGTTTCGACGTCGGCTCGCTGGGTAATGCGCATGTCCATCAGGACAAGCTCAGCCTGTCGAT
>JAGCDQ010000077.1 GCA_017651245.1 Bacteroidaceae bacterium | reverse complement strand
TTTCACTCGCCTTGGCAAGCAGATTGCCATCGCTGTGGCTGAAGGTGGTCCAGACCCAGACAACAACGCACACCTTCGTGCTGTCATCGCGACTTGTCGTCACGAGAACATGCCTAAGGACAATATCGACCGCGCCATCAAGAATGCGATTGGCAAGGACAAGTCTGCTTGGAAGAGCGTGACATACGAAGGATATGGTCCTCACGGCGTGGCTGTGTTTGTGGACACGCTGACTGACAACACCACTCGTACTGTGGCTGACGTTCGTTCTGTGTTCAACAAGTTCAGCGGCAACATGGGTACGACAGGTTCTCTCTCTTTCCTTTTCGACCACTACAGCCAGTTCACTTTCAAGAAGAAGGACGACATGGATATGGACGAGTTCATCTTGGAAGCCATCGAGTTTGGCGTGAACGATGAGTATGATGAGGAATATGATGAGGAGAAGGACGAGACGACCATCACCATCTATGGTGACCCCAAGTCTTTTGCGCAGATTCAGAAGTACCTCGAGGACAACGGTTATGAAATCACAGGTGCTGAGTTCACTTACGTGCCAAATGACCTGAAAGAGGTGAACGACGAGCAGCGTGAGACCATTGAGAAGATGGTGGAGCGTCTGGAAGAGTTCGATGACGTGCAGAACGTCTATACCAACATGAAGTAAGCATGAAGACTGTTTACGAAACGCAGGGCACTTGCTCTAAAGCGATAGAACTGGATGTTGATGATGCTACTGGCATCATCAACTCCGTTCATTTCTATGGAGGTTGTCCAGGCAATACCGTTGGAATCTCGCAGTTGGTGCGTGGCATGAAGGCAGAGGATGTCATCAAGAAATTTGAAGGCATCACTTGTGGTCCCAAACCCACCAGCTGTCCTGATCAGTTGGCTCGTGCCCTCAAACAGGTATTGGCAAAATAACCTCAACCCTCAAACCTCCAATCTCAAACCTCAACCCTCAAACCCAATATATAATTATGTACGCGCGTATCTCTTTTATATTATTGTTCGTTGTCTTGGTGCTGACGTCGTGTCAGGAGAAGAAGGCAGACTTCTTTGAGCGTGAAGCCAGAGAATACACTCAGACGTATTGTCCTCAGAGGATGGATGCCGTCACAACGATGGACAGCCTCGTGTTTGTGAAGAAAGAGGATAGGATGGGGGATTTGATGCTGTACTATTCGCTGTCGCTGGATGATGAATCACGAAAGATTCTGATGGATAACCTGGGTGAATTGGCAGACATGAATCTGAACGACCTTCGAAATTCTGTCATTTTGACCAAGTACAAGGAGGAAAAGGTTGAGTTCACGTACATCTATCATGATGCTGCTACGGGAGATAAAATCGTCGAGTATCATTTCACTCCCAAAGACTATCAATGAAGTCTTATTGTGTGCGCACACAGTAAAAATGACCTCCAACTCTTCTTTTTTTCAATATTTATTCTTTTTTAGTCATTTTTTCTTCATTTTTGTTGCTATAGTTTTGCTTTTTTACTAAAAGGTCGTAACTTTGCATCGGATTTGAGAGAAAACTTTAATCGGTTTCTTTTCAAACTCTAAACTAAGTTAAACTATTAAAGGTAAGGTTAAAGATTATGTTACAGGAAAAAGCAGGAAACATTGCTGGTCTCATTTGGAACGCACTTGCAGGTGCTGAGGCTGCACAGACATTCAAGCAGATCAAAAAGGCTACTAAGCTTGCAGAGAAGGATTTCAACCTCGGTCTTGGCTGGTTACTCCGCGAGGACAAAGTCAACGCTGTTGAAACTGGTGACGAGAAGGATCCATACGCTTACTCTTTGAAGTAATCGCATAGAGCTCTCAAGTAATAGTGCTACAAACTATAAAAATGCGTTGCTCCAATCATTGAGCAACGCATTTTTTTGTTCATTTGTTTTGTGTTGACGTTAAATTGTCTTACCTTTGCAAAAATATCCGCTCAATCATCAGTTTTGTGATTATGAAAAAGAACTTTTACAAATGTGTGAGCAAGGTGTGCACAGTGTCGCTCACCTTATTGGGCTTTACTGCGCCCATCACGTTGGCATCATGCTATGGTCCTATGCCAGATCGTCATTATTCGGCAGACGAATTGGTGGATTCGATTGATTCTGTCAGCGAGGACTTAGTGGATTCTTTAGCGATTGTGCCAGAGGAATTGCAGGCTGTTGAGGGTTCAGACCTTCAGAAAGGTGCTGAGCAAGGTGAGGAGTGATGTGATGAATATGAAGAATATCAGGAATTTTTGTATCATTGCACATATTGATCACGGCAAATCGACGTTGGCTGACCGACTCTTGGAGAAAACCAAGACCATCAAGATCACCCAAGGTCAGATGCTTGATGATATGGACTTGGAGCAGGAGCGTGGCATCACGATCAAGAGTCACGCCATCCAGATGGAGCACGTGTATGATGGGGAGAAGGAGGAGTTCAAGGGACAGAAGTTTGTGCTCAATCTTATTGACACCCCTGGACACGTCGATTTTTCCTATGAAGTGAGCCGTTCCATCGCTGCTTGCGAGGGAGCGTTGTTGGTGGTAGATGCCACACAAGGTGTGCAGGCACAGACCATCAGTAACCTTTATATGGCGATTGACCACGATTTGGAAATCATCCCCGTCATCAATAAGATTGACATGCCCAATGCGATGCCCGAAGAGGTAGCTGACGAAATCATCGACCTGATTGGATGTGATTTGGAGGACATCATCTATGCTAGTGGCAAGACGGGCGAAGGTGTGGAGGACATCCTTAATGCGGTGGTGGAGCGTGTGCCTCATCCTGTGGGAGAGGAGGATGCGCCGTTGCAGGCACTCATCTTCGATTCTGTTTTCAATTCCTATCGAGGTGTGATTGCTTATTTCAAGATTATCAACGGAGTGATGCGCCCAGGTGAGAAGGTGCGTTTCATCAACACGAAGAAAGAATATCTGGCAGAGGAAATCGGCACGTTGAAAATGGATATGGTGCCGAAGAAAGAGCTAAGGACTGGCGATGTAGGTTATATTGTCACAGGTATCAAAAATGCCACAGAGGTGAAGGTGGGCGACACCATCACGTCGCTCAGTAATCCTACCACAGAAGCCATTAAGGGTTTCCAAGAGGTGAAACCGATGGTGTTCGCGGGTATCTACCCTATTGAGACAGAAGACTACGAGAACTTGCGCACATCGTTGGAGAAACTGCAACTGAACGATGCCTCGCTGACGTTCCAACACGAGAGTTCGGCAGCGTTGGGCTTTGGCTTCCGTTGTGGATTCTTGGGCTTGTTGCACATGGAGATTGTGCAGGAACGACTGGACCGCGAGTTCGATATGGATGTGATCACGACGGTGCCCAATGTAAGCTATATGATTTATGATAAGCATGGAGAGGCACAAGAGGTGCACAACCCAAGTGGCATGCCTGACCCGACGCTGATAGATCATGTGGAAGAACCCTACATTCATGCAACGGTCATCACGACTGCCAACTATATAGGTCCTATCATGACGCTGTGTCTGAGCAAGCGTGCAGAACTGGTGAAGCAGGACTTCATTGCGGGCAACCGTGTGGAGATTCAATTCCTCATGCCGCTGGGTGAGATTGTGATTGACTTCTACGACAAGCTGAAGAGTGTCTCTCGTGGATATGCTTCGTTCGACTATCATCCAGCAGGGTTCCGAGAGAGCAAGCTGGTGAAGCTCGACATCCTCTTGAATGGTGAATCTGTAGATGCTCTCTCGACGTTGACTCATGTAGACAATGCTGTCACATTGGGACGCCGTATGTGTGAACGACTGAAGGATTTGCTGCCTCGTCAGCAGTTCGACATCGCCATTCAGGCAGCGATTGGTGGCAAGATTGTGGCACGAGAAACGGTGAAGCAGGTGCGCAAGGATGTGCTTGCCAAGTGCTATGGTGGTGACGTTTCTCGTAAGCGTAAACTGTTGGAAAAACAGAAGCGAGGCAAGAAGCGCATGAAGCAAATTGGCAATGTGAGTGTGCCACAAAAAGCATTCTTGGCGGTGCTAAAATTGGATGACGATTGAAATATGCAAGGGGCTCTTCAGAAGCCCCTTACTTGTTAAAAATACTTAATGCAATCCGCTCTTTCTTTTAAAAAAGTGCTAAAATGCATGAAAAGTTTGGTCAGTAGAAAGAAAAGCCCTAACTTTGTACCGTTTTCACATCAGTAGTGACTGTTGACGGTGAGGACAAAAAACGAATATATGTAAGATTTTATTAAAAACAGTGTATGAAAAAAATCTTTTTGTTAATCTTGATGACCATTTCACTGACTACAGTTGCACAAACTGCTCCGAAGGTGGACCTTCAGAAGAAATGGGGCGCTGTCATTCATGCCATCGCGATGGTGGAGAGCCAGGGACAGCCTAATGTAGTATCGAAGAATGGACTCTACGTCGGTTATCTGCAGATTTCCGAGATTCTTGTGCGCGAGTGCAATCGTATCGTTGGATACAAGAAGTACACTTACGCTGACCGTTATGACAAACAAAAGAGCATCGACATGTTCATCGACTATCAGGAGTTCTACAATCCTGACGGAAACATGGAACGCGCCATTCGCCTTTGGAATTCTGGTGATTTGAAGTGCATGACCCGTAAGGCTCGCACAGAGGGATATTACCAGCGAGTGATGGCAAAATACGCCGCTACAGCTTCTTTGTAAGAAACAGCGGACGGTTCCGAAACATAAAACTGACTCATTTCATTTAGGTGGAGTGAGTCAGATTTTTTATTCGTGCTTCACGACCTTATCGGCGTTTTTGCTGATAAAGTCTTTCCAAGATTTGAATTTGTGTTCCACTTCAGGCTTGCCCATTTGGATGAAATGGCAATAGGCAGCACCCAAGGCGTCAGTGGCATCCAGTTGCACGTCCATATCCTCTTTAGAGATGTGGAGCATGCGTTGAAGCATTCCTGCCACTTGCTCTTTGGCAGCAGAACCGTTGCCTGTGATGGCCATCTTGATTTTTCGTGGTTCGTATTCCGTGATGGGAATGTCTCGCATGATGGCGGCAGTAATGGCGACTCCCTGAGCACGTCCGAGTTTGAGCATCGACTGCACGTTCTTGCCGAAGAAAGGGGCTTCAATCGCCATCTCGTCAGGCTTGTAGGTGTCGATGATACTGGTGATGCGCTCGAAAATCTTGCCCAGACGGAGATAGTGGCTGGCGTACTTCTTGAGTTCGATGACGCCCATTGCCATCAATTCCGCTTTGTTGCCTTTTACCCTCAATATACCATAACCCATGACATTTGTGCCAGGGTCAACACCCAAAATGATTTTCTCTATGGACGGATTGTTCAAATTGTTTGAGATAGGTTATGGATGAATAAAACAAAAAAGTGCGCCGTTGGCACACTTCCTTTATTGGAGCCGAATGGCGGACTCGAACCGCCGACCCACGCATTACGAATGCGTTGCTCTACCAACTGAGCCAATTCGGCAAGGCAAATAGCAAAAAGACTGTGCCTTTTGTTAAAAGCGATACAAAGGTACTACTTTTTTTTGTTATAAAAGCAACTTTTCTCCATTTTCTTCTTAAATTTGCAATGAAAATCACGATAATGCTAGATGCAGAGATTAAAAATTTCAAGAAATAGATGAAATCAATCAAAAAACCGTTATCAATCTTATTAACTTGTCTCATGCTGATTGGGCTTGTGGCAGGTCTCAATCAATTGTGGGCATGTAAAGGCGATAGACTTCCGTCAGAAGTGAATGGAGCAGGTGTATCAGCCAGCAGCGCAGAACGGAATGCAGCTTATGCTGCACAAGAAATGGAGGCCGCGGCAGCTCAAGATGCTGCTGATGGCTATTATGAAACAGAGTCGGAACGGGAAGCAGAACTTGCCGTCACTCCCTACGAAAATCTGGAACAGCCGGATGCATTGAAAGGACAGCCAGAATTTCTGTTGTTTAAGTCTCAGTTCATCATCTCGTATGACGTGAGCAAGCTCTGTCCTAATTATGTATGTTGGAGTCTAACATCCGATAGGGCGAATGGTAAGGTGCAGCGTTCGGATAACTTTCATGGTGACCCAGTAATGAATGAGAAGACTAGAGTGGAGACCTTCGATTATAATGGGTCTGGATATGATCGTGGACACATGTGTCCTGCTGGTGATAACAAGAACACCACAAAGGCGATGGATGAATCGTTTGGCATGACGAATATCTGTCCTCAGAACCACAATCTGAATGTCGGTCTTTGGAATGACCTTGAAATACAATGTCGTTCTTGGGCAAAGAACTATGGGACAGTTTACATTTGTTGTGGTCCTATCTTCGATAACTCCAATCCCCAAACCATTGGTCAAAGGAAAAATCTCAAGATTGCCGTTCCTGACCGTTTCTTTAAAGTAGTGCTGACCATGGGTCGTGTGCCTAAGGCCATCGGCTTCATCTTCCCAAACAGAGCCTGTGGCGGTGATATGCGCGACTATGCTGTTTCTGTGGACAAGGTGGAGAAGGAAACTGATATGGACTTCTTCTTCCAGTTGGACGACAAGCAGGAGAAGCAGTTGGAGAAAGAATGCAACCCTGCGGCGTGGGGACTATAATAGGTTAAGGGTTAAAGGTTATAAGTTAAAGATTTTCGGTTGGCGAATTTAGCGATTATAGATAATGAAGAAATACGTAAAAGATTTGACGATAAGGGAGGTGGCGTTCCCTCATGAGTTGTATGTTTTGCTGAAACTGACAGACAAGAAAACTCTACCTGAGACGTTACCTGGTCAGTTCGTGGAAGTGAAGGTGGAGGGGAGTCCTAAGACCTTCCTCCGTCGTCCTATTTCCATCAATTATGTGGATCGGGAGAAGAACGAGTTGTGGCTGCTTATCAAGAAAGTGGGCGAAGGCACGCATCAGCTGGCTACGCTGAAAGCTGGCGACACACTCAATCTCGTATTCCCTTTGGGCAATGGTTTCTCTCCTGTTCAAAAGAAAGGTGAGAAGGTGCTGCTCGTGGGTGGAGGTGTAGGTGTGGCTCCTTTGCTCGATTATGGCAAATACCTGAAGGAGAGTGGGGCAGATCCTGTGTTCCTGTTAGGTGCCAGAAGCAAGAGCGACCTGCTGGAACAGGAACTCTTCAAAGCCATCGCTCCTGTCTATGTGACCACAGAAGATGGTTCGGAGGGAGAGAAAGGTTTTGTGACCCAGCACTCAATATTAACAAAGGAGAAGTTCGATCGCATCTCCGTTTGTGGTCCTAAGCCGATGATGGTGAGTGTGGCAAGATATGCGAAAGCGACGAACACCCCTTGTGAGGTGAGCCTCGAAAACATGATGGCGTGTGGCTTGGGTGCTTGTCTGTGTTGTGTGGAAAAGACCGTCAAGGGTAACGTTTGCGTGTGCAAGGAAGGTCCTGTGTTTGATATCAATGATTTAACTTGGGAGGTGTAGGATATGGCAGATTTGACGACAAAAATTGCTGGTCTCACGATGAAGAATCCAGTGATGACGGCATCCGGCACATTCGGCTATGGAGTTGAATTTGCTGACTTTGTGAACTTGGAAGATATTGGTGGTATCATCGTGAAGGGTACGACCCTCAATTCTCGTGAGGGCAATGACTACCCACGTATGGTGGAGACCGCCAGCGGCATGCTGAATTGTGTGGGTTTGCAGAACAAAGGTGTTGATTATTTCTGCAGGCACATCTATCCTGAGATTAAGGACATCCGCACTAATATGATTGTGAACGTGAGTGGTTCCTCTCCTGAAGACTATGCAGAATGTGCTGCCCGCGTGAATGAATTGGAGAATGTTCCAGCCATCGAACTGAACATTTCCTGTCCCAATGTGAAGCAGGGAGGTATGGCGTTTGGCGTCACTCCTGAAGGTGCTTCTTCTGTGGTGAAGGCTGTTCGTAAGGCTTATGATAAAACCTTGATTGTCAAACTTTCTCCTAATGTTACCTCTATTACTGATATAGCACTGGCCGTACAGGATGCTGGTGCCGATGCGGTCTCACTCATCAACACATTGATGGGTATGGTGATAGACATCGAGAAGCGGAAGCCTGTATTGAGTATCGCCACAGGTGGTATGTCTGGTCCTGCTGTGAAACCAGTTGCCGTTCGTTGTGTGTGGCAGGTGGCAAAAGCAGTCACTATTCCAGTCATCGGTTTGGGCGGTATCATGGATGCGCACGACGCGATTGAGTTCTTCCTCGCTGGTGCATCAGCCATCGAGATTGGTACAGCGAATTTCATTGACCCTGCTGTGACAGTGAAAGTGGCGAATGGCATCAACGAATGGCTTGACCAGCATGGTTGCAACTCTGTTGCTGATATCATCGGACAGCTGAATGCATGATGGACGGCGTTTGGCAGGACATCCAGGAAGTCTTCTTTTCAGAGCAGACACTTAAGTGGAAGTATCGGTATTTCTATGATACGCTGCATCGGGTGTGCATCGAGAAGACGGAAGGTCTGCCAGCCGAATACAACGATTTCTTTTCTCGCCTGCAGGCAGTATGCCGACTGACGAACTATCCGCTATATGCGATTGATACGTTCCGTTGGCGTGCTCGTCAGGTTTCTTGTTTGGGCATGGAGGTGGATGAACACACCTTCCTGGTCGATATGCGAGTGTTGGTGGAGGCTTTGGCACATTTCACCAATACGCCTATTCCTGTCGCTTTCAAGGGAAAACTGCCCGATGTGGAGGCATTGCCGATTTCGAAGGATCGAATGGAACGGATGGCTCGCCAAAAGCGTGTACGATTCGTGGTAGAACGGGTGGAGGAGCCATATATCTATGCTTTTTCACGAGAGATTCCTTCCGACACACCTTTCCGTGTGGACATCACCGCCAACCCACATACTTTGAAAGCAGCACAGTTGCTGAAGCCAGGCATGCAGTTCAACGCCCTCTCTTTCACGATAGATCATGATGGCGTCTATCATCCTATATATATTATTGTGGAACCAGATTTCCTGCTCGACACCACCAGTGTGACCAGCTGCATCAAAGGGTGGGGGGAGTCTGCGTTCAACTATTTCATCGCCAAATTTAAGCCTTCAGAGAGTACGGTTCACACTTTGCTGGGCGATTTTGCCAATCAGTTTCTTGATGACATCCTCAATATTCCTGAGGCTTCCTATCTCGATTCCATGCACAAGGTGTTTGCTGATAGGGCGATAGACATTTGTGCCTGTCCAGAAATCGATGCCAAGTTCTTTGAAGAAACCCGGAAGCAGTTTGACAACATTCAGCAAGTGGTCAGGGAACTGGAGCAGCAGCCTTATATGCACGAAGGGAAGGTGGATATCCACATCGAACCCTCTTTTTTCTGCGAGGCGTTGGGCTTGCAGGGACGAATGGACTGCCTTATCGACCTTGACGACGAAGGCAAGAAGTTCTTGATTGAATTAAAGTCGGGCAAATGGGACGAGTTCCGCAATCGGGCAAAGGAAGAACACTTGATGCAGATGTTGCTCTACAAGGAAATCCTCTATTACAACACAGGTGTGAAGCAGACCGACGTGATGGGCAATCTGCTTTATTCCAAATACCCACGCCTGCAGGAACAACGCAGTTATCAAGAAATGGTGCTGCGTGCCATGAACATTCGCAACAACATCGTGGCACTCGAACGGGGACTGCTTGAAGGAGAAGCGCGTGTGTGGGTGCCTAAACTCACGCCAGAAAAACTGAGGCAGAATCAGGATTGTAACGATAAGTTCTGGACGATGTGGTGTCTGCCAGAAATCAAGCCCATCACGGATGCCTTGCATGCGATGGACGAACTGACGGCTGAGTACTTCTATGCCTTCCTTCAGTTCATCGAACGGGAACAGGCAGAGAGCAAGATGTGCGACGCGCGTCCCGACTCCACTCGTGCCCTTTCTTCCCTTTGGAATGCCGATGTCAACACCAAGATGGAGAATGGTGACATCTTCCTCAACCTGCGCCTTGCTGACCTTCGGATGAAGGAAGGGGTGGAAGCAGTTTGCCTCGAACGTTCCGATGCCAATGAGAGCCTGCCCAACTTCCGTATCGGTGATGCCGTTATTTTGTATAAACGTAATTCCGATACGGATTCCGCCATCACCCAACAAGTGTTCCGTTGCAATGTGGAGGCCTATGATGCTGACCGAATCTGGCTGCAACAGAAGAATGCCCAACGCAACAAGCAGCTCTTCAGCAGGGAGGATCTCTATGCCATTGAGCACGACCATGTGGATGCTAACTTCCGCAGCCTTTACAGCGGCTTGTTCTCTCTGCTCACCTGCGACCCTCGTCGTCGTGACTTGTTGCTTTGTCAGCGCACACCCACACAAGATGACCTTTTCCTTCTGATGGGGCCTCCTGGTACGGGAAAGACTTCTGTGGCACTTAAGCGCATGGTGGAGGAACAGTTGGAACAGCACCACAACGTTCTCTTGCTTGCCTACACCAATCGTGCGGTCGATGAAATCTGCCAGATGCTGTCAACCCTTGACCCTCAACCCTACTACATCCGACTGGGACGAGAACTCTCTTGTGCCCCTGCTTATCGTGAGCACCTTCTTGGTAATGCCATCTCCACGCTCACCAATCGTCAGCAGGTGATGCAACGCATTGGCGACACTTCCATCTTTGTCAGCACCGTTGCCTCCATGAACAGCCACACCTCCCTCCTTCGTCTCAAACACTTCCAAGTCGCCATCTTTGATGAGGCATCCCAAATTCTCGAACCTCAGATTCTGGGCATTTTCACTTCTTCGTCTATTGACAAGCTCATCATGATTGGCGACCACAAGCAACTCCCTGCTGTCGTGGTACAGAACGAGGAGAAGTCTGCTGTTGCCTCCCCCTTGCTGCATGCCATTGGATTGACCAACTGTCGTAATTCCCTCTTCGAACGCCTCTATGGGCAGAATCGTGACAATGCCGATGTGGTGGCGATGCTCGACCATCAGGGACGCATGCATCCCGACATCGCAGCCTTTGCATCCGATGCTTTCTATGATGGGCGACTGCTTCCTGTCGGACTCCCTCATCAGCAAGAACCGCTTCCTTATCGTCTCGAGGATGCAGGCAATCCTGTCGAAGAATTGATTGCCACCCATCGTTGCGCTTTCATTAACGTGCCTCGTCCCTCGATGGAAGACCGAATGCCCAAAGCAAATGTGTTGGAGGCACGCATGATTGCCCAGCTTGTCAAGGGCATCGTTTCCCTTCACGAAAAGAACCACCTTCCCTTCGACCCACAACAGCAGTTGGGCATCATCGTTCCCTTCCGCAGGCAGATTGCCCTCGTGCGGGTGGAGATAGCCAAGCATCTTCCCGATGTGGCAGCCAACCTGGTCATTGATACCGTTGAACGCTACCAAGGTTCCCAGCGCGACATCATCATCTACGGCACCACCATCACTCAACGATACGAACTTGACATCTTATCCAATCTGACAGAAACCGAATCGGGGAGCGTTGACCGCAAACTCAACGTCGCCATCACCCGCGCACGAAAACAATTCTTTATGCTTGGCTACGAAAAACTCCTTCGCAATAATGTTATATATGCCAACTTGATTGACTATTGCCAAAGAAAACACTCCTGAGATTCACCTTAAATATTTTCTTTTTTTCTTTTGATAATTCATGAAATTGTGTTAACTTTGCAACCGAAACATTACTAATCGCTTTCTAATGAGATATTTGAGACTTTTTCTGATGGCGCTGGGCATGGCATTGCCGTCCATCACGTTCGCACAACGGAATAGTGTGTATCAGCAATATGTGGGCCAATACAAGGATGCAGCTATCGAACAGATGCATCGCTACAAGATTCCTGCTAGTATCACGCTTGCACAAGCCCTGCTCGAGAGTGGAGCGGGCACGAGCTATCTCGCCAAACAAGCCAACAACCACTTTGGCATCAAGGTGGGTACGGGCTGGAGTGGTCCGTATGTGACGCGTGATGATGACCATAAGAATGAGCGCTTCCGTAAATATAAGAATGTTGAGGAGAGCTACGAGGACCATTCGCAGTTTTTGTTGAAAGACCGATATAAGCGACTCTTCGACCTGAATCCGCAGGACTACAAGGCTTGGGCTCGCGGATTGAAGGCATGTGGTTATGCCACTTCGCCTACGTATGCAGAAAGGCTTATCACCATCATCGAGACGTATGAGTTGGATGATTATGATGAAGACCGCATTGGATTGAGAAAACGCAAGAAGACAGAGCCAGTGCCTGAATATGTGGCTCCTGCTAGACACTCTGTAAGGATGGTGAATGGAATTCAATGTGTGACAGCCCGATCTGGCGACACATGGGATGCACTTGCAAAAGAGCTGAAGGTGCCAAAGAAGAAGTTGCTTAAGTTCAACGAGGTGGATGAAGATTTTGCTCCACAACCTGAAATGAACATCTTTCTTGACAAGAAAGCGAAGAAAGCTGACACCCAATACAAAGACTATTGGCACAAGGTGAAGCAGGGTGAATCGATGTACAGCATCTGCCAGTTCTATGGCATCCGTATCGACGCGCTCTACAAGATGAACTTTAAGGATGACAGCTATATTCCTGTGGCTGGTGATTTGCTGAAAGTGCGATAAAGTTGAGAGGTTAAGGTTCAGGTTGAGAATAGAAACAGAGGTGCATCTGATATGTCAATCGGATGCACCTCTGTTTTGTATGTAAAGTTGTTTAGTTGGCAGCTTCGAATTCTTTTAGGAAGCGGACATCGTTCTCTGAGAAGAGACGAAGGTCCTTGACTTGGTATTTGAGGTTAGCAATACGCTCGATACCCATTCCGAAGGCATAGCCCTTATACTTGGTGGAGTCGATACCATTGGCTTCGAGCACGTTGGGGTGAACCATACCGCATCCAAGAATTTCGAGCCAACCAGAACCTTTGCACATGCTGCAGCCCTTGCCCTTGCAGAGGGTACATGAAACATCCATTTCGGCACTTGGCTCCGTGAAGGGGAAGTAGGAAGGACGGAGACGAATCTGGGTGTCCTCGCCAAACATTTCCTTGGCAAAGAGCAGAAGCACTTGCTTGAGGTCGGTGAAGCTGACCTGCTCATCGACGTAGAGGCCTTCCACCTGATGGAAAAAACAGTGGGCACGGGCAGAGATGGCTTCGTTACGATAGACGCGACCAGGACAGAGCACACGGATTGGTGGCTGCTGCTTTTCCATCACACGTGCCTGTACGGAACTGGTGTGGGTACGCAAGATAATGTCGGGATGTGCCTCCACAAAGAAAGTATCCTGCATGTCGCGTGCGGGATGGTCGTCGGCAAAGTTCATGGATGAGAACACGTGCCAGTCGTCTTCCACTTCAGGACCTTCTGCGAGTGAGAAACCCAGACGAGAGAAAATATCAATGATTTCGTTCTTCACGAGGGTGAGGGGATGGCGGGTGCCAAGTCCAATAGGGTAGGCGGTACGAGTGATGTCAAGGTGATTCACTTCTGTCTCCTGTACGGCGAAGTTATCACGGAGTGCATTGATTTTCTCCTGTGCCTTGTTCTTCAGTTCATTGATTTTGATACCTATCTCCTTCTTCTGTTCGGCAGGCACATTGCGGAAGTCTGCCATTAGTGCGGTGATAGCCCCCTTCTTGCTTAAATATTTGATACGAAGTTGTTCTATCTCTTCGGCAGAATGTGCCTCAAGACCTTCAACCTCTTGAAGTAAACTTTGAATTTTCTCTAACATATCGTTGTTTTTTGTTTCATTTCTTGAAAATCGCTGCAAAGATAGTGATTTTTTCCTAATTATTCTTTACCTTTGTAGCGTTTTTGCGAATTTTGCGAAAAATATGAGAAAAGGTTTAGTGATAGCAGCTGCGATTGTGGGTCTTCTTGTGTCATGCAAGGACAAGAAGATGTCGAATGCTTTCGATGTGGAGGATGATCTCGAAGAAGACTCCATTGAGGCATTTGTTGGCGACACACTTCATCTGTTTCAGGAGGAAGAACCGCCAGCAGCCGTGGACGAATTGTTTGACGACTTTTTCTACAATTTTATTGACGATTCCCATTTCCAGGGGCAAAGAATTGCATACCCGTTACCTTATAAGGAAGGTGAAGACAACGAACGTCTCACCAAGGAAGAATGGACGCGATTTGACCATTTCAAGAACCAAGAGGTACTTGCCGTGCTCTATGAGCGTGAGCAGGATTATGCCTTGTCGAAAGACACGTCCATGCAGCATGTTGGAGTGGAATGGATTGGATTGAGGAACAATGAGGTGGAGAAGTTTCACTTCAACCGTGTGAATGGGAAATGGATGTTGACGGAGATTGACAAAAAGAAGAGAGAGGATATTCCGAATGGACATTTCTTGGATTTCTATGCACACTTTATTTCAGACAGCATCTATCAGCGCGAGTCGTTGGCAGACCCCATAAAAGTGATTCTCACTTCTGATGATGGCGAGGAAGAGCCGCAAGAGGAGCATCTGACGGCTGACGAATGGTTTGAAATGAAGAACAGCCTTCCATTGCCAACACATGAACTCGTCAACGTCGATTATGGTCAGGCATGTATTAGCCAGAATAAAAAGACGCTGCTCTTGCAGGGAATCAGCAATGGTATGCAGATGAAGTTCAAGTTCAACAAAGAAGATGGTGGCTGGAAACTGAAGGAAATTGAATACTGATGAAAGAATACAAGGATTATAGCTTGCTGACTCACAACACGTTTGGAATGGATATAAAGGCCAAGCGCTATGTGGAGTATGACAGCGAGGAGGAACTCAAGACTATGATTCCAACCTTAATGGGCGAGGTGCTTCACATGGGGGGCGGCAGCAATCTGCTCTTTAAGGGAGATTATGCCGGAACGGTGTTGCATAGTGCCATCCATGGCATTGAAATCGTCGAAGAAAATGATGATGAGGTGTTGGTGCGTGTAGGTGCTGGTGAGGTGTGGGATGACTTTGTGGCTTGGGCTGTAGAACATGGTTTCGGAGGTGTGGAGAATCTTTCGTTGATTCCTGGTGAAGTGGGGGCGAGTGCCGTGCAGAACATCGGTGCTTACGGTGTGGAGGCAAAGGATGTGATTGTGCTGGTGGAGACCGTGGAGTTGTCTAATGGTCAGAAGCGTGTCTTTGGCACACTGGAGTGCGATTATGCCTATCGTCAGAGCATCTTTAAGAAGCAGCTGAAGGGCAAGTATGTCATCACGTTTGTGACTTATCGTTTGCAGAAAAAGCCTCAGTTGAGGTTGGAATATGGCAATGTCAAAGCCATGTTGGGCGAGAAGGAAGACGTGACCATCGGGGATGTGCGTCAAGCGATTATTGATATCCGCAATGCTAAATTGCCAGACCCGAAAGTGCAGGGCAACGCAGGCAGTTTCTTCATGAATCCTGTGGTGAGCCGTGAAAAATTCCTGTCCATTCAAAAGGACTATCCGCAGATGCCTTTCTACGAAGTGGAAGGTGGCGTGAAGATTCCTGCAGGGTGGATGATAGACCAATGTGGATGGAAAGGAAAGTCGCTGGGTAGGGCTGGTGTGCACGACAAGCAGGCTTTGGTGCTGGTGAATCTTGGTGGTGCCACTTCCAACGAGATTATCACGCTTTGCGAAACGGTCTGCAAGGATGTATACGAAAAATTTGGCATAGAAATCCATCCAGAGGTGAACTTGATATGATAATCACGATACTTGGTAGTGGGACTTCATGTGGCGTACCTCAGATTGGGTGCACCTGTGAGGTGTGTACCTCCACCGATCCAAAGGACAAGCGACTGCGCTGTTCGAGCCTTTTGGAAGTGAGGGGCAAGCGCATCCTTTTTGATTGCAGTCCTGACTTCCGCGAACAGATGTTGCGCATCGACTTCAAACCTTTTGATGCCGTGCTCATTACCCACGAGCACTATGACCATGTGGGTGGATTGGACGATTTGCGTCCCTACAGTATCTTCGGCGATGTGAATGTTTATGCCGAGAAGTTTTGTGCTGACCACTTGATGGAGCGCATCCCGTATTGCTTCACGCCGAAAGAGATACGTTATCCGGGAGTTCCCACCCTCAACCTTGTTGAGATGGAGCCTCATGTACCTATTGTTCTTGATGATGTGGAAATCCTTCCCATCCGTGTAATGCATGGAAAACTTCCCATCGTCGGTTTCCGCATTGAAAACTTTGCCTACATCACTGACATGAAAACCATTCCCGATACGGAATTGGATTACCTACAGGGTATCGACTACATGATTGTGAATGGTCTTCGCCACAAGGAGCATCCCAGCCATCAGAGCATGGAGGATGCCATTGCATTTGCCCAGAATTTAGCTGTGAAGGAAGCGTGGCTTGTCCATATGAGTCACCACATTCAAAAACATCAGCAGGAAGAGAAGTCCCTTCCTGCTGGTATCCATCTTGCCTACGACGGCGAGGTGATTTCGTTTTAGTATTCTTTGTATATGCCGATGTATTCCATCACGTTGTCGATGGCTTCCTGACGCATGTCGAGGTGGAGAGAGCCATCGTGGAGGACATTGTTCACCACCTTGTACACCTGTCCCCAATCGCTGTCGAGGTACACCTGAGCGTCGATGAGCGAAGCAATGAATGCCACTGAGAAACTCTTAGTCTTGTTTTTTTTCACAGCTTTGTGAGCCAAGTCCTGCGCCTCTTTCACGTCGAAGTAATCGCTCAGAGCCAGGGCGTAGGCATAGACGGCGAGAGTGCCGGCATCCAGCTTCTTGGCGAGCTTGTCAACTGTCTTCGCCTTGTGGCGGGTTGACAGATAGTCATAGAGTTGCTGTCCCAAAGTCTTTCCGTTGAAATTCCATCCGATAGCATTGACCACAGCCAGACGCACATCGATGGGAGACTTCTTGTCAGCCAGGAAATTGAGCATCGAGACGGGAATGTCTACATCGCTGTCGTCAGACAGTTGCATCGCCTTCTGCACCATGGCATGGTGTTTGTAGCTCTTGGCAAAATCAGTGGACGTGAGGGGAGAGTCAGCCCATATGAGTACCCACGACAAGGTGAGCAGCATAACAGTAAATAGGCGTTTCATATCATAGTGGTTTTTGTCTTTCAACTTTCAACTTTATTTCAGTCCTCCCCAAGTGCCCTTGATTCTCTTGCACTGCGTGTAGAGGGAAGGACAGTTGAATACCTTGAAGAGTTCACCCTCATTCACCTGGATGATTTCCACACTGCGCTGCTCCGTGTCCCAGCCTTTTCCCATCATATAGATGTACATCACACGACCGTCATACATCTGCATATCCTGATGCTTGTTCACACTGGCACGCATATTCACCGTGTAGGGAGATTTTGGCGAATAGCCATTCTCAGGCGTTGCACCTTCCAGCACGGCAGCTGGCAAGTAGGGCTGGTGGTAAGAATCATTCTCAGGCGCATACTGCGAAGTACCAAACTTCTCCTTCAGCTGCGAGAGCACGGAGTTCACGTTGGAAGGGTAATTGATGAGTCGGATGCACTTCTCACCTTCAGCACGGTCGCGACCATAAATTGCCATTGCCATCGGCATCATTGCAGCCGTTCCATAAGGCGTCTGTCCCAGGAACTCTGTATAGACCTTCTCGAACTCCGCATAATTCGTGGGAACATTGGTGAACGTCACCATACCCGTAGCGGCAGGGATGTAGGTCTTGATGTTCAGGGTGCCCCTCTGCGTGTAGGTGTGACCGTTCGCCGTGAACGACCCCTCCTTGCCCGCATTCTTGGTGAGTGTGTTCAAGGCCTGTTCTTTCACTTCCTTCTTGGCCTCCTTCTTCACCTCGTTCTTAACTTCATTTTTAAGCGCCGCCTTGCCTCTGTTAATCAATCCGTTTAACTGTGCATTCGCCACAGTGTTCATGCCCATCAGCAGCCCTGCTGCCATAAGCACTCTGTAAAAGTTCTTTCTCATGATAGGAATAGTATTAATGAAATTCAGTTGCAAATGTACGAAATAAACTTGAACGGGCACAAGGAAAGAGGAAAAAAGAACATGAGCCCATAAAAAATGGACAACCGATGTGTTCAGTTGTCCATTCTTATATATATAATGTGTGTCTTTTACAGAGTCATGTTCTGCAGGAAAGAGATAAGCACACCTGCTGCAACGGCAGAACCAATCACACCTGACACGTTGGAAGACATGCAGTAGTTGAGCACGTGGTTCTTGGGGTCGTACTTGGTGGAAATCTCGTTGCAGACACGAGATGCCATAGGAACGGCTGAAAGACCTGTTGCACCAATGAGCGGGTTGATCTTCTTCTTGGAGAAGAGGTTGGAAATCTTCACCATGCAGATACCAGATGCAATTGAAAGACCGAATGCGAAGAAACCACCAACGACGATACCGATGGTTGTCCAGTTGAGGAATGCCTGAACGGTCATGGTTGCACCTACGCAGAGACCGAGGAATACGGTTGCGGTGTTCATGATGGAGTTAGAGATGGTGTCGAACAAACGGCTGGTGTCAGAACCAATCTCCTTCAGAAGGTTACCAAACATGAGCATACCAATCAGCGATACTGCTGATGGAACGAGCAATGCAACGATGGTGGTCACAGCGATAGGGAAGATAATCTTGATGACCTTCTCGTTCTTCATCTTCTGACCAGAAGGGAAGAGCTTGTCCTGCTCCTTCATGTTAATCTTCAGTTCCTTCTCTGTGCAAAGCATCTTCACCACCAATGGAATAATCACAGGCACGAGTGCCATGTAAGAGTATGCCGCGATGGCGATAGGAGCCAAGAGGTGAGGAGCCAACTTGATGGTTGTGAAGATGGCGGTAGGACCGTCAGCACCACCGATGATACCAAGTGAAGCAGCTTCCTTGATGTTGAACTGACCTGATGCCACAGCGATGATGAGCACTGCGAAAATACCCATCTGTGCAGCTGCACCAAAGATAGAGAGGCGAAGGTTGCGAAGCATAGGACCGAAGTCAGTCAATGCACCCACACCCATGAAGATTACTGGAGGGAGGAAGCCTGTCTTGATGAGCATGTAGTAGAGGAAGTTCATCAAGCCGAGGTCATGAGCAATCTGGGGAAGCGACATCTCCCAAATGTTCTCTGCCAGCACTTTGCCTTCTGCATTGACAATGCGTCCTGCTTCGTCTGCCTGATACACACCCATGTCACCGCCTGGGAAGTTGGCAATCAACACACCAAAGGCGATAGGAATGAGGAGCAGTGGCTCGAAGTGCTTGACAATGCCGAGGTACAAAAGCACGAAGGCAAGCAAATACATAACGAGGTATGTACCATTGGCGACGATAATGTCGCTGAACGCCGTCATCTGGTATATGTTATTGAATATTTCTTCCATTTGTTAAGCCATTTTCATGATTGGGTCATCTTCTTCTACTGAGTCGCCTGAGTTGACGAGGATAGCGGTGATGGTACCAGCCTTGTCGGCACGGATGGCGTTGAAGGTCTTCATAGCCTCGATGTAGCCAAGTGTGTCACCAGCCTGTACAGTGTCGCCCACCTTCACAGGAGTCTCAGAGTTGTCCTTCACGAGGTAGAACTTACCTTCCAGTGGAGCCACGATGTCTTCACCTTCACCAGCTGGAGCAGCTGCTGGTGCTGCACCTGCTGCTGGAGCGGCAGGAGTGGCATCGCCATAAGCAATCTCCACCTTGTAGTTCACACCATTCACCTGAACAGTCACGCTCTTAGGACCTTCAGCACCTGCTGCAGGAGCGTTCTTGGCAGCCTTGCGCTTAGCGAGGTCCGCCTCGAAGTCAGCCTTAGCCTTGCCGCTCTTGTAAGCACGATACTGCTCTGGGTGCATAGCGAGTTCGAAGAGTTCCTCATCGTCTTCACCAAGTTCCCAACCGTTCTGCTTCATTTCCTCACGGAATTCATCGAGCTTGTCAGGGAAGTATGACTGTGGATCTTGTGTCTCGAATTCACGACCCTGTTCTTTTGCCATCTCAACGAGTTCAGGAGCTACAGGACCAGGCAACTGACCTGCCTTGCCGAGAATCATGTCCCAGATAGTGTCGGCAATCATGCTCCAACGCTGCTTGCCTTTCTCCATCTGCATCACGTTCATCAGAGCGAGGTTCTTCACATACTGAGAGAATGGGGTCACGAGGCAAGGATAACCCACCTTAGGCCAAACGTAAGCCACCTCGTCGAAGAGCTTGATGAGGAGGTCGTCAGTAGTCAACTCTGGCTGACCATTCTTCACCTTCCACTTGTTGAGTGACTTGAGGTTGTCCTCGAGGTCAGTCATCAAAGAACCCATCATACCGCCTGGAAGACCTGGCTTCACGAGGAGTGAGTTGTTGATGTGGTTGAGGTCTGGGATGTAGTAGCCGAGGAAGTCGTCGCACATCTCCTGAATCTGCGTGCGGACATCCATATATGCTGCCATATTGATTTCCTTCACCTTGAAGCCTGCGTCCTTCAACATCTCCTGAACGGCGATGATGTCAGCGTGACCAGTACCCCAAGAGAGTGGAGACATACCAGTGTCGATGTAGTCACAACCTGCGTTGCAGACTTCGAGGATGGAAGCCATGTTGAAGCCAGGACCAGCGTGAGAGTGATACTGGATCACGATGTCCTTCTTCACGTTCTTGATACCCTCCACGATCTTGCCGAGTGATACAGGACGACCGATACCTGCCATATCCTTCAAGCAGATTTCGTCAGCACCTGCCTCGATGAACTTCTTGGCGAGGTTCACGTAGTAGTCAACGGTGTGGATAGGAGAGTATGTGATGCAGAGAGAAGCCTGGGCAATCATGCCAGCTTCTTTTGCATACTGGATAGAAGGAATCACGTTGCGTGGGTCGTTCAATCCGCAGAAAATACGAGTGATGTCAGTGCCCTGAGCCTTCTTCACCTTGTAGAAAAGCTTGCGAACATCCTTTGGCACTGGGCTCATGCGCAATGCATTCAGCGCACGGTCAAGCATGTGGGTCTGGATGCCAGCCTCATGGAAAGGCTTTGTCCATTCACGCACAGATTTGTTAGGGTTCTCACCATAGAGAAGGTTCACCTGCTCGAAACCACCACCATTAGTTTCCACACGGTCGAAACATCCCATCTTGATGATGGCAGGAGCCACTTTTACGAGTTGATCCACACGAGGCTGATACTTACCAGCACTCTGCCACATGTCGCGGAAGACCAACGAGAATTTTACTTCTTTTGCCATATTCTTTATATTCTTTATTTTTTATTCTACAATTTCTCAATCTTAGCGGCACGTCCCTTGCCACCAGTAATCTGACTGATCGTGGCGTCAATGATTGCCTTTGTGTTTGCATCGATGCTTGCAATAGCCTTGGCAGCAGGAGCCACCTTCTTTGCCACTGTCTCTTCTGGCGCCCACTTGTTCACAGCCCAGATGAGCAACTTGCCGAGATAAATCACGATGAGGAGCACAGCGAACACCGTGAGCATACCGACAACAAGGAGCTGCAAAGCTCCGTAAATGTCATTTGTAATCATATAAAACGATAATTATTAAATCTTTCTACATTAAAAACGGTGCAAATATAGTCATTTTTTTTCACATCATTATGAAAACTCTCTTGCTTTTTTGTTAAATAGGAAAAATTTGTCTACTTTTGTGCCCGAATTACAACTAACTAATTTATGGAACAAGTGTTTGCTTACATTATCGGCCTTGGCGCGGCCGTAATGATGCCTATCCTATTTACGATAATTGGTTTATGCATTGGGATGAAGTTTGGCAAGGCGCTGAAGAGTGGGCTGTATGTGGGTGTCGGCTTCGTAGGACTCAATGTGGTGACCAAACTTCTTACAGACAATTTCACCTCTCCTCTGGAGAATATTTCCGACCTTTATTCACTGGCTTTGAAAGTCTTTGACATGGGGTGGCCTGCTGCTGCCGCTGTGGCATACAACACGGCAGTTGGAGCATTGATTATTCCAATACTTTTGGGTGTCAATTTCCTATTACTTATTACTAAATGTACACGCACGGTAAACATTGACTTGTGGAACTACTGGCACTTCGCCTTCATTGGTGCCGTGGTGTATTTCGTGACGGGTCAGTCGTTGGCATGGGGCTATTTCGCAGCCATTGTTTGCTACATCATCACGCTGGTGATGGCAGACCTGACCGCCAAGAAGTTTCAGGCACACTACGACCTGCCGGGCATCTCCATTCCTCAGCCATTCTGCCAGAGTTTCACACCCTTTGCCGTACTGATCAACAAAGGGCTTGACCTGATTCCGGGCTTTTCCAAACTGGATGTGGATGCCGAAGGATTGAAGAAGAAGTTTGGCGTGTTGGGCGAACCATTAGTGCTGGGTGTCATTGTGGGTGTTCTGATTGGCGTTGCCGCTCAATTGGACATCAAGATGATCTTGGCATTGGGTGTGACGATGGGGGCTGTCATGGAACTGATACCACGCATCACCAGCCTCTTTATTGATGGTTTGAAGCCCATTGCAGAGAAGACGCAGGAAGTGGTGAAGAAAAAGTTCAAGGGCAAGGAAATCTATATCGGTATGTCGCCAGCATTGGTCATAGGGCATCCCACCACATTGGTTTGCTCCGTCATCCTCATCCCCGTCATCTTGGCGGTGGCTGTACTGGTGCCAGGCAATCAGTTCCTTCCGTTGGCATCATTGGCAGGAATGTTCTATCTGTTCCCCCTCATCTTGCCATACACCAAGGGGAATGTGGTGAAGAGCCTCATCATTGGCTTTGTCGCTTTGGTGGTGGGACTCTATTTTGTCACCGACATGGCTCCTGCTTTCACACAAGCTGCCCATGAAGTGTATGCTGCCACACAGAACGATGCCGCTAAAATACCAGAGGGTTTCGAGGCAGGTGCACTCGACTTTGCTTCCAGCCTCTTCGGATGGGTCATCTACAAATGCTTGGCATACCTTGAGTGGGTGGGTGCTGGCATTTTGACGCTCATCACCATTGCGATGGTGCTTTGGAACCGCCAACGCATCAATAAGAATCAATAACCAAAGACTATACTAATTGACTAACTTAATCATATGAAGAAAAATCTTTTACTTGCAGCATTCGTGGCTGTATCAATGAGTGCTTCCGCACAGATGAAGGTAAGTTTCCAGACCGCTTGTCATCCTGCCGATGTGAAGCACTACGACACCCAGACGCTTCGTGACCGCTTTGTGATGGAGAAGGTGATGGTGCCCAATGAAATCAACCTCACTTACTCCCATTATGACCGTTTCATCTTTGGTGGTGCGATGCCTGTCACCAAGGACTTGAAGTTGGAGGCATTCCCTGAACTTCGTGCACCTTATTTCCTCTACAACCGTGAAATCGGCATTGTCAACACGGCTGGCGATGGTGTGGTGATTGTGGATGGCGTGGAGTATCCGTTGGGTGCCAAGGAGGCATTGTACATCGGACGTGGAAATCTTGGAAAGGACAAGAACGGGAAGAGCATCGAGTCTAATCAGGAAGTCATCTTCCGTTCCAAAGACCCCAACAAACCTGCTAAATTCTATATCAATTCTGCCACCGCTCATCAGCACTACAAGACACAATGGGTGACGCTGGATGGTCGCAAGAATGGGAAGATTCAGTCGTTGAAGGCTACTGTCACAGGTCCACTGGGCACGCTGGCAGAGTCGAATCAGCGCACCATCTATCAGCTGATTGTCAACACCTCTCTCGAGGAAGGTCCCTGCCAGTTGCAGATGGGATTGACGCAGTTGCAAGAGGGTAGTGTGTGGAACACGATGCCACCCCACACGCATGGTCGCCGTATCGAGGCATACTACTACTTCAACCTGCCCGAAGGTCAGACCATTAGCCACATCATGGGCGAACCACAAGAGAGTCGTGTGGTTTGGCTCCACAACGAGCAGGCTATCATGTCGCCCGAATGGTCTATCCACGCCGCCTCTGCCACTTACTATTACACTTTCATTTGGGGTATGGCTGGTGAAAATCTTGATTACAACGATAAGGATGTCATCAAGGTTACAGACCTTCAGTAAGATATATATATTGAAGTGGATTGCCATCGAATAGCAGAAATCATCCCTTGACAGAGAAACGAAACTCGGTTGATGAAATCGGCTCAAATAAGAATAAGAATCGGCTCAGACGTACAAGTGTCTGAGCCGATTGAGTGATATCATATTACTATATTTAAACATTGATTTCAATAATTCTCATAATCAGCCATCCTATGAAAAAGAGGATGCCAGTGATGCCCACACCTGCCAGCAGGGAATGGAAAAAGACTTTGGAGGTGTAATTGAATCTGGAGTTCATCTTGTCAACATTGCTGTTGTTCCAGCTCATTCTGCGCGACCATACTTCGTCAAAGTTCTGGTATGTGAACTTGGCAGCCCAAATTGCGAACACCAGCGCAACAGGTATTTGCACGACGCTCAACGCCGTAATCATTTTGTGCGTTCTTTCGCTACTAGAAAAATCTGCATCATGGAACGACGCATATTCCAAGATAAGGACTATAAAGCCAATCACGGATAAAGGCTGGATGTTGGCGAGTAGCCAGCTGATAAATGTTTTCATATCACTTAGTTTTAAGGGTTAATGCTTTCTTCAGATATTTCGAGCATTTCTTGTAGTCCTGATTCCAGTCACGAGATGATGGATGGAAGCAGCAGACAAGGGTGATGGGGTGTTCAACCCCTGGCACGGCAAGGTGGCAGATATACCACTCGGAGTCTGGAAGTTTTTCTCTGTCAATGACGTATGGATTCCCTTCTCTCACATCATCTATCGTCACCATGCCCCATGAAATCACGACATCAGGCTGTAGCTCCACAATACTCTCCTTGAATGCCTCGAAATCCCGCTCACTCAAATAGTCTTTATATGTGTTAACAGTCGGCACAAAGAACTGCACATAGTTCGTAAATGCCATCCGCTGCCATACGTCTTCCACCTCATCATCCACAAACTGGCACATCATCTTGGCGAATCTCTGATAGGCTGGATAGTATTCATCAATGGCATATGACGGTTCATTCCTCAATTCTGCTCCCGTCTCCGCATATGCAGGGCAGTTCGTGTTGTAGGCACTCGAATCCTTCTTCTCGGGGCTGGTGCAATCGCTGAAAAACTTGCAATCGTATTTATTACAATAGAAACTGGCACCAACGACAAAGACCTTCTTCCCGCAGATACCTTTCTCATACTCCATTCCCTTGAAGGGGATAAAGAAACGATTTTCCGCCATTGTTTTTCGATTTAGAACTTGTGGAATGCGAGGGCAAAATTACGGAAAAGGATTGGAATAGACAAAGAAATGGGAGAAAAAATGAAGATGGAGGGGAGTGGGCAGAGGGGGATTGGTATCAATGATTTGTGTTGTCATGGTCAATTTTTCTTTTCTCCATTAAGAATTTTTCTGTTCACCACGGATAATTCTTTCTCTCATCTAATTCAATTCTTTATTCCAAGTCTTTGAATATATATTCTAAGACTTGGAATGAATATTCTGTGACTTGGAATATTTATTCTACGTTTTGGAATATAAAATTCATCGTGGAGAATTTGGAAATTAGCTTGGTAGATTGTAACTTTGCAGCGGTATGGATGAAAAAAATCATCAGTATCAACTATTTGATTCATCAGTACCAACAATAAAATTCATTAGGGAGTATGGCAAAGTACATCAAAAAGGAAATGGCAGATATGCGCCAGAGTGGCGTGAAGCAGGTGTGTTATAGGTTGAAGTCGAACGGGACGGTGGGGCTGGAGGAACTGGCTCGTGAGTGTGCTCGGGGCACGACGTTTTCGGAGGCGGAGATGAAGGGTGTGGTGACGACGCTGGTGGAGGGGATGGTGAGGAACATGACGAGGGGATTCAGCGTGCACATTGACGGACTGGGGACGCTGACGCCGAAGATTGGGCTGAGGGAGGATGCTGAGACGGAGGCTCTGGACGGTGAGGGACCGAAGCGGAATGCGAGGAGCCTGCATGTGACGGGTGTGAGTTTCAGGGCGGACAAGGGGTTGGTGAAGAAGTTGGACTTGAGGTGCAAGTTGGAGAAGGGGGCGGTGTCGCGGATTCGGAAATCGAAATATACGGAGGAGCAGCGGCTGGAGAAGGCAAGGAGGTTTTTGCGTGAGCACACGGTGATGCGGCTGGGTGACTATTACCGGTTGGTGGGGCTGTCGCGGACGGCGGCTTCGCTGGAGCTGCGGAAGTGGGCGAGGGACGTGGCGACGGGCATCACGTCGGAGGGTAGTTATTCGGCGAAGGTGTATGTGTTGAGGAAATGAGGGAATGCAAGTATGAAAGAATGAGTGAATGAAAAAAAGGAAGGGCGTTGGGATACGTCCTTCCTTTTTGCGTGTATATGTTCTTTTCCACCGATAGTCTCCCACCGATGTTCGTTCGCTTTCTGCTTCGGCTTCGTGTCCTTGCCTCCCAGAAAGCTACTACCATCCCCTGTCGAGAAGAAAAAGATTATTAACCTTTTTCTCCTACGTCATCCACCAAAATTGTCGAATCGGATCATGTCGTCTTCGACGCCGAGGGAGTGGAGCAGGTCGAGCACGGTCTTTGCCATCATTGGAGGACCGCAGAGGTAGTACTCGCAGTCTTCTGGATTCTCATGCTGCTTGAGATAGGTGTCGCCCATCACTGGTGCCACGAATCCTGGCGTGTACTTGATGCCTGCCTCGTCTGCCTTCGGATCGGGACGGTCGAGGGCGAGGTGGAAGTGGAAGTTCTCGAACTCCTTGTCGAGGGCGAGGAAGTCGTCGAGGAATGGAATCTCCTCGAGGGCACGTGCTCCGTAGAAGTAGTGCATTGGGCGCTGACGGTCTTCGGGTGCGATGCCGTTGCCCTTGAGCATGTGCATGATCTGTGCACGGAGCGGAGCCATGCCGGCGCCACCGCCGACCCATATCATCTCACGACCTGTGCCGTACTGTGGACGGAACTCTCCGTAAGGTCCTGACATGATGACCTTGTCGCCCGGCTTGAGCGAGAAGATGTAAGAGGATGCGATACCTGGGTTCACGTCCATGAAGCCCGGACCCTGGTCCTTTGGCTTGAATGGAGGTGTGGCGATGCGGACGTTGAGGGTGATGATGTCGCCTTCGTCGGGATAGTTCGCCATGGAGTATGCACGGATGGTCGGGGTCTCGTTGACGCACTTGAGTGGGAAGAGTCCGAACTTCTCCCATGCAGGGAGGTAGGTGTCGCCAATGAGGCTCTTGTCGATGTCCTTGTCGTAGTCGATGAAGAAGGGTGGAATCTTGATCTGTGCGTAGGAACCTGGCTCGAAGTCCATGTGCTCGCCTGGAGGCAGGGCCACTTTGTATTCCTTGATGAAGGTTGCCACGTTCTTGTTGCCAATCACGGTGCATTCCCATTCCTTTACGCCCATCACTGAGTCGTCCACCTTGATTTCGAGGTCGCCCTTCACCTTGCACTGGCAGCCGAGACGATAGCCTGACTTGATCTGCTTGCGGGTGAAGTGTCCCTTCTCTGAGTCGAGAATCTCGCCGCCGCCGGCTACCACCTGGCACTTGCACTGTCCGCAAGAGCCCTTGCCGCCGCAGGCTGAGGGAAGGTAAACGTCGTGAGCTGCGAGGGTGGAGAGCAGGCTGGAGCCTTGTTCCACTTCGAGCTTATCCTTTCCGTTGATGGTAATGGTGACATTACCGCTTGGAGAAAGGTACTTCTTAGCAACAAGGAGGATGATGACGAGCACGAGCACGATCACCAAGAACACTCCTATACTATATAATATAAATGTCATATCCATTTGCTATGTCCTTTCTTTTAGATTTTGAGACCAGAGAAACACATGAATGCCATTGCCATGAGACCTACGGTGATGAATGTGATGCCGAGTCCCTGGAGGGGCTTTGGCACATCAGAGTAAGCCATCTTCTCACGGATGGCAGCCAAACCTACGATTGCGAGTGTCCAGCCGATACCTGAACCGAGTGCGTATGCCACACAGTCGCCCACGCCAGAGATAGCTTGAGTGGAGGTCTCAGGATCGAGCAGGATGCGCTGCTGCATGAAGAGCGATGCACCCATGATGGCACAGTTCACGGCAATCAGCGGCAGGAAGATACCCAGCGCAGCGTAGAGGGAAGGGGAGAAGCGTTCCACCACCATCTCGACGAGCTGCACCATGCCGGCGATGACTGCAATGAAGAGGATGAATGCAAGGAAGGTCAGGTCAACGCCTTCGGCCAAAGCGCCATTGGCGAGCACCTTCGTCTGGAGCAAATAATCGACAGGAACGGTGATGAGGAGCACGAAGGTGACTGCCACACCGAGTCCGAACGATGTCTTCACTGTCTTGGATACTGCGAGATAAGAGCACATACCCAAGAAGAAAGCGAAAATCATGTTGTCCACGAAAATGGAGCGAACGAACAAACTAATGAAATGTTCCATAATTCTGTCTTTTGTTGATTAGGTATGTTACACTTATTCTATTTCTTTATTATAAGCACGATGTGCCCAGATGACGCAAGCAACGATGATGAGCGCCATGGCTGGCATGGTCATCATACCGTTGTTGAGGTACAGACCACCGTTCTCGACGTAAGCACAGTCGGGGATGATCTGGAAGTCGAACAGGGTGCCGAATCCGAGAAGCTCACGGACGAAACCCACGACGACGAGCACGATTGCATAACCGAGACCATTGCCGATTCCATCGAGGAAACTCTCCCAAGGACCGTTCTGCATGGCAAATGCCTCGAGACGTCCCATGAGGATACAGTTGGTGATGATCAAACCTACGTAAACTGAAAGCTGAACGCTCACATCATAGACGTATGCCTTGAGGATGTTGCTCACAATCGTCACGAGAGCGGCAACGACCACCAGCTGAACGATGATGCGGATGCGGTTCGGAATAGTCTTGCGCAGCAAGGAAATAATCACGTTTGCGAATGCTGTGATGACGGTCACAGAGAGTCCCATCACGATAGCAGGCTTCAACTGCGAAGTGACAGCCAGAGCCGAACAAATACCGAGGACCTGAACTGCAATTGGGTTGTTCAAGTTGAGCGGACCCATGAAAACTTCGCCATTCTCTTTAGAAAATAAACTCATATTCTTTGTCCTCCTTAATTTTTAAATGCTTCAATCGCGCCCTGATTGTCAGAGAGGCACTTCTGAATCATGTCGTTAACACCATTGGAAGTAAGGGTCGCACCTGTCACAGCATCTACATAATTCTCTGTAGGAAGTGTGGCTGGAGCCTTGCCCTGCTTGTAAACACCCAGGGCAACCTTGCCATCCTGATAAATCTTCTTGCCTTTGAACAAATCCTGGAACCACTGCTCCTTGATGCGGGCACCCAGACCAGCAGTCTCAGACTCGTGGTTGAAGAACGTGCCATACACGGTCTCACCGTCCTTGTTGATGGAAACCCATCCCCAAAGTGGACCCCAAAGTCCTGCACCCTTCACGGCAACGATGAGCTTCTCCTCACCATCCACATTGGCTGTGAGGGTGGGGCTGTTGAGTTCGCCGCTGGTGATGACCTCAGTATATTTTGCTTCTGCCTCAGCATCGGCAAGGTCGCGGATGTTCAGAGAGGAAAGAATCTGCTTCTTCGTGTCGAGAGCCACGTTGGCGTCCTGTGTCGGTTTCAGAGCCGAAGCCACGAAAGCGAGGAGGAATGCCACGATGATGACCATCACGGATGCATAAATAATAGTATATGCATTGCCATTTGTATTCATTTTTGCCATTTCTTGTGTCCTCCTTTACTTTTTGGCACGCTTAGCGCGCTTGTTAATATTAGCCTGTACGAAGAAATAGTCGAACAAGGGAGCAAACACGTTCATCAGCAAGATAGCGAGCATCATACCTTCTGGGAAACCAGGGTTGAGCACGCGGATGATGATGGCCATGGCACCGATGAGGAATCCGAAGATCCACTTACCACCTTCTGTACGAGGACTGGTGACAGGGTCAGTTGTCATGAACACGGCACCGAAGCAGAAACCGCCGACAGTGAGCTGCTCCCACCATTCGAAGTTCTGTGCACCATCGTAACGGAGCAAGTAAGCCATCAGGGCACCGCCTGCAAATGTGGAAAGGATAATCTTCCAGCTTGCGATGTTCGCCCAGATGAGGATGACCGCACCAATCAGGATGGCAATCACAGAGGTTTCACCGATGGAACCAGGGATTGTACCGATGATGGTCTGCATAGGAGTGGCAGTCACAGGGTCGCCTGCAGCCAACTGACCAAGAGGAGTGGCAGCAGAAACTGCATCCACGCTCAGAGGACCATTGATGCTGTCCAGATATTTCTCGTTCACCCAAACCTTGTCACCTGACATCATGGATGGATAAGCGAAGAAGAGGAATGCACGAGTGACGAGGGCTGGGTTGAAAATGTTCATACCCGTACCACCAAACACTTCCTTTGCAAAAATCACAGCAAAAGCAGTTGCCACAGCGATGATCCAAAGTGGGCAGTTCACAGGAACGATGAGTGGAATGAGGATACCCGTCACGAAGAATCCCTCGTGAACTTCTTCCTTCTTCCACTGAGCCACAATAATCTCGATGCCGAGACCTACGGCATAGCTCACCACAATCTTAGGAAGCATCACGGCAAGTCCGTAGAGGAAGTTGCCCCAGACATCTGCACATGGGCAAGCATCGGGAGTGCAACCACCTGTAACGAGTGCGTGCTGATAACCGATGTTGAACATACCGAAGAGGATGGCTGGAATCAGCGCAATCACCACAAAGAAGATAGAGCGCTTGGAGTCGATGGCGTCGTGAATCTGTGCGCCACGCACCTTGGCTGTCTCGTTGGGCACAAAGAAGAATGTCTCCGCTGCATCAAAAAGAGAGCCGAAAGCGCTGAGCTTACCTCCTTCTGAGAAGGTAGGCTTCAAGTTGTCAAGAATTTTCTTAAGTCCCATAATGCTTATTCGTTTTCTTTACGCAGCATGTCGAGACCTTCCCGAACAATGCGCTGGAGTTCAACTTTAGAGCTATCCACAAACTCAGCCACAGCGAAGTCTTCTGGTGCCACCTCATAGATGCCGAGGGCTTCCATGCGGTCGATGTCACCAGCGATGATGGCTTTCACGAGTTGTTCTGGATAGATGTCCATAGGGAACACGGATTCGTATTCACCACTGAAAATCATGTGACGGTGACCACCCTTCACACGTGCGTCGAGCACATATTCCTTACTCTTAGGCAACAGCCAAGAGAAGTAAGAACGGCTGACGGAGAAGTTCTTGAAGCGTGGAGCAATCCAACCGAAAAGCTCGTTGGCTTCGTCACCTTCAGGAATAGCAGTTACCTCGGTGGAATGGGCAAGAATGAATGCATCCTCGTTGGTTTGCATACCCGTGAGTGGGTTGCCATCGATGAGACGCACTTTCTTGTCTGTGTTCAAGTTGCCTGCCACAATGTCACCAATCTTGGCACCAATGAGCACTTGCTTGTACTGAGGCTCCTTGATTTCAGAACCAGCCACAGCAATCGTGCGGGTGAGATCAACAATGCCCTTGTTGAAGAGTCGTCCGATGAACACGACTTCTTCAGCACCGATAGTCCAAACCACCTCGCCCTTGTTGATAGGATTGACGTGGTTGATCTGAACACCCACGTTTCCTGCAGGGCACTTACCGCTGAATGCGGTCACTTCTGCATCTTGCGTGTTGGCAAGCGCACTACCAGGCTTTACACCCAGATACACCTTTGCCAGCTTGGAAAGCGCAGAGATACCTGTCTGGAAATCGGCTTCATTGCCTTTCAACACTACGTCGATGTCAGCGGCGAGCGGCATGTCTGCAATGGCAGACACAAAAATACCCTTAGGCGCATCGTTGGGGTCAGCAACAACGGCATAAGGGCGCTGAATGAAGAATCCGAAAAGTCCGCTTTCGAGGAGGGCAGCCTTCACCTGCTCACCATTCAGCGACTTCACGTCCTTCTTCCCGAAGTCAACATACGCCTGTTGCGCAGCAGCTTCTACCTGAACGCTCAAAACTTTACGACGGTCGCCTCTCTCCACGAGCGTCACCTTGCCCGCAACTGGAGAGACGAACTTTACTTCTGGATGCTGCTTGTTGACAAACAACGCATCACCAGCTTTCACTTCATCCCCTTCCTTAACAACCACTTTTGGCTTCATACCCCAGAATGCATCGGGAACCAGTCCATAGACTTTCGATGCAGGAACGGCAGAAACCTGAGCAGCAGCCTTACCTTTGAGGTTGATGTTCAAGCCTTTCGTAATTTTAATTACATTCGCCATAATTTGTTAATATTAACTATGATTTATTTCTCTCTTACCTTGTGTGTCGACTCGTTATTCTAAAAACGGCACAAAGGTACTACTTTTAAATGGATTGCCGAAATTTCCGAACACTTATTTATTAAAAATAAATGAAAAAAGCACCAATGGTGGGATTGGACAGGGTGGGAGAAATCAATCATGAGACTCCCCATAAATCAATCATACACCATACATCCTGAAAGAAAAACACTCGTTGGGCGATGGGGTGACAATAGCGGATGAAAAATTTAACTTTTTTTCACCTTTCTCTTTTAAGGGATAAGTTAACCGATGAAATCGATTTGTCCACAGAGTTATCAACAGTTATTTCATAAAAGTGTTGATAACTTTCGCATTTTGTGTTTGTTTGTATTAAAAATTCTTACTAAATTTGCAACCCGATAAAGTGGAGATGCCCATGATGTGCTGAAAACGGCACATTCCAAAACCAATAAAATGCCAGAACAAAGACCCACATCTCGTAGAAAGACTGTACGCAGCAATGAACAAGATCAGCTTGCGCAGTTAGGCAGATTGCAACCTCAAGCCGTAGAGTTTGAGAAGGCAGTCTTGGGTGCGTGCATTATTGAGCAAGATGCGTTTGGTACGGTATCTGACTTTTTGAAGCCTCATTCTTTTTATGACTCCAAGCATCAGGCAATTTTCCAAGCTATTCAGTCGTTGGCAGCAACCAACTCTCCCATTGACCTGTTGACTGTCACAGAGCAGTTGCAGAAGAGTGGTGATTTGGAAAATGCAGGTGGGGCAGCATATGTGGCAGAACTTTCCCGTTCCATGCTTTCTGCTGCACATTTGGAATATCATGCGCGCATAGTGGCTCAAAAGGCATTAGCGCGTGATCTTATATCTTATACAAGCAGTATTCAGAAACAGGCTTTTGATGAAGGACAAGACATCGAAGTGCTGATGCAGCAGGCAGAAGGCCAGTTGTTTGAACTCTCAAAATCCAATTTGAAGAAAGATTTCACACAAATTGACCCTGTCATCAACGAGGCATACGCACTCCTGCAAAAGGCGGCAGCTCGAACAGACGGCCTTTCTGGACTTGCTTCAGGCTTTGACAAGTTGGATGCAATGACATCTGGTTGGCAAAATTCCGACCTCATCATCATTGCCGCACGACCAGCAATGGGTAAGACGGCATTTGTGTTGTCAATGGCTCGCAATATGGCAGTTGATCGTCAAATCCCCATTGCGATGTTCTCCCTTGAAATGTCCAATGTGCAGTTGGTGAATCGTCTGTTGGTGAATGTCTGCGAGATTTCTGGTGAGAAAATCAAGAGCGGTCAGTTGGCAAAGTACGAGTGGCAGCAACTTGACACCAGGATGCGAGATCTTTTTGGTGCACCTCTTTATGTGGATGACACGCCATCGCTCTCTGTATTTGAGCTTCGCACGAAAGCCCGTCGCTTGGTGCGTGACTTTGGCGTGAAGATGATTATCATCGACTACCTCCAGTTGATGAATGCATCGGGCATGTCGTACAACTCTCGACAGGAAGAAGTCTCGACTATCTCCCGTTCGTTGAAGGGTTTGGCAAAGGAATTGAATATCCCTATCATAGCGTTGTCTCAGTTGAATCGTTCAGTAGAGCAGCGTTCAAGCAGCAATCCTGATAGTCCAGATAGTAAGCGTCCTCAACTTAGTGACCTTCGTGAATCAGGAGCCATTGAGCAGGATGCCGACATGGTTTGTTTCATCCATCGTCCTGAGTATTATAAGATTATGAAGGACCAATATGGCAACGACACAAAGGGTGTGGCTGAGATTATTATTGCCAAGCATCGTAATGGTGCTGTAGGAGATGTTCGTCTGCGCTTCCGTAGTGAGTTCGCACGATTCCTCAATCTGGACGACGATTTTCCTCCGATGCCGACTGATGATGGAACGATCAAGCCAACTCCTTCAAAACTCAATCTGGGTGGCATGAACGACGATTCCTTCGATGGATTGGACGTTTCTTCCATGCCAGGTAATGCTCCTTTCTAATTTGAATGTAAGAAAAAACTCGACACGAGATATATGTAAGAATTGAATGAATTAAACGTTATCGAATTTTAATGGAAAGAAAAATGTAATTCTTTTTAATGATTGAATGAAATAGATATTATTTTCAGATGATTATGCCTTCCGTTCGAGAGAACCATGGGGCATACATTCAGCACGAAAAGGCTGCGTGAGCAACGTATTGGTGATCTGAATGATACATTTTTTCTCACTTTATCAATTAGAAGGCGTGGATACTCCGAGACCAAGTTCTGGCAGGAGTATCCACTTTATTTTTTTACGATTTCATCGAATAACTTACGAAATGAATCTTTTATATATTTACTCCAACAAAAAAGTGCAAGACACTCATTTTGAATAGACTTGCACTTTGTATATGAAGTAATTATCCAACTTCGTTATTTCTCTTGGAATTGATAGCATCCAGCATCAGGTTTCTCGCCTCGTGCCACGCCCCATCGGTCAGTAGGATTGAGGGAAGAGTAGGCCGTAGAGGCTTTACCTCGTGCTACACTGGCAGAATCAAGACGGAAATCATAGATGTACGCATGCGTGTCGAAGGTCTTGAAGTTTTTGTCTTTGTAAGTAGAAGAATCCTTCGATTCTTCGATGCAATCGTGGAAATAGGTGGCATCACTTACGTCTGTCAGGAGTACACAGTTGTAGAAATTAAGATTGAGAGGCTTGTTGCCAGGATTTCCATATACCTCATCGTCTGCATATCCTGTCACAAAGCAATTGTAGAAATTGATGGCTTGCGTCAAATGTTCCTCATCACCAATGTAGTTGCTCACATAGAGGGCATTTCCACGATCAGCTTTCCATGGATAGAATTGTGCCATCGTGCAATGGTAGAAATCAGCCTTTCCGCCATACACGCCAACGCAGTCAAACTTTGAGTTCGATATTTGGGTGTTCGTCACCAGTGCGTCGCAATCCTTCAGGTACAAACCATAACCTGCCACATTATGGATAACAGAATTGGAAATATTCACTTTCCCATCGATTTCATCGCACACAATGCCATAATTGCCACTATGGATATCTGCATAGTTAATGTTGCATTCTTGACAAGTAGGGAACAGATAAATGCCTCCCCATTGGTTCTCCAAACGGTCATAGGGTAGATAATCAAACATCTTGTCCAGACGATCGCCACGCAAGGTGACAGGCTTTTCTTGAGTTCCTTCTATCTGGAGCGAACCATGCACAATTAAACTGGCGCCATTATGGAAATAGAGAGTCGTTCCCTCTGTGATGCGCAGCTTGGCGTTTTTTGCCACCACCAAACTATCGTAGATGACATACGGCAACTCATTGGCACTCATCACCATATCTTCTTGCACAACTTGTCCCGTCCATGCTGTCATGTTCTGTCCAGAAGCCTTCAGCACCACTTTCTGCTGCACACCACTTTCGAGTGTAAAGATTACAGCATCTGTGATTTCTGTCGGTTCCATCGATGAACTTGTGGGTACATTCACTTTGATGAAAAGGAAAACGCTGTCTTTCTTCAGGACCTGCACATTGTTGATGGAAGTACCATTCTGACCATCTACATTCATCATGAATCCAGAGGTGCCACCCGATTCCAATTTCACATTGGCGATGCGTAATCCCTTGCTGTTCTTGTTAAATACCCTCACACGTTCTGTTGGTGATGTAATGCCTGCAAACACAGTGTCAAAAGAAACCGTGTCTTGGCTGAAACTCAGTTGGGCATTTCTGTCAGCAGTCATTTGTTCATCATCACTGCACGAAATGAACGAAACAACAGAGAACAATGCCGCCATTGCCCCCAACATCATCCTATATGTTTGTCTTCTCATATATTCTAAAACAAAAAAGTGAACCATTCTTATAAACGAATCGTTCACCCTTTTTATTGTATTTCTTATGAGTTAGTTGGGTTCTTCTGTGTTGTTTTGTTCAGCCATGATGATTGGGTCAGGTTGTGGTGTAGGGCTGTGGTCTTCTAACGGGAATTGTCCCTTGGAGGAATGAATGATGTAATCAGTCATCTGCTCGTTACTGCTGAAGTTGTAGCCAGAGAGTTTACGCGTTTCTCCGTCAATTTCCATATAGGCAGACGAATAAATGCGATGGGCACGTTGGTCCCAAAACAGCAAAGAAGTTTTGAATGTTTCGTTTTTTAGGTTCCTGACAAACACACGTCCACGAAGTTCCCATAGTTCCTGCTGGTTATAGAAATAAGCCGTGTCGCACGAGATGAATGCATCCACCTGGAAAGACGTGTTGTAGCGTTCGATGAAAAGTCCTTTCTCGAAAGACCAATATTGTGGCTCTTTTTTGTCGTAGATGTACCAATCTTCTGAGATGATTTTGTAGCGGATGATACCCGAGTCACTGATGAGGGTGCTGACTCCAATGCTTTTGAGGGTGGGCAAGGAATCACGCTCACCAATGTCAGGACCGACTTTCTCAGAACTGTCGCTGCACGATGGGAACAATAGCGTTGCAGCAGCCATGATGACTGCTGCAACGGTAATGGTATGTGTTAACCTTTTCACTGATCAAATGTTACATGTCCGTGTGGCGGAAATCGCCCAGCACATTAGCTTCTTAGCGGAAGCGGATGGTAGTGGAACCATAAGAAGTCGAAGCAGGGGTACCGGCCTTGATACCAGCCATGAAGCCTTCAGACTTTGGATAGAGGTTCGCTGTATAGTTAGCGATAGCGCGGTTTGCTCTACCTGCACAAGATGGGTCAACAGCCTTTGCCTTGTTGCAGATGTCGATAGCGAGACAGTAAGGAGCAGTTGACATAATGTCCTTGCGGCTACCACTACGTGCCACGATGCTGGCCTTCAGCAGATATGCACCACCATTGGATGGGTTGTACTGCAATGTCTTGTTGATATAATTGAGACAACCACTTGTATTGCCCTTCTTGTAAAGGAGTGCTGCAACGATGTAAGCATATTTAGCTTTGCTTGCATTGTCATCCAACAAAGAAATAGCCTCATCGAAGTACTTGATGGCACCATTGGTGTCATTAGCCTTCAGACACTTGGAAGCCTTACCGATGGCAGCTTGTGGAGTCTTGTTGATCTGATAAGAGTAGTCTGCTGCAATGTCATACAGGTCGCTCTTGTCGCAGTCGAAGCTTGAGAGGACTTTCAACACACCAGTCAGATAGTTGTTGTCCGTCTTGTTCGCTTCCACTTTAGGACGATAGATCTTGTCGAGTGCGTCACAGTCAGCTGCTCCAGAGTTCACGAACAACTCTTCTGCCTGATCGAATGGAGGCTGGTAGTTGGCAATGATCTTTTCTGCTGTTGGATCCAAAATGACTTGCTCCACCCATTTGGTTGAGTCTTCAGAGTTGGGGTCAGCTGGAATCACCTGAGTCTCATACTCATTCGCCTGTTCCAGCAATCTGCCACAGATGTCAGTCACAAGGAGATAGTCGTTGATGTAGTCCTCACGATATTTCTCATTGTTTGCCTTGTAACGTGCATCACTCAGCTGCATGAAACCATAGAGAACAAAGCCTTCAGTATCGTTTCCTGTGTCGTTGATACCCTCCTTGAACATCGCATAAGAGCTCTCCACGTTTGGGGTAGGGTTGAAGAAGTAAGAGTCATACGCTTTGCGACAGAGAATACCTCCCTTGGAAGACTGGTCCTTCTCAGAAGAGAAAGAGTTGAGTGCGTCCATGTACTTCAGACGCTGGTCGTAGATTTTCATCAGTGTGTCGAAGTACTCTTTCTTCTTGGCAGCATCAGTCTCTTGCTGGATAAGTTGCTCGAAAATCCAAGCACCCTCCTTATAGATGCGGACCTGAGAAAGTGGTGCCTTCTCAAACACGAACGTCCATGGTTCGATGGCTTCAACGTAACTCTTGCGCTTGTAGGCCTCCTGATAGAGTGAGAGGCTACCAAGTACATCGATGGAATCCTGCCCATGACCGATACGGTCATTCACTGCTGTACCTTTGAGGTTTTGTGCAGATGCAGCCAATGCAATCATTGCAAGGGTGCAAGCAAATAAAATCTTTTTCATAATCTTCTATTGTTTTAAGTTTTTGAATTCTTGAGTTTTATTGTTCGACGGTGCAAAGTTAGCGAATGAAATTCAGACTCAGGCGGTTTTTTCCTTTTTATTTGTAGGGAAAAGTCTATTTGAGATACTGAAACGCCTCTTTCGCTCGTTGTTATTTTACTTTCAATTTGTAGAACCAACGCTCATTGAATGTAATACCAAGGCAGAAACGGAGATAGTCCTCATTGAGGGTGCCTTTCTGCATGGTTGATGCATTGAGGTATGGAATATTGGTGTGTGCCCATTGCAACGCTATGTTAATGCGTGGGGCAGTATTGTTCCATGAAGTGTTCTTGTTGGCAATGGGGAGCGTGACACCTGCGGACAAACCAAACTCGTAGGGTTTCTCAGTGATGGTGCCCGTGGGGTCTGCTTTAGCATAAGTCTGAGCGTAGTATCCTCCCAACTTATATGTGCATCTGTTCAAGAACTTAGCTCCATAAGGATTGGGAGTCCAGTCAAGACCAGCGGCAATCTTGGTGCGGTCGTTGAGTTGTCCCTTCGTAGAGGAATAAAGCATATCGTCCGAAGCACCTGTCTGCTGATTGGGAAATCGGCATTCAGACCATTTCTGTAATTCAAAATCAGCACCGACACGAAGGGTGTTGGCATGATAGAACGTCACACCAGCTGAGACTACGTGTGGCAATTGGAACGCATTCTTAATAGTGTCACTGGTCGCCTCCTCAATGGTGGAACTGTTAAGGGTTTGAGTGGTTCGAGTTGCCTCACTGCCCAATTTGTGACCATAGGTGTAGGTGACACCCAGGACAACCTTGTCTTTCTTATTGAGTGGCTGAATGAATTGTAAACCGGCTTGCCAGCTATAGGTGCCGACTTCACCTGTATAAGTGCGCGAAAGGTTGAAAGCAGAACTTTCGCTGAGCAACATCATGGCGTTATGTGTGTAATCGCCCCAGATGTAGCGAGCATTAAAACCGATAGCGATAGGGCGGAAGGGGCGCCATCCTGTACCAAAGAACACCTCACGCAGACCTCCATCACCATTAAAGCTGTAGGACGAGCTCACGTTCTCCGTTCCTTCCAACGTTTCACCAGACGAGGTGAAATTATATTTGATGTTAGTGAGCGGCATGAGTCCGACGGTCATACCGACATTCTTAAAGGCACGGAATTGGAACGCAAAGTAGTCAAAACTGCTGTTTCGGATATTTTGCCGCAAGCCACCCATCTTGTGATTGCTGTTTTGCAGGGAGATACCTATATCGAATAGGGCAGTGAGCGAGTCAACTGCTGAATAGGAGGCTGGATTGGCTATATTGATTTCTCGTCCATTGCGGAATCCCTGTGCGATGCCACCCATACCTTTATTAAATCCCATTGCACGTTCCGACTGGATGCCGAATCCATAACGGGAGTAGGGGGTGTTGATGCCGTTTTGTGCATGGGCTGCAAGCGCACATGATGCGACGATGATGGCAAGTGTTATCTTATTCATTATACTTTTGGTGATAAACAATTGTTTTCGAGTGCAAAATTAATCCTTTTTGTGGAGTTCTTGTTCTTTATGCGAGTTAAAAAAGTTGAAAGACCCCGATTGTGGTGCTGATTGCCTACTAATGAGCATTGTTTGAGGGGTTGTTTTGAGGTTTCCCATTGCGTTTTCCTCCATGACTACGTTTATTGTAGCGACCCTTTCCTCCATGTCTGCCTGGTGTGTGACGTCTCTTTCCTGTACTCATTTCAGGTTTCTCACCACATCCTTCAGGAAGGTCGGGTTTGGGAATCTCTTTCTCGATGAGACGTTCGATTTTGAGGAGGTATTGCCAATCTTTGGGCGTCACCATCGTAATGGCTTGTCCTTCTCTGTTGGCACGAGCCGTACGTCCAATGCGATGCACATAGTCCTCAGGATCGCGTGGCACATCGTAGTTGATGACCATTTGGATATCGTCAATATCGATTCCTCGACTCACAATGTCAGTGGCGATGAGCACGCTGATACGTCTGTTCTTGAATGCCAACATGATTTCCTCACGTTCCCTTTGCACCAAGTCACTATGCATCGCACCTACATTGAAACCTTTCCTTTTCAACGTGATATTTAACTCCTTCACTTTCTGCTTGGAAGAGGCAAAGAGAATGACACGGTCAAGGGTGTCGTCACTCAGCACTTTCTCCACGAGTCTGTCCTTCATGCCGTCATAGCAGAGATAGGCTGTCTGCTGAATCTTTTCAGCTGGTTTCGACACAGCGATCTTCACCTCCACAGGGTTGTGCAGGATGTTTTGAGCCAGTTTTTGGATATTGTCAGGCATCGTGGCAGAGAACATAATGGTTTGGCGTTTCTCCGACAAGAAAGAAGCAATCTTCATGATGTCGTCATAGAAACCCATGTCCAGCATGCGGTCAGCTTCATCGAGGATGAAGAACGACACTTTCTTCAAGTCTATATGTCCACCATTCAAGTGGCTGATGAGTCGTCCTGGCGTGGCGATGATGATATCGGCACCTAATTCCAGACCTCTGCGTTCCTGCTCAAAGCGGATTCCATCATTGCCACCATACACAGCTACAGATGACACGCCATCGAGGTAGTAGGCGAAGCCCTCCACCTGTTGGTCAATCTGCTGTGCCAACTCACGAGTGGGTGCCATAATGATACAGTTGACAGAGTCTTGTGGGTAGTTCCCATGACTCAGTTCATCGAGCACAGGCAACAGATAGGCAGCCGTCTTTCCCGTTCCCGTCTGGGCAATGCCCATCAAGTCGTGTCCCTTCAGAATTTTGGGGATGGCTTGCTCTTGTATGGGGGTGCACTCTTCGAAGTTCATCGCATCGAGAGCGTCAAGTAAGTCGTCCGATATGTCTAATTCGTCAAAATACATATTTCTTTTTTCAATAATCTCTAAACTCTAAACTCTCAACTATCTCGGTGCTTTCTTGTAATAATACAAGGCGATGAGCGCAAACACGAAATTAGGAATCCAAACCGCGATGGCAGCAGGGAAATTGGCATTGATTGCCATACTCGATGTCACCGTCTGGAACATGATGTAGGTGAGGGTCAACGCCAAACCGATACCCAAGGCAATACCCATGCCATTCTTGCGTTTTCGTGCCGATATGGACACGCCAATGAGGGTCAGGATGAAGGTGGCGAAGGAAGTCGCACCACGTTTCCAGTATTCCACTTCAAACTGTTGGATGTTGGCAAACCCTCGTTCCTTCTGACGGTCTATGTAGGTGCTCAGTTCAGGGGTTGTGAGCGTCATTTCCATATCACGTGATGCCATCAGGTCTTGAGGCTGTATAGGGATGATGGTGTCAAGCTTGCTGCCCGTCTGAATGACCTCTCGCATACCTTGCAAGTCGCGTGTCTGATAACCCGTGATGATCCAATGATAAGGCTCGTAGGAGAGGGTGTCATATTGGATGGTCAGGGCTTGGAGGTGCTTGACCAACTTCTTGTCCTCAAACTTGTCGAGGGTGAAGTCAAAGCCCATTTTCATACTTTCCTCGTAGCGTCCGAAATAGGCAATCACACCGCTGTCCACCTCCAGCTGCACATTCGCACTGAAGTCTTGTCGTCCTCTGTTCTTGTATTTGTTCTCAAATTTCACACGTTTCACATTACCTTTCGGAATGACATACGAGCCCAATCCAAAATTGAGCAAGGCGATGATGGCAGCCGATATCATGTAAGGGCGCACGATTCTTGCGAAACTGGTGCCTGTAGAAAGCATCGCAATGATTTCTGAGTTGTCTGCCAGTTTGGTGGTGAAGAAGATAACGGCGATGAAGACAAACAGCTGGCTGAACAGGTTGGAATAGAAGGGGATAAAGTTCAGGTAATAGTCGAACATGATTTCCTCCATCGGCGCATCGTGTTGCAGGAACTTGTCAATGTTCTCGTTGAAGTCGAATACGACAGCGATACTGATAATCAGAATGATAGAGAAGAAGTAAGTGCCAAGGAACTTGCCGATGATGTAGCGGTCAAGACGGGAGAAAGGCAAGTGGTCAGTCAGCCACCTGAAGGCAGCGGAACCACTTCTCGCTCTCGAACGTAGGGAGCGATGTCGGCTCTTCTTTGCCTGTCCTTTCTTGTAGTCAAGGTACGCCTTGATGTCTTCCTTGCTACCTTTAGGAACCAGCTTTCCGTTTACTTCTTCAAATAGAACCACCTTTTTACCTTCTTCTTATGTATATATAATGTATTACCTTAGATTCTTCGTCCCAATTCCTCCACCATCTTCGCTTTCCATACGCTGAAGTCGCCAGCGATGATGTGTTGACGTGCTTCACCCACCAGCCACAAATAGAATGCCAGATTGTGGATAGAAGCAATTTGCAAAGCGAGTATTTCCTGTGCTTTGAAGAGATGGTGCACGTATGCCTTCGTGTAGGCTGTGTCCACGTAGGATGTTCCTTCGGGGTCGAGAGGCGAGAAGTCAAAGTCCCACTTTTGATTACGCAGGTTGATGGTGCCATGCTTCGTGAAAATCTGGGCATTGCGTCCGTTTCTTGTCGGCATTACACAGTCAAACATATCCACACCTCGCTCGATGGCTTCCAACAGGTTGATAGGAGTGCCCACACCCATCAGGTAACGGGGCTTGTCTTTGGGCAGAATGGCATTCACCACCTCTATCATCTCATACATCACATCCGTGGGTTCTCCCACCGCCAAACCACCAATGGCATTGCCATCAGCCCCTTTCGATGCCACATTCTCTGCTGCACGTTCTCTCAAGTCCTTGTAAGTGCAACCTTGCACGATAGGGAAGAGGCTTTGCTGATAACCATACTTGGGTTCTGTCTCGTTGAATCGCTTGATGCAACGGTCGAGCCAACGTTCTGTCAGTTCCAACGACTTCTTTGAGTATTCGTAATCGCTGGTGCCTGGAGGACATTCGTCGAATGCCATCACAATGTCGGCACCAATCGAGCGTTCGATGTCCATCACCTTCTCTGGGGTGAAAACATGCTTGCTGCCATCAATGTGACTACGAAACTCCACGCCTTCCTCCTTTATTTTGCGGATGCCTGCCAAAGAGAACACCTGAAAACCGCCGCTATCGGTCAGCATCGGACGGTCAAAGCCATTGAACTTGTGCAAGCCTCCTGCCTTCTCCAGCACTTCCAGTCCTGGACGCAAATAAAGATGGTAGGTGTTGCCCAAGATGATCTGCGCCTTGATGTCATCCTTCAGTTCATGCAGATGCACCGCTTTCACAGAGGCTTGTGTGCCCACAGGCATGAAGATAGGTGTCTGGATGTCTCCATGATCCGTATGGATGAGACCAGCACGCGCGTTGGTTTTCGAGTCGTTGTATTGTAGTTGGAATGTCATTAATCTCTTGTTCTTCTAGTTTATAGCAGCGCAAAATCTAATACATCCTTCACATTCTCCACATAGTGGAAGGTCACGCCCTTCACATACTTGGCTGGAATGTCCTCAATGTTCTTCTTGTTCTCGTGGCAGATGAGGATGTCTGTGATGCCGGCACGCTTGGCTGCCAGAATCTTTTCCTTGATACCACCCACAGGCAGCACCTTTCCTCTCAGGGTGATCTCACCAGTCATCGCAATGTTCTTTCTCACCTTGCGCTTCGTGATGGCACTTGCTAACGAAGTGGCGATGGTGATACCAGCTGATGGACCATCCTTGGGGGTTGCCCCTTCTGGCACGTGAATGTGAATGTTGTGATTCTCGAAATAGTCGGGTTGGATGCCGATGATGTCACAGTGTTCTTTCAGATACTGCAAGGCAATCGTGGCTGATTCCTTCATCACATCGCCCAAGTTACCCGTCAAGCCGAGTTTTTCACCCTTGCCATTGTTGATGGAGGTCTCGATGAAGAGAATCTCGCCACCCACGCTGGTCCAAGCTAAGCCAGTCACTACACCATAGTAGTCATTCCCCTGATACTTGTCGCGGCTGAATGGCTCTGTGCCCAGATATTCCTTCACGTCCTCCACTTTCAGTTCACCCTCCGGCAACACACCTTCCTTGGCGTATTTGAGGGTCACCTTGCGGAGCACCTTGTTGATTTTCTTGTCCAGTTCACGCACACCAGATTCACGAGTGTAATCCTCAATGATCTTTTCGATGGCACGTTTGGAAATCTTCACGCCGCTGTCCTTCATGCCCAGATTGTCGAGTTCCTTGGGCACCAAGTGACGCTTGGCAATCTCAATCTTCTCCTCTGTCAGATAGCCGCTCACCTCAATCAACTCCATACGGTCGAGAAGTGGGGCAGGGATAGTGGAGATATTGTTGGCTGTTGCGATGAACATTACCTTCGACAGGTCATAATCTGTATCAAGATAGTTGTCGTGGAATGCCACATTCTGTTCTGGGTCGAGCACTTCGAGCAGCGCTGAAGCAGGGTCACCATGATTGGTTTGCTGTGTCACTTTGTCGATTTCATCGAGGATAAACACAGGGTTGCTGCTGCCAGCCTTCTTGATGTTCTTGATGATTTGTCCAGCCATCGCACCCACATAAGTGCGACGATGACCACGAATCTCTGCCTCGTCATGCAAGCCACCCAACGACATTCTCACATACTTCCTCTTCATCGCCCTGGCAATGCTCTTGCCCAGCGAAGTCTTGCCGACTCCAGGAGGACCATACAGACAGAGGATAGGACTCTTGAAGTCGCCTCTCATCTTCAGCACAGCCAAATGCTCGATGATGCGTTCCTTCACCTTCTCCATGCCATAGTGGTCTTTGTTCAGCACCTTTTCAGCATTGCTCAGGTTGAGGTTGTCCTTCGTCGTTTCGCCCCAAGGCAGTTCGAGCATCGTCTGTGCCCATGCATATTCCGTTTGATAGTCAGGCGTGTGGTTGCTCATGTGCGACATCTTGTCCAAGGTGTCTTCAAACACTTTGGCTGTCGCCTCGTTCCATTTCTTCTTCTTTCCCTGTTCACGCATTTGGGCGATTTCATCGGCACCATTCTCACCTAACTGCTCCTGAATGGTCTCCATTTCCTGACGCAGGAAATACTCCTTGTGCTGCTTGTCCAGCTCTTCACGAGTGCGCATCTGGAGATCCATCTTCAAAGTCACATACTGATACTCACGCTGCAAGATGCCCAACAGACGGTAAGCACGGTCGAAGAGGTTGTTCTCCTCCAGCAACACGATACGTTCCTTGTTGCTGATGTTAAGGTTGCAGCAGATGAAGTTGATGATCAGCGTGCGATCCGTGATGTTGTTCAGCGCAAAAGCCGAACCAATGGATTGCTCGTTGGTTCGCATCAGTTTGATGGCGGTCTCACGACAAGCATCCACCACTGCCATGTATTCACGATTGCCTCGTGCTGGCTCTGTCTCAGGATAGCTGTCCACACGACCAATATTGTAGCTTCCATTCCAACCCAACTCAATCAGCCGCACACGAGAGTAGCCTTGGAGTAGGGCAGTACGGCCACCATCAGGCAGCTTGATGATCTTCTGCACCTTGCCAATCACACCTGTATGATAGAGTTGGTCGTAGTCAGGTTCATCGGTGGAATCATCCACCTGCGTGAACACAGCAATTGTCATGTCCTTCTTCTGCGCTTCTTTCAGTAACTTCAGCGACGAATCCCTGCCGATCGAAATTGGCACCATCGTTTCAGGGAACAGCATCACACCACGCAAAGGTAGCACGGGGATGAAGTTCTCTGGCGACACCTCCTGCTCAATGTTCCCCTTGATGGGGTTGTCTAAGCTTGTGATAAAACTGATTTTGCCTTCCACTGGCCCTTCGTCAATTATCTCATCAAAATTGAAATCCATTTTCAATCTCCTTCTTTGTTTTTCTCTTAATCAAATTCCTCTATTAAAACGGGTGCAAAGGTACGAAAAATTTTTCACTTCTACATTATTTATATTGTAAAACATTCATAAAACGATGAAAGATTTGGTTATTCTATCTCTTCTCCGTACCTTTGTCGTTGAATGCTGTTTTTTACTACAAACCTAGATTGGAAATCAATAACAATAAACAACATGAGAGAAAGATTGCTTAATCAACTAAACCTGACGCGAAGGCTCCAGATGCTTTTCGTGTCATTGGCTATGCTCCTGCCGATAAAAACGTGGGGGCAGACGAATTACGGTATCACCATTACGGCCCCCTCTGGTTCTTATCCTGTTACCAGTGTGACCCGTACCAATGTTTTGAATGATTCTGAAGGTGAAGAGACTGTTCAGTTCGATGGTGTCAAGACGCTGATACTGAATAATGCCAGCCTGACGAGCATCACGATTGCTGATCAGCATGAAATCTCAGAATTAGTCATCTATCTGAAAGGTTCTAACACAATCTTAAATAACGATAGGAATGGCATCATCTATGGTGGCGGATCCAAATTGCCTCTTACTTTCGCTACAGGTGACGGTTCATCAGAAGATTGTCAACCTGGCACTTTGGAATTAACTTATGAAGTGGAAGACTGGGAACATCCTGAAGATATGAATATCTATGAACACTTCTCTTCCGTCGCATACAAAAATCATCTGACAGCAATTCAGTACACAGATGATCATAAGATTAATCTCTCAGTTCCAATCCCTCCGATCGTCAACAAACAGAACACTGAACAGATAAATGGTGAGGGAACTGGCTTAGGTAAAGAGATAAAAGATTATATTGACAACAATCTTTCAGGTAAGAGCCCTTTCCAAGTGATAGATGCATTTGGGCAAGGCAGCACCATCAATAAGATTCTCTATGTCTTGCCACATAATGATGACGGATACGAAGTTGTTGGTTCTTCCAATGTGCTTGACTTGAACTCTCAGATGTCTGACGGATCCGTCGAAGGGGTTGCACAAATGCTTTATGATGGTGATATAACACCTGTCTCAGAGGATTTTAAGACTTTTTTTCATGGACTTTGTTACCTGTTGCCTGCAGGTGAAGGCAAGGTCGTTCTTGATGTCAATACAGGCACGAAAGGTGAGCTGCATGTAATGGTGGGAATTGAGGAGCCTGTAGCAATCAAAGGTAAGACTGAATTCACGACAGTGGAGATTCCTTACGATGTACAAAACGAAACGTATGTGTTGGTCTATAGTACTGTGAATCCTTCTAGTGATTATATTTCTCAAGGTACCTATGGAAAGACGACGCCGACGACCACGCAGATTCGTGGTTTGGGAGCCATCGCAACCAGCATTAGTAGTGAGCCAGAGCCTCCTTTGACACCCAAGACGCTCACGAAGAGCGATATGGTTGCGCCAAATGTCGTTGACGGAGACTACGCTTCTAATTATAAGATAGGGAAGGTGGTGGATAGCGATGTGACAGCCATTGCTGATGATGCGTTTGAGGGTCTGGATGTTACGTGCATGGACTTGTCAGAAACCAGCATCACAGGCTTGACGGTTGACCGCGATGAATATCCTTGGAACCGTCTTCCTTACTCAGCATTCATCTATCTTCCTGCTGGCAATAAGGTGAAGGAAGGTCAGCAGAATGTGGTGATTGGCGGCGTTTGTGGGAATGCAGAACTGTTGGAAGACAATCCTTTCGAGGTCACAAAGGATTTCAAGGCAAAGGAAATCGAACTGAAACGTGACTTCAGTGGAGAGATCGGAAAGAAGTGCTCCATCATTTTGCCTTTCGCACTCGACGCAACAACAGCAGCATCGCTGGGCACCTTCCATGAGATGATTGATGGTGGGGCAGGGGATGAGAGTGACGGCAAGGTTCACATGCAGAAAGTCACTGAGACGGAAGCCAACGTCCCCTATATGTTTGAGCCTGCCGATATACGATTCATCGATCTTGAGTCAGTCAAGGTGGAGGCAGCAACTTCTTCTCCTGAATACACCATCCAAGGAATGACATTCAAGGGATGTTTCCAGAAAACGCTGATAGAATCCAATTCAGGTTCCAGCTATTACTGCTTCATCAACGACCAGTTTGTGCGTGTCGTTGACAATTCTGTGGATGTCAAGCCATTCCGTGCCTATATGACAGCAGATACCAGTGAACATTCATACGCCAACATCGTGGACGTTGACTGGGACGATGAGACGACGAGCATCAAGGACATGGAGGCTGAGGCCAACGCCGATAACGTTTACTACGACCTGCAAGGCCGTCCAGTACTCAATCCACAGAAAGGCATCTATATTGTGAATGGAAAAAAAGTCGTGATTAAGTAAAACATAACACGAATTAAACATGAATTATTAAATGTAACAGAAAAATGAAAAAGCAATATATGACTCCAGAAACTGAGGTTTACAACATACAAGTGGAAGCTACGCTCCAGACGGGCTCCGTTCTTGAATCAACAGATTGGACAAGTGGTGGCACAGCAAGTTCCCGTCCGATTGAAGATGACGAACCAGATTTCCTCATTGACACCACAAATTCTTTCGGTTTAGGAAACATGTTATTACCATAAATAAATTATTTACTATTGTTATTACAAACAAAACAAATGATGAAAACAAAGATTGAGGCAAGAGTGCTCATGACACTGCTTGCCGTGCTCACCTCTGTATGCATGTGGGCAAAAACACCACTGGTTACATCGGGCAAATGTGGCTATGGCACCGATGGCGCCGGTACTGCCTGGTCGTTCGATGAGACCACCAAGACACTGACCATCAGTCCTGAAGGCGGAGACAGTGAACCTGCGGTTCGTGATTATTATGAAACCTATGACTATGTGGAATATAGTGAATGGGGCCGCAGCGAACATAAACCTGCCCCCTGGCGCAAGTACACCGACCATAATGGTCAGTTGAACAATGGTCCCGACGAGCTGATTCAGCACATCGTGGTGGAGGATGGCGTCACGGTAATTGGAGAATATGCTTTCTATGGTCTTGCCAACCTGGAGGACGTCACGCTGGCTTCCTCTGTCTCTAAAGTCTGGGAAGGTGCTATGCAGAATGACCCTAAGATGACATCGGTGGTCTGTCTCTGTCCCTCCCAAATTAGTGGTCTCACAGAGGCCTTTGACGACAGCAATTTGCTCACCGTCTATGTCATCAAACAACAAGTGTATGACTACAATTATAATTTTTCTGACACCAAATTTGAGGGCTTCCTGCTGACAGGAAATGGCTTCAAGGCAACCCCCAAAGTGGCAACTCGTGAGTTGTTGGATGTACAGAAGAGTGATAATTACCACTCATATTGCACATTGACGCTCAATGGCGACCACACCGTCACCATCAATGGGAAGAACTACACCGTCAAGAATGGTGCAGAACTATCAGATCCATATTACCAGGGTGTGCTGAAAGAAGGCACAACGAAACTCATGAATTACGCTGACGTGACAGAAACGGGTGATTACCGCTACAATGTTAGTGTCAATAGTGTGTTTGCTGACGAAGCCAATAGAAACGTCATTTCCGAACCTTTCACGGTGCTCAGCTCTCCCACCAGTGGCGAAGGTTGGGCATTCGATTATGGCAAGCAGACCTTGATCATCAGTGGCAATGTGACAGGAGAGCCTTGGATGTCGTTCGCTGGTTTCATCGAAAATGTCATCGTTGAGAAGGATGTCACAAAAATGCCTGCCAATGCCTTTACTGACAACGATGCATACGAGATTCTTCGTCAAGTCTTCATGCGCAGCACTGCTGTGGTGGACTTGAATGGTGCGTTTAGCATTAAATATGTAGATGGAGGTGTCGAGAAAGACAATTTGGATTATAACATCCACGTGCCCAGCAGCATGCTGGCAAGTTACAAAACCACCTATGCTTCCTGGTTGGACAATTCCTTCTCTGATTTCATTGCAATCGAGTTTTCCGTCACGCTTCCAGCATCGGGTGTCATGACCTTCAGCAGCAACTTGGGGTGGTGGAACGACTATGGACTTGATTTCTCCCATACTGAAGGACTAAAAGCCTACATCGCTTCTGAGTTCATCCCTGCCACAGGAAAAGTGGTCATGGAGCGTGTGATGAAAACGAAGGATGGTCAGGGCTTGGTGCTGAAAGGTACGCCAGGCGCAACATACGCCATCGAAAAAAGTATTAAAGGAACTTGGAGAAATAATCTGCTGGAGAAAGGTGACGATGACGTTGACCCGACAGGGGACACTAATGACATTTACCTGTACCTCGACGGCACCGAATTCAAGAAATTCACAGAATCCAAAAATATGGAAGGTCAGGCATACCTGAAACTTGCGAATGAAGACTATGAGGGAGCCACAACGCCCATTACCATGTGTTTCAGCGATGAGGAAGTATCGACGGAGGGTTCCCTCAATTATGGCAATTGTCACTGGTCTTACGACGCAGACACCAAGACACTGACATTCAGCGGTGAATATACAGGAACAGATAACTTCGCCAAAGAGTATGACCCAGACTCATCTGCTAAACCTGCCCCCTGGCGCACTTGGACAACAGCAGAGGGTGTCATGCGTCTGGGTGTTGAAGATGGCATCGAGCACATCGTGGCGGAAGATGGCGTCGGATCCATCGGTGACTATGCCTTCTACGGACTCAAGAACTTGGAGAGCGTCACGTTGGCGCCTTCGGTCTATAGTCTCGGCGAAGGTGCTCTGCAGGGATGTTCCAAACTGAAGACAGTGATATGTTTAGATTGGGAATCCATTCCTATCAAAACATCGGATGACGGCTACAGCGTTGCCAACGTGGGTGAGACCTATTATGTGTCTAACCACCTAAAAGCATCCCTCGAGGAAATGCTCAAGGCTTTCAACGTCAAGGTGGAGGGCTTCTATCTGAGCGAAGGCACGCTGAAAGTGGACTTCAGCGGAGAATCGATGACAGAGTACTACAGCGGAGGATCGCTGAAATGGGATACCGACCACTATACAGGTGACATCTCCATGTTAGGAGAACCGAATTACTGGATAGAAGATGCCAAGGCAACCATCAATGGCATTGATTGCACATACGATTGCAAACTATTTCCTAGAGGTACGTTCTACTATCGGAAGGAAAACCAGGATCCTGACCTGGAAAAAGTGACTGAAGCTGGTAAATATTATGTGAAAGTGATTATCAAAGATTACTTTGCCGACGAAGCCAAGAACACAGCCATTTCGGAGCACTATGCCGACCTCTATGTGGCTGCCACCAGTGGTGAAGGCTGGAACTACGACCGAGACAGCCGCGTCCTCACCATCAGCGGCAACGTGACTGGCGAGCCTTGGAAAGACTTCAAAAACGACATGAGACGTGTTGTGGTGGAGGAAGGTGTCACCCAATTGCCTGAGAAAGCCTTCTATAATTACGAAAGCCTTGGCTATTATGGCTATGCCCTCATCAAAGGTGCTGGTGTAGATTTGAACCAAGCGTTCCTTCAGAATTATGGCAGCAAAGAATATCTCGTTACCAATATCTTCGTACCTGCCTCCAGTGTGGCAGACTACAGCACGGCTTATGAATCCCATATTTCGGAATATGGTTATGAAATCCTCTCATCCGATGTCAGCATTGACATCACAGATGAATCAGAAGGTGTTATAGCCTACCGCAATGGGGCTGACCTCGGCCTCTCAGCCTGCGAAGGACTCAAGGCGTATGCCATCGTCAGATTCGACCCCGCCACTGGCACACTCATCCTCAAGTCTGTGACGGAACTGGCAGGCGATGAAGGATACTTGCTGATGGGCGAAACTGGCACCTACAACGCCAAAGTGACTGTTGGAGCCAATAAGGTAGAAGGCAACATGCTCATGGGAAATTATACTAATCCTGAAAACTTTACAAATGACGGGATCAACCTCCTGCTTGAAGGCTCAGGTGCAGTGCGTGGATTCTACCCAATTACTGAAAGCAGTGGAATTCATGATAATGATGGATTCTTACGAGTGAAGAAGTCTGACTTCGAGGCGTGGAAGGCGCTGGGTCACGACATGATTCCTCTGAAGCTTGAAGAAGCCAATGCAACCGCCATCGAAGATGTAATAGCTGAGAAGGAAGAGGTAAGAGATGACAGTTGGTACACCCTCAGTGGCGTTCGCCTCGACAGCAAACCCACCCAGAAAGGTGTGTACATCCACCAAGGCAAATTGTTCATGATTAAGTAACACCGCCTTACACAACATAGAACAGCCCACGCAACATCGCTCGTTGCGTGGGCTGTTTATCTGAACCCTTGAACTTCTTGAACCCTTAATTCCTCATTCCTAATTCCTCATTCTCAAAGGAGTCTCATGCAACTGGTGGTTCCCAATGCGGTCAGGAATGCTGTGAGTGCGGCTACTGCAATCTTCACTGCCAACTCAATCCAACGCTTCTTTTCCATGGTCTTTAACCTTTAACCCTTAACCTTTAACCTTTAAAAGGTTCCATCTCCCTGATCGTCGCCACCACCGTTGTTGCCACCAGTGTTGCCACCCGTGTTACCGCCAGTGTTGCCGCCAGTGTTATCGTTAACGTTACCGTTATCGTTGCCACCACCAGACACCTCGTTCTCGTCGGTCTCCTCGTCCTCCACGGTCTTCGCCTTGGTGAGGGTAGCCACGTCCACGAAGCTTGCTTTTCGGAGGAAGTCCTTGCTGGAGATGCTCTCCTCGGTCGCGCCCTCAGGCAGGAAGCGGAGTCGCAGACCCGTGGCGAGGGTGTTGATGTTGAAGTCGTCGAGGTTCTTGATGCCGCCGTCCTTGTTGGCGATGGTCACGTAGAACGTGCCGAGTCCCTGCACCTTCACCTTCTTCGACTCCAGCAGCTGCTCGATGAGGCAGGAGCGGAATGCCTCCAGCACGCCGATCACCACGTCCACAGTGAAGGGAGAGCCGTGTGAGGTGATGTGCTTTGCCATGTCGCGCAGGCTCATGGTCTCGAGCGCCACAGACTGTGCGTAGTAGCTTGCGCTTGCCTCGAACTGAGGGTTCACCTGGGTCTTCTGCTCGTCCAGGTACTGCTTCACACCAGGGGCGGTGCGAATCTTTCGATAGATAATCTTGCTCATGATAATTAGATTTATTTTAAGATAATTTTTCTGCCCCCAACTTTGGGCTTCCGGAGTGCCTTTGCAGCTCCTTCTCTCCTCGGGAAAGGGGACTTATTCCCTGTCTTGAAATTGCCGTCGGCAATCCATGGCTTTGCCGTCGTCTCTTTCGTGTTTTGCCGCCGCCTCTTTTCATCGATGCCGCCGGCTTGTTTTTCGTGGTATTCCTTACCCCTTCCGTTATGGTTATCGTTAGGGTTAAGGTTGAAAATAATCTTTCTTCATTTCTGGTACAAAGTTACGACTTTTTTCTGACATATGCAAGCATTTGTAGATTTTTTTTCAAATTATTCTTGATTATTTTTATGGGTGATTATTAGTCCTTTTTGGGGGTTGATTGTATACAGTATACAGTTATACAGTTTTTTAGGGAGCAGGTATATAGTCAAGCCAAGAAAAGAGAGTATAATACATTGACATTATATAAAATATAATATTATATTCTAGATAATGTAATTTTCTTTCCCCAAGTTTCGATGTGCTGCTGAGAAAACTGTATACTGTATACTGTATACACCCCTACCACTATTTATTGAAAAAGTTGGAGGAAAATTTGGTAGGGTTGTGAATTTGATTTATCTTTGCAACTACAAAACCTAAGCATTTATGTCTAATATACACGATTTTCAATATAACACATTGATTTTGAGGGAGTTATTACCCCCCCCTATTGCGCAATGTAAGATAAACACTGTTCCATCGGGAATTACCACACCCACCCTGCTGCATAGGTCTATGACCTATTGTGGCAGGGCTTTTGTTGTGTCTATACCTGATATCTTTTATTTCTAACCTTAACGATTGATGAAAGATGAAGCATTTACTCCTTGATATGTGGCACTTCTTGTTCGGTGGTCAGCAATTGACTTCCCAAGACCGCATCGCCTTGCAGATTGCTGCCAAATATGGTTTGACGAAGGAGTACAAGACGGCACGCAGGCAGAACCGACGCCCTTTGGAAGCTCTGGAAGAATGGGACTTAGTGAAGGAGGAAGATAGAAAGTTGTTTTACGATTAAGGAGGAATAGAGATATGCCAAGGACGATGAACGAAGGTTTGCCCCCAGAGACAACGCTAAGATATGTCATACAAGAGAAGCATGCTCTTCAGGTTGAAAACGGCATTCTGAAAGCTGAGAACGACGACTTGAAAGCTGAGATCGAACGTAAAGACAAGGCTATTGCGGCATTCAAGAAATGGCAGTCAAGAGTTGCCCAATACAAGTTCGAATATTGGATGGCGGAGGGTATGAAACTGATGGAAGAGCAGCCAGAGGAGAAGCGATTCAAGGAATTCCGTCGCATTATCATGCATTACGGCAGATTTAGAACTTACTTCCGTATAGCAGAGATGAATTACGACTTGGTGCAAGAAGATAGGGAGAAATTAAAGAGATTAGTAGAGGAGGACAATGATGGGGTGAAGGAGGAAGATAGATAATTGTTTGAAGACTAGAAAGGAGTAAGTTATATGGATTTTTACGAAAAATTAGGTGATTTAATAATAAAAGTGGTTTTTATTCTTTTCCTGATTGCCTTTCTATTCAATGGATGTTAAAGATGAACTGAGATTTTAAAAAAACGATATGATATATGGCACTGAAATTAAGTGAAACGAAACAAAGTTTGCTTGCGGAACTACAAGCACGAGTAGAAGACAAGATACTGGAGCCGAGCAATGCAGCTCTATTAAGCAAACTCATCTCCAACGCTGATAATGATGACGAAGCTTTGGCTATTGCCGCATTAGGCACTACATACAAACGAACAGGTTTCCATTTCGATAAACGGATGGAAGAGCCTAGAATGTCTGATACTATTAAGTATTTCAAGAAAAACGAAGCTCTTAGTTTTGGAAAAGCCAAGGAAGGTGAGCCTGTTCATAAGCTTATCATTGGTGATAACTATGATGCTCTGCAAAATCTACTAATCCAGTATAGGAATGGAATTGATGTAATCTATATTGATCCGCCTTATGGAAAAGACAGTATGGGGGAATTTGCAGAAACAAACTATGAGAATTCTATATCAAGAGATAATCTCTTGTCCATGCTTTATTTCCGTCTAAAACTAGCAAAACAATTGTTGTCTGAAAAAGGTGTCATTTTCTGTAGCGTAGATGATAAAAATCAAGCCTACATAAAATGCTTGTTTGATGAGATCTTTGGAGAAAAGAACTTCCAAGGTAATATACATTGGCGAAGAAGGCATAATCAGCCTAACGATAAGACGAAAATGATAGGTCTTGTTGCAGAACATATTTTGGTGTATTCTAACGATTCAAACTATCTAAAAAAATATGGTGTTGGGAAGATTGCAATTACAGGAAAATTTTCCAATCCTGATAATGACCCACGTGGTGATTGGGCTAGCAAACCTTGGAAAGCGGGGTCTGACCAAGGTGGATGTTATTATTCCATCACGTCGCCGTGTGGGGATATTTTTACAGAAATATGGATGGGAGATGAGGATACCTTTCATAATCTTCTAGAAGATAAAAGAATTTATTTTACTAATAAGGGGCATGGGCTCCCAAGAAAGAAATATTATAAATCAGAAAGAGACAAAGAAGGTCAATGTGCAACAAATTGGTGGCCATCAAATTTATTTGGTAACAATCAAGGAGCCAGTGATTTATTATCTTCAATAATGGGAGAAAAAAACCTTTTCAGCAATCCCAAGCCAATAGAATTAATAAAGCCTCTTATTCAAATCAGCAGTAAAGCCAAAGTTGGAGTAGTATTGGATTTTTTTGCTGGCTCAGGCACCACAGGGCACGCTGTTCTAGATTTGAACACAGATGACTACAAATATGAATTCATTCTTTGTCAGCTCAATGAAAAGAATGAATCAAATCCTAATGGTATTGCTTATGACGTAACGAGTAAACGCCTGAAACGTATCATGACTGGAGAATGTTATGATGGTAGCAAGGATTTCAAATGGGCAGAAGAAAACGAACCATATGGTGGTCGATTGGATGTTTACGAGATTGCTGAGGTGTCAAATGCCTGTGCATCAGCAGGAAAAACACCATTTGATGTCATTGATGAAACACTTTATGGAAAAGAATGTTTCAAAACTATCCGTGAAAAAGTGGAATGGGTTTGTAGTAATTTCTCGCAAACTCAAATGACAGTTAAACATGAAGATTAACCTATGCTACAAGACGCTAAAGATTTACAAAACAAGGCTGTTGCCGAACTATATAGTAAAGCGCATGGCCAGAAGAAAGAATTAACGTTTCGTGCCCCAACGGGAAGTGGAAAGACGCGTATGATGGCAGATTTCATGAATCGCCTTCTTGCAGAACAAAGAGATCTTGTTTTTCTCGTATCAACGCTCTCGAAAGGGAATCTGGCTCAACAAAACTACGACACATTCCTTTCGTGTGCTCAGTCAGGTGTTTTCCCTGAGTTGAGCCCCTATCTCATTAATACTGAGATAAGCGGAGAGGAAGAATTGTATATCCCAACAGATTATAATGTTTATGTTCTTCCTCGTGACTTATATAAAGCTGGTGGCATTCTGATGAGAGGTGCATTTGACTGTTTCTTGCGGACAATGACAGATGGTTATATTGGAACAGGTAAGGGAAAGAGAATATACCTCATTAAAGACGAATGTCATCAAGCAACAAACAATCTTGATGACATCTCAGGATCTTATTTCGGGCGCATATTCAATTTTTCCGCAACTCCAAAACTCAGTAGAGGTCAAGTGCCCGATGTACAGATAAGCGATGAAGATGCTGTCGCCGCAAAACTTATCAAAAGAGTTGAACTGATAGAAGATGAAAATGTCACTGTTGATGATGCCATTGACAAATTCCTTGAAATCAAGACACAATACAATAATCTGTTAGGAGTACATCCCTGCCTAATTATTCAAATATCAAATAAAGACAAGGCAGAAGAGGAATGGAATGACAAAATAAAGCCAGCATTGGATAAGCATCAGGCTTTGAAATGGATGGTGATAGTCAATACATATAAAACAACTGGAGCCGAAGATAAAGCAAAAGAATTACTATGTGATACTAACGATGACGTAAAGAAGAAGCTTCCAGTAGCAAGGTGGAAAGACTATGCAAAAGGGGACAATTCAACGATAGACGTTATCATTTTCAAAATGGTGATTTCTGAGGGTTGGGATATTCCAAGAGCTTGCATGCTGTTCCAAGTACGAGACACGCAAAGTAAGCAATTGGATGAACAGGTAATGGGTCGAGTACGTCGCAATCCTCGACTTTCGGATTTCGAATCTCTGTCAGAAGAAGCACAAGAATTAGCTTCTACAGCATGGGTTTGGGGTATTAAGCCCGATAGCATGAAGCAAATCATGCCCGTTAGGCTTTGGAAATTGGGGAATGTAAACGTACAGGAGCAATTCCGCGTAAAGACAACTAGATTGACAGATTTAACGGAGAGAAAGGATTTCAACATTCATTCTTTCATGAAGACACAAAACAAACCTGTTGCCTACCAAGATATATTTAGTCTTTATAAGAAGATGAAGCAGGGTGATAATGCCTTGCAAGATATGTGTTTCGATTATGCAAACGAAGATTATATACAATGGTGGACATTCATGGAACACTATGACAAGGTGAAACGTGAATACGATACGTATGTTTGTGATTATGCTAAGAGTATGGTTGAAGACAAAGAGGTTTCGTTCCCTGTAAATTCCACTTATATGGATAGTGTGAACCGTCACGAGATTGAAGACTGGATATGGTGCCGTAAAGATTCTTCAAGTGCTACTTTTGCATTCGATAGTGATGCTGAAAGAGAGTGGGCGAATTATCTGGCTTCAAAGATAGCTGTCAGAGAAGCCGCCGAAGTAGTTAAGTTAGGAGATGATGACGAAAGATATTTGTGGGGCAAAAACTTCCCATATAACTCTGAAATCAAATACGAGTATTATAGTACTGGCATTCATAAATCATATCCAGATTTTATTTTGAAGGATAAACGAGGCAGAATCCATATCTTTGAGGTAAAGAGTGTTAATGGCAATGGTGCCGTGGGCTTTGACCCTCAAGAGTATGAAGCAAAGATCAACGAACTGAAAGAATGCTATAAGGCAGCATCCGCAAAGTTGAAAAATCACTTGTTCTATATTCCTATCAAGAAGGGTGATGATTGGCAGATATTCAGATATAAAGACGGAGAAGAGCTGCCGATGACAAAACAGCAATTTAGAGCGTCTTTTAATGAAGGCTAAACACTCTTAACGCTTAAGCAGACATTCACTTGTTCAAGCTGACGCTGTTATTTTTCAATATGTCATTCCCCTCGCTGTCTGAGAAGATGGCGATGGCTAATAAAAAAAACTATGAATAGTGAAGATGCACTAGATATTCTTGGCGGAGCGATTGTAATGTGTCGTTCTATTGCAAAGGCATTAGAAAGAGTGCCCTTGAAGGATTTATTGTCAATCCCCGTTACTACGAGAGCGGAGATTTACGAAAACGAATATGGTAATACCATGACACAAACTAAAGAATATGCTCAGTATGCATGTCAAAATGAGATATTTGAAATAGGTGTCGTTGATATAAGCCCTGTTTATGATTACCTTAAGGCAAACTGGCCATCAAATGAAGCAAAGATAGTTCGTTATCAGTTAGATTCTATTTTTCAAGAATGCCTTAATCTTTTCGAGGACCCCATTATAGTAATAAGGGAAGCCAGTAAGAATTTCCTCTTAAGGTTGCATTCCCCTCACCCCCATACGATTAAAACTGTTATTTATAACACTCTTCACGTTATGCGGAATTCTCTAAAAATGACAGGCTCCGTAGTAATTGATTCAGATGAACGTACAGGCAAATGTTTTGAACTATCAGAAAAAATGATTTACCATATAGATTGGATGGAAGTGACAAGGGATTTTGACAAAAAAAGAATTAAAGATGCTTTAATAACAATTGGTAGAAACAACAAAGAACGGATGATAATTGTAGAAGCCATCTATGAAGCAGCAGCGTCTTCTGGACATTTTTCTATGATTTCGTACGTTGTTGATACTTTGTTAGATCATCTTCATAAAGAATACGACGATAACCATAGAGGAATTTTGTTTGATTATAATGAACGTAGTGAAAGAAATAACTATTATACTTTTATAGAGCGTAAAAGGGAAAGAATCCGTAATCAATATTCAAAAAACTATTTAGGCGGCAGGGAACAATTCGACGACGAAGCGACTAGAAAGAAAAAGGAAGCAGATGCAATGAAAGTATTGGCATTACGTCGCCAACTCACAATGAATATTCAAAAATTAGAATTAGAAAATCAAGAGCTACTTCAAGACTACGAAGAAGACCATGTTGAAATTTGCGAGGAGCCAGTGTGTAGATTAAAACTAGTCGGGCCTATAGCGACTAACTTGTCAAATAGCTCTACTTCCATTATTAATTCACTAAACAACGATGAAAATAGAAAAAAAGAGACGCCTGAAAAATGTGTAAAGGCTGTCACGAAAATTATTACAGAATCAATCACTGTAAACGGCACTGTTCTCATTTCTCAAACTCAGTTGCACAAAGCGGCAGCGTTTATTGATTTAGAAAAGAATACGGAAATAGGAATACTATTAGTTGTTTGTAGAGAAGTTGGGATTGTTAAGCCAAGTGCAAGTAATGTTGATTTCGTTAGGGCATTGATTGGTATGGGGATTTTGAATTTTGTGGATGAGCAGACAATTCCGCGTATTGCTCATGGTTTTTCTGATAAAATAAACAAAATGGCTCCCAAGCATACTTTATGGAGTGGAAATGACAGGGTGCTAGGTAACAAGTTGTTTGAAGAGTTGAGAAAAGTATGAGGTAAAAGTCCTCCGATTCAATATTCAGGTGGCAAGGCTCAGAAAAGAGTTTTGCCACCTTTCCGTTTTGATGAACATTGACGAAATTCTTTGATATTGATTGACGAACATTGACGAAGATTGACAATCGGTTGTTTTTCATTTTTTTATTGTACAAAAGATTTCAAGGTGCAATGAAATAGTATCTACCTTTGCAAAAAAGTTCCGCTATCGACCGGTATTGTCCGCTATCATCCAAGTGACGGGTGAGGGAGGTCGTAATTTTGCAACGAAAATCAAGGGAGTAAACCCCAAGGGAAGAAACCTCGGTAATATAAATAATTATTTAAATGGTCGTAACAGGAACGACCGGTTGGGTGAGTGAGCGAAAGGAGTCTCGCGAGTGAAAAGGATCCAATTCTGGACCTCTCTCCTCACAAACTCAACGAAATGAAGAAATTCATTAAAGTGCCCACCAAGGGCGTTACTGCTGAAAATGTGTTGATTCTTTGGCAAAAGGGTGAGCTGTATATAGCTGAGAAAAACACTGGAATGGCGAAAGGCGACTTGCTGGCGCATTGCCAACGTGATGCGTTGGATTATGTGAAAGCCATCGACGAGTATGCTACAGACGAATGGCGACCATACATCAGGAAGATTTGGGAGAAGGTAGTGTGTGACGACCTTTTCTATGAAGGTTTGGTCATGAAGCAAAAGCGTGAGTTGAATCGCTACTTCGTGACAGGGCTTGTTTATAATATGCAGGTAAAGGGCATTTACCAGCCTGTGGAGCGTGTGAGCCAGTTGCGACTTCATCTGACTCTTGAACACACTAAGGAGAAAAATAGCATCTTCAAGAATTGGGGCTATTATGCGATAAATCCTGCACAAAGGAAGCGACTTCAGGTGCTAATGGACGATTTTTTAACGAGTCTAAACTAATTCACTTTAGACCCTAAATAAAGCCCATACCTTTGCATCGTCAAACAGAAAATCGGTTCGATAATAACATTTAAAAAAGGATTAAATATGGCAAAGAAACCAAACCAATTCGCCACCAACAGTTGTGGCATCAGAATCAGGAAATGCTGTGCATCCTGCATTCACAAGTGTTTATCAAGCACCTCTGCACGGACATGTGCCTTGCAGGGGAAGAAGGAGGAAGTGGATCAACTCCATGTGTGTGACCACTGGCAGATGGAACCCAGCTTCGACTATGCCGGCAGCGGTCAAGGTAGAGTGAAGAAGAAGGATTTTCTCATGTTCGTGATGCTCAGGCGGCGCACTGAAACCCAAAGCATCGAACTGGGCATCATCAGCGAGGAGGAGAGACTATCCATCGAAGACCTCAGAGAAGAATACATTAGCCAAAACGGCAATATCTATTACAACTTTTAAATCTTACAATTATGATTAAATCAGGTTTTATCAAATCAATTGGCGAGCCACGCAGTTGGACGACCAAAGAGGGTGAGGCAAGAGAAACTTACCCAGTGACAGTGAGTGTGCCATACGTGCGCAACGATGGCAAGCCGGGCGAAGACATTCTGGTGTGCGACCACACCTGTGGAAACCCTGACTATGTGAAGCAACTCCAAGAACTGATGGAGAGCCAGGCAGAACTGGACCTGACGATTTCATTCTCGCTTCGCGAGTACAAAGGCAGGGAGTTCACGAACATCAAACTGATCAATCTTTCAAAACGTATCTCATCATGAAGAAGGCAATGACGAAGCAACTGCCCAGAGGGATCAGGAACAACAACCCTCTGAACATCCGACACTCGTTCGTGAACAAGCCTTGGCAGGGGCAAAGGAGCCACGACGGCAAGTTCTGCATCTTCTGGGACATGGAAAGTGGCTACAGGGCAGCGTTCGTGCTGCTGAACACCTACAACCAGAAGCACCAGCTGTGGACGGTGATTGACATCATCAACCGATGGGCACCACCCCAAGACCACAACAACACCCGTGCCTATGTGGACAGGGTGTGCCAACTGACAGGGCTGCACGAGACAAGCAACATCGTGGTGGACTCATGGGTAGCCACCCAGCGAGAGGAAGCCATCCGATTTGTATGGGCAATGGCAAAGGTGGAGAACGGCGATGCGTTTGTGACGGATGCCGACATGGAAACAGTGAGAAAAGGATATTTGCTTGCATTTCCAAAGCAAGCAGAGATTTGAGGTTTGAGATTTGAGATTTGAGATTTAAATTAAAGAAGAAGAACAATTGGGTTGGAGCGAATGGAATTCATATGAGCACTGAGAGTTCATGGTTCAAGAAGTTCAAGAGTTCAAGAGTTCAAGGTTCAAGAGTTCAAGGTGTTGGCGCCAAAATCAGAAGCTTCATCTCGCTAAAATCAATCCAATTATGAAAAAGTATATTTTTATCGTGAACGCCCTCGAGTTGCTGGAGCAGCTGCTGACGGGCAAGAGAATTGAAGGTGTCCTGTATCTGGACCCAGAAACGAGAAGTCTGTCTTTCAAGGCATACAACAGGAACAAGGACAAGCGTCCGAAGGATGTGATGCTGTGCAAGACGCCCTACGGATGGGTGAAGCGGTCGATGAAGAGGGTGAAACGGTTCACCAGCCTGCCTATCGACATGTTCAACTTCGAGAAGCTGCAGGCGCTCGACCATGAGAACCGACTGGCGAAAATCGCCATGACAGAATGCGCCTAATGCTATACTAACTATGATCAGTCATATCACTTACGACGCGGACAGGCACAAGATTGCCTGTCCCGTCAAGAACCGAGAGGAGTTGATGGCGCTGCGCAACTCTAAGGATAATCTCAGACATCTGGCAGCGTATCGCAAGGGCAAGCAGGGCGAGAAGGAGCAACTCCTGCAGCTGGCATACAACGCATGGCCTGTGGATGGGGTGCTGGCTGGCTGCAAGCATATCAGCTCGACATTCTTCCACGACATCGACTGCTACGACGCGGAACAGACGGAGGCGATGAAGCAGCTGATTCTCTCGAAGAAGGAGGAGATAGGCTTGCTGATGCTGGAGAAGTCACCCAGCGGCGGCTGGCATCTGGTGTGCCGTCGTGAGAAGGGCAAGACCATCTTGGAGAACCAGGTGAGAGTGGCCTGCGCCCTGAAGATTGAGATGGACACGAACACGAAGGACTTGCAAAGGGTGGTGTTCTCCACCAGCGGCTCTGAGGAGGATCTCCCGTTCCTGGACGATGCCATCTTTGAGGAGCCTATGACGCAAAAGGAGAGTGCCGCTGAGTATGCCCTGCTGAAAGAGCGTGAGGCTCAGGGACTGGAGGAAGTGCCTGCAGGGGCGAAGAAGGCAAGGAAACACTATTGTCCGTGGGAGGAATGTCACACAGATACCACAGATAGCACAGAAATGACGAACACGAACCTCACGAATGATTCGTGTCATTCGAGCAATTGGCTACGCCGAGCTGAAGGTTCGTGTTCAGAAAAACCTAACGAGCGCACTCGCTTTATCGCAGAGGGGGTGATGAAGGAGAAGGGACTAAAATGGAGCGACTTCCTGAATGAGGGTGGCAGGCACACGACGGTGAAGGTGTTTCTGAGTGGAGCCGTGCAGTTGCTCACCATTGGCGAGGTGAACGGTCTCTTGGCTGAACTGATGCCACAGAACTGGCAGGACGAGAACATCCAGAAGCTGGTGAATGACTTCTATGCCAAGTACTACAACCCCAGCCAGAAGCTCTGCAGGTTTCAGGAGGAACTCTTCACCCAAAGCCAGCGCATGGAGGAGAAAGAAGAAAACGCCCAAACCTCAACCTTCAGCTCGGCGGAGCCAAACCTCCAACCTCAAACCTCAATCCCCTCCATGCCCAAAAAACTGCCCAAACTGATTGAACTGCTCACTTCCAAGACTCCTGCCATCTACAAGCCTGCTGTGGCGCATGCCGTGTTCCCTGCTTTGGCAACGCACTTGTGTGGTGTGCGTTTTGAATACACGGACTACAAGGAGCATGAAGCCACGCTGATGAACTGCCTGATGGCAGAGACGGGTGCAGGCAAGGGTTGCATTGACGACCCCATCCAACACATCATGGCGGACATTCAGAAGCGTGACAAGGAGAATGAACGCAGGGAGGAGGAATGGAAGAAGGACTGCCAGAAGAAGGGCGCGAACAAGGACAAGATGGTGAGACCTGAGGGCTTGGTGATTCAGATGATTGACCCTGACATGACGAAGCCTGCACTGGTGACTCGAATGGACGAGGCAGAGGGACATTTCGTGTATGTGAAACTGAACGAACTGGATTTGTTCGAGCAGTTGAAAGGTCAGACGGGCAAGCAGCACTTCCAGTTGATGTGTCTGGCATTCGACCCAGGGGCAGAGTACGGACAGACTCGTGTGGGTACGCAAAGTGTGACGGCAAGACCACAATGCCGCTTCAACTGGAACGCTTGCACGACCGTGCAGAAAGGAAGGAGGTTCTTTGCAAGGGTGTTGACCGATGGACCGATCAGCCGTATCAATTTCTGCACCATCCCAGCACAGGAGATTGGTTGTGAGCAACCCATCTATGGCAAGTACGACGCTGCCTTTGACGAGACATTGAAACCCTACATCGACAACCTCGTGGCAGCAAGGGGACTCATCGAGTGTCAGCAAGCGTGGAGGCTGGTGAAGAAGTTGCAAGAGGAATGTGCAGAGTTTGCACGACTCTCGCAAAATGAAACCTACTGGAACCTCTCACATCGTGCCTGTGTGATTGCTTGGCTGAAAGCCTGTGTGCTCTATGTGGCGAATGGTCAGAAGTGGGAAAAGTGCATCGAAGACTTCATTCGCTGGAGCCTGAACTATGACCTCTACTGCAAGATGGAATTCTTTGGTGAGGACATCGACAAGGCAAACCGAAGTGAGGAGAGAGTGGGCAAACGTGGTCCTCGCAACCTCTTGGAACTGCTGCCCGACACCTTCACGATGGAGGATGCCAAGCGAGTGAGAAGGCAGGAAGGGATGAGTACAGACCATCGAAGATGCTACATGATGATTCGAAGCTGGATCAACCGTGGGTATGTGATACAGTATACAGAATACAGTTTTCAGAAGAGCAAGAAATAAGTTTTACAATATTTTCTCGTTCGTATTATTTTGTATATTTTGTTTGAGTTGAAAAAGGAAGCCTGTTCGTGAGAATCGGCTCCCTTTGTTGTAGTTGCGCACCAGCGTACGCTTTTCGTGCTTCCCTGCCAAATGTAACCCTGACATCCAGGCGATCCTCAAGAGCATCAAGCTGAAAGACGTCAAGGAAGCTCTTGCAAAAGAAAACAATCAATAACTGAATCAATCAAGGGGGCACAGCAGTGCTCCCTTTTTTTTATAGTTGATAACGAACAATGGAGTAGGGGAGTAGACAGTTGTTTTCCTATAATATGATAGGTAAATGTGGCATTTTTATGCAATAGTGTAAGAAAACGAGTGTGTTTTTCTTACATTTTGCAATTATTTTTACGAAAAAATTTGTATTGTTATTAAAATAAGTCGTAACTTTGCAGCGCTTTAGGCAAAGAGACAGTCTTGGGCAAGATTCTAAATCGATACAAAACAACAATTAGATATGAGCAAACTCATTAAAGTCGAAGGTTACCACCCACTGCTTGACCCCATCCAGACAGAGCTGGGCATCAAGCAGATCAAGGACTTCTTTCAGGCAAACCTTTCGACTGCACTTCGTCTGCGCCGTGTGACAGCACCTTTGTTCGTGCTGCGCGGATTGGGTCTTAACGACGACCTGAATGGCGTGGAACGTCCCGTTTCGTTCCCCATCATGGACATGAACGACCAAGTGGCAGAGGTGGTGCATTCCCTCGCCAAATGGAAACGAGTGATGCTGGCAGAATATGGTATTCAGCCTGGTTACGGACTCTATACCGACATGAATGCCATTCGTGGTGATGAAGAACTGGACAACACGCATTCGCTGTATGTGGATCAGTGGGATTGGTGCAGAACCATCCGCAAGGAAGACCGCAATCTGGCGTTCCTGAAGAAAATCGTGAAGGATATTTATGCTGCCATCATGCGGACAGAATATCTGGTGTGCGAATCTTATCCACAAATCAAGCCATTCCTGCCAGAAGAGATTCATTTCATCCATTCTGAGGAACTCCTGCAGATGTATCCTGATATGACGCCAAAGGAGCGCGAAGATGCGATTTGCAAGAAGTATGGCGCTGTGTTCATCATGGGCATCGGAGGCAAGCTCTCCAATGGTGAAAAGCACGATGGCCGAGCACCTGACTACGATGACTGGAGCACACCCAATGAAGACGGTTACAAGGGCTTGAATGGTGACATCCTGATTTGGTATCCTGTGCTCGAACGGAGCATCGAACTCAGTTCGATGGGTATCCGTGTGGACAAGGAATCACTGTTGCGCCAGCTGAAACTGGAAGATAAGGAAGAACGTTTGAACTTGTATTTCCACAAAAAGTTAATGAACGACGAGATTCCATTGTCTGTAGGTGGAGGAATTGGTCAGAGCCGTCTCTGCATGGTGTTGCTGCACAAAGCGCACGTGGGTGAAATCCAGGCATCCATCTGGCCAGATGAAATGCGTGATGAATGTGCTAAGGCAGGAATGCCGCTGATCTAACAACGGTTAATGGTTATAGGTTAACGGTTAATGAAAATAGAATAAACACTCGCTCAGTTGGGCGGGTGTTTTCTTTGATAATTTCCCTGCAAGCCCCATTAGGCTAAATCGAATGTAATCGCGGTTATGTTAAATAGCTATTTTAAAGACATCCCCTCTTATATCCGTTCAATTCATGCAATCCGTGTTCCAAACAAAAATAAGTTCGTCACAATAAGTTTGTGGAATTATCGTTATTTTAATCAATGATACAACACATTATATATAAATATATAGCCATAACATTGTTGTGGATGCTGGGTGTGACTTGTTGTTATGCCCAAACTGTTGTGATTAAAGGAAAAGTCATTGACGATCAGAAAGCTCCTTTGGAATTGGCTCAGGTTCGTGTGGAGGGCACTGGCTGTGGAGCTGTGTGTAATCTGAAAGGAGAATTTCGTTTTTCTTGTGAAAGTGCCGACTCGATGGTCGTTGTCTTTTCCATGTTGGGCTATGAAACCAGGAAGCGTGTGTTGGAGAATCCTGTGGATTCTGTAACGCTGAGCGTGATGCTGCCTTCCCTCGGTTATGAATTGGGTAACGTGGAAGTGACAGATATTCGCAGGCAAACAAGCACGATGACTGATGTGAACATGAACGACATGAGACACATGGGAAATGCCAGCGGTGGCGGTGTGGAACGCTTGATCACCAGTCAGGCAGGTGTTTCCACCCACAGTGAGCTTTCATCTCAATATAATGTTCGTGGCGGCTCTTTTGATGAGAACTCTGTGTATATCAACGGAATAGAAGTATATCGTCCCCTATTGATTCGCAGCGGTCAACAGGAAGGTTTGAGCATCATCAATCCTGACATGGTGGAGAAAATTGGCTTTTCTGCTGGTGGTTTCGAGGCGAAATATGGAGAGAAAATGTCAAGTGTGCTGGACATCACCTACAAGAAAGTGAAAGGTTTTGAAGGCAGCGTGAGTGCCAGCCTTTTGGGCGCCAGCGGCTACATGGGCTTTGGTTCTGAGAAATTTTCGATGACGCATGCCCTTCGTTACAAAACGATGAAAAACCTCTTGGGCACGATGGACACCAAGGGTGAATACGACCCTCGTGACTTTGATTATCAGACTTATATGAGTTGGAGTCCTAGCCAAAGATGGACGTTTGACTTGGTGGGTGTCATTTCCACCAACGACTATGATTTCACCCCTAGTGATAGAACCACGAAATTTGGTACTTCGTCGGATGTGAAGGAATTTAAGGTCTATTTTGATGGCAGTGAACAGGACAAGTTCCACACCTATTTTGGAGCCTTCTCTATCACCCATAACTTCAATAAAATGAACTTGTTGACGTTTAATTGGTCTGGTTTCAAGACCAAGGAACGCGAGACCTACGACATCAATGGTGAGTATTGGCTAAACAATGATGGAGATGATGAGAGTCTGGGTATCGGAACTTATCATGAACATGCCCGTAACCGATTGAATGCCAGCATGACCAGCATAGGCATTACAGGTCAGAATCGATTCACCAATCATTGGCTTCGATATGGGGCTTTGATGAAGATGGAGAAAGTGGATGAGACGATGCGTGAATGGGAGATGCGTGACTCAGCAGGCTACTCACTCCCCCACACCACTAACCGCCTCGACCTTATCTATAATATGGTGTCCACAAATAGCGAGAAATCAAAGCATTATGAGTTATATCTTCAGGATACTTATCGTAAGGAATTTGAAGAAGGAAGCTTGGTGTTGAACTATGGTGCTCGACTGACACATTGGGATTGGAACAAGGAAACACTCTTTTCTCCTCGTGCGACGGTGGCTTTCACCCCTGCCCAAAATGACAATTTGACCTATCGCTTCTCCACAGGTGTCTACCACCAGACACCTTTCTATAAGGAAATGCGCGATACGATTACGACGAACAACAACACTGTGGCATTCTTACGCAAGGACATCAAATCGCAACGAAGCATCCACTTTGTGTTGGGTATGGAATATAAATTCCGCGTGAATCAGCGACCTTTCAAGTTCACAGCAGAGGCTTACTATAAAGTGCTGAGCAACTTGATTCCTTACAATGTGGATAATGTGCGTGTTGTCTATTATGGTGGCAATATTGCCAAGGGTTATGCAGCAGGTCTTGACTTGAAGATCTATGGTGAATTCGTGCCTGGCACCGATTCATGGCTGAGTGTGGGCGTCATGAAGACAGAGGAGAAAATCAATGGAAGCAAGTCCGTCCCCCGCCCTACCGACCAACGCCTGAATTGCTCTTTGTTCTTCAGCGATTATTTCCCCACCACCGACCGTTGGAAGATGACCTTGCAGGCACATTATGCCGGCGGACTCCCCTTCGGACCACCCCACTCTGGTCGTGAAAAACAGGTGTTCCGCATGCCCAGCTATCGCCGTGTCGATATTGGCATCAGCTACCGATTGCTGAAGAATGAGGACAAGCACATCTACACGGGTGTGGGCCGTGCTTTCCGCAACATTTGGCTGGGTCTGGACGGCTTTAACATTCTCGACATTTCGAACGTGAACAGTTATTATTGGGTGACAGACATTACAAATCATCAATTTGCCGTACCAAATTACCTGACCAGACGACAAATAAATGCACGTTTATTGTTTGAGTTTTAATAATAATATGTAACTTTGCATCCTGTTAAGCAAAAATCAGAAAAATGGCAGGATATTTAGTAGAGGACCAGCGTAAGGTCACGACTCATAGACTGATTCAGATGAAAGCAGAAGGTAAAAAGATTGCCATGCTTACATCGTATGATTACACAACAGCCACCATCACTGACAATGCAGGCATTGATATCATCCTTGTGGGTGATTCTGCCAGTAATGTGATGGCTGGTAACTGGACTACCCTCCCCATCACTCTCGACCAGATGATTTATCACGCCAAGGCTGTAGTGCGTGGTGTGAAACGTGCATTGGTCATTTGCGACATGCCTTTCGGAACCTATCAGGTGAACGAGACGGAGGCTGTCACCAACGCCATCCGTATCATGAAGGAAACCCACTGCGACGCACTTAAACTCGAAGGTGGTGTGGAAATCATCCCTGCCGTTCGAAAGATTTTGGATGCTGGTATCCCCATTTGTGGACACCTGGGACTGACGCCCCAATCCATCAACAAGTTTGGCACCTATACCGTTCGTGCCAAGGAAGAGGCTGAAGCCCAGAAACTCATCAGCGATGCACATGCACTGGAAGATGCAGGCTGTTTTGCTGTGGTGCTGGAAAAGATTCCTGCTAAGTTGGCAACACAAGTGGCAAGCGAACTGAAGATTCCTGTGATTGGTATTGGTGCAGGTGGTGGTTGCGATGGCCAGGTGTTGGTGATCTCAGATATGCTGGGCATGACTCGTGGTTTCTCGCCCAAGTTCCTTCGTCGCTATGCAGACTTGAACACTGTCATGACTGATGCCATCGGACACTATGTGGAGGATGTGAAAGAAGGCAACTTCCCCAATGAAAACGAACAATATTAAAACTAAACAACAAATAAAGTTCAAATTTAAAACTAAAGTATTATGACAATCAATGAGTACAACTTTGCCGGTAAGAAGGCAATCGTGCGTGTAGATTTCAACGTGCCAATCCAGAATGGTGTCATCACAGACGACACTCGTATTCGTGGTGCAGTTCCCACTCTCAAGCTGATTCTTGAGAAAGGTGGTGCCCTCATCATCATGTCTCACATGGGTAAGCCAAAGGGCAAGGTGAAGCCAGAACTTTCTCTGAAGCAGATTGTTCCTGCTGTGAGCCAGGCATTGGGCGTTCCTGTACAGTTCGCTGATGACTGCCAGAAGGCTGAGGCACAGGCTGCTGCATTGAAGGCTGGCGAAGTTCTCCTTCTCGAAAACCTCCGCTACTATCCTGAAGAGGAAGGTAAGCCAGTAGGTGTTGAGAAAGGCACTCCAGAATATGACGAGGCTAAGAAGGCTATGAAGGCAAGCCAGAAGGAGTTCGCTAAGAAACTCGCTTCTTACGCTGACTGCTGGGTGATGGATGCCTTTGGTACTGCTCACCGCAAGCACGCTTCTACCGCTGTCATCGCTGACTACTTCGACAAGAAGGACGTGATGCTCGGTCTCCTCATGGAGAAGGAAGTACAGGCTGTTGACAACGTGCTCAACAACATCAAGCGTCCATTCGTGGCTATCATGGGTGGTTCTAAGGTTTCCACTAAGATTGGTATCATCGAGAACCTCCTTGGCAAGGTGGACAAGCTCATCCTCTGTGGTGGTATGACTTACACCTTTATGAAGGCTCATGGTGGTGAGATCGGTAACTCTATCGTAGAGCTTGACAAGCTGGACGTTGCTCTCGGTGTTGAGGAACTGGCAAAGAAGAACGGCGTAGAACTCGTTCTCGGCGAGGATTCTGTATGCTGCAACGGCTTCGATTTCTCCACATTCTCCCTCAAGCCAGGTGCTGAGAAGAAGACATTTCCATCTAACGCAATTGCTGCTGGTTGGGAAGGTCTCGACGTTGGTCCTGTGAGCCAGGCTAAGTTTGCCAAGGCTATTGAAGGTGCCAAGACTATCCTCTGGAATGGTCCTGCAGGTTGCTTCGAGAGCGATGAATTTGCTGTAGGTTCACGTGCCGTAGGTGAGGCTGTTGCTAAGGCTACTCAGGAAGGTGCATTCTCACTCATCGGTGGTGGTGACTCTGTAGCATGCGTCAACAAGTTTGGTCTTGCAGACAAGGTTTCTTACATCTCTACAGGTGGTGGTGCACTTCTTGAGGCCATCGAGGGTAAGGTTCTTCCTGGCATCGCAGCTGTGAAGGGTGAATAAGAATCATATCTAAAATAATCAGGGGCAACTTGTTTCAAGTGCGAAGCAAGTTGCCCTTTTCAATCAATCGTGTATGCGTAAACTCTTTTTCTTTCTTTCCATCCTTTTAGTGACAGCCTTCTGTGGTTCGTGCAACTCCACGAACGAGAATGCTGGTGATGAGGATTCCACAGCCCTCAGATTGGGTGTGCTGCCAACGATGGACTGCCTCCCCTTCTATTATGCTGACTCCATAGGACTTTTTGATTCGTTGGGAGTGGATGTGAATCTTGTCACATTCGAGGCAGCGATGGATGCTGATACCGCTTTCGTGAATGGTGACATTGATGGCATCGTGAGCGATTTGGTGAAGGCTTGTATATGGCAAGGACAAGGAGACACCTCTTATGTGGCGATGGTGGGCGAACTGAAAATGTGGCTCATCACCTCCCCAAAAGCACGATTGTTGAAAGCGGAAAGTCTAAAGGAAAAGATCATCGGCATCACTCGCCACTCGGCTGTGGATTACTTTGCGGACAAGATTCTGGAATCTGTGAAATTGCAAAGCATTGATCTGAACAAACCACAGATTAACAATATCAAACTACGTGGAATGATGGTCGACCAAGACCAGTATGATGGTGCCATTCTTCCAGAGCCATATGCCAGTGAGGCTGTGGCAAGAGGCGCAAAACGTCTGAACGGAACCAGCGACTTGGGGGTGGAAAAGAAGGTGGAAAATCTGATGTGTGTACTGTTCAATGACTCCGTTTATCAGACACGAAAAAACGAAATAGAAAAGATAAGGCGTGTGTATGACTTAGCTGTGAAGGCGCTGAATGCTGACACCCTGTCAAACACGTTGGAATACATTCCAGAACCACATCGAATCCATCTGCCAGACACTTTGTTTAAGTATGTACCCATGAAGCCTAGCATCACTTTTGATGATTCGATGATGACGGATGTGAAGCAATGGGCGAAAGGAAGAGGACTGGTGAAGAAGTAAGGCATCGGGGCGAGAGTTTTGGTTTTAGAGATTAACGTAAAAAGATGGACTATATTTACATACAGACAAAACTCAGAAAGGAAAATCTCGCTGAGACTTTCCCGTTGATTCGTCAGAAGGTTGCCGAGATTGGCAACTGGGAACTGATGGAAGAGACGGAGAGCCTGTGGACAACCTATCAGCAAATGTTGCAGTTCATGTTGCAGGGTTTCAATGATGCACAACGTGAACGTATTCGTACCAACATTTGCCATCAGCTAAGTTTTGTGATCAGCCGTATAGAACGTCTGGAGCGTATCAAGGTGCATCCAGAGGAAAAGTATGTGAGTGTCTGCAAGGAAATGAAGCGGATTCCATCATTCGAAAATCTTGTCAGTCAATTAGAAAGGGTGTCGCAGGAAACAACGGAAGTCACACAAGATGAACTGCTGCGCGATTCCATTCGTCAGCACCGTTTGGAAGGTCTCAAAGAAGAACATGAGACAGCTATGCTGAGCCTGTTCAACTGGACATGGACCAGCGATGTGTGGCAGAACACCGATGTGGACCAAGCCAATCGTATCATCTTCTCTGACAGCATCAGCGCCAATGACAAGGCTGTTTTCATCACAGCTGTCACCCTATCTCTTTTTGAATTTGTGGATGCTACAAAATTGTTGTTCTTGCTGGATTGCTACTTGGTGGAAGATGAAATCGTTTCTCAGCGCGCATTGGTCGGCTTCTTGCTCGTGCTCCATTTCTTCTTTGTTCAGATCAAGGACAATCAAGACTTAAAAGATCGTTTGAGTGTTTACAGCGAGGATAGCACGTTTATCCACGACTTATATGCCACCATGATGCAGTTGCAGATGAGCTGCACGACTGAAAGCGTCACATCAAGGATGCGTAACGACATCATGCCTGCACTGATGCAGGGCGTGATGAAAAAGAAAAATCCAGAGGAACAGAACATTGATCCTGAGGCTTTTATCAAGAATGGAGAAAACCCTGAATGGATGACGGATGAAAAGATGAACAAAAAAATGCATGAAATGGCTGAGATGCAGCTGGATGGTGCAGATGTTTATTTCGCATCGTTCTCCACTTTGAAGGGATACCCCTTCTTCCACCAAATGCCCCATTGGTTCTACCCTTTCTCATTGGACAACAATTACACACCTGAACTCAAGAAGTTCTCCGATGGAATGGTCAAGAAGGTCATCCGTCTCATTCTCAACGGAAGTCCTTTTTGCAATAGTGACAAATACTCCCTCTGCTTCACCTTCTCCAATCTTGGCAGTATGGGAGAAAGTGCTGTTGAGGCACAAATCAGCAACCAGATTCCCAATGGAATGGACATTGATGATTTGGCTGAAAGTGCAGAGCTGCACAAACCCAAGAAGGCGGATGTCCGTCGGCACTATGTGTTTGACTTGTACCGTTTCTACCACCTTTATCCTTATAAACTGCAATTTGCCAATCCTTTCACAACGTTGAAAGAGCAGCCCATTACACCCTTCAGCAACCCTTGGCTGCAACAACTTTTGGCAGACAACAAAGAGGAAATGACCCAATATGCTGACTTCCTGATGCGAAAGGAGTTTTATCAGGCGGCATTAGACCTCTTCACGACAATTGCAGACAATGAGTTCGATCCTGATTTGGCAAGCGTTTGGCAAAAGATTGGATTCTGCTACCAGAAGTTGAACCAAACATCCGAAACCATCCACGCCTACACGGTGGCAAATAGTCTCAAACCTAACTCTAAATGGACACTCAGCCATCTGGCATCGCTGTGCTATAATTCTGGTAGAATGGATGAGGCGATCAACTATTATCATGAATTGCTGAAAATCGATCCAGACCATCTGAAATATGTCGTCAATGCGGCTCAATCGCTCATTCAATGCAATCGATATGAAGAAGCGTTACCATTGTTGTATAAGGCATCTTTCTTGGATGAAGAATCGTTGTTGGTGAAACAGCTCTTGGCTTGGTGCTTAATGGTCAATGGAAAGAAAGAGGAAACTCTGAAGCTTGCGCATGAATTGCAAGCCAATGACGCCAACAATGAGGAGGCGAATATCCTGTATGGTCTTGTCCTCTTAACGGATGGTAAGATAAAAGAAGCCTATCAGCAGCTCTCCCCCGTTGTTAATATAAACAACATTGAGAACTTGCAACAGAAACTCAATGTGCTTCGTCATCATCAACTGATAGAAAGCAATGAACTTACGCTTTTCATTGATGCGCTAATCCTTCACATTGACTAATTCACCATGCAGAACAGCACTCTATATTTGCAGCGACTTCGTCAACTCCTGCAGATGGAATATGATTCAGAAAAGGAGGAGTTTCGTGTGCAGTCGGAAAAGATGGGCATCAAGCGGAAGATTCATCGAGGCGTCTGCTGGTATCCTGTCGAAGCAGGACGTAGTTATTACAATTCTCTGAACCAGTTGGTCGTTGAAATCGTTAAAAAAGACCATGATGAGGCTGATGAGGACATCGAGCATTTGTTTGAATATGGAAAGCCTGTGCAGTTCTTTTCTTTCAATGCACAATACCTCAACGACGACATTAAAAACAAGTCTGACATTCAATATTATGCCTTTTCATCGACGGTTTCATACGTGGATGGCGACAAAATGGTGGTCACACTACCCTCTTCGCAAGCATTGATTGACCTGCAGAATGCTAACAATTTTGGTGTTCAGCTCTATTTTGATGAAACTTCTTACAAGACGATGTTTCATGCACTGGATGATGTCATCAATGCCAAGAACAACCGTTTGGCAGATTTGAGAGACATCTTTGCAGGACAGATGAAACCAGAGAAGCGTACCTTCACCCCGATGCAATTCCCTTGGTTGAACAAGACACAGGAGACAGCAGTGAATGAGGTGCTTTGGGCAAAGGATGTAGAAGTGGTGCATGGTCCTCCTGGAACGGGAAAGACCACGACACTCGTAGAAGCCATTTATGAAACCCTGCATCGTGAAACGCAAGTCTTGGTGTGTGCTCAAAGCAATATGGCTGTCGATTGGATTAGTGAGAAACTGGTGGATCATGGTGTACCTGTTCTTCGTATTGGCAATCCCTCGCGTGTGAACGACAAGATGCTGTCTTTCACCTACGAGCGTAAATTCGAGAGTCACCCAGACTACCCTGAATTGTGGAGCATCCGAAAGACCATTCGTCAGATGAAGGAGAACCGCAAACGAGGTGACAACATCCATCAGAAGATAGCACGTTTGCGTGATCGTGCTGCAGAGATTGAGATGAACATCAACGCCCAGCTTTTTGATGAAGCACGTGTGGTGGCATGCACCTTGGTCGGTTCTGCCAACAAACTACTGGTGAGACACAAATTTTCCACCCTTTTCATTGATGAGGCAGCACAAGCCCTGGAGCCGGCATGCTGGATTGCTACAAGGCGCGCCTCACGTGTCATCCTCGCAGGTGACCATCAACAACTTCCACCCACCATCAAATGTTACGAAGCGATGAAACAGGGGCTTGGAAAGACACTCATGGAACGTATCGTGGAGAATCAACCTGATGCCGTCACGTTGCTCAAAGTGCAGTACCGCATGAACGACACCATCATGAAATTCTCTTCCGACTGGTTCTACCATGGTGAAGTGGAGTCGGATGAGAGTGTGAAGCATCGTTCCGTACTCGATTGGGAACACCCCATTCAATGGATTGACGGCAACGAGATGCTGCAGCAAGTGAACGAGGAACTCAAAGAGGAAGAGAAGCTGAACATCGATTTTACAGAACAATTTATTGGCGAAAATCATGGACGCATCAACAAAGCAGAAGCCGAGTTGGTCCTTAGCACCCTCAAGAATTACATTGATAAAATAGGCAAGGAACGTTTCTTGTCTGAGCGTTTGGATGTGGGCATCATCTCTCCTTACAAGGTGCAGACACAATACCTACGTCAGCAAATACGCAAACGAGAAGAGTTCCGTCCATTCCGACAGTTCATTAGCGTCAATACTGTCGATGGCTTTCAGGGACAGGAGCGAGACATCATTCTCATCAGTCTTGTGCGTAGCAATGACAATGGGCAGATCGGCTTTCTCTCCGACCTGCGCCGCATGAATGTCGCGATGACGCGTGCACGTATGAAACTGATTATTTTTGGAGACAAGGGAACCCTGCTCCATCATGCTTTCTATCGAAAACTCATTCAGTATGTGGAAGAAGTGACCAAAGAATGATAGTTAGCCAGAAGGTTAACTACGAACAATACCTCTTCTTTGCAGTTCGGTCAGCGTTGCGCTGTCTTCAAAAGAGTGGATGTGTGATCCATGTGCAATGCGATAGACTCTGTCAGGAGTCGTGCCACACATTTCAGCAATGTCTTCATAAGTGGGGGCATTGGGGGATTTTTTGTAGGGATGCAGCATGATGCTGATTTTCTTGATAATCTTAGAAGGAGTTGTCTTTTTCATTGTTTGTTTAGTATGATCGCGACAAAGTTACAAAGATTTGTCGGAAGTTGAAAAGAGAAGCATAAATTTTTCACAAAAAATAAATGTGCAAGACACATTCTGTTATGTCCTGTCACATTTTTATCAATTGTAGCGCCTACGAGAATCGAACTCGTGTTCCATGCGTGAGAGGCATGTGTCCTAGCCGCTAGACGAAAGCGCCAAGTGCCCCATGCAGGGCTTTGATTCCGAAGTGGTAGCGCCTACGGGAATCGAACCCGTGTTCCATGCGTGAGAGGCATGTGTCCTAGCCGCTAGACGAAAGCGCCATCAGAAAGGTGCGGAAGGAGGGGGATTCGAACCCCCGGTACGGTAACCCGTACGTCAGTTTAGCAAACTGGTGGTTTCAGCCACTCACCCATCCTTCCGGAACCGTGTGTTCTGAATTGCTTGAAGAGGCGCGTTTTCCTCCGCTAAAGGCACTCCTCTGTCAATTGCGAGTGCAAAGGTAGTACAAATTTTAGACACTACAAAATAAAAATGAGGAAAATTTCGTACCTTTGCAGAAAATTTGTGCTCACATTATTTATAATAACTGATTATGCATACAAGACAAGAAAAAATGGAAGCGTTCGGACGTTTGTTGGACGTGATGGACGACCTCCGTGAGAAATGTCCATGGGACAGGAAACAGACGAATGAATCACTTCGTCCCAACACCATTGAAGAAACATATGAACTCTGCGATGCCCTCATCAAAGAGGACAACCTCAATATCTGCAAGGAACTGGGTGATGTATTACTCCACATTGTATTCTACTCCAAAATTGGTGAAGAAAAAGGTGCGTTCGATGTGGCAGATGTATGCCACAAACTATGCGACAAACTCATCTTCCGTCATCCTCATGTGTATGGCGATGTGAAAGCAGAGACTGCCAGCGATGTGAAACGCACATGGGAACAAATCAAGACGAAGGAAAAGGACGGTAACAAAACCGTGTTGGCTGGGGTGCCCGATGCCCTCCCCTCGCTCATCAAGGCATATCGTATTCAAGACAAGGCGCGCAACGTGGGTTTCGATTGGGAAGAACGTCGTGATGTGTGGAAAAAGGTGAAGGAGGAAATCACTGAGTTTGAAGCAGAAGTTGAAATGCTTTACAACAACGCGGAAACAGAAGAAGCGAAAGCGGTTGCCAAACAGCATGCCACAGAGGAATTTGGCGATGTGATGTTCAGTCTCATCAACGCTGCCCGACTCTACAAAATCAACCCTGACAATGCTCTTGAACACACCAATCAAAAGTTCATCAAGCGTTTCAACTATGTGGAAGCCAAAGCGAAAGAAAAAGGTCAGGACTTGAAAGACCTGACCTTAGAACAGATGGATGCTTGGTGGAACGAAGCGAAACATCTTTCATAACCATCAATTATCAATTGAAATAGTTCGGTTTCCTCTTTCGAGCCTCTTCCAAACTTATCGTGCCGGACTCCCCTTCTGCTTTTTCAGAACGGAGTTCGGCATACTTTTTGTCCAATTCATCGGTCAATTCGGCTCTTGTGTCAGGGTTGAGCAACTTGGCACTGGCAATCACGTTTTGCGAAGCATCCTTCATCCAAAGGACAGGACCATGATAGACGGGTGCTATCTTCAACGCGGTATGAAGTTCGCTGGTGGTGGCTCCACCAATCATGATAGGGATGTCAGCACCACGTTCCTCAAGCGCACGTGCTACATTCACCATTTCTTCCAACGACGGTGTAATCAATCCAGAAAGTCCGATGATATCGACCTTTTCTTCGATGGCACGATCCACGATGGTCTCTGTAGGTACCATTACGCCAAGGTCTATGATTTCGTAATTGTTGCAGGCAAGAATCACGCTTACGATGTTCTTTCCGATGTCATGCACATCACCTTTGACGGTTGCCAACAACACCTTGCCTGCCTTCTGTGCCCCTTCCGAACGGCTTGCCTCGATAAGGGGTTGTAAAATGCTCACGGCACGTTTCATCGTTCGTGCTGTTTTCACCACTTGTGGCAAGAACATCTTTCCAGCGCCAAAGAGTTCACCGACGGTATTCATGGCATCCATCAGTGGGCCTTCGATAATCTTGACAGGATTGTCATAGAGCTTGGATGCCTCGTCCAAATCATTTTCTAGGTAATCGCCCATGCCCTTCACCAACGCATGCTTCAGTCGCTCTTCAATGGTGCCGTTTCGCCAATCATCTGCAGCAGTCTTTGGTAAAACACCGCCATTTTTAAGCGCTTCCTTTTCTGCATCTTTTTCGGCTTTGATTCGAGCGGCAATTTCAATCAATCGTTCCGTTGCACCTTCATCACGATTGAGCAATACATCATCAATGGCTGTCAGCACATCGTTTGGGATGTCGCTGTACAACACCTGCGTGGCAGGATTGACGATACCCATATCCTGACCTTTGCTGATGGTGTGATACAGGAACACCGCATGCATTGCTTCACGGATGTAATTATTTCCACGGAACGAGAAAGACAAGTTGCTGATACCACCCGACACATGTGCTCCAGGCAGATTCTGTCGAATCCACTCTGTGGCACGAATGAAATCAAGTCCATAGGCATTATGTTCCTCCATGCCTGTCGCCACAGCCAACACATTGGGGTCGAAAATGATGTCCAGCGGATTGAAACCCACCTGGTCCACCAACAAATGATAAGCGCGTTTGCAGATCTCAATCTTCCGTTCATAAGTGGTTGCTTGTCCCTGCTCATCAAACGCCATCACCACCGTTGCAGCGCCTAAACGCCTGATTTCACGGGCTTTCTCAAGGAACTTCTCCTCCCCTTCCTTCAAGGAGATACTGTTCACGATACTCTTTCCCTGTACACACTTCAGACCTGCCGTAATCACGTTCCAGTCACTGGAGTCAATCATTACAGGCACTTTAGCTATGTCAGGGTCGCTCATCAGCAGATTCAAGAACGTGACCATCTCGTGCTTGGCATCCAAAAGACCATCGTCCATATTCACATCGATGACCAGCGCACCGTCCTCCACCTGCTTTCTTGCGATGGAAAGGGCTTCCTCGTAGTTCTTTTCGTTGATGAGACGTAGGAACTTACGTGAGCCAGCCACATTGCATCGTTCGCCTACATTCACGAAACGGCGTTCGGGTGTGAGTTCCAGCAGTTCCAATCCACTCAGCCACATATTCTTTGACTTTTCTGCAGGAACATGAGGTTTCTTTCCCTCCACAAGGACTGGATATAATTCGATAAACTTCTCCGTCGTGCCACAGCAACCACCCAAGATGTTCACCAGTCCCTCATCCACATATTCCTTCACCTGTTCCGCCATCATCTCTGGCGTCTGGTCGTAGAGTCCTAAAGAATTGGGAAGACCCGCATTCGGATGTGCTGAGATATAATAAGGTGCTTTTTCTGACAGCACTTTCAGGAATGGCTTCAATTGGCGGGCACCAAACGAGCAGTTCAAACCAATGGAGAAAATGTCGGCATGCTGCACACTTGCCAAGAATGCTTCCAAGGTCTGTCCTGAGAGGGTTCGCCCTGCCGTGTCGCTGACAGTGATGGATAACATCAACGGTACTTTCTTCCCCATTTTCTCCATTGCAATCTCAGAAGCATAGATGGCAGCTTTGGCATTCAAGGAGTCGAAGATGGTCTCAATCAACAAGGCATCCACCCCACCCTCCAACAACGCTTCCATTTGCTCCACATAGGCATCCACCAGTTCATCATACGTCAGGCTTCGCATAGCAGGATTATTCACATCAGGCGAAATGCTCAATGTTTTGTTCGTGGGTCCCACATCACCCAACACAAAACGCGGTTTCATCGGCGTTTTTGCCGTATATTCATCTGCCAACTGACGGGCAATCCTTGCGGCAGCCAGATTGATGTCTCGACAATACTCCTGCACATTGTAGTCAGTCATCGATACCCGTTGTGATGAGAAAGTACAAGTAGTGATGAGGTCTGCCCCTGCTTCAAGATATTTCTTGTGAATGTCAGCAATCACATCTGGACGGGTCAGGCAAAGGATATCGTTGTTGCCCTTCATCAGCCCAGATACATCAGCGAATTGTGCGCCTCTGAAGTCCTCCTCCTGAAGTTCATACCGCTGAATCATCGTGCCCATCGCACCGTCCAGTATCAGTATTCGTTCTTTGATGATGTCGTGTATCTGCATCTTTGTGTCTGATTAGTAAATGTGTGCTTTTTTCACTCGGTCAATTTCCCTCCTATCCTCCTTCTCCTTCATCGTCTGGCGTTTGTCATATTCCTTCTTTCCTCGTGCCAGTGCAATGTCGAGTTTTGCCAAACCCTTCTCGTTGATGTACAGACGCACAGGAACAATTGTGAAGCCTGGCGCTTTCGTGTCTTCCTGCAAATTGTGGATTTCCTTCCTGTTTAGAAGCAACTTGCGTTCCCTGCGCTCCACATGGTTGTTGTACGAACCCTCCGAATAGAGTGCCACATACATGTTCTTCACCCAAATCTCCCCATTATTGATGTAGCAGTACGTGTCCACCAGACTCGCCTTACCTGCGCGGATGCTCTTGATCTCCGTACCCGTCAGGACAATGCCAGCCGTGAAGGTGTCGATAAACTCATAGTCGAACGACGCCCTCTTGTTCTTGATGTTCACCTGCTGATTCTTCGCTATCTTATTCTTTCCCATAATTCAAACTGTCAACTGTCATCTGTCAACTGTCAACTATAAAAACTTCTCCAAATTCTCCACAATCATCTTCGCCACCGCTGGGGTCACTTCCTCCTGATGCGCGTCCAGGAAGTCATCGCCCAACTCGTTCAGATCCTCCAACTGCTCATACAGCGCCATGAAGTCCTCGTCGCTCATGTCCTGCGACAATTCCTCCTGATGCCTGTGGTACTCCGATTTCGCGGCATACAACAGTTTCGAGAAGTCCTTCATGCCCCACTCTTTCTTGACCACCATCGGGAATGGACCCTCCAGCACGTAGGGTGCGTATCCATTCAGAATCAGTTGGATGAATCCACCTTCCATCACCTCGTCCAGCACATAGCGATAGCACAGCACAGCATGTTGTTCTGCACTCAGCATCTCCATGTTCTCTGCTGTCAATGCCCCACCAACAGCAGCCAGATAGCCATCCGTCACCCATTGGATGAACGCGATGCTATCCAGCGCTTCATATTGCTCACGTGTCTGTTGCTTGTCCAAATGTACCATACCCTGAATGCTTTAGGGCTGCAAAGGTACGGATAAGTGAGCGAAATACCAAATATATTCGAATTTTTCCGAACGTGATTAACTTATTTTTTTCTTCTGCCTTGATAGATGAAAAGGAAGATGGCGGCAAGAATGATGAGGATGCTGACAACATATGCCCAGATGTTCGTGACACGTGATGTGGCCGTGATGATGTAGTCGCCAGGGATGAGCCGTTCGAATGTCAGCGAATAGTGGATGATGCCATCCTTGATGATTCCCGTGCCAGGATTCACAATCATGCCAGGCATTTCGAGGGTATAAGGCACCGAGAACCAGAAGATGTTGAGTTTGTTGGACAGTTCCTCTGACAGACCCTTTCCAAGTGGCGTTTCATCGTCGAAGAAGGGTGCGTAGGCATTGGAATGGAAGAACTTCTCAAACTCTTCGGCTGCATCCCATTCGGCTTTGTCCACGTCTTTCATGATAGATTTTGCCAACGAGTCTTGGAGTGCCACAAACTTTTCCTTATCCACTGGAGGGTTCTGAATGGAGTCGTAGTGGTTGACGATGTAGTCAAAGCCCATCTTGAAAAGATTGTCGTTAATCCATTGTGTAACAAATGGTTCCATTTTGCTGATTTTCTCAGATGCCTCCGCCCCATTAAGTCCTTCGAGCAGGTTGGGTTGACCCGTAAACCAGTAACTGACAACATCTTGATCGGCGTAGTTCGTGGCAGGAAGTTTGAAGGTGTCAGCCACCGTGTTGAAAGTCTCCTCGTAGATGTATTCCGTGTAGAACCAACGGAACTTCTTCTCCAGTTTGGCACTCGACTGCAGGTGTCTGCCGTTCAGTTGCAGAGGTGTCTGCTCGCACATCTCCTCTGGCGAACGGAAACTGCGGGAGAAGGTGGTGGTCACCGTGTCGCCGTTCACTTCGGTGTTGGAGCCCATGAAGGCATCGATGTTCAGGCACTCAGGCACAGGTTCTGCCCAGCATACTTTGTCACCTTTCCAGAGGGAATCGCGCTCCTCCTGCGACATGATGGTGCTGTACGTGATTTGGCGTTCAATCCATCCGTCCTCTTTAACGATGGTGTGCATGTGCACATTGGGTTTCTCGCACGAAGCGATGAACACAGCTGATGTCAAGAGCATCAGATATAAACTAATTTTTCTCATAAAGCATCTGTTTGAATTGGGTGTAACTGATTAAATTTGACTGACTCTTCTGCAAGGAACGTGTGTACAAATTCTCGAGCGTGTTGCCTTGCACCAAGTCTGTTCTATACGTGTTGGCTTGTTGAGAAGCCATCTCCGTCGGTAGATTCACATAGATGAACAGCCCGATCAGCAGCATCGCCGCAGCCGACGTGATAGTGCGCAGAGCAATCAAGAGCGTGTGCGCCTTCCTGTCCTCCCGATCCTCGCTTTCAGCATCTTGCACCTCCCTGTCAGGCAGGTTTGCCATGATGTTGTCCACCATTTCATCGGGGTTTTCCAACATGGGCTGTTGACCTTTCAGCCTCTCCAGTATGTCATCCATTTGTGTCATATCCTAATTTTTTTAATTGTTCACGAATAGTTTGCCGAGCTACATATAGGTTGCTCTTCACCTGTTTGGAATCCAAGCCTGTTATCTCTTCCACTTCTGAGGAGGAAAGCCCTTCTAACTGACAGAGCGTGAACACCATCCGCTGCTTCTCCCCCAACCCTTCTGCCAGCATCCTCACAATTGACACCCATTCCTGGTTCTCCAATGTCCTGTGGGTGTCCACATCCGAGGCAAAGCGTCGCAGCACCTTTTCGTCTTCAGGCATCGGAACGGTGTGCCTCATGTTCTTCAACCTGTCTAGACAGATACGGGTGGCTATAGTGTATATCCAAGTGGTGAAGTTTTTCCGCGCATCATACTCACCCATATTCTGCCACACACGAATAAAGGTCTCCTGCACCATGTCTCTCGCCTCCTCTTCATCGCACAGCAGTTTCAAAGACAACGAGAACACCATTCGCTGATACGTCTGCACCACGCCACGAAAAGCTTCCTTCTCTCCCCGCTGGCACCTAACTATTATGTCGTCTTCTATCTGAATCATTTTGATGTTCTCTTTGCCTATTATACGATTGAGAAAGTAAAAAGTCAAATGGAAATATCACTTTTTTTACTATCAAATAAAAAACAGGGGAGAAAGTGTGTACCTTCTTCCCTGTTTCATCCTTGAGCCTCTTGTCGGATTCGAACCAACGACCCCGAGATTACAAATCACGTGCTCTGGCCAACTGAGCTAAAGAGGCGGGTGGGTAAGCTGGCTACATCGCGCCGCTACAACCAAGTACCCTTGCTGCGGTCAAGCCCTGGGGGATTCCGAGGGAGCTGGCCGTATAGGACTTACCCATTTTTCGTTTGCGGGTGCAAAGGTAGGGCGTTTTTTTGACATGACAAAACTTTTAGATAGAAATTTGCCTTCATTTTTCAAATTATCAATTATCAATTATCAATTATCAACTAAAAAATCGTACCTTTGCACCCATTATGGAAGAAATCATCCTCAATCTTACGAACGGAGCGCTTGATAATCTGAATTACGGATGGGTCATCCTCTTTATGGCTATCGAGAGTTCCTTCATTCCTTTTCCATCGGAAGTGGTGATGATACCCGCAGCGTATATGGCTGCAGAAACGGGCGAGATGACTTACCCGATGATTATCCTGTGTGGCACCTTGGGTGCATTGATGGGTGCGTTGGTCAATTACGGACTCTCCTACTGGTTGGGGCGTCCTATCGTGTATGCGTTTGCTAACAGTCGTTTCGGACACATGTGTCTGATTGACGCGGCGAAGGTGGAGAAGGCAGAGGCGTACTTCGACAAGCGAGGCGCTGTCTCTACGCTGATTGGTCGTATGATTCCTGCCATCCGTCAGCTCATCAGCATTCCTGCAGGATTGGCAAAGATGAACTTGCTGTCGTTTTGCCTCTACACCAGTCTTGGTGCAGGACTATGGAATGGCATCCTTGTGGGTATCGGCTATGCTTTCCACAGCACCATGCCGAAGCAGGAACTCATCGACATCATTGCGCACTATTCGCACATCATCGGCATCGCTGCCATCATTCTTGTGGTGGCTATCCTCGCGTATCTTATATATAAAGGAGTACATAAGGGTTAAAGGTTAAAGAAGACCATGCGGCATGTTTGCTGGTATCGCGTTAGCCCTCTCTTAACTATAAACATTAAACTATAAACTTTACATAGATATATGTTTGAAAATCTAAGCGAGAGACTGGAACGGTCTTTCAAAATACTGAAGGGTGAAGGCAAAATCACCGAAATCAACGTGGCGGAGACACTGAAGGACGTGCGCAAGGCACTCCTCGAAGCCGACGTGAACTATAAGGTTGCCAAGACTTTCACGGACACCGTGAAGGAGAAGGCGCTGGGGCAGAACGTGCTGACAGCTGTGAAGCCAGGCCAGATGATGGTCAAGATTGTGCATGACGAACTGGCAGAACTGATGGGAGGTCAGGCAACGGAACTAAACTTGACGGGTCGCCCCACTGTCATCCTGATGGCAGGTCTCAATGGTGCCGGTAAGACGACAATGTCAGGCAAGTTGGCATTGCGCCTGAAGACCCAGAACCACAAGAAGCCACTCTTGGCAGCCTGCGACACCTTCCGTCCTGCCGCTATGGAGCAGTTGCGCGTGTTGGCAGAACAGGTCGATGTGCCCTGCTATCTGGAGGAAGGAGCCACTGACCCTATCGCTGTGGCAAAGAACGCCATTCAGGAAGCAAAGGCAAAGGGCTACGACGTGGTGATTGTCGATACCGCTGGTCGCCAGTCGATTGACGAAGAGCTGATGCAGCAGATTGAGCAAATCAAGGAAGCTGTCAATCCTCAGGAAACCCTGCTGGTGGTTGATGCCATGACCGGTCAGGATGCCGTCAACACTGCTAAGACCTTCAACGAGCGTCTGGAGATTGATGGTGTCATCCTCACCAAGCTGGACGGTGACACCCGTGGTGGTGCTGCCCTCTCCATCCGCACGGTGGTGACCAAGCCTATCAAGTTTGTGGGTACTGGCGAGAAGATGGAGGCGCTCGACGTGTTCCATCCAGAACGTATGGCAGACCGTATCCTCGGCATGGGCGACATCGTGTCATTCGTGGAGCGTGCCCAGCAGCAGTTCGACGAGGAAGAGGCAAAGCGGCTGGAGAAGAAGATAGCCAAGAACAAGTTCGACTACAACGACTTCCTCGGACAAATCAGCCAGATCAAGAAGATGGGCAACATCAAAGACCTCGCATCCATGATTCCAGGTGTGGGCAAGGCATTGAAGGATGTCGATATCGACGACAACGCCTTCAAGGCAGTCGAAGCGATGATCGGTTCCATGACTCCATACGAGCGTGAGCATCCCGAGTGCATCAACGCATCACGCAAACAGCGCATAGCCAAGGGTTCCGGCACCAGCATCGACGAAGTCAACCGCATCACCAAGCAATTCGAGCAGATGCGCAAGATGATGCGACAGATGACCAACCCCAAGATGGCGAAAGCCATGGCACAAATGCAACGAATGAAGGGATTCAGAAAATAAAGTATAAAGGTATAGGTTAAAGATTAAAGAAGATGCAACTGATAGACGGAAAAGCAACAGCGACAGCCATTAAGGCAGAGATCGCAGAAGAAGTGAAAAGGATTGTGGGCGCAGGAGGCAAGCGTCCCCACCTTGCTGCCATTCTAGTGGGTCACGACGGAGGCAGCGAGACCTACGTGAAGAACAAGGTGCTGGCATGTGAGGCATGTGGCTTCACCTCTACCCTGCTCCGCTTCGAGGACGACATCACCGAGGAGTTCCTCCTTCAGCAGGTGGAAAAACTCAATAAGGATGCCGATGTGGACGGTTTCATCGTGCAACTTCCACTTCCCAAGCACATCTCCGAGCAGAAAATCATCGAAGCCATCGACTACCGCAAGGATGTGGACGGATTTCATCCTATCAACGTGGGTCGCATGGCCATCGGACTCCCCTGCTACGTGTCAGCCACTCCGCTGGGCATCATCACCCTGCTGAAGCGCTACAACATCGAGACCTCCGGCAAGAAGTGCGTCATCCTCGGCCGCTCCAACATCGTCGGCAAACCTATGGCACAACTCATGATGCAAAAGCAGTATGGTGACGCCACTGTGACCGTGTGCCACAGCCGTTCGAAGACGCTGAAAGAGGAATGCCGAGAGGCAGACATCATCATTGCCGCCATCGGCAAGCCTAACTTCGTCACTGAAGACATGGTGAAGGATGGTGCCGTCATCATCGACGTGGGCACCACCCGTGTGCCAGATGCCACCCGCAAGTCAGGCTTCCGTCTCAATGGCGATGTCGATTTCGAGCACGTCGCACCCAAATGTTCTTTCATCACCCCAGTGCCAGGTGGTGTAGGTCCTATGACCATCTGCTCTCTGATGAAGAACACCCTTAGTGCCGGACGCAAGGAATTTTACAAATAAATTGCAAATTCTTCCCTTTTTATTTGGTCAGTCCAAATATATGTAGTACCTTTGCACTCGCAAAAGGGAGAAGCCCCTACATGGTGGATGTAGTTCAGTTGGTTAGAGCGTCAGATTGTGGTTCTGAATGTCGTGGGTTCGAGTCCCACCCTCCACCCTCCAAAAAAGAATGCTCGGCACATTGCCGGGCATTCTTCGTTTTTATCACTCGAGTAATTCATTTAGGTTTTACGGCAAAGGTGTACAAAATCAACTAAACAAACAATACCCCAATGCCCCCACCCCAATTTTTTGCAGATTTTGATACAATTTGTGCGGATTTTGAAAGAAATGTTGTATCTTTGCAACTGTAATAAAAACAGGACAGGACATGGGAATTATCATCATGCCTGAGAATGGACAATCAATAATTACCATAAAACCTTATAAATCATGCTTACACAAGAAGACAAGACCTTTCTCGCGAAGAAGGGTATTTCGGAAGAGAAACTGAATGCGCAGTTGGAATGTTTCAAGACAGGTTTTCCATGGCTGAAACTGGCTGGGGCTGCATCGCCCGGCAATGGCATCACCATCCCTTCCGAGGAGGAGAAGAAGGAGTATCTGGCGGCTTGGGATGCTTATCTGGATGGCACGGGAAAGGTGCTGAAGTTCGTGCCTGCTTCGGGTGCTGCAAGCCGTATGTTCAAGAATCTGTTTGAGTTTCTCGATACGGAGGAGAAGACGGACTTCATCCAGAAGTTTGAGGATAATCTCGACAAGTTTGCTTTCATCGACGACTTGAAGGCTGCCATCAGCAAGAATGGTGGCGACAGCAGCGTAAAGACTGCCATTGCCACCCTGCTGGGCGAGGAAGGGCTCTCGTATGGCAAATTGCCCAAGGGCTTGCTGAAATTCCACAAGTATGAGGATGGTGCCCGCACTCCTGTGGAGGAGCATCTGGTGGAGGGCGCACTCTATGCAGGTGGCAAGAACGGGAAGGTGAGCGTTCACTTCACCGTGAGCCCTGAGCACCGTGCGTTGTTCGAGGCTCTGGTGGCAAAGGTTGCTCCTAAATATGAGGAGAAGTTTGGCGTGAAGTATTCCGTGAGCTTCTCTGAGCAGAAGGCAAGCACGGACACGGTGGCTGCCAACCCCGACAACACGCCTTTCCGCGGCAAGGATGGCAAGATCCTGTTCCGTCCGGGTGGTCACGGTGCACTGATTGAGAACCTGAACGACCTCGATGCTGACGTCATCTTCATCAAGAATATTGACAATGTGGTGCCCGACCGCTTGAAGGCTGAGACGGTGGAATACAAGAAGCTGATTGCCGGTGTGCTGGTGAGCAAGCAGAAGAAGGCGTTCTCCTATCTCGAACTGCTCGACAGCGGCAAGTACACCCACGCTCAACTGGAGGAAATCATCCACTTCCTGCGCGACGAACTCTCCTGCCGCAATCCTGAACTGAAGGATCTGGAGGATGCCGAACTCGCTATCTATCTGAAGCAGAAGCTCAACCGTCCAATGCGCGTGTGTGGCATGGTGAAGAATGTGGGTGAGCCTGGCGGTGGTCCTTTCCTGGCATACAATCAGGACGGCACCATCAGCCTGCAGATTCTCGAGAGCAGCCAGATCGACAAGGACAATGCCGAGTACCTGCAGATGTTCCAGAATGGCACGCACTTCAACCCTGTTGACCTCGTGTGCGCTGTGAAGGACTACAAGGGCAACAAGTTTGACCTCACCAAGTATGTGGATGCGCAGACAGGCTTCATCTCCAGCAAGAGCAAGGACGGTAAGGAGCTCAAGGCACTCGAGTTGCCTGGTCTCTGGAATGGTGCGATGAGCGACTGGAACACCATTTTCGTGGAGGTGTCGCTCGGCACATTCAACCCCGTGAAGACCGTGAACGACCTTTTGCGTCCACAACATCAGTAAATTATGACGATTATTCAGAAGTATTTTTCCAATTTAACAGAGCTTCAGGTTGAGCAATTCGCTCAGCTTGAGGCTCTTTACAATGACTGGAACGCCAAAATCAATGTGATTTCGCGCAAGGACATCCAGAACCTGTATGAGCATCATGTGCTGCACTCGTTGGGTATTGCCAAAGTGGTGAACTTCAAGGACGGCACCACAGTCATGGACCTCGGAACGGGTGGCGGATTCCCTGGCATTCCGTTGGCAATTCTCTTCCCCAACGTGCAGTTCCATCTGGTGGATAGTATCGGAAAGAAGGTTAAAGTAGCAAATGAAGTGGCAACGGCTATCGGATTGAAAAACGTGAAGTTCAGTCATGCAAGAGCGGAAGAAATAAAGGAACAATATGACTTCGTGGTGACGCGTGCCGTGATGCCAATGGCGGATCTCATGAAGGTGGCAAGAAAGAACATCAGCAAGGACCAACACAATGCTGTGCCCAATGGAATCATCGCCCTGAAGGGGGGTGAACTGGCTGGCGAGATTGCATCGATGAGGAACATCGCCACCGTGTGGGAACTGAGCGACTTCTTTGAGGAAGAATATTTTAAGACAAAGAAAGTGGTGCATGTTGTTGTAAAGGTGAAGTAAAGGTTAAAGAAAACCTCAAACCTCAAAAAGGAAAGAAATGGATATTAAGAAATTCGAGGTGAATCCGCTGTGCGAGAACTGCTATGTGGTGAGTGATGACACAAAGGAATGTGTCATCATCGATTGTGGCTGTTCTGATGAACATGAATGGGCGGAGATAAAAAAGTATATTGCCAGCAACGATTTGCAAGTGAAACACCTTCTGAATACACACTTGCACTTCGACCATGTGTGGGGCAACACTTTCGTGTATCGGGATTTGGGACTTCGTCCAGAAGCCAACTATGGGGACTTGCACATCTATGAGAATATGGATGAACAGATACGTTCCGTCGTGGGTGTGGGCATTCCCCACCCTCCATTGCCTCCTCTTGGCACTTCTCTGCTCGATGGCAGCGAGGTGAAGTTTGGCAACACCACCCTGAAGGTGATCCCCACTCCTGGACATTCACGTGGATGCATCTGCTTCTACGCTGAGCAGGACGGAATACTTTTTGCTGGAGACACCCTCTTCTGTGGCAGTTGTGGACGCACCGACCTGGAAGGTGGTTCTTACGAAGAAATCATGAAGAGCCTCCAGAGGTTAAGCACTCTACCCGACGAAACCACGGTGCTGTGCGGACATGGTCCTTCCACCCAAATCGGCAGGGAGAAAATGTACAATCCCTACCTGAGAGGATAAAGACTGAAAGCGGGCTTTCGAGTCCAATCCAACAAAAAGAGAGGCACTTCCTGATGTGGAAATGCCTCTCTCTATTTTTGAAGAACCCTGCTTATCGAGTGAACAGGTTGAGGTCTATACACTCACCCATTTTCTGATAACCCTTCGCATTGGGATGCAGCCAGTCATTCTCGAAAAGATATTCAGGATTGAGACGGTCAGGTTGTTCGGGGTCTCTCATGGCAGCATCAAAGTCGATGACGCCGTCATATTCACCAGAGGTGCGAATCCATTCATTCACCATCTGACGTCCCTTCTCACGCGATTCATTATAATAGTTGTTGCCCTTGAATGGCATGATGGTGCCACCATAAATCTTGATTCCCTTCGCGTGTGCCAGCCCAATCATCTTCTTGAACGACTCAATCAGTTGCTTGGCAGTTGCCTCGCCATCTCGTGCCCCACCAAGGTCATTCACACCCTCGAACACAATCGCATACTTCACACCTTCTTGCCTCAGTACATCGCGGTCATAGCGACTGTTTGCCGTGGGACCTAATCCGCCACGCAGCACACAATTGCCACCCAAACCAAGATTCAGCACACTCAGGTTCCTGGTTTTCTTGTTCTTCAGAAGACGCTTTGACAAGATATCCGTCCAGCGGTTCTGTCCATTGGTGGTGGTGCCGCGTCCGTCGGTGATGGAGTTTCCGATGGCTGCAATGGAACCATACTTTCCTTCTGGCACAGCCACCAACAAACTGTTGATATAGTACCAATGCGCTGTCTCCTCTGCCCCTGTGAAAATCTTGGTGTCGCCCTTGGCTATGTAGGAACTGGTGCGAGAACCAGGATGTCCCGTCACATCAGTATTAGAAACCTTGCCAAAATGAATCGTGATTGCCACATTCATGCGAGGTTTCATCTTGAAAGGCACTAGGTCAGACACAATCACTTCTCCTGGCTTCATGGTGACGCCTCTCAGTCCGTTGAAAGTCAATGGAGTGGATGTGTGTCCCTCTATATGATGGGAAGAGCCCTGCGAATCTGCTTCCGCCAACTCCACACCAAGAATTTCGGTTTCTTCCGTGTTGAACTCATTCGACAATTTCAGAGCAACCTCCTCACCGCCAAATGAAATCTCCACAATCTGTCGTAATGTGTTGCCCGACAGATATGGTGCTGGAGGCAGATTGTGAGGTTCCACCTTCTGAATGGCTGTGGTCCATGTTGCCACATACTGCATCTTCTTCTCTTTTTTTGCCGACATCATCATAGATACCATCAACATTGCTGTCAACAACAAAACGCTTTTCTTCATTTTCTAATCATATTTTTGGTTAAACATATTCATCCATGCGATTCAATTACTTGCTCTTCAGCCAGAAAGTTCTCACGCCACCTTCCGTCATCGGGATCACAAATTCATACTTCACAAACTCCGACTCCGCCTTCATCATGTCCTTCACAATCCTGTCAATCTGCTCATCCGTCAGCTTGTTAGGATCAAAGCCCTCCGGATAACCGTTCTCACCTATAAAAGCCATTGACTTGGGGAACGTGAAATAGTTGGGGGTATTATTGTTTGGAACATCAGCAGCAAACGTCAGTTCTTTCACATTAGGGTCGTATTCGATGAAGAAAGAATTCTCTTCGGGGAATGCCAGCACGTTGTCCAGCAACACACCCACCTCAAATTTATCGCCTTGCAGTTCGTCCATGATGGAGCGCAGCACCAAGCCCTTATACTTGCCATCCTTCACCACTCGGATATGGATGTATTCAATTCCCTCCAGCAAGTCATCAAGATTCATTGGTTCAGCCTCCACATCCTCTACGTCTGCCTTCTTCACATAGCCATAATTAAGCATGCTGAGATCGTTACGGATGCTCACCTTGTAGAAGTCACCCTCCTCGCCCACTACAGCCAGCACATCGCCAGCATAGGCAGGAGCTTCGTCACAACGATAGTCATCGGGTACATCCTCGTTCGACCACATATACACGATGTCTGCCATGTCCGACTCCAGATCCTCCATCCAGAGCACGCGCCAAGGACTCTCCGCATCAGGCTCCATGAACACCTCCGTGCTCTCGTCAGCCACCACCCTCACAAACTTCACCATATCAGGCATACCCACCTTTAGCGGGTTCTCTGTTGCCACCACGGAATCCGCTCCGTCTGAGTTATTATCACCTGTGGCCTGACCTTTGCAGTTCCACATCATCAGGGACACGAACAATCCCAACACAATAAACGAAAAATTCTTCATATCTGTAAAAGTATTAAATAGTGATTGTCAAAATACTCTTGCAAAGTAACAACATTTTCCGCAAACGACAAAATCTTTCAGAGAAAGTTTCCAAAATGCTTGTTTGTTTCTGGAACTTTTTCGTAACTTTGCGACATCAATCACTTTTTACTAATCTATCAAAATCTGGAAAAATGGCAAAGAACAAATGGTTTCTATTGGCAACCGCCCTCATGGTGACGGTGAACATGTCAGCACAATTTGGATTTGGAAACCCAGCTCAATTTGCAAGGCAACAGGCTGCTAAAAAAGCTGCCGAAGCCGAACAGAGCTATCAAAAAGGCAACGAATACCTTGAAGCAAAGAAGTATGACAAGGCATTTGCTGCCTATGAGAAGGCCGCCAACGATGGTCACGCAGGTGCTCAGTACAACCTGGCAGCCTTCTATGTCGAGGGCAAGGTCGTCCCACAAGACATGAACAAGGCATTGGAATGGTTTGAGAAAGCCGCCAACCAAGGACTGAAAGACGCGCAGTTCAACCTCGCCACCATCTACCATCAAGGAGCCGGCGTGCCCAAAGACGAAGAGAAAGCCGAATACTGGGCGAAGGTCTATAAAGACATCATCAAGCTGGAGCCAAAGAAAGAAGCAGCACCGCCAGCCTTCGCCTTCCCACCCAGACAGATGGGTCCCGTGAACGCTGCAGCACCATCCGAAGATGAAATATATGATGTTGCCGATGTAAGTCCGAAATTTCCAGGGGGTGAACAAGCATTGGCTAGTTGGCTGATGGAACACTTATCTTACCCTGAGGCTGCATTGGATGAAGGTATTCAAGGAAAAGTATTGGTCAGCTTTGTCATTGCCAACGAAGGGAGCGTGGTGATGCCAAAGATTGCCAAATCTGTGCACCCGCTGTTGGATGCAGAAGCTTTGCGAGTGCTTTTATCCATGCCCAAGTGGAGCCCTGGCATGAAGAAGGGTCAACCTGTCTATACACGTTACACCCTCCCAGTGACGTTCAAACTCGCGGGGGAAAGTTCAGAGAAGAACACAGCAGAGGATGGTGCCTCTACCAACGCATCCAGTCAGGAATATTATGACGAAGTGCTCGAAATGGTTGAGGAAAACCCAAAATTCCCCGGTGGTGAACAGGCACTCATGACCTGGTTGTCACAGAACTTGGTATATCCACGCTTCGCTCAGGAAAATGGTCTCCAAGGGCGAGTACTGATTCAATTTGTCGTCAACAAAGATGGAAGCGTTGTGGAACCAAGCACCTTCCGTTCTGTGCATCCGATATTGGATGCAGAAGCGATGCGTGTTACCTTGAACATGCCGAAATGGGAGCCTGGCAAGAAAGACGGCAAACCTGTCCGTGTGCGTTTCACCATGCCAATAAACTTCAAATTACAATAAACAACAGAAAAAGAGACACATGATTTCACATAGGGACTGTTTGATTAGAAACATACATCAAACAGTCCTAATTCGTTTGCAAAGATGAGAAAGATACAGAGGGGAGCCACGTATCGAATGATAAAACGGTAGGTGGGATAAAGAGGAGATCGAATCGTGCCGTTGTTGGTCATCTCGGCACGAAGCACCTTCTCATCCACCACCCAGCCCAGGAAGATGCACATGAGCATACCGCCAACGGGCATGATGAGCTTGGCAACGAGGAAATCGAAGAAATCGAAGAAATTCAGTCCGAAGATGGTGACATCCTTCCAATCGCCGAATGACCACGAACAGAAGGTGCCCAGAATGAGGCACACAACGCCGACGAGCAGGACTGCCACTGGACGTGACATACCCAGATTCTTATGAAAATAGGCAGCAGACATTTCCAACATGGAGATGCTGCTGGTCAATGCCGCCATCACTAGCAACAAATAGAAAAACAGGGAGAAGAGATATGCCAGCCAAGGGATATCGCCAAACACCTGCTGGAATACATTGGGCAAGGTGATGAAGACAAGCGAAGGACCAGCATCGGGCTGCAATCCCTGGATGGAATAGACAGCTGGGAAGATAATGAGTCCGCTGAAGAGTGCCACGAGCGTGTCGATGCTGGCAACGGAAAGTCCG
>JAGCDQ010000009.1 GCA_017651245.1 Bacteroidaceae bacterium | reverse complement strand
TGTCGCTCACGGACAAAACGTCACTCAGAGAACTATTCGATAAGACTTATTCCAATGATGTCAAAGAGCAATCTGGTCCCCTTATTCCGGGGTTGTTTGATTAATATTTAACTCGTCCCAATTTTAACGGGACACTTATGAATTTGGGTCCAAAATTACGAAGAATTTGTGAAAATGAGCGAAAAGATAGCTTGTTTTCTTCTCAGAACAAGAAAAATTAATGAAATAATGAGAAAATCATAATCATCTCATGGTAAAGGTCAAGGGTCAAAGGACTAGAGAGTGCCAAGCAGACTCCCCAAAGAGCAGGTCTACCTCAGGAGTACCTCCGATTCATGCAATACCCTTATACCGTATTGGCGCCAAATCACCGCTATGCCACCTCTATGGAATCTCTATTATATCTCTATTATATCTCTAATTATAAAATTGGAGATGTATTGGAGATGTATTGGAGATGTAATAAACTACAATATAAGATGAATTAATGTGAACATCGTTCGTTTTTGGGGTTTCATCCCCATATTTCCATGCATTATTTGTTACCCTTAAGGGTTGCAAAATTCTTCCCAAGGTACTCACGTTCGGAAAAAATCAAATATATTTGTTTTTTCTCTCAATAAGTATTAACTTTGCATTTGAAATCTAAGTGGATGGAAAATGTATAAGATTTTTAAGGCTATTAGTGATACGCTGAGTGGGAAGGCAAGTTTGTTTGTGATTCTCACGGCTGTGGTCACGTTTTTCTTCCCTGTGCTCTTCGAATGGGTGAAGGGCAACACGCAGACGGTTATTTTGGGCATTATCATGCTGACGATGGGATTGACGCTGACGCCTGACGATTTCAAGTTGTTGGCGAAGCGTCCATTGGACATCCTTATTGGGGCGGCTGCCCAGTTCACCATCATGCCGCTGGTGGCGTTCTCGCTCTCGTGGCTGTTTAGCCAGGTGCCTGCCTTTGCTCCCTACAGCACGGCGATGGCGATTGGCATCATTCTAGTGGGTTGCTGTCCGGGCGGCGTGTCGAGCAACATCATGTCGTTTCTCTGCAAGGGCGATGTGGCGTATTCGGTGGGCATGACTTGTGCCTCCACGTTGCTGGCTCCTGTGCTGACGCCGTTGCTGGTGTTGTGGCTGGCTGGTGAACGAGTGGATGTGGATGCCTGGGGTATGTTCCAGCAAATCCTCATTGTCACGATCATCCCCATTGCCATTGGCTTCTTCCTGAATGTGTGGCTGGGACACAAGGAGGTGTTTCAGAAGATTCAGGCTTGTATGCCAGGCGTGTCGGTGGCGTCGCTGGCTTGCATCGTGGGTGGTGTCATCACGACGGTGCACGACCCGTTGGTGGAGAATGGTCTGGTGCTCTTCTTGCTCACCTTCGGAATGGTGTTCTGCCACAACACGATTGGCTATGTGCTGGGCTATTCGGTGGGCAGGATGTGCCACTTCTCTGTGGCGAAGAAACGCACCCTCTCGATTGAGGTGGGCATGCAGAATGCTGGTCTCGGCACGAACCTCGCGATGACTTTCTTCGTGGCGACCAACCCCATGGCTGTGGTGCCTTGTGCGATTTCCTGTGCCTGGCACAGCATCAGCGGCACGATTCTTGCCAACCTCTTTGCCAAGCAAAAAGTGAAAGAATAAACCTCAATTCTCAATTCTCAAACCTCAAACCTCAACCCCTCATGGTACTCAACTATATTTGGATTGCATTTTTCCTATTGGCAGCCGTGTGCGCCATCATTCAGTGTTTCTTGGGCAATTCGGGCGTGTTTGCCGATATAATTGGCTCCACTTTCGAGAATGCCAAGACAGCCTTCGAGATTTCCATCGGATTGACGGGTGTCCTCTCGCTTTGGATGGGCATCATGAAAATCGGAGAGAAGGGTGGTATGGTGAGTTTGCTCTCCAAAGCACTCAGCCCTCTCTTTACCCGCCTCTTTCCTGACATTCCCAAGGGACATCCTGCCACAGGACACATCTTCATGAATATCGCAGCCAACATGCTGGGACTTGACAATGCAGCCACGCCGCTGGGACTCAAGGCAATGGAGAGCATGCAGGAACTGAACAAGTCGAGGAATGAGGGACAGGGCATGTTGGAAGGATGGTCAGCCGAGAAGGTGGCGAAACTCAACGAGACGGCTTCCAATTCGATGATCATGTTCTTGGTGCTCAACACATCAGGACTCACCATCATCCCTGTCAGCATCATGGTGTATCGTGCCCAGATGGGTGCGGCACAACCTACTGATATTTTCGTTCCGATTCTTCTCGCCACTTTTGTGGCTACATTGGCAGGCATCATCATCACCAGCATCTATCAGCGCATCAACCTTTTCCAACCCGTACTGATTGGTACGCTGGGAGGCATGTGCCTCTTGGTGGCAGCAATGATTTGGGGATTCTCTCAAATGGATAAGGAGACGATGGATATGGTTAGCACCTTGGTTGCCAACATCATCTTGTTTGGCATCATGCTCACCTTCATCATCGCGGGTATGGTGAAGAAGGTCAACGTCTATGAAACTTTCATTGAGGGTGCCAAGGACGGCTTCACCACCGCAGTGCGTGTCATCCCTTATCTGGTGGCAATCCTCATTGCCATCGGTGTGTTCCGTGCCAGTGGCGGTATGGATATCCTCATTCGTGGCATCAACTGGTTGGTGGAACTCTGTGGAGGCAACACAGACTTTGTGGCAGCCTTGCCTACAGCCCTGATGAAGCCGCTCTCTGGTTCTGGCGCACGAGGTATGATGGTGGACACGATGACCATCTATGGACCTGACTCCTTTGCGGGTCGCCTTGCCTGCATCTTCCAAGGAAGCACCGACACCACTTTCTATATCCTCGCCGTGTATTTCGGTTCTGTTGGTATTCGTCACACCCGCCATGCAGTCACTTGCGGACTCCTTGCCGATCTCTTCGGCATTCTGGCTGCCATCGCCGTGGCTTACTTCTTCTTCGGATAGTTTTGTCCACTTTTTCTTTGTCCTTTCAAAATAAAGTGGTAATTTTGCCAACAAATCAACGAAACAACCATGTACAGAGGCTATAAAATCGTTTGCAACACGGCTGCTGGAAGACGCCGCTACATGCAGTATCTCTTTCCGCAGGTGCTGGCGGCTGACATCATCGACCGCTATGACGTGTGGGTGAACACCATCGATAACTGCGACATTGAGTTCTTCAAACTCCTGGCACAGAAATACCCCAAAATCAACTTGGTGTGGCAGCCCGACAAGCGGGTGGATGGTATCGCCACCATCAATGCGTTCTATAAGTTCTGCATGGAGGAGGACACCATCTACATCAAGATGGACGACGACGTGGTGTGGCTGGAACCCGACTATTTCCAGAAGATGGTGGATTTCCGCATCGACCATCCTGAATGCTTCATCGTGTCACCGCTGGTCATCAACAACGCCATGAGCACCTACATCCTGCAAGTGCAGGGAAAAATCAAACTGAACCGCTACTACAATGCCCAATGCAATCATCGCATCATGTGGAAACGAGGCAGCTTTGCGGCTCAGTTGCACCAGTGGTTCCTCGACAAGTATCTGACTACGGGCAAGTATCAGGAACTCTACTGTGGCTCTTACCCTTGGGCAATGGGACGTTTCTCCATCAACTCCATCCTGTGGTTCGGCAAGGACCTGAAGGCGTTCGACGGCAATGTGCAGGGAGATGACGAGGAGTTCTTCTCGTGTCTGAAGCCCACCCAGTTGGGAAAGATGAACCGAGTGAACGGTGATTGCCTGATTGCCCACTTTGCCTTTGCTCAGCAGCGTTGGATGCTCGACCGTTGTGGCATTCTGGAGCAGTATGGAGAGTATCTTTTCAAGGAATGGGAAGGACGTCCAGAGGTGCAGCGCATCAGCAACGATGTGCAGGCCATCCTGAAGGACATCGCTCAGCGACAGGCTGAACTGAAGGCGTTGCCACCCATTTATGAGACGCGACAAGTCAGCACCGGCACTCAGATGAAGCGTCGATGGAAAGCGTGGATGAAGCAGTTGCGTTGCCGTTGGGACGGCTACAAGGGCGTCAAATATGTATTAGAGTAATTGGACAGCCTTTTCGAAGGCAGTCTTGAAATAGTGTCCGTCGTTCAACTCATCCTTGATGGTCATCGCGGCACGTTTGTACAGGGCATACTCCTCAGGGGTGATGCCCTGCAGTTTTTCAGGCAATTCGCGAAGGGAATTCACAGCAATGCCCAGATGGTTGCTGATGATGAAAGGTGCCATCGCCGATTCTTTCCACACAATGACGGGAAGTCCTGCCCGCAAGCAGAAAGATGCCTTGTGGGGGTTGTTGATGCGAAGGTAACTGCCCCAAGTGCCAGAACATCCATCGATGGTGTCACCATCCCAGACAAGTCCCCAATCCGCTTTCACCGTTCCGATGAATTGGTCTGAATCAATCTGTCCGTGATAGGTCGTGTTCTGCCAATTCTTTTCTGTGCCAGGAACAAGTCCTGAACCATACAGGTCGAAATGGCATCCATCCAGCACCTTATCAATCTGGTAGAGGAAGCCTGTTTTTCGTTGGCTGATGCCTCCAGCAAAGGTGAAAGTGGGCTTTTTGCCCCTCACATGAGGTTCAGAAGAAGGCTGTTCGGAAGACAGGTAATCGAAGATATCGAGGTTCACTAATGGTACTTTGCATCCATGTTCCGTGAGCCAGTTGTTCATGCTCTGGTTGTGCACGATGATGACATCGGTGTGGGAAAGCCTTTTCACCTCCTGTTCAGCCGTGAGCTTGCGGCGTCGAAAAGTACCGAGGTCGTGAATCAGCGTCACCGTCTTAGCCCCTCTCAAATGTGCAATTTGGCATTGGGTCACATAAAATTTCTTGAATGGATATTGAATGACCAGCACGTCGCCCTTCTTCAGTTTGAACAGCAGGTTGACCATGCTGAACACCTTGCGGAAGAAAGTCGCCACTTTACCCTTGCCCGTCTTAACGGCAAGGTCGGTGAAGCCCCAGCGGCGCATCAGTTCGTCCACGTGTCTTTTCGCCGTGTTGGGCGAGTCCATGCTGATATAACAATTCATAGATGTTTGAGTTTATGGGTCCAATTTTTTCTTCGATGCCAATTGCGGTCGTGAATGGCTTTCAGCCGCATCACCTCATCCAGCGTGCTGGGCAAGTCAAGCCCTCTAGCTTTGGCGTATTCCTCCACCACATATTTGAGCAAGTCCTTTCTGTCTGTCCAGCGCACAAAATCATCTTTGCAATCTGCTAATGTCAGTTGATTGGCAGGATGGACGGTGAGCCTGTTGATGTCGATGACGGAAATGATGAGGTTTGAGGTTTGAGGTTTGAGGTTTGAGGTTTGGCTCCGCCGAGCTGAAGGTTCTTGGTAGAGCACGTTGTCGAAGTTCAGGTCGTGGTGTACCAAGCCATGCTGATGCAGTTGGGCGATGAACTGGGCGAAGGATTTTGCCATGGGTTTGTTGAAGTCTACATCCAAGGCTGTCCGCACACTCTTTGCCTCTGTGAAGGCGGTGAGGTAGTAGCAATAGCGTAGCATCTCGCCGTTTCGCTCTTCCACATAGGCAATGGGTTCAGGGGTGCTGAGTCCGCACTCCAACAGTTTCAATCCGTTGTGAAATGCCCGTTGTGCCTTCGAAGTCGTGAAGGTGCTGTAGGCAATGGTCTGGAAAATATTGCGGGCATGAAAACGCTTCACCACCACCTTCCCCAATACGGGATGCCCCTTGACGACCTCAAACACCTTCAGCACATTTCGTCCGTTGGCAAAGAGCTGTTTCCCCTCTGCCTCGAACAATGCTGGGAGGTGCGTCACAAAGTCCTGCACCTCTTGCATTGCTGCATACTGTTCGTTGATTTGGTACTTCACGCTCATTCGTTATGATAAACGTGGGGCTTGGCTGGTTAGCAAACCTGGCTACCGCCTTTCACAGCCTTCTCCACAGTGGTCACGCTGATGGTGCCGTCGTAGTTCTCTGCTGACAGAATCATGCCTTCGCTGACGAGTCCGTTCTTGAACTCACGAGGAGCCAAGTTGGCAATGAAGAGCACTTGCTTGCCCACCAACTGCTCAGGCTCGTACCACTGAGCAATACCGCTCACGATGGTGCGTCCCTTGGGGGTGCCGTCATCCAGCTTGAACTTGAGAAGCTTCTTCATCTTGGGCACTCGCTCACATTCCAGCACGGTTGCCACACGAATGTCGAGTTTGGTGAAATCGTCAAAGGCGATGGTCTCTTTCACAGGAGCCACTTCTGCATTGGCAGCTTCGTTTGCCTTGATGGTGGCTTCGAGCTTGTCTGTCTGGAACTTGATGGTTTCATCCTCAATCTTCGAGAACAACAGGCTGGGCTTGCCCAACTGCTTGCCAGCAGGCAAAAGGTCTGTCTTGCCGAGGTCTTCCCAATTGAGTTCGTCCATGCAAATCATCTCACGCAGTTTGGCGGAAGAGAAGGGGAGGAATGGCTCGAAGGCAATCGCCAGATTGGCAGTGAGCTGCAAGGAGATATAGATGATGGTCTTGACGCGTTCTGGATCTGTCTTGATGACCTTCCAAGGTTCTTCGTCAGCAATGTACTTGTTGCCGATACGTGCCAAGTTCATCGCCTCCTTCTGTGCCTCGCGGAACTTGAAGCCCTCAATGAGCTTCTCCACGTTGTCCTTCACGGAAGCAAACTCTGCCAACGTTGTCTTGTCGGTGTCGGTGAGTTCGCCACAAGTAGGCACGATGCCGTCATAATATTTTTGAGTGAGTTGCAAAGCGCGGTTCACGAAATTGCCATACACTGCCACCAATTCGTTGTTGCAACGTGCTTGGAAATCAGCCCAAGTGAAGTCGTTGTCCTTCGTTTCAGGAGCATTGGCGGTCAGCACATAGCGGAGTTCGTCCTGACGGTTAGGCAGTTCCTCCAGATATTCGTTCAGCCAAACGGCATAGTTCTTGGAGGTGGAAATCTTGTTGCCTTCGAGGTTGAGGAACTCGTTGCTGGGCACGTTGTCGGGCAGAATGTAGTCGCCGTGCGCCTTCAACATGGAAGGGAACACGATGCAGTGGAAGACGATGTTGTCCTTGCCGATGAAATGTACCAGACGGGTCTCGTCATCCTGCCACCATTTCTGCCAGGTGCCCCACTTCTCAGGCTCCTTCTCACAGAGCTCCTTGGTGTTGGAAATGTAACCGATAGGAGCGTCAAACCACACATAGAGCACCTTTCCCTCAGCACCTTCCACGGGTACTGGAATACCCCAATCGAGGTCGCGAGTCACGGCACGAGGTTTCAAACCGCCATCGAGCCAGCTCTTGCATTGTCCATATACATTGCTACGCCACTCTGGATGTCCTTTCAGAATCCAGTCTTCCAACCATCCCTGATATTGGTCGAGCGGCAAGTACCAATGCTTGGTTGCCTTCTTCACCAATGGGTTGCCGTTGATGGCATTCACAGGGTTGATGAGTTCCTCGGGTGAGAGGGTTGCACCACACTTCTCGCACTGGTCGCCATAGGCTCCTTCAGCATGACAACGTGGGCACTCACCCTTGATGTTGCGGTCGGTGAGGAACTGCTTGGTCTCCTCATCGTAGAACTGCTCAGAGGTGATTTCCACAAACTTGCCCTCGTCATAGAGCTTCTTGAAGAAGTCGGCAGCAAATTGGTGGTGCGTCTTGCTGGTGGTTCGGCTATAAATGTCGAAACTGATGCCGAAGTCAGCGAAGGACTTCTTGATGATGCCATGATACCTGTCCACCACGTCCTGCACTGTGCATCCCTCCTTCTTGGCACGGATGGTCACGGGCACGCCGTGTTCGTCGCTACCACACACAAACATCACCTCACGTCCTTTCAATCGCAGGTATCTCGTATAAATGTCTGCAGGCACATAGACTCCTGCCAAGTGTCCGATATGCACAGGACCATTGGCGTAAGGCAGTGCTGCTGTCACCGTCGTTCTCTTAAAATTTTTCTGTTCCATGTTCTTCGTTTTGATGTAATTTGGATGCAAAGGTACGAAAAATGAATGGAAGAATTGAAAGATTGAAGGATTGAAGTTATTATATCTTCTGTTTTTTTACGCCTAATCTCAATTTTTCAATTTTTCAATTTTTCAATTCTACAATTTTCCGTAACTTTGTGCCACCTTTTCCGTGAACGGGAAACAATTCGTGTATAAGCAATTCAAATAGAGCAAGGTATATGACTCATCAAGTTTCAGTAATCCAGCAAAGTCTGATCGAACAGCTGAACGTCCATCCGTGTGACTGCATCGCCTGGGTGAAGGAAGGCTTCCTGATGAAGGACGAAGTCCAGATGCCCCCCAAGCTCAGTGTGCTGCCGCAAGGAGATGATTTCATGACGTCGATGCCTTGTCTGTTGCCTGAACGTGACGGAAAGAAGTACTTTGGCGTCAAGATTGTCAATCGCATCCAAGGGCAAGTGCCTGTTTTGCAAGGAACCATCAGCTTGTATGATGCATCCACAGGCGGATTGCTGGCGATTATGGATGGTGACTGGATTACGGCGATGCGCACTGGTGCTGTGGCTGCCTTGGCGGCAAGGACGTTGCAAAGAGAAGGTGTGGACACCTATTCGATGATGGGATTGGGCAATGTGGCGAGAGCTGTGGCACTCTGCCTGATTCGGGACAACCAAGACCGCCCCATCACCATTCGGTTGATGCGCTACAAGGATCAGGCAGAACAATTCGTGGAGCGGTTCAAGGAGGAGAAAAATGTCACTTTTGAGATTGTGGATGACAAACGTGCTTTCGTGGCTGAAGCTGATGTCTTGCTTTCGTGTGTGACGGTGGCAACAGAACTGCTTTTCCCTGATGACAACCTGTATAAAAAGGGAGTGACCGTCATTCCTGTGCATACCCGTGGTTTCCAGAATTGCGACCTCTTCTTCGACAAAGTGTTTGGAGATGACACAGGACAGATTCAGCGATTCAAGTATTTCGACCGTTTCCGTCATTACGACGAGCTGCATCATGTGCTGCAAGGCAAGAACCCGGGACGCACGTCCAATGAGGAGCGCATCTTGAGTTACAACTATGGCATCGCCTTGCACGACATCCTGTTCGCTGCCAAGATCTACGAGATGGCGAAGGGAACCTGCCCTGTGTTTGAGATGGAAAAGAAAGACCAGAAAAATTGGATATAAGCGATGAACAACGAAGAACTCCGTAAGCGTTTCAACCCTGATGGTTCCCTGCTACGCCGTCAGCAACTTCGGATGCTGGACATCCTCATGGAGGTGGATCGCATCTGCAAGAAGCACCAACTTCCTTATTGGCTCAGCAGCGGCACGTTGATTGGTGCCATGCGGCATGATGGCTTCATCCCTTGGGATGACGATGTGGATATCGAGATGATGCGTGAGGATTATCTGAAGCTGATGAAGGTGCTGCCCGACGAGCTGCCCGACTGGCTGGCTTTGCAGAACAGCGACACTGACGAAAACTATTTCTTCTTCTATGCCAAGATTCGTGACCGTCGTTCCAAGATGCTGGAGAACACCAACTATGACCGTATGTGGAAGGAGCAGGGCGTCTATATTGACATCTTTCCAATGGAAAAGCATTCTATCGGATTGCATAAGTTCACGGAGAAGACCGTCGGCCACATGTATAAGATTTGGCGCACCAGCACGGATGATGCAAAAAGCATCAAGAAGGTTCGTCGTATTTTCGACTTCAACGACAAGTTTGTGTTTCCCCTTCTGCGTTTCTTCTGCCGCCTGAAACCAGGCAAGTTGATTACGAGTGGTATGGGCATCCCCTATCATAACCGTCGTTATGAGGATGAGATTTTCCCGTTGACCACTCATGTGTTCGAGGGCCATGAATTCTCTGTTCCTGGCAAAGCAGATGCTCACTTGCGCCACATTTATGGGGATTACATGAAACTGCCAGATTTAGACAAGTTGGCGCCTCATGTCGCTCAACTCGAACTTTTTGAATAGGATTCTCTTCCCTTTTTCCGATTCCAACTATATTGCTTCATCCTTTGCTTGGGCATTCCGTTTGGTTTGTCCCCTTGTTTCTTTTTGTTTTGAAACTTTGGAAAATTTATTTTCCTTACTATGAAAATAGAATGGGATAGAGAGGAAAAAATAAAAAAGGTCGGCAGAGAACTGCCGACCTTGCTTTCGTCTATATGATAGATGATTAGAAGCTTACGTATGCACCGAAAGAGATGTTGTTGGCAATACCGAGGCTGAACTCGTTAGTCTTAGTCTTACCAACCTTACCGAAGTCGTAACCAAGCTTACCAACGTGAGCAACGAGGCTAACTTTATCGCTGATACCATAAGCGATACCTGGCTTGAAACCAAGTTCCCATGCATTGCCATTATCTTCTACACCACTGATGTGGATATATTTGTAAGCAAAGCCACCATCAACGAAGAAAGTGAAATCACCTGCGTTGATAAACTTGTAACGAACGTATGGATTAAGGATGAAAGCATTCTTGTTGATGTAAGGAATGTATCCATCAGAATAAGAATCCTTATAGTTGAAATCCAGATAGTCATCGCCATTGCCATTGAAGTGAGTGAAACCGATACCTACAGCAATGTCAAACTTGTCGTTGAGAGTGTAACCAATTTCGGGAAGGAAACTGAAATTTGAACCAGTGCCTTGCTTGTTACCGTCAAAAGTAGTCTTACCTGCGCTGAAACCTACTTCACCGCCGACCCATACCTGAGCATTAGCTGACAGAGATGCAACTGCTACGAGAGCAGCAAGAATCATTTTTTTCATAATTTTCTCATTTAATCAATTAGTTTTTCCTACTCTTTTAACAACGTCATACTGAGGTTTTCGGATTCCCCTCATATGGATGACGATGCAAAGATATGCCCTTTTCACATATCAACCAACACTTTTTAACAAAAAACAATTAAATTGAACAAATTTAGAGACGATTAGGACAAAATTTGTAAAAAATCAATGATTTTATTTTGTCATTTCGGCATTTTTCTATTACTTTGCATGCTTTTAACATTGAATTATGGGAGATAGCAACGAATATAAGTACTTAACGAAGATTGATTACCCCGTTGACTTGCGCAAGTTAAAGGTGGAGGAATTGCCAACGGTGTGCGAAGAGTTGAGGCGTGATATCATTGAGGAACTGGCGATGAATCCAGGGCATTTGGCTTCGAGTCTTGGTGTGGTGGAACTGACGGTGGCGTTGCATTATGTGTTCAACACCCCATACGATCGCATTGTGTGGGATGTGGGACATCAGGCATATGGACATAAGATATTGACGGGACGGCGTGACCAATTCTGCACCAACCGCAAGTTAAATGGTTTGAAGCCTTTTCCCCATCCTGACGAGAGCGAATACGACACCTTCTGTTGCGGACATGCCAGCAACTCTATTTCTGCAGCATTAGGTATGGCCGTGGCGGCGAAGATGCATGGTGAGGACAGGAAGGTGGTGGCTGTGATTGGCGACGGTGCCATGAGTGGTGGTTTGGCTTTCGAGGGTATCAACAACACGGCAAGTACACCCAACGACATGCTGATTGTGCTCAACGACAACAATATGTCGATTGACCGCAGTGTGGGTGGTATGCGAAAATATCTCCTGCAGTTGACCACCAACACCACTTATAACAACATCCGATACAAGGTGTCGCAGAAACTGTTTGGCTGGGGCATCCTGACTGAGAAGCGCAGACGAGGACTTATCCGTTTTAGCAATAGCTTGAAGTCGGTTTTGGCGCGTCAGAAGAATATTTTCGAGGGTATGGACATCCGCTATTTCGGTCCTGCCGATGGAAACAACGTGGTGGAACTGGTACGTATCCTGCAAGTCATTAAGGAAATGAAGGGACCGAAGTTGCTCTATATTCACACGACGAAGGGGTATGGCTATGCACCAGCGGAGGAGGATGCCACCATCTGGCATGCACCAGGTAAGTTTGATCCCGACACAGGGGAGCGCATCAAAAATGATGATGGCAAGCCCCATCCACCAAAATTTCAAGAGGTGTTTGGTAAGACATTGCTCGAATTGGCACAGAAGAATCCGAAGATTGTGGGTGTGACCCCTGCAATGCCGACAGGATGTTCGATGAATATCATGATGAATGCGATGCCTGACCGTGTGTTCGATGTGGGCATAGCAGAAGGACATGCTGTGACCTTCTCTGGTGGTATGGCGAAGGATGGATTGCTGCCGTTCTGCAACATCTATTCGTCGTTTATGCAGCGGGCTTACGACAATATCATCCATGATGCGGCAACGATGCGCCTGAATATGGTGCTGTGTCTTGACCGTGCAGGATTGGTGGGTGAGGATGGCTCCACTCATCATGGAGCGTTCGACTTGGCTTTCCTGCGACCCATCCCGAATCTGACCATCTCTTCACCATATAACGAAATGGAGTTGCGAAAGTTGATGTACACAGCACAGTTGCCCGACAAAGGCGTGTTTGTCATTCGCTACCCTCGTGGCAGAGGCAACACGGTGGATTGGCAGTGTGAGCTGGAAGAGGTGCCTGTAGGAAAGGGACGGAAATTGAAGGATGGCCAAGACATTGCGGTGTTGAGTCTTGGACCAATCGGAGTGGAAGCGGAAAAAGCAATCGCTATTGCTGAATTGAAGTCGCTGAACAACAATCCTGTTGCGCCTTTGAACATAGCACATTATGATATGCGATTCTTGAAACCAATAGACGAAGAAATCCTGCATGAAGTGGGCAAGAACTTCAAGAAGGTAGTGACAGTGGAAGATGGAGTGATTTCTGGCGGATTGGGCAGTGCGGTATTGGAGTTCTTTGCCGATAATGGCTATGAAGTGGAAGTGAAACGCATTGGTATCCCCAACAAGTTTGTAATGCATGGCACAGTAGCTGAGCTTCAACAGATTTGTGGAATGGATGCTCAAAGCATAGCTGAGAAACTAATATGAAAATTGTAATTGCTGGTGCAGGTGCCGTGGGCACTCATTTGGCACGCATGCTGTCGAACGACCGTCAGGATGTGGTGCTCATTGATGCTGACGAAGGCAGGCTCATTCGTTTGGGCAGTGAACTGGATATCATGACGCTGGTCAGGCAGCCTTCGTCTATTCAGGGTCTAAAGGATGCAGAAGTACAACGAGCAGATTTGTTCATCGCTGTAACTCCTAATGAGAGTGAGAACCTGGCTTGTGCGATGTTTGCCAAGCAGTTGGGTGCGAAGAAGACGGTGGCACGGGTGGATAATTACGAATACATGAGGCCCGAGAATCTGGAACTCTTTAAGAACATGGGCATTGAGTCTCTGATTTATCCAGAGCTGTTGGCAGCAGAGGACATCAAAGCGAGTTCGCGCTACAGTTGGGTGCGTCAGATGTGGGAGTTCAACAACGGCGAACTGCTGCTGCTGAGTGTGAAGATGCACGATGCGAGTCCCATTGGTGAGAAAGAGATCAGTAATAAAGATAATCAATTGGTGGGACATACATTGAAGGAGATTGGTCGGACACATGGGCATAACTTTCATGTGGTAGCAATTAAGCGTGACGGCGAAACCATCAGTCCGTATGGTGATGAGAAGATTTTGCCTCGCGACCTTGTGTTCTTCATGACCACAAAGGAGAATTTGGCAGAGATTCGTCATCTGACTGGAAAGGATGACTATCCTGCCATCAAGAATAGTCTTCTAATTGGTGGCGGCAAACTGTCTGTGCGTGCCAGCTGGCAGTTGGCAACCATCCATGACGGCATCAAACTGATAGAGCCTGACAGGAAGCGGACGGAGGAATTGCAGTCGCTTGTGTCGCCCAAGACGATGATATTGGAAGGTGAAGGATACGATGTGGACTTGCTAAATGATGAGGGCTATGGTAACATGGAGGCACTCATTGCACTGACGGATAATGATCAACAGAATATCTTGGCATGTGTGGCTGCACGTCGTCGAGGCATCCGTAAGACTATAGCTCAGGTGGAGAATCTCGATTACTTTGATATGGCGAACGACCTTGACATCGGTACCATCATCAACAAAAAACTGATTGCTGCCAGCCATATCTACCGTATGTTGCTGAAAGGGGATGTGGATAATGTGAAGATGCTGACCATAGGCAATGCCGACGTGGCAGAGTTTGTGGTGAAGCCGGGGTCTCAGGTGACAAAGAAGCGGGTAATGGACTTGCACTTACCAAATGGTGTGAACATCGGTGGTATGTCAAGAGACGGAAAATCCATGCTGGTGGCTGGTGGAACGCAACTACAAGCCGACGACAAAGTCGTGGTCTTCTGTCTCAGCAACACACTTAAGAAACTTGATAAGTTTTTCAAGTAATGATTAACTGGAAACTCATAGCAAAAATCATGGGATTCCTCCTCTTCATCGAGGCTGGACTGATGATGCTGTGTCAGTTTGTTTCTTGGATATACGATGAGGGTGTGAAAGTGTTCTCCCCTGCTATTGTGTTAGCATTGCTGTTGGGTGTCATCGGCGTGGTTCTAGGTAGGAATCCAGGCAAGAGGATGGGTAGGAAGGATGGTTACATTGTCGTATCGTTTGTGTGGACGCTCTTTACGCTGATAGGCATGATTCCTTTCTTGCTCGACGGACATGTGCCTGATGTGGCAGGTGCTTTTTTTGAGACGATGTCTGGTTTCACCAGTACAGGAGCCACCATCATTGACGACCTTGATGCGATGCCGAAAGGCTTACTCTTCTGGCGAAGCCTCACTCAGTGGATTGGTGGTATTGGTATCGTGTTCTTCACCATCGCCATCCTGCCTGCTTTTGGTGTGGGTGAGGTGAAGCTTTTTGCGGCAGAATCCACAGGACCTCTCCACGATAAAGTGCATCCACGCATTTCGATTGCCGCCAAGTGGATTGGAGGAATTTATGTAATGTTGACTTTGTTGTGCATCCTCTGCCTACTCCTTTGCGGAATGCCTACGTTCGATGCTATCAACTATTCCCTTTGTACCACTGCCACAGGAGGTTATGGTACTCATTCGGCCTTGCTGGGTGACCTATACCATTCACCAGCCATTGAATATGTGCTTATCTTCTTCATGTTCATCTCGGGCGTGAACTACACATTAATATATTATACAATACTCAAGGGGAAAGTAAAGAAGTTTTTCGGGGATGCCGAGTTGAAAGCATATCTCATTATCGTCTTGGGAGCCTCCTTTGTATGTACGTTGGTGCTGGTTTTGAGCCAATCCTCTAATGATATTGAGGAAGCCATTCGTCAAAGCTTATTCACGGTCATTTCCATGCAAACCACTACAGGACTCGCCACTGTCGATTATACATTATGGCCTGTTCAGCTGATGCCCGTGATTCTGTTTGTCATGTTTGCGGGTGCTTGTTCTGGTAGTACCTGTGGTGGTTTCAAGTGTGTGCGTCTCAGCATCATCTACCGAGTCTTGAAGAATGAGTTCATACACATCCTCCATCCTCGTGCCGTCACCCCCGTGCGGATGAATGGCAACATAGTGTCCTCTAAGGTGGTGCAGACACTCATGGGCTTTGTGGCACTCTTCGTCTGTGCCCTCTTTGTGGGAGCCTTCGTCTTGGCGCTGAGTGGTGTTGATCCTAACGATGTGCATCCTAACTTTGACTACTACGAAGCCTTCGGTATCGCTATGTCAAGCATCAGCAATGTTGGTCCTGGCATGGGCTACTATGGTCCTGTCCATTCATGGGCAATCCTGAGTCCTGAGGCCAAGTATGTTTGCTCCTTCCTCATGCTCATCGGCCGTCTGGAGATCTTCCCTATCATTATCCTTTTCACTCGCAGTTTTTGGAAAAAAGGATAGTCAGGGTTTGTACAAAACCTGCTTAATCTCAAAAGGTTTTATTTTTTTCATCAAAAAGTGAGAAATTTCGAAAAAAAGTTTGTACATTTGTGCGCACAAACTCAAAAAACCTATAGATGATGGTAAAGAAAATTCTCACCTTAATTTGTTGTTGCGCATCGGTTATCAACTCGTTTGCTCAACCTTACAAAGATCCGAATCTCTCTGCAGAAGAGAGAGCCAAAGACCTGTTAAGCCGTCTCTCTTTGCAAGAGAAGGCACGTTTGATGGAACATACATCTCCTGCTATTGAACGTCTCGATATTCCTGCCTTTAATTGGTGGAACGAGGCGTTGCACGGCATTGGACGAAGCGGTACGGCAACGGTTTATCCCATCACGATGGGACTGGCTGCCACTTGGGATGATGCCTTGGTGGAAAGAGCTTTCTCTGCATCCAGCGATGAGGCTCGTGCCAAGAACAATATAGCCCGTGAAAATGATCGTATCAGGCAATATCAAGGCCTTTCGTTCTGGACACCCAACATCAATATCTTTCGTGACCCTCGTTGGGGTCGTGGACAAGAGACTTATGGTGAAGACCCTTATCTTACCACTCAGATGGGTCTTGCTGTCGTGCGTGGATTGCAAGGTGCACAAGGTAATGAGAACATTGAATATGGTAGGAAAGGACAATACAGAAAGTTGTTGGCATGCGCCAAGCATTTTGCCGTTCATAGCGGTCCTGAATATAATCGTCATAGTTTCAACATCGAATTACTTCCTGAACGTGATTTGTGGGAAACCTACATGCCTGCCTTCAAGGCATTAGTGCAGGAAGGTGATGTGCAGGAGGTGATGTGCGCCTATCACCGTTTCGATGGTGAACCTTGTTGTGGAAATTCCCGTTTGCTTACCGACATCCTGCGCAAGGAATGGGGGTTCAAGGGATTGGTGACCAGTGATTGTTGGGCTATCAATGACTTCTTTAACAAGTCGAACCACGGAACTTCCGACTCAAAGGAATCTGCTGTTGCGACGGCGGTCATTGCTGGTACGGATGTGGAGTGTGGTGGTACGTTCCGTAGCTTGACAGATGCAGTTGCCCAGGGTAAGATTACAGAGGAGAAGATTAACGAGAGCCTACTTCGACTGCTGAAGGCTCGTTTCGAATTGGGCGATTTCGACAGTGAAGACCTTGTTCCTTGGAAGAAGATTGGTCCTGAGGTTATTGCTAATGAGGAACATCATCAGATAGCCCTTGAGGCGGCTCGTAAGAGCATCGTCTTGTTGCAGAACAAACAGAATATCCTCCCATTGTCCAAGGATACCAAGGTGGCTGTGATTGGTCCTAACGCCAACGACTCGGTGATGATGTGGGGCAACTATAACGGTTTTCCTCGCCATACCGTCACCATTCTCGAAGGTATCAAGCAGAAAGGAAACGTGATTGGTTATCTAAAGGGTTGCGAACTCGTGCAGAACTCATCACGCCCACAGCGGAGAAACGATGAAGGACCAGCGAGGGATTATGGTCATGACGAAGCTCTTCAGATAAAGACAGACGATGCCACCACTACGACGAATCAGGATATTCTCGACTGCGTGAAGGATGCCGATGTGGTCGTGTTTGTGGGAGGTATTTCGCCCCGTGTGGAAGGTGAGGAAATGCGTGTGACACTGCCTGGTTTCCGAGGCGGTGACCGCACCAGCATCGAGCTGCCACAGATTCAGCGTGATGTGCTGAAACTCTTGCATGATGCAGGAAAGAAACTGGTGTTTGTCAACTGCTCAGGTAGCGCAATGGCGTTAGTGCCCGAAACTACCACGTGTGATGCTATCGTGCAAGCTTGGTATGGTGGCGAGGCTGGTGGCGAAGCGTTGGCTGATATACTGTATGGCGATTGCAATCCAACAGGAAAACTCCCCATCACGTTCTATCGCAGCACAGACCAATTGCCCGATTATGAAAGCTACGAAATGAAAGGACGCACTTATCGCTACATGAAGGAAGCCCCTCTGTGGTATTTTGGTTATGGACTTAGTTACACCACAGTCCGTTATGGTGTTCCCACTTATAAGAACAATGTGGTCAGTGTGAGTCTCACCAACACAGGCAATCGTCCTGCTGAAGAATTGGTGCAGGTGTACCTCAACAAGCAGGGAGACACAGACGGTCCTCGTGCTACACTTCGTGCTTATCAAAGATTTGTTGTGCCTGCAGGTAAGACGGTGACGGCAGACATTTCGCTTCCTCGCACTAGTTTTGAATGGTGGAACCCCAATACTAATACAATGTGCATCACAGCTGGACAATACAATGTGATGGTGGGCCCGTCAAGTAATCCTGCGGATTTGAAATCAGTGTCTGTCACCCTCAAATAATCAGAGTTTCTAATAGTTCTGACCAGTAGTGATAATGTGAGGATGGAATCTGTTTAGAAACCAGGAAAACCTCCACCAAATCCGGGGAAACCTCCACCAAATCCTCCGAACTGGGGTGCTTTGATTTCCTTGAGCTCTTGGATGCGTGGCTCCCAATCCTTGTCGAATCGCTCGATGTTTCGGTCGAGAAAGGCAAGACGGTTGTGGAGCCAATCCTTTACAATCTTGATTTCCTCTTCGTAGGAACTGACACGATAAGCTCCGAAAGGATTGAAGCCCATACCGCCACCTCCGAAAGCAGGGAACCCACCTTCCCCGAAATTAGGGAACCCACCTCCGAATGGCGGCACGGAATCAGGCATTGCTGGAAATCCTCCACCGCCAAATCCTGGGAAACCACCACCGAAGCCCCCGAATGGTGGTATGGAATCAGGCATAGCAGGGAAGCCTCCACCAAATCCAGGGAAACCGCCTCCGCCAAAGGGGTTTTGTGGACGTCCTTCCTTCTTTTCCTCTTTAGATGCCAGCAGTTCGGGGTATGTTTCGAAGTGGTGGGCAAGATAAGGAGTGATGAGGCGAACGTGACGGTCGATGTAGGCATCGATAGCCTTATCGCTGAGCACGTTCTTACGAAGGGATTGGTAGCGAGTCTTGACCGCCTTGCGGAAGGCTGGGTCTTGGAGCAGTCGTTGCCACATGGCTGGGGTGGGGTTGTTGCTGGCACCTTCGAAGTTCCATGCTTCTGGGTTGTCGGCATTGGCAAAGCCCGCGTTGCCATAAGCGAGGTTGTAATCCCACACGGGACCAGCCACAAGCTTACCTCCTGTTCCGTCGGGTTGCTGACGCTCCTTGTAGAAGTAGGCACTGCGTTTGTAACCGTCGGCATTGAGGCTTAGCTCCGTATGGATAAAGTAATCAACGAATGAAGGCACGTCGATGTAGCGGGCATAACCCGTCTTGGGGTCGGCGAAGTAATCGGATTGGATGACCTGCTCGACGGTGTCGATGTAACTCTGGATGTAAGCGATTTGTTCAGGCTGAAGACTTTTCTTCTTTTTCGGATAGATGCATGACCAAGTGACTTGCGTCATGAAATTTCCCTCACCCACACCTGGCACCTTCGAAGGGAATGTGGCATCGTCGTCGTTGGCGGTATCAATGCGCAGCAGATAGCCGCCCGTCAACTCTCGTCCGCTGATGTCGGTCTTCTTCATCTTGTCGATGTTCACGCGGTCAGCACCTCGTTTGATTGCCTCACAAAGTATATAGATGCCTCGATAGTCACCATTGAGCGTCAGTTCCACCATTCGCGTGCGAGGTCCCCAATGTCCCATATCTCGCCAAAGTTGGAACGCCAATGGGTCTCGTACCGTCGATACATCGTAGTAAGGACCCAGCAGTACCCAGTCGCTGTGAGCAGGCATGCCCATCAGTTCAACGTCCACTTCTTTTCCTTCCTCGTTGCGTAATTCGAGGGTGTATTTCTTCTGATTGTTGCCCAATGAACTGTTGCCACGCAGCTTGATGCCGATGGGACCGTTGTAGTCATCCATCGTCATGTGTGCCGTCACTTTCCGCTGAGCGTTCAGCTGCGTCTCTGCCGTGATACTGATTTGCCCCACAACTTTCTGTGGAGTCTCTTTCCGTACGTTTGTCTGCTTCTGTCCCTGTCCCACAACAGCAACGAGGGCGAGCAGGAATGTGATGATTGCTTTTCTATCCATAGTATTGTTTTGGATAGCTTGGCAAGGAAAATGGTTTAAATGGGGAAATGCCCACCACAGGGGTGGTTCACTTTCTTTTCAGCAGGTAGCCGATGCACTCTTTCAGGATTTTGGCACCCAAGAGCCAGAGCAATCCGATGTAAAGAGCTGCTGCCAACAAAATGCGGACGATGAGGAGGATGGGAAGGTTCTCTATCCAACTTGTGGCGAAGTAGGTGATGACCATCGTAGCGGTGGCAATGAGGAGGAAAGGAAGAATGTCCTTGATGGCCGAGAAAAAAGGATAGCGGATTTCCTGATAGAGGAAACGATGCCAGATGCCTGTCCAGAGAATGACGATGGTGACGTAGGCAATGACCATGTAGGTGATGTTGCCTCCTAAACCATACACCATCAGGATACTGCCGAGGATGGCGCATCCTTGGGCAATGATGTTCCACATATAGACGTCTGACTTGCCACGCGAAATGATCAGGTTGAAGTAGAGTGTGGCGATAGGGAGGAAGGCACCGCCAATACAAAGAATCTGCATGAGGTGGGCAGAGGGAAGCCACTTTTCCTTGATGAGGGTGACGATGAACTCGGGTGCCACAAGCGAGAGTCCGAACATGAGTGGGAAGGAAACGAAACAGGTGAAGCGCAGCATCTTGGAGAACACGCGACGAAGGCGTTCGAGGTCATCACCCACTTCCACAAAAGCAGGTTGCGCCACACCTTGCACCATACCGGTGATGGTGTTGGCACCCATCGTGTTCCATTTGTTTGCCTGGGTGTAAGTACCCACCTCCACCTTCGTGTAGATTTTTCCTAACACCAACGAAAAGATGTTGTTGTTCACTTGGTTGAAGATGCTGGTGATGAGCATTTTGCAGGAGAACGGGAACATCTCTCGGATGGGTGTGAAGGTGAATTGGAACGAGGGCTTCCATCCTGAGAACACCCAACTGATGATGCTGACCATCAGGTTGAACGTGATGGTTTGTGTGGCAAGTCCCCAGAATGCCATTCCGTTATACGCCATCACAATACCCACCGTGCCCGATACCAACAGGGAGATAATCGCCATGATGGCCAATTCACGTTGCTTCATGAGTCGGAAAAGGATGGCACGAGGCACGATGCTGAACGATGCGATGAAGAAACTGATGAAATAGTAACGGGAAAGATCTGTCAGGATGGGTTCCTTGAAGAAGAGGGCAATGAGGGGGGCACAGAGGAATAATAGAATGTAGAGGAGGAAACTCACGCTGATGTTGAACCAGAAGACGGCGTTATAATCCTGTCGGGTGGCGTCTCGCTTGTTGGTCAAGGCAGTTACAAAACCGCTGTCCTGCAACGAGTTGGCAACCAACGTGAAGATGGTGAGCATGCCAATCAGACCATAGTCGCCTTGATCGAGCTTACGTGCCAAGACGATGCCAAACACAGCATTCAGCACCTGCATGGCACCACTGTTCAGGGCTCCCCAAAGGAAACCCTGTGCCGTCTTCGATTTCAGGTCAGTTATAGGCATTGACGATTTGTCCGTTATAGTTGATGCGGTAGCGGTAGAGTCCACGCTTCACAGGCAGGTCGGCATTTTCAGGAATCTTGTAAATCACGCCCGAGTTATTCAAGTCAAAGATGACGCCACACTTGCCACATTTGGCATAGCCGTCGTTGGTCAGCGTCAGTCGTCTGTCCACTCGGTCACAAATCGGGCAAGCAAGGTCGTAACAGAGTGGTTCACCAAAGTTGTTGGTGCCCACGATGAGACCGCCCAAGCCCAATCCGAAGTTGTCCACCAATTTGTCAGAAGGGTAGTAGCCTTTGAGTCCAGTGTTGCTGACGAGTTCAATCTGGGTGATTCCATCCACCACTCGTCTTCGGATACTGGCGAATTGTCCATAGTTTCCCATCACATTGAACAGCACGTCAGACCTCAGCACATCGAAGACGCAATAGACATGTTCACGATTGGAGAACATGCTGGTCGCGTCATCGCTGCAACTGATGAGCATGAAGACCGACAAGAAAAGCGGGAGAAATCGTTTCATATTACTTCAGCAGTTTCTGCACTGCCGTTTCCATTTTCTCAAACTTGAAACCCTGCATGGCTTCGTCCATCAATGCCTGAATCTTGTCGTTGCATAGGTTGCCGATAGAACCTTCGTGGGTGTGGTGAATGTCCTTGTTAGGGGTGAAGTTGCCAGCCTCGATGTCGAGTCCCACTTTCTTGTAGGCATCGCGGAACGGCATACCTTCACGTGCCAGACGGTTCACCTCCTCCACAGAGAACATTGGGTCGTAGATGGGGTTGTCGAGGATATGCTCATTCACCTCCATCTTGTTGATGATGTATGCCGCCATCTGGAGGCAGTCCTTCAGTTCGTTGAAAGCAGGAAGGAACACTTCCTTGATGATTTGGAGGTCACGGAAGTAGCCTACAGGCAGGTTGTTCATGATCATCGTGACGGTGACAGGCAGCGACTGCAGTTTGTTGCACTTCGCCCTTGTCAGCTCGAACACGTCGGGGTTCTTTTTGTGAGGCATGATGCTGGAGCCAGTGGTGCAGTCGGCTGGGAGTTTCACGAAGCCGAAGTTCTGAGAGTTGAACATGCACGCATCGAACGCCAGTTTTGCCAATGTACCCGCAATGCTTGCCATTGAGAATGCCACATTCCGCTCCGTCTTGCCACGTCCCATCTGGGCATACACCACGTTGTAATCCATCGAGTCGAAACCCAACAGGTCGGTGGTCATCTGGCGATTCAAGGGGAACGAACTGCCATAACCCGCAGCCGAACCTAACGGGTTGCGGTTGGTGATTTTCCATGCTGCCTGCACGTACTGCATATCGTCCACGAGTCCCTCGGCATAGGCTCCAAACCACAAGCCAAAGCTGCTGGGCATCGCCACTTGCAGGTGGGTGTAGCCCGGCATCAGCACGTTCTTGTAACGCTCCGACTGAACCATCAGCTCGTCGAAGAGATTCTTCACCAATCCAGCAATATCCTTAATTTGGTCGCGGATGAAGAGTTTCAAGTCCACCAATACTTGGTCGTTGCGGCTTCTGCCTGAATGAATTTTCTTGCCGATGTCGCCCAATTTGCGGGTCAGCATCATCTCCACCTGAGAGTGCACGTCTTCCACACCCTCCTCAATCACGAACTCACCCTTCTCAGCCTGGGCATAGATGGCTTTCAGTTCCTTCAGGAGCACCTGCAGCTCGTCAGCCGTCAAGAGGTCAATCGACTGCAGCATCGTGATGTGAGCCATAGAGCCAAGCACATCATACTTGGCGAGATACAAGTCCATCTCGCGGTCTCTGCCCACCGTGAACTTCTCTATCTCTTCCGTCATTGCGACGTTCTTAGTCCAAAGTTTTTCCATTATTCGTAGGGTATCATTGCCAACATGTCCGCAAACTTATCCACTCCCTGACTCAGAGGCTTGTCCAGCATCTGCTTCATGAAGAAATTGAGGTCGGCATCCAGCGTCACCTTGATTTTGCTGGAGGTCTCGTTGATGGGAAGCACTTGCACCCACAGTTTGAAGTCCACGGGTGACTTGGTGGAAGTGAACTTCACGCACTTCTCAGGTTCCCGATTCACAATCTGTACAGAGATATTGCCGCCAATAGGTCCTGCAGGGGCAGACACTGTGTCGGTTGTGAACTCCATTTTGTCCACCACGTTGCGAATCTCCTCAATCTTGTCTGCTGGCATCTTTGCCTGCACGGTCGGGTCATCGAATCGTTCCTTGATCACTGCCAAGTTCGTCAAATCCGAAATCTTGGCATAAATCGCACTTTGTGTGTAAGGAACCTGCTTGATATGACTTTCGTATTTTGCCATAATCTTATCCTTGCCAGTTACTTGGGTCTTTTCTCCATTCGTTCAGCACAGGAACTTGGCTCTCAGTGATGTAACCCGTCTTCAGCGCCACATCCAGCACAGCCTCGTAGTTGGTCAGGGTGATGAGCTTCACCTTTGCGTCGTCGAAGGCTTTCTTTGCTACATCGAAACCATAGGTATAGCTTGCCACCATGCCAATCACCTCACATCCGTTGTTGCGAATGGCTTCAACAGCCTTCAGGGAAGAACCACCTGTAGAGATGAGGTCTTCAATCACCACCACCTTCATGCCGGGCTTCAACTCACCTTCGATGAGGTTCTCCAATCCGTGGTCCTTGGGTTTGCTGCGCACATACACGAATGGCTTGTACAGTGCATCAGCCACCAATGCACCCTGTGGAATGGCACCTGTTGCCACACCTGCGATGGCATCCACCTCTTGGAAGTTCTCCTCGATGATGCGGCAGATTTCCAATTTCACGAAGTTGCGCAAATCGGGGTAGCTCAGTGTCTTTCGGTTATCACAATAGAAAGGTGACTTCCAACCACTTGCCCAAGTGAAAGGGTTATCTGGTTGTAACTTGATTGCCTTGATGTTCAGCAGTTTCCCTGCAAAAATCTTCTCCAATGTTTTCATAAGAATTCTTTTTTTAATTGTTTTTACGATGCAAAGTTACGATTTTTCCTGCAATTATATCGTCAGAAACTTGAAAAACAGGTAAAAACGGAGATTATTCGAACACAAAGTCCTCCAATGTGCAAAGAGACTTCTCTTTGGTGTCGGATTTGAAGAGGAAGAAAATCGCATGAACGCCCACGAGTTGGGATGCGTCGATGTCGGCTGTCACTTCTGTAGAAGTCTTGGGCATATCGGCTTTCAGGTCAATCTGACCAATCTTCTTGCCACCTTGCGAAGTCCAAGGGCGGTCCATCATGATGTCGATGGTGCCGTCGATGCCTTCAGGAATGAGGCGCAGACACAACTTCAGGTCGTCGGAAAGACGCTTGGCGTCGAAGTTGAAGTATTTGTAACCGACGATGGAACCATCGGTGTTGTTGACAACGGGGTTGGTGTTGTTGCGCAGGTCGTAAGGAGCCTCAAACTTGTCATCCGTACCGTACGAGGAGGCGATGTAAGAACCATAGAACGTGTTGTTAGGCCAGTTGTGTTCAGCCACTTTGGGACCCGTGTACCAGCAAGCGATACCCGCTGAATGACGTTCGAATGGGTTGAGACCTTCCAGCGCAAAGCCGTTGGAGTTGTATTCACCTTCCGAAATCTCCACCTTGCCACCTTTTCCTTCTTCTACCTTCACGCTGATGGGAGCCACCATTGCCTGACGGGCATACTCATCCGTGCCTGTCTGACGGTGATAGAAGACATACCACTGTCCGTTGATTTCGCAGATGGAGCCGTGGGTGTTGCCGTCGGGGGTGGCTGATGCGATGACGTTGCCCTGTTCGTCTTTCTCACGACCACGACCATCAATGATAGTGCCTCCGTAGGTCCAAGGACCCAATGGGTTGTCGCTGTAGGCATAAGCCAATGTGTAGTTGGAGACAGGCAATCCGAACTCACCATCCTTGGTGAAACGGCTGTAGATGAAGACATACTTGTCCTTGATTTTGCGGATGGAAGAGGCTTCGAAGAAACTGAACACACCTTCTTGGTATCTGCCAGAAATCATGTCCTCCACAATCTTCGTGCCAGGCTTGACCGTTGCCATTGTCTTGGGATCAAACTCTGCAGCATAAGAGCGCTCAAATCCCCAATAGCCATACACTCTGCCGTCGTCATCAACAAACACGGCTGGGTCGAACTGCAGCACGCCATCCACCTGATTGGGG
>JAGCDQ010000076.1 GCA_017651245.1 Bacteroidaceae bacterium | reverse complement strand
GTTCCTTTTGGATGACGATGCAAAGTTACGGTGTTTTGCCATGGGTTTCAAACTGAAAATCCCCAAACAATAGGGGTTTTCCTATAACAGATATAGGGATATGGAATTAAACCTTTTGCAACTTATTGATTGATAGAAGATAAGATAGTGAGGATTTCTCTCTTGAGGGAGGGAAAGAGGAAAGAAAAAATTAAGAAAAAAATAAAAAAATTTTTGAATCTCAAAAAGAGTCTTTACCTTTGTTCAATAATTGAAGACATGAAAAGAACAACCACACATCCAGGAGACGTGCTGAAAGATATTGAAATTGCATCCAACCACAAGAATTGTTTGGGGAAAGAATCGGGGAATAAGTATGCCTTGTTTTTTGATATAGACGAAAGAGAAAGGAGAGGCTCCGAATGGATGCCTCTCCTTATTGTGCTACTATAACGTCACGACTCAGCCTGACTGATGCAAGCCTCTCGCAACTTCGTTATCTACTTTCTGTCACTTTCTTGTCCAGCTCTGCTATCTTGGCAATGTCCGCCTTCGTGAGGGCATGATAGATGTAGAACACTTCATCCTCTTCTTCCGCTTCCTCGTCCATCAACTCCAGCGTGAGGATGTTGCTGGTGACATCCCAGTAATATACGTCCTTCTGATTATAATCGGTGCTGCTATGGATTTCGATCACTGGCTCGTCATCTTCTGCATCGTCCACATCACTAACGTATTGAGTGTCGGTGGTGCGGGTGACGTTGCCATTCTCCACCGTATAAACGACCGTGTTCAGCGTGCTGTTGTCCGTGAATTCAAGGACGTGGTAAATCTGCTTACCGTCTTCTTCTTGAACGCTGAACCACTTGCCCACATAGTCATCGCCCCACAAGGAGACATTGTACATGTTGATCAAGTCCTTTTCTGCTTTGGAAGGTCGGTGGAAGGTCAATGTCATCTCATATGGTTCCTCCCTCTCAACGATGAATTTAAGAAGCAGTTGGTCGTTGTCCATGCTGTATGGGACGGTAGTGATATCTTTAGAGCCAATTTCGAAAGCAAAAGTTTGGAGTGTTTCATCAAGGGTGTAGATGCCGTGGCGGCACATGCGTTCCCAGTATCTGATGGGTTCCTTCGTGTCACCAGTGTAAACATCTTGGTTCAGCACACCATTCTCGCCAAAGGTGAGCAGCACGTATTCCACGGAAGTTTCACTTTCTTCCTCGTCAATTAAATTACGATTAACGACAGCGAGCCACTCGCCCATCAGCGTCCTTGCAGTTGAATTCACGCGAGTCATGCTGAAGTTGGCGGTATAGGTTGAGCCATCATCCTCATTCTGACGAAGGGCAGTCCATTCCATCTTGCCATTCTCGATGGAGGCAATCTCCCAACTCTCACGTTTTTCCGTGGGGTCATCCACATTCTTCCAACGCGAACACAGCAACGTGCCATCGACGAAATATTCTGCCATCGTGTTCACATCAGCCACCCATTCGCCGTTCTCATTCTGGCGATAATAGACGAAAGTGCCGTCATCCTTATATTCCCAACGGTGCAACTGGGTATCGCTATAGGCATCTTGATCACTGGTGAGACGTCCCTCCCAAATGCCAATGATGTCATCGCTGTAATCTTTCGTCACGCGGACTTTGCGCTCTCTCAGGTCTTTCGTGACTCTGTAAGACTTGCCATCCACAAATGTCTCATTGTTGGTGACAAGCACCATCTCGTTGTCTGTGATGGAAGAAATGTTGAGCTTCTGCGAAAAAGAAATATTGGCACCAGGCAGTTCCACCGTCTGCTCCAACATATTTCCATTGATGTTGACACGACCTTCACAGTGGTTCACCCACACATTCAAGTCGCTGATGGCACTGATGGACAGGCTGTAACTGAACTTCGTGTCAGATTCGTAGGTCAACACTTGCTTAGAGTTTGTCGGCACAGGCTGACCATTCATTTCAGCCATCATCCACTTGCCTCTGATCTTCTCGGAGAGTTTGTCGATAGGAGGGGTGCCTGTGTTATCAGCATCGTCGCTACATGCCGTCAATAATGTCACTGTGAGGCCGCAGAAAAAGATGGCGGCAAACATCCATAACAGATTTTTCTTCATATTCATATTAAATTGGGGTTGATAATATTCTATACACTCATCTGTTCCATGTGCCTTCATATCTCTTGAAGATTAATTAGGTGTTAGTTCTGTGATTGTTGTCGGCAAAGGTAAAGCATTTTCCCCACACATCCAAATATTTTCCAAAGTTTTTTTGCGAGCTTCCTTCCAACGTGGGAAATACTTGTCCATCAGCCCATAAAAGCGATTGTTGTGGTTGGGTTCCAGCAGATGACAGAGTTCGTGAACCACAACGTGCTCCACACACCACTCTGGCAACAGCAGCAGATAGGATGAGAAACTGATGGACTTGTCCTTGACATTGCAAACGCCCCATCGGGAAATCATCGGCTTGTAACGAATCGCTGCTGGGTTCACGCCCATTATTCTTGCATACCTCTCCACCATCGGTTCCACCAAAGCCTTCAACCTTGAGAGCGCCTCTTGTTTCTGTGCTTTCGTTTGTAATGGCAACTGGTTGTAGAACGCTTCCCTACGCTTTTGCCGTTCATCAGTTTTTTTCCGTGCCTTGACAATCCAATCACGATGTTCCCTGACAAAGCGCACCACCTCTGTTTTGGGCATACCGAAGGGGGCTGAAACATGTACGTCTCCATCCTTCACAATACGCATCGAAAGCCTTCTCGTCCTCCTGTATGTCACCTCAATCGCCATATTTCTATCATTCACCTATCAATAGAGATAAAACTATCCATATCGATAAACCACATTATATTACCAAGGGAAATTATCAGGATTGTTTCGCGGGTCAGAACGATGATTCTGATTCAAATCGTCAATAGCTTGCATGTCTTCGTTAGCAAGTGCGAACTGCATCACTTCAAGATTCTCAGCAAAGTGGTTGGGCTTACAACGAGGAATGGTGATGAGCCCCCTCTGCACAATCCAACGGAGCACAATTTGTGATGTGGTCTTTTGATACTTCTTTGCCAAAGCTTGCAGTACGGGGTTTCCCACAATGTCGATGTCGCCCTGTCCGAAAGGTCCCCATGCTTCCACCTGTATGCCAAGGTGATGATTGAACTCGATGTTTTCCACCTGAGTCATATAAGGATGAACCTCTATCTGGTTGATGACAGGACGTATCTCTGCATACGACAGTAAATCCTCCAGATGATTGGGGTTGAAGTTGCTGACACCAATAGAACGGATTTTACCCTCTTTGACATACGACTCCATGATCTTCCACGTGAATTGCACGCAATCTTTCACAGGCCAATGAATCAGCAGGAGGTCAATATATGGGGTGTTCAATTTTGTCAGGCTGTCATCGATGGACTTCCTCACGGCTTCTTCGCCTTCACGCATCGTGGGAGGGGCTATTTTTGTGGTGAGGAAAATGTCTTTACGAGCCACTCCACTATGGAGCATGCCCAAACCTACTTCCACTTCGTTCTCATACATCTGAGCCGTGTCGATGTGCCTAAAACCCGACTTGAGTGCCATACAAACATTGTTGGTGGCGGTTTCACCTCTGAGTGTCCATGTTCCGACACCCATCTGTGGAATCTCGATGTTGTTGTTAAGTCTATTCATATACGTTCCAGTCATTGGCTTTTGTCGTGTTGGATGATAAAGTTTTATAAAAGTGGGTACAAATATAGGGATAATTCTATGATTATTCATAACTTTGCAAATAGTTTTAAATGAATTGATGAGAAAAACAAATAGAGAAAACTAAACTGAACAGAATGAAGAAAATAATCAACCCTTGGCTCGGACATCCCGAGTACAACTGTTTTGCTTGTTGTCCAGACAATCCCATCGGGCTTCACTTGGAGTTCTATGAGGATGGCGACTATATAGTCAGCACGTGGCATCCCGAACATAATTATCAAGGATGGATCAACACCATGCATGGTGGCATCCTGAGCACGCTGATTGACGAAGTGTGCGGATGGGTGGTCACCCGTAAGCTACAGACCAGCGGCTATACCGTTCAGCTGAATGTAAAATTCAAGAAAGCCATCCCGACCACAGAACCCAAGTTGACCATACGGGCTAAAGTCACGAAGCAGGTGAGGAATCTGGTGTATATCAATGCTGAAATCACCAATTCGAAAGGTGAATTATGTAATGAGGGCGAGGCCATCTATTTCCTGATGAATCAAGAAAAGGCCAAGGAAATGGGATTCCTGCATTGTGAAGTGGAAGATGACACAGAAGAATGATTGAATAGGATTGAAATCATCGACTTGTAACGAATCACTACTGGCTTCACGACCATTATTCGTAGCGGATGGTCTCAGAGGGTTTGCCGATGCTAATGAGATGGGAACTACCCCAGATGACAAGGGATGAGATAAGCAGCGTGATGAGATTGATGGCAAGGATGAGCCACCAATTGAACTGGATGGGTACAGAGTCTATATAATAGACGGTAGCATCGAGCGAGATGAGGTGGAATTGCTGCTGAATCCAGCAAAGGAGCAGTCCGAACACATTACCCCAAAGCAAGCCTTGTCCCACCAGCATGATGCTGAAATTAATGAAAATCTTTCTAACCGATACGTTCGTGGCTCCCAACACTTTCAAGGTGCCTATCATATTGATGCGTTCGAGCATGATGATGAGCAATCCGCTGACAACGGTGAAGGCACTCACCAAAATCATCAACACGAGAATCATCACCACGTTCATATCCAAGACCGACAACCACGCAAAGGTGTGTGCAGCCATTTCCTTGATGCTGAACACGCCATAGGTCACTCCGTTCCTGTCCACTCCCTGATGAATGAACTGGAGCTTACGCGTCAATTCCTCCACGTGGTCAAAGTCGTTCACCGTCACTTCCAATCCCGACGACATCTCTTCATCCCAGCCATTCAGTTTGCGAACTGTATAGATATCGGTAATGACATAGTTCTTATCGTAGTCGTTCATGTTGGTGGCAAAGATGCCCGCCACCTTGAAGCGACGTGCCCGCATCGATTCCTCACCCATGAAGTAGGCAAATATCTTGTTGCCTGTCTTCACGCCAAGGTCGCCTGCCACCTTCTTCGATAACAATATTTCATTGGAAGCTTCTTTAGAAGAAAACTTTGGCACTTGTCCGTCCACCATTGAACTACGGAAAAAGGAAAGGTCGTAGTCCTCCCCCACTCCCTTGAAGGTCAAACCACGAAAGTTTTCCTCAGTCTTCAGAATGCCAATCTTCGTGGCAAACTTCTGAATATGGCTGACGCCTCGCACCTTCTTCACCTTGCGAATAAGGGTGTCGTTGGTCAGCACAGGCATCATCTCATAGTTTTGGTTTTGCGTCAGACTCACCACCTGAATGTGACTGCCAAAGCCCACCACCTTTGAACTAACCTCATGCTTGAAGCCCAGCACCACAGCCAGACTCAATATCATCACAGCCACACCTATCGCCACGCCCAACATCGCTATACGAATAGCAGGACGGGAAAACCTTTCCCCGTCCTCCGATTTGTCTGCGTAGATACGCTTAGCTATGAATAGTTCGAAATTCAATGAAAACCTTAACGATAACGCTAAACTCTAAACTTTCAACTTTCAATTCTCCCTGGATAAGCCTCCAATGCCTTTCTCAGCACGAAGAGTGCCCTCACAAGGTCTTCCTTCTTGAGCACATAGGCAATACGCACCTCGTTCTTACCAGCTCCTGGCGTCGTGTAGAAACCAGCCGCAGGAGCCATCATGACTGTCTCACCCTCATAGTTGAACTCAGAAAGACACCAAGCGCAGAACTTCTCGCAGTCATCCACAGGCAGACGAGCCACCGTGTAGAAGGCTCCCATAGGGATAGGCGAATAGACACCAGGAATGCGGTTCAAGCCGTCAATGAGACACTTGCGTCGCTCCACATATTCATCATACACATCACGGCTGTACTCCTCTGGTGCATCGAGACTTGCCTCTGCAGCAATCTGTCCGATGAGTGGAGGACTGAGGCGTGCCTGACAGAACTTCATCACCGCCTTGCGGATTTCCTCGTTCTTCGTAATGAGCGCACCAATACGGATGCCACACTCGCTGTATCGCTTCGACACAGAGTCAATCAGCACCACATTCTGCTCAATGCCTTCGAGGTGGCATGCCGAAATGTATGGAGAGCCCGTGTAGATGAACTCGCGATACACCTCATCGGAGAAGAGATAAAGGTCATACTTCTTCACGAGGTCACGAATCTGATTCATCTCACGACGTGTATAGAGATAACCCGTCGGGTTGTTGGGGTTGCAGATGAGGATGGCGCGAGTGCGCTCATTGATGAGTTCCTCAAACTTTTCCACCTTGGGAAGCGAGAAACCCTCGTCAATCGTCGTTGCAATCGTGCGAATCACAGCACCAGCCGAAATAGCAAACGCCATATAGTTGGCATAAGCAGGTTCTGGCACAATGATTTCATCGCCAGGATTGAGGCAAGCCAAGAATGAGAACAGCACCGCCTCACTACCACCGCTAGTGATAATGATGTCGTCCGCAGTCAAGTTGATGTCATACTTCGCATAGTAGTTGACCAACTTCTCACGGTAGCTGCGATAACCCTGCGAAGGGCTATACTCCAGAATCTTGCGGTCGATGTTCCTGATGGCATCCAATGCCACCTGCGGAGTGGGCAGGTCGGGCTGTCCGATGTTCAGGTGATAAACCTTGATGCCACGCTTTTTAGCATCCTCAGCTAGAGGTGCCAGTTTGCGGATAGGCGAACTCGGCATCTCCGTTCCTCGTATTGAAATTTTAGGCATATCTGATCAGATAAAAATAATTCTTGTTCCTTTTCGAGTGCAAAGGTACGATTAAGTGAGAGAAAAAACAAATATATTTGAGTTTTTCCGAACGTGAGTACCTTAGAACGCTGTTCAACGGCACGATTAAGTGAGCACAATGCAAAGGAAAAACAGAAAAAGTCACGCTATTGGCAAGGTCATGACAAACCGAGCTCCCTCTTTGTAGGTCATGTCGAGCGTGAAGGTGCCACCCATACCTTCCGCACTATAGCGGCAGAGTGTAAGGCCCAATCCAAGTCCCTCGCTATAATAATCCAACTTCGTGAATTGTTCAAACACACGTTCCGCATCAGCCTCATCAATGCCAATACCTGTATCGGAGACAATGAAACTGACGGTCTCAGGAGAAAGCTGTTGGCAATCAAGGGTGATGGTACCTTGCTTCGTGAATTGGTTTGCATTGTCAAGCATCTGCTGAAGCACTTTGGCTATCACATTCTTGTTGGAGAAGATGGCGAAATCTTCTGGAACAGATGTGGTGAAATGAAGCGTCACTGCACCAGGATTCTTGCTGTGGGTTTCACCCATCACTTGACGACAAACCGCATTACAGTAAACATTACTATCCTTCTTCACACCTTCTTTATTCTCAAAGAGGGCTGCGACGAGAAGTTTGTCAACAATACCCCTGAGATTCTTGGTGTTCTCCTGCATGGCATCCATAATGGTCGCCATCTCTTCGTCAGGAATATCCTGACACCCCATACGAAGCACTTGTGAGAAACCGATAATGATATTCAATGGCGTACGAACCTGATGAGTCAAATCTTGCATGAAGGCAATCTTCTTCTCCAGCGCTTTTTGTGCTTGTTGGTTGGCAACAATCAATTCGCCGTTACGCTGCTCTATCTCGTCATTCATGCGATGGATGTCATTGATGTAGCCAGAAATATACTGCTGCATGTCACTGAACATATTCTGCAAACGTCCGACAGGGTCAATGCGGTCGCTACGAGGTATTCGTTCATCAAAGTTACCAGCAGCAATGTAACGTGCTTGTTTGGCAAGCTGATTGACAGGCTTGATGGCATTGTTAATAATTTGCCGACATAAGATGAGCAGCAACAACAATCCTACACCAATGACAGCAAGAACAATGTAGTAAAGATTGTTGTAGCCTCGGAATATCTCGTCTTCAGGATAGACAATTGCCATGCTCCATCCCGTTTGAGGTAATTGACGATAAAAGACATAGCAGACCTCATCATCCAGCACAAGGCGCTTTATGCCGTCCTCTCCTCGAACCATAGCATTTCCGAGAGCAATCTTGTCTGCATCATAATCAGGGTCAGTATTAGAGAAGATGGTCTGATTCACGAGCTTTTCCTGATCAGGGTGCACAAAATAGGTTCCGTCCCTACTCACCATAATACAATAGGAACGTTGAGACGGCATCTGTGCAGAGATGGTTGTGGAAAGCCATTCCAAAGAGAGGTCTGTGGAAATGACACCAATGCATTGCCCGCCTTCGTTGATAAGCGGAATGGCATAAGAAGTAATCATTTCATGGTGTTCACCATCATCTTCATAATCATCGAAGAATGGATCAACCCAACATGCAACATTTTGCCGTTTTGGTACAGTGTACCATTCCTTCTCGAAATAACAGTATTCGTCACTGCCTTCCTGCTCTGTCTCGATAGTGTCACCACTCCATGAAGAATAGACAGAGAAATACTTTCCTTCTTCCGGGAAGAAATAAGGTTCAAAAGAAATAGAACATCCATTGAAATTAGAATTAGTCTCAATAATACGTCGAGAATACATTCTAATGGAGTCGGGTTGCAAATGAGTACGCACCAACCAGTCGGTGTTGTTGGTGGCAATCTCCACTTCATTCAGAATCTCCGTCACTCTCAATGTTGTGTTATTGAGCACAGTGGAGGCTCTGTGCATGGCATCTTCACGAACATAGTTGCGCGACTTCACGTAGAGGAATCCGAGAGACACCACGAAGACGACCACAGCACAAAACATGATCATCAGACCAATCCTCGTTGAGAGGGAATGCCGTATATACGTGATTGGATTTTTCATGTTGCTGCAGTTTCTTCGTTCGACAATGGTGTGGAAGCGGCATCACTGGAGGGTTCAGAATCCTCGGACTTCTTCGTCACTCCCAATGTATCAGACGCTTCGAGAATCTTATTGAGCATAGCTGTAATCACCTCTGTGTTTTCAAGCATGCGGTCAACATGCTGCACCATTTCCTCTTCGGAGAGGGTCTTATACTCCCGACGAATCAGATCGCTCTCTTCTGCAATGAGATCAATAGGCTGCGCCATCTGGTCAGTCATGTTGTTGAGGACAGCCGTCTTCATACGGTCATCTTCTTTCGCCAATTCACCTGCTTTCATCAGTTCTGCATTACGCTGGGTCAAGGTCTCTGTGGAGAGACGCATCTGATTAATGTAGTCTTTCAAGAATCTCTGCATCTTATGGAAACTGTGTTGCAACAGTCCTATTTCGTCACGACGTCTGCTATCTGGAACAGACACATCGAAATCACCCTCAGACATTTTTTCTGCAGATATACCCAGCAGCTTGAGAGGCCGCAAATTGTAGCGAATGACAAAGACACAGAAAAAGAGCAACAGTAGCAAACCCAGAACCGTGATGAACAAAAGATTCTTCCGCAACTGTTTATATGGCTCGAAGATGTCACTTTCAGGACATACAATGGCAACACTCCATCCTGTATGCGTGAGTGGGCGATAGAACACATAAAATTCTTCGCCATCACGATTGAGCACCTGATACCCGCTTTCACCACCAATCATTGCTTTTCCCAACTTCTCTCTTTCCTTGTCTGGTTGATCTAACGTAGGTGTGAAAATAGTTTCGTAGAAAAGTTTAGTGGTGTCCGGATGAACAAGGAAAGTGCCTCCTCTTCCCACCAATACACAGTATGAATTGGGGAACGGCTTTGCCCTCAGGATTGTTTTCGAAAACCATTTAAGTGACAAATCAACAGAAAGAATACCAACAATATTATCATTTCTGTCGTGAATAGGCTGAGAGAACGAAGCAATGTAATCATTTACCTCAATACCTCCTGTATTTTCATCACGGAATGGCTCCACCCAATATGGTTTGTTGAGTAGTTTGGCAATAAGATACCAATCCATATAGTAATACTCATACAAGTCACTACCCTCTTGCTCCGTTTCTATCGAATCACCTCCATTATACGAATAGGCAGAGAAATAACGTCCTTTTTCCTTAAAATAATAGGGTTCAAACGCGATGGAACAACCATAGATATCAGGATTATTATCCATGATTTTCCGACTGAAAGTAAACATAGAGTCAGGCGTATCAATATGCTGCTCCACCAACCATTTCATGTTATTGGCAGCCACTTCCACATCATGAAGTGTATTGTTCACATGCAACATCGTACCCTCCAACGTTTGCGCAGCCTTCTCCATAGCTTCCTCCCTCACTGCCAAACGCGAATAGTGAAAGAGGATAGATAAAGCTGCCACGAACAATATCATCACACTAGTCACGACCCAAATACTGAGACGTGCCGCTAACGAGCTTCGTATGTATGTGAATATACTCATTTTACGGTTTTTTATTCGTGTTTTGCTGCTTATATCCCATCAATTCGGCATAAGTTACTTCCCTTGTTATCATACCATGGTTCGTCATCAAGCGACTAGCTTTCATCACCATTTCGGGACGCACACGATATTCACGCCGTCCAGAATCGGGGTCTATTTGTAAACGGAGTATCTCCTCCAACATCAATTTCTGGATGACACGATTCGTTTGTACATGCGCTTCACGGACATATTTCATCACAATGTCCAATGCTTCGTCTGGATGTGATGCAGCCCATTCCCATCCTTTCCTGCTGGCTTCGGCAAAACGCCTCGTCTGGTCACGATGAGTTTCATAATATTCACGCTTTACGTACACACCATTCTCCTGAATGTTGTAGCCATGATCCTTAAATCTATATACGCTCCCCTGAGGCATATTAAAACACGCTTGCTGCAACAACAGATACTCATTGTAACTAACAACTGACATCATGTCAATACCTCCTGAGATAAAAAGATTGATGTTACCGGTGAAAGATACCCACTCATAATTCAGATTCTTTTCTTTGTCAAGGATATAAGCCAAATAGTTGGGTTCAGAATGATAAACAGCAATACGCTTACCCTTTTCCATCGTGGGATCTTTTCCCCATCTCGAAACAATCATATAACTGCTGTTCATGGATGTCTGAAAAATATTGACAATAGGTGTACCTTTGGCAACAATGTCAATAGCTGACATCAGAGAAAACACGCCTGCATCGCACTCATGCGTATCCAAACGATGATAAACCGTACTTGTCAATGAAGGATGTTGGATAACCACATCAAGCCCTACGTCATTGTAAAAGCCCTTCTCTTTTGCTACATAATACCCTGCAAATTCCGACTGAGGAATCCATATTGTAGAGAACACAAATCGCTCAGCCCCCATCATGCAAGAGCAGAACATCAGCAAGCAAAAGAGAATCATGCCGCCTTTATAATTTATCAATTCGTTTCTCATTATCTAATATTCAATGTTTTCCATATTTATCAAATCACCCCACTTCACTCCGTCTCACTCACTTCCCTTCTCACTATTCAACTGTCAACTATTTTTCGCCGTCTTTCTTCTGCTTCATTTCCTCCCTTGTAGGGAAATGCCCCAGCCATTTCATCTGTCGAAGGCACCACGACTGACGGCGATACATGTAATTGGTCGGTGATGCCGAATTAAATTTAAGAGGGTTGGGCAATGTAATGGCAATCATTGCACATTGGTTTCTTGTGAGGTCCTTAGCCTGGCAGCCGAAATGTTCCTCAGCCACAGCCTCAGCACCATATATACCGTCACCCATTTCAATCGTATTCAGATAGACCTCCATGATGCGCTGTTTGTCCCACATAAATTCCATCAGTACCGTGAAATAGGCTTCCACGCCCTTGCGGAACCACGCCAACTTTCCAGAGGAGGCTGTTGGAAAGAGAAACACGTTTTTCGCCGTCTGCTGACTGATAGTGGAGCCACCACGGAAACGTTCTCCCTCTGCGCGTTCTTCTATCACTTTTTGAATGGCATCCCAATCGAAGCCATTGTGTGTGAGGAAATTCTGGTCTTCACATGACATGACCGCCAATGGCAAATCTGCCGACATTTCCTCGAGCGGCACCCACGAATGGTGCCATCTGATTGTCTCACCCCTGCTCACCTGCTCGTATACCCTTATAAACATCAGAGGTGAAGTGTAAACAGGGAGGTAGCGGAACAACAACACAAGCAGGACACTTCCCGCCAATAAGACGATGAACATCCACTTCACTATATTCCCCAATTTGGAAAAGAACTTCCCCATTTCTTGTCGTCTTATTGTATGTTGCAGGTGCAAGACCGATGTCATTCTGTCCTGCACCTGCCACTAAAAGGATTTTACTGTAAAGTACCAGCGTTAGCTGCGTTAATCATTGCCTCTGAAGCATAGAGATAAATCTCTACGCGACGATTCTGAGCCTTACCCTCCTTGGTAGAGTTGTCAGCTACAGGATTGTTCTCACCGAATCCTGTGCTGCTCTTAATCTGAGTAGGAGCTGCACCTTGTGCCAAAATGTATGACTTCACAGCGTCAGCTCGATCCTGGCTCAACTTGATGTTCTTCTGGAAACTCTCCTCTGCAGACGAACCCTTGAAGCCCGTATTGTCAGTATAACCCTGGATAGCTACATCGCAATCAGGATAAACCTTCAGCACGTTGTTGGTGAAATCCTTCAGGTTGTTCATTGCTGTAGCGCTGAGAACAGACTTGCCAGAAGTGAAAAGGATACCAGAATCGAAGGTAACCTTCACTGCGTCAAGACCATTGCTGTCCTTCACGCCTTCCACCTGTGCATTCTGAACCTGCTGAGCAGCAGCCTTCATCTTATCCATCTTCCTACCGATCAGGACACCTGCACCAGTACCCACAGCAGCACCAATCGCAGCGCCTGCTAATGTACCACCAGCGTTTCTACCAATCAGGTTGCCAACCATAGCACCGATACCGGCACCAGCGCCACCACCAATAAGACCACCTTTGGCTGTGTTGTTCATACCACATCCTGAGAGGATGATAAGTGCTGCCATTACGACTACACTAAACTTCATTTTCTTCATAATCGTACGTTTTTAATGTGAATAACAGTTTTATAGATTAACTTTTGAATTCTTGAGTGCAAATATATGAATATTTGTTGAAACATTACATTTTTCTCAAAAAATAATTCAAAAAACACCAAAATTTCCCATTTTCGTCTCTCAAAACACCCATATATACCCCATAATTCAAAAAAATGTCCTAACTTTGCAAAAGAAATAACGTAACACATATATAAATATGTATAGAACACATACGAATGGGGAGTTGAGACTCTCCGACGCTGGCAAGCAGGTGACGCTTGCTGGATGGGTGCAGCGCACGAGAAAAATGGGTGCGCTGACTTTTGTTGATTTGCGTGACCGATATGGCATCACGCAGTTGGTGTTTAACGAGGAAACCAACGCACCCCTTTGCGACCGCGCCAACAAATTGGGACGCGAGTTCGTGATTCAGGTGACAGGTACTGTGGCTGAGCGATACAGCAAGAACAAGAACATCCCAACGGGTGACATCGAGATTGAGGTGTCGGAGTTGAATGTGCTGAACGAATCTGTCACTCCTCCCTTCACGATTGAAGACAATTCTGATGGTGGTGACGACCTCCGCATGAAGTACCGCTACCTCGACTTGCGACGCAACCCTGTCCGCAAGAACCTAGAGTTGAGACACAAGTTCTGCATCGCCGTGAGAAACTACCTGAGCAATCTCGGTTTCTTGGAAGTGGAGACTCCTATGCTCATTGGTTCCACCCCGGAGGGTGCCCGCGACTTCATCGTTCCTTCACGCATGAATCCAGGTCAGTTCTATGCGTTGCCACAGTCTCCTCAGACTTTGAAGCAGTTGCTGATGGTGGCAGGTTTCGACCGATACTTCCAGATCGTGAAGTGTTTCCGCGATGAGGATTTGCGTGCTGACCGTCAGCCTGAGTTCACCCAGATTGACTGCGAGATGTCGTTTGTGACGCAAGAGGACATCATCCAGACTTTTGAAGGAATGGCAAAGCACTTGTTCAAGGAGTTGAGAGGTGTGAAGATTGAAGGTGACTTCCTCCGTTTGCCTTGGATTGAATGTATGAAGCGTTTCGGTTCCGATAAGCCCGACATGCGTTTTGGAATGGAGTTCGTGGAGTTGGATGATGTGTTGAAGAAGGGCACTTTTGCTGTGTTTGATGAGGCTGTCTACATTGGCGGTATCTGTGCAGAAGGTTGTGCTTCCTATACCAGAAAGGACATCGACAAGCTGACCGAATGGGTGAAGCGTCCACAGATTGGTGCCAAGGGTATGGTCTATGCCCGTGTGCAGGAAGATGGTAGCGTGAAATCATCGGTAGATAAATTCTATACTCAGGAGGATTTACAGGCATTGAAGGAGAAGATGAATGCCAAGCCTGGCGACCTCATCCTCATCCTTAGTGGCGCTGACGCCATGAAGACCAGAAAGCAGTTGTGCGAATTGCGTCTAGAGATGGGTGAACGTCTCGGATTGAGAGACAAGAACAAGTTTGCCCTGCTGTGGGTGACAGAGTTTCCCATGTTCGAGTGGAGCGACGAAGAGCAGCGTCTGATGGCGATGCACCATCCGTTCACACACCCCATGGACGAAGATATCCATTTGCTTGACACCGACCCTGCTGCTGTTCGTGCCGATGCCTACGACATGGTGTGCAACGGTATCGAAGTGGGTGGTGGTTCCATCCGTATCCATGACCCCAAACTGCAGGCAAAGATGTTTGAGATTCTTGGCTTCACACCTGAAAAGGCAGAGGAGCAATTTGGCTTCCTAATGAACGCCTTCAAGTATGGTGCACCTCCTCATGGTGGCTTGGCATACGGACTTGACCGTTGGGTGAGCATCTTTGCAGGTCTCGACTCTATCCGCGACTGCATCGCATTCCCAAAGAACAACAGCGGACGCGACGTGATGCTCGATGCACCATCGTTTGTGGATCAAAAACAATTAGACGAAGACTTCATTGCCCTCAATCTGCCCAAGGAATAAGACATGCAACTGACATTTTTCAGCCTTGGGAGCGGCAGCTGCGGCAATTGCTACTATCTTGCGACTGAATCTGATGCCATCGTCATTGATTGTGGCATTGGCATTCGTCGTTTCAAGAAACATATGTTGGAGTACGGTATGAAGATTGGAAAGGTGCGGGCCTTACTCATCACCCACGACCATTCCGACCACATCAAGTCTGCCGGTAAACTTAGCAAAGAATACGCCATTCCCGTCTATGCCACACCGCTCATCCATGAAGGAATGGACAGGAACTGGCAGAACTCTGTGAAGGTTCCTGTGGAAAACCGTCACCACATCGACAAGGAAGAGCCGTTCGAGATCGGACCATTCCGCATCACGGCATTCTCCCTACCCCACGATGCCTCAGAGAATGTCGGCTACTACATCGAGGTGGACGACTATCGCTTCACTGTGATGACCGATGTGGGTGACGTGACCGAAAACGTGAAGGAATACATCCTAAAAAGCACACACCTCATTCTTGAAGCCAACTACGACGAAGAGATGTTGCGACAAGGACGCTACCCTGAGATTCTGAAGGAACGCATTGTAAGTGGACACGGACACTTGTCTAACAAAAAGTCTGCCACTGCACTTGCCGAGAACTTCCATCCCAACCTCAAAAACGTATGGCTTTGCCATTTAAGTGAAGAAAACAACCACCCCGAATTGGCACGCAAGACGGTTGAGTCGGTTTTGCGCAGTTTTGGCATCATTGCAGGTGTGGATTTCAAACTCGACGTGTTACGTCGCAAGATTCCAACAGGACCATATATGTTGGAGTAATCAGTTTATCGTTAATAGTTAGAAAGGCTAAGGTGGACGTTATCGTCAATCTTAGCTTTTTTCTTGCTCATTTTTTCATTTTTCGTTTTTTTCATGGAACGACAGCGCCATTTTTTCTTAATTATAACAAAAAAACGCCCATAATTCAAGAAAAATTCGTACCTTTGCATAACTTTCCGTATCCATCGGGAAGGATAAACACAAATGGAAACAAAGAAAGTACTATTCATCACTACAGAAATCGAGCCTTTCGTGCCAGAGAACGCTTGTTCCCTGAAAGGTCGTATTCTGCCTCAATCCATCCAAGAACTCGGACACGAAATAAGAACATTCTCACCCAAATGGGGCGGTATCAATGAACGTCGTAATCAGTTGCATGAGGTAATCCGTCTGTCGGGTATGAATCTCATCATCGACGACACCGATCATCCGCTCATCATCAAGGTGGCATCCTTGGCTTCAGCGAAGATGCAAATTTACTTCATCGATAATGATGATTATTTCATGAAACGTGGCATCCTTACCGATAAGGAGGGAAAAGAATATGCCGACAATGGAGAACGTGCCATCTTCTATGCACGTGGTGTGCTGGAGACTGTCAAAAAATTGGGTTGGCGTCCAGACCTCATCCACTGCTATGGGTGGGCAGCAGCATTGGCTCCTTTCTACATCAAGCAAGCTTACAACGATGAGCCTTCTTTCCGCGATGCAAAGGTGGTGATGGAAATATCTCCCAAAGAATTTGAAAAGGATCTTGGTGTGGAGAACGCCAAGTTCGTGGAATATAAAGACGCACACTATGCTGATATCAAGGATATCTGTGGCGAGGCATATGGGCATACCGAACTGGAAAAGATTGGTGTGAAGTTTGCCGATGGTGTCATTGTTGAGAACAAAAATGTTGACCCATCCATCATTGAATATGCCAAGTCATTAAGTCGTCCTGTACTCGATCCTGTTGAGGGTGATTCCTTCAACGAGGCATACAACGCTTTTTATCAGCAAATATTAGAGTCAAACAACTGATCTCATGTTCAAGCTAGCACATCTCCTTGTTTGGGTCACAGCATTGCTTATGTTGGTGGCATGCGATGACAACACCGCTACGCTTGGTGTTGACATGATGCCCAAGTCCGACCTTGTCACCAAAAATTATCAGACCTATGATGTCACCACAGAATCTTATCCTGTAGGCGACGCAGTGTTGGCACGCACTAATATGTCTTATTTGGGACGCTTCACCGACCCAGAGACCAACACCACCGTCAAGAGCGACTTCCTGGCACAGTTCCACATCGATGAGGGCTTCGACATTCCATCCAATGTACAAAATGAGTCTTGTACACGCTTTGACCTCAGACTTTTCATTGACGACTATGTGGGTGATTCCCTTCAGAACTTCAAGCTCAGCGTCTATGAACTGAACGAATCGCTCGACCCCAATGCCGACTACTACACCAACATCGATCCTGAGAAATACTACGATAAAACCTCTGAGCCTATCGCTACGAAGTGGTTCACCATCAGCGACCGTACCATCAAGGACACCGACCGTTGGTCTTCTTCTTATAATAACAACATTCTCGTAAGCCTTCCTACAGAGATTGGCACACACATCATCCGCGACTTCAAGGCTCACCCTGAGCACTTTGAGAATACTTCTACATGGCAGAAAAGTGGTAATCCTTGTAGTAAGGGACTTTATTTCAAGCTGGAAAATGGCGATGGTGCGATGGCTTACATCAATCTTGTACAACTCAACATCTTCTTCCGCTACTACGAAGATTACATCCATCGCGACACCATCGGTATGGCATCTTTTGCCTCCACCGATGCCGTCGTACAGGCCACTCGATTCGAGAACTCCAACCTAGATAAACTTCTTGATGACAAAAATGCCACCTACCTGAAAAGTCCGGCTGGTATTTTCACGTTGGCGACATTACCAGCAGAGCAGATCAACGTGCAGGACACCATCAACTCTGCTAAGCTCACGTTCACTCGCTACAACGATCAAGTGGAGAGTCCTTTCAAACTCAACATACCCAAGACCGTGTTGTTGGTGCGTCTTGACGACTATCTCAATGGATTTTTCGAGAACTATCAGGTGAACGATGGCAAGGAGTCCTATCTTGCCACCTTCAACAGCAACACCAATTCTTACCAGTTCAACAACATTGCCCGTCTCCTCACCCGTATGGCGAAGGAGAAGGAACAGGGTAAAGCCACTGCCAATTGGAACAAGGTGCTTATCATTCCCGTTGAGCTCACAAAAGACTCTTCAGGCAATATCGTCAAGCTCAACCACGATTTCAGCATGAGTAATGCACGACTTGTTGGAGGTGCCACGGACAAAATCAAGCTCGAAGTAATTTATTCAAGCTTTAAGTAATCGGTTATCATTTTCGATAACCGATAAGCGTTATCCTCTCAACTCTGCCACCAGTGGCAAAACAGCTTTCTTAATCACTTTTTCCGTCAGTTGGTGTTCACCATCGAAACGGATCACATGGTCAGGAAGATAATTCTTTTTGAAGAGTGATTCCGCATTTGTGATTGTCGTGTCGTGCAATCCCACGAGGCACCAGCAAGTTTCTTTCTCTTCAGGAGTGATATCCTTGAATTGCAGACGTTCCATCTGGTTGAAATGCTGGATGATGTCCTTAGTGATGCGGAACGTCTTGGCACCATCATAGCGTCCGTTGAAGAAATGATACTCACCTGTCTTCAGCACCTTCGAGTTGGTGGACATGGTAAAGGCTGGATTCACTAAGATTCGACGAAACCCACGCATCTGCTGGGCATACATTCCTCCCATGCTCGTTCCAATGATGAGATCGGGTTGCTCCTTGGCAACGAATTCCTTCAGGTAAGGCAAAGCCTCCGCTGGATCAACGGGAATATCGGGTGCCACCACCTCGTCATTGGGCAGTTCGCGACGAAAAGTCTCTACGGTTCCGCTGGCATGCGAGGAACCAAATCCGTGAAAATAAACGATCTTCATATATATTATTATTATTGTTTCTTCAAAAAAATCTCATGGTCAATATTCTTTGGATACTCCTCCCGATAGTGCGTCACCATCAGCATCGTCTTATTTTTCCGTTGGCAGAACACTTCAATCACATCTTTCACCAGTCGGCGATTCTTCAGATCAAGTCCATGCAGTGGTTCGTCAAGAATCAGCAGCGATGGATCTTTTACGAATGCCCTTGCCAAAAGTACCAGACGCTGTTCGCCGCTACTTAATTTCAAGAACGTCGTGTCGGTATACTGCTTGATGCCAAAAACATCCATCCAGAACTCGCACACAGCCCGTTGCTCAGGTTTCGGCTTTCGGTACAAGCCCGACACATCGCTCAGTCCACTCGCCACGATGTCCACCGCAGGGATGTCCCTCATGAACGCACGATGCATCTCTGGTGAGATATAACCGATATGTTTCTTGATGTCCCATATGCTCTCTCCCTTGCCTCGTTGATGTCCAAACAACACAATGTCGTTGGCATAGCTCTGCGGATTGTCGGCACACACGATACTCAACAACGTCGATTTCCCTGCACCATTTTCTCCGTTCAACGCCCAATGCTCACCCTTCCTCACCGTGAAGCTCAGGTCCTTCAAGATGGTGCGCTCCCCATAGCGGATATTCACCTTACGAAAGTCAATCACCTGCTCACATCCCGTCGAATCAGTCGTCTCTGGCAGTGAGAGAATCGCCCGTTCCTTCTCCTCCGAAAGCATCCTCGCCAGCACAGGTTCCCGACTCTCCCAATATTCCTGCAGTGTCATCTTCCTGCCCACCGTCAGGTCCTTCACCGGCACCACATGCGTGATGATGTCGGGGATGTCGTCCGTCTTCGACAATACCAAAACCACTGACACATTTGTTTCTTTCGTCAACAACGTGAGGAACTCTCCCAACTGCTGACGTGCCGTCACATCCAGCCCGATAAACGGGTTGTCCATAATAAGCACACGTGGATTCGTCATCAGCGTCTTCGTCAACTGGAACTTCCTCAACTCGCCACTACTCAGGAGGATGATATGTTTGTCCAGCAACTGTTCCAAGTGGAATATCTCATACAGATGCTTCCTCACTTTCTCCAGTTCCCGATGCATCTCCTGCTTGTCCGCTTCCTCCTGACGCAAGCGTTCAGCCTCCTGCTCAGGTGTTTCTTCCCTCACCACAAACTTATCAAACACCGTTTTCCTTATCAGTCCCTCCTCAGCCACACGGAACGACTCCGCCAGTAAATCCCTCACCAGCGGTGTCTCATCAATGTCATTCTGATTCCATCGCTGTTGATAATAATATACCCCCTCATTCGTCCCATACGAATCCCTGAACGAAAGATACTTCATGTTGTCGCTCACCAACTTTGCTTTGCTCGGTGTAAAATCATACTTCACTCCATTCATCGGCATCAACGCACACTTTCCTGTCAGCACATCCACCAACCTCGTCTTGCCGCTGCCGTTGTCTCCCACAATCGCCAGCTGTTCGCCTGCCAGCAACTCGAAGTCAATGGGCGCATTCATTCTGAACTGCGGATGTCGCACCACTCCACCTTTTATCTCTATAATTTTCTGCATATCCATTCATGAATTAATGTTGCGAAGTTACATCCTTTCTTCAAATCATCAAACAATTAGTGCTGAAGAAATTCCTCGGCTTTGGCAATCGTATCGAGTTTGCCGACATCCAGCAACTGAAGCTGAGGATCGAGGCAGCAACGGATGTCCACCTTGTCGCAGATGGAAAGGTAGAAATCAATGATGGAGAATTTTCCTTCCCACGAATCCATCAGGGGAAGAAGGGAGGGATGGAACACTTGAATGCCAGAGAATGCCAACCCACGTGCCGGGCGTTCCTTGATATCGGAATAGGGAGACTTGTATTCGCCTGTGGCAATGTTGGTCCAACCGATGAGACGATTGGTGTCGTCGAATAGCAGATAACGCTGGGTCTGACGCTGAGAAACGAGGAGCGTCGTCGTGTGGGCATTATTGTAGAGAGAAAGAAGGTCGGCATTGGAAAGGATATCCACATTATGCACAAGAATAGGCTGGTCGTTGGAGAAAAGACGGGCAGCCTTTTTCAGTCCCCCACCCGTCTCAAGCAGCATGTCGGTCTCATCGCTGAACTTGATGTCGATGCCGAAGTGGTCGTTGGCTTCCACGAAGTCAATGATCTGCTGGGCAAAGTGATGAATGTTGATGACGATTTCAGTCACGCCGATGCCTTTCAGTTTCTCAATGAGAATCTGCACGAGGGGTTTGCCATTGACAAGCACCATCGCCTTGGGCATCGTGTCGGTGAGCGGTTTGAGGCGAGTGCCAAGACCTGCAGCAAAGATGAGAGCGTTCATAGAGCGTTGAGGATTATGCGTTGAGGGTTTGTTGGATGCCTTGTTCACGATGGCAGATGTGGACTTCCACACCAAACTTCTCGTGGATATGTTCTGCCACATGCTGGGCACAATAGACGGAACGATGACGACCGCCAGTGCATCCGAAGTTAATCTGCATATTGGTGAAGCCACGTTCCTTGAAACGGGCTACATGGAAATCGACAAGTCGATAGACACTCTCAAGGAAGGTGAGAATCTCGCCATCCGCTTCGAGGAAGTCTATGACTGGCTGGTCAAGTCCCGTGAGGGGTTTGTACTCTTCATAACGACCAGGGTTGTGCGTGCTGCGGCAGTCGAACACATAGCCACCACCATTACCACTCTCATCCTCAGGGATTCCCTTCTTGAAAGAGAACGAGAAGACACGAACCGTAAGATGAGATTCGTCATCCTTCTTCAAGTAGGAGTTGTCTTGCTGCAGATAGGCAGCCACCTTCTCCTTCTTGGCTTCCTCCGCCGCCCTACTCTTTTCCTCCTTAGCATTGAGGGCGATGAGCATTTCACACACATCTTTTAAATAAGGATAAGGCTCACAGACACCCAAGGAGAGTTCCGTCTGCAAGTTATGGAGGGCAAGAGGAATGCTGTTCGTGAAGTATGTCTTCTTCTCCCACAGACCACGGAAGCCATAAGCGCCCAACACCTGCAAGATGCGGAAGAACACGAAGAGGTGAAGACGCTGTTGGAACGTGGAAAGGTGGAACTCGAAAGGCGAAGGTTGGGATTGCAGGGCATCAAGGTATTCACCAATGAGGAGGTTGCGCACTTCGTCGGAGAACTTGGCAGAGGACTGCCAGAGGAAGGAGGCAACATCATAGTAGATAGGACCTTTACGCCCACCCTGGAAATCGATGAAGTAAGGTTTTCCATCCTTCAGCATCACGTTGCGTGACTGGAAATCGCGATAGAGGAACGTGTCCGTCTGCTCTGCCAAAATATCATCTGCCAACTTCTCAAAATCCTGCTGCAACTTGTATTCGTTGAACTCCACGCCCGTCAATTTGAGGAAGCAGTACTTGAAGTAGTTGAGGTCGAACATGACGCTCGTCCTGTCCATCTCCTGCTGAGGGAAACAATGCACGAAGAAAGTGGACTGCAGACCATTGAGGGGCAAGAGTTGGAAACGGGGCAATTCACGGATGGTCGCTTTCAAGGCTTCAAGGGCTTCAGCATCCAGCGTGCCGTCTTCCTGACGATGTTGTGCCAAGAAAGCATACAAGGACACATCCCCACAATCCTCCTGCAAATACACCATCCTATCTTCCGACACAGCCAGCACGGCAGGAACAGGCAAGTTCCCCTCCTTGAAATGCTTTGCCAAGTCGATGAACGCTTCATTCTCCTCCGTATTGGTGCCTATGACAGCAATGACCGAAGCCTGTTCGTTCCCCAACACACGGAAGTATTGACGATTGCTGCCAGCACCTGCCAACGGCACAATGCTTTGTGGCTCCTTGCCCGTCAAACCCTGATATAACTGAATGATTCTTTCCATAAACTGTAAACCGTAAACAGTAAACTACTCCCTCCTTCTCCAAATGCTCATCACCTTTCCATGCACAGCGATGATGTTGAAGATGCTGACAATAATCAGCAGCACCACACCCACACAAAGGGCTGGGATGATGCCTGGCACTTCGAGGTCGGGGAAGAAGTTTTCAAACATCGCCAGATAGATATTCCTCACCACCAGCATGACAGCCACCGCCAAAATCAGCACCAAGACATTCAACCCGACCGTCAAAGCCTGATATGGGAACGACACCTTGGCTGGTGAGTAACCAATCAGCAGGAGGTTCTCCAGTTTCGAACTGTTCTTCTGCACCAAGAGGAAGACGCTGAGCATGAGAATATAGATAGACAAGATGCTGATGACCACTCCCACAATCATGACGATGCTGACAATGACACGCAAGATAAACGTGGTCTTCGAAGCATCGAGCTTGTCCTCGTCTGTCTCATAATCACGATCCTGCAAATAGCTGGTGATGCGGTCATCGGTGGGATTGTTCACCTCCATAATCAGACGGGTAGGCTCTTTCGTGGCATTCCCATCGGCATATTGTTCGTTTGCCCAACGCATGAACTTCTCAGGCACCAAAATCGTGTTCAGACGGGAAGAGAATCCCACGATGCGACCATCGAAACTATCGCTGTTTCCATTGCCTGCAATCTGAATGTTCAGCTTCATCGCACCCAGAATGCCCTCGCTGAGTTTAGGAAGTCCCTTTCCCTGTGCATAACCAAAGTTATAGAGGTCGAGGTAGTTCTTGGGCAGGATGATAGGAATTTCGTCACTCCCCTCCTGATAATCCCACGCATCACTCTTCACATCGACAAACTCATCGGGCACACTCTCGAAGAACATCTCCGTGGAGAAATTCACAAAGCCCTCCACATCGAAACGTGCCTTGACGCTGTAGGAACTGGGAGTGAACGCACCAATGCGCTCCACGAAGTCCTCGTCTTCCAATTCCTCAATCTCAGCCTTGCTGAAGGTGTTGCTCGAACCTGTCAAGCCCGACAAAGCACCAATCTTCTTGTTCACAATCAGGTAGTCAGCCTTCATGAAACTGTCTTCCTGATCGAGTGCCTTATAATCGTTGTAGAACTGCACACCCAGCAGAATGATAACCACGCCCACCAAGTTGGCGAAGAAGAACCCCACAAACTGAGGGATGCTGATGTGCTGTCGTAAAAGTTTCCAAACCAGTTTCATCTTCATCACATTTTAGAGGTTAAACACCTTTTCATACTCCAGATTGATATGCTTGCCAATACTGGTGGCGATGATGCCTGCCCCTTGCTTCTGGGCTTCAGCAGTCATGATACGTCCCATGATTTCAGCATTGGTGTCGTCGAGGTGACTGATCGGTTCGTCCACAAACAAGAAATCAAAAGGCTGGCACAAAGAACGAATCAACGCCACACGTTGCTGCTGACCAAACGACATCTTGCCCATCTTGGCATTCAGCTTGTCGGTGATGCCCAACATGTCGAACCATTCGAGTATCTGCTTTTTCTTCTGGTAACCCGTCAACTTGTTCTTGATTTCCACATTCTCCCATGCCGTCAGTTCGGGGAACATACGCAACTCCTGCCACAACAAGGCAAAGTGCTTCTTGCGGATGTTCGTCCACTTCGCCACAGTATATCCGCTGATGTCCTCACCATCGAAGAGAATCTTTCCCTGATAGTCGTGACGATAGCCATAAATATAACTGCACAACGATGACTTGCCCGTACCCGAATTGGCTTCCACCAGATACATCTTGCCCTTCTCAAAGGTGACGTCTTGGTTCCAGATGTCACTCACGATGTCCGTACGGTTCTGGAACACATTGGGCAGTGTATGAATCAGTTGAATCTTGTTCATTTAAGTAATTGCTTCAAGAAGTTCTCGTTCTTATCCTTCAGAGCGACAGTCAAGGTCAACTCGTCAACATCAGCAGACTTCAGCATGATGGCCTTCAATGAGTTCAAGGCATCCCCTATAGGCATGTCGGCAGAGCGTCCCAACTGTTCCAATGGCAACTTCTCCAGATTGACAAAGATAAAGAATCGGCTGTTTTGAATGTCGTTCTTGTACGCATCCAACGGATTTGTTCCCTTGGAAGGAGAAGCCATCTGGCCCCTGAAACTGTAGAGCACATTGTCCTCCACACCCCAAGTGAAAGTCTCGCCATCCATTTCCGCCACATATTTGTTTTTGCCCACCTCGCGATACGTCATGCCATACTCCTTCGAAGTCGTCATCCAATCATCCACATCGGCAAGGAAGTCGGTGTTCTTCACCTCTGCATACATCTTATAAGCAGGCTTCCCAACAAAGCCGAGTCCTGACATCGGATACTCGACTGCCACATCACCATCCACCGCATTGATCATCTGCTCGATATCCACCACACGTTCCATCATGAAGAGCACTTCCTTGAAGTTGCGGCTCTTCTTCATTTGCTTCATGAGCCACTCGCCCTTCATGTTCACACCCAGCCAAAGTATCATGTCGTCCGATGCACGCTCCACGAACTTGCCCTTGATGTTGCCGAAATTCTTACCCTCTTCTTCGATAGCCTTCTTGGCCTCGTCGGTCTTGCCACACACACGCAGCTTGAGCGATGCGGCACCATCCTCGAAATCCAACGAAGAGATGAAGTCGATGTCGTTCGCACTGATGTTCTCAGGCAATAGCACCTTCCAACCATCCATCATATCCTTCGGCAACACATTCAGGTTGGTGTAGCACACCATGTCCTGTTCCTCGTCATTCATGCGGTCGAATGCGTCCGTGCTGATGAAGCTGTCATCCTCCTTCAAGGTCATCAGTTCGCGTGCCATACGGCTCGTGGCAGACGTTCCCGAACTCTTCAGCGATGCCAACAGCAGGAAGGTGTTCTTGTCGTAAGAATAATAGATGTCGTCCAGCAAGGTGCCGCACATCTGTCCGTCTTTCTCCTGCGGTTTCGATGCCATACCTTGCTTGTTGAGCAACTGCAGGAATTCCTTCACATCGTCCTCGTCGCCCACCTTCATGGTCAGTCCGACAGTCTCTTCGCCAGCCAGGAAGAAGTACAATGGCACGCTGAGGTCGATGCCCATCTTCATGGGGTCGTCGATGTATGCCTTCACAGCGTCCATGTCCTTGCCTTTCACGACAGCGCCCAGCGACTCGTCCAGCATCTGCTTATACTTCGAGTCCTTGAAGTCTGCCTTCTCCGAGATGGACTTCATGTCCGCCTTCACCACCACCGTCGCATTCGCAGGAATCACCTTCTGATAGTCGGTGTTTGTACAAGAGCACAATGCCATCACAACCAGCACCAGCGCTGCAATCAGTTGAATCTTTTTCATATTGCTTATTGATTGATTAAATTCATGATATGTACTGCCACCAAAGCAGCAGTTTCCGTTCTCAATCGGCTCTTGCCCAAGGTCACACTCAGGAAACCCTGCGCCTCAGCCATCTTCACTTCCTCAATGGAAAAATCGCCTTCAGGACCTACCAGCACCAACACATCTTCCCCGCTCTTGACAGCCTCCTTCAGCATCACCTTCTCACCCAGCCCTTCTTCTTCGTAACAATGACAGATGAATTTCTGCATCGGTTTTTCCCTTTTCTCAATCTCTTGCAAGAATGCCTTGAAGTCCGTCATCTCGTTCAGCACAGGCTTCCAAGCCTTGTGGCTCTGCTTCATGGCTGACACCAGAATCTTCTCTATGCGTTCCGTCTTGATGACTGTCCGTTCCGACCATCTACATTTCAAGAAGGTCAGTTCGTCAAAGCCTATCTCTGTGGCTTTCTCAGCAAACCACTCCGTCCTATCCATATTTTTCGTGGGCGCCATTGCCAGATGAAGATGGGGTTGCCATTGGCGTTCCTGAGGCAAGGTTTCTTCGATGCGATAGAGACAACGCTTCTTGGTGGCTTCTGTCACAACCGCACGATAGAAAACACCCTCTCCGTCCATCAGCATCATCTCGTCGCCCATCTCCATACGAAGCACACGCACAGCATGCTGAGCTTCCTCTTCAGGCAACTCATTCACGCTATTGGCATTGGGCACATAAAAGAAACGAACCTCTTTCATCACTTCATTTTTCAATTCTTCAACTTTTCCACTCTTGCATATGCAGGTAAATCAATCGAGGCAAAGTCTTTGTCCAAATATTTGAAATAACCTGTGATGCCTATCATGGCGGCATTATCAGTCGTGTAGGAGAATTTCGGGATGAAGATTTTCCAATGATAGCGCTTGGCATGATCGCGGAAAGCATTGCGGAGTCCGTTGTTGGCACTCACACCACCAGCCACAGCTACCTGCTTGATACCTGTATCCTTCACAGCCTTGCGCAGTTTCTTCATCAGGATATCCACAATCGTCTTCTCTAAAGATGCCGCCAAGTCTTCCTTGTGGTGCTCGATAAAATCAGGGTCTTCCTTCAGCCAGTCTCTCAGATGATAGAGGAACGAGGTCTTCAAACCAGAGAAACTATAATCGTAACCCGCGATGTCAGGTTTCGAGAACTCAAAAGCCTCTGGATTGCCCTGACGCGCCAGTTTGTCAATGATAGGTCCACCTGGATAACCAAGCCCCATCACCTTCGAACACTTGTCAATCGCCTCTCCTGCTGCATCGTCGATGGTCTGTCCCAGAATCTCCATATCCTTGTACGAATTCACCTTCACAATCTGGCTGTTGCCACCACTCACGAGCAGACACAAATACGGGAATATGGGTTGGTCGTGGTCATCCTCACTCTCACGGATGAAATGTGCCAATACGTGTCCTTGCAGGTGGTTCACATCAATCATCGGAATGCCCAGACTCCTTGCGAAGCCCTTGGCAAAACTAACACCCACCAAAAGACTGCCCATCAAGCCTGGTCCTCTGGTGAAGGCAACCGCATTGAGTTCCTCCTTCGTGATGCCAGCACGCTTGATGGCAGCATCCACCACAGGCACGATGTTCTGCTGGTGTGCCCTCGATGCCAACTCTGGCACCACCCCACCATATTCCTCATGCACCGATTGCGAGGCAGTCACATTGCTCAGCAAGATGCCATCTTTCAGCACCGCTGCACTCGTATCGTCACATGAACTTTCTATTGCTAATATATACATGGCTTCAACTCTAAGCTTAACCCTAACCTTAACTTATTAATACGTCAACGTTTCCAGTCCTTCTTCCGTCATCAGATAGGTGTGCTCCCATTGTGCCGAGTCGCTGTAGTCGTCCGTCACCACTGTCCAGTCATCATCGCTGTCCACAAACACCTGCCAACCACCAGCGTTAATCATCGGTTCGATGGTGAACACCATGCCTGGCACCAGCAACATGCCCGTACCTTTCTTGCCCCAGTGTTCCATGTCTGGTTCTTCGTGGAAGGCATTGCCCACACCATGTCCACACAAGTCACGGACAACCGTATATCCGTTCTTGTGTGCATGCTTTGTGATGGCAGCAGCAGAATCGCCCACAAACGTGTAGGGCTTGCATGCTTCTGCACCAATATCCATACACTCCTTTGCCACCTGCACCAAGCGTTCACGCTCAGGAGTGGTCCTGCCAATGATGAACATACGGCTGGCGTCAGCATAGTAACCATTCAAAATCGTCGTGCAATCCACATTGATGATGTCGCCTTCCTCCAGCACCTCATCCTCCGAGGGGATGCCATGACACACCACCTCATTAATGCTTGTGCAACAACTCTTGGGGAAGCCTTCATAATTGAGGGGGGCGGGAACACCTCCGTTCTTCGTGGTGAAGTCATACACCAGTTGGTCAATTTCCAACGTGGTCATGCCCTCATGAATCTTTTCTGCCACCAAATCCAGCACAGCCGTGTTCAGCACACCAGCCTTGCGGATGCCCTCTATCTGTTCAGGAGTCTTAATCAAATCACGTGTCGGCACCAGATGTCCCTTGTTCTGGAAAAACAGAATCCGCTTGTCCATCTCCGTGAGTGGCTGCCCACTCTTCACGTGCCAGTTCCTTGGGTTTTTCTTTATCAGTCCCATTTCTCTTCTCTGAAAGTCTTTTTACACTGCAAAGTTACAATCTTTTTCCCACACATGGACCAAAAACGCCACATTATTAAATTATTTTCAGATTTCATTTGCCCAAATCACTTTCTTTTACGAATTTTGCAGTCAGAAACACCAAAACTGTCAAACTGATGAAAACAATCAAAACAGCAGCCCTGACATTGCTTGCACTCATGGCAATCGCCTGCAACAGTGAGAAGACCCCTCCATCCAACGAACGTATCGTCGAAGATGTCAACCCCCAGACGGGTGTCATCTCCTTGCGTGACTATACCCTCAAGGACACCATCACCATCAGCGGGAAACTCTACAAATACACCTGCACCTTCGAACACGTGGACACCCTGCCTGTGTTCATGAACCCTCAGGGACTGGAATACCATGAGAGCCGTGTCCGCATAGACATCAAACGGGAAGGAGAGAGCGTGTTCAGCAAAACCTTCTACAAGAACAACTTCCGCGACAACGTGCCAGCCGACTTCCTCAAGACTTCCACCCTCGTGGGTGTCAACTACAACTTCATGAAGCGCGAGTCAGACCGTTCTGCCTTCTACTTCATCATCACCGTTGGCGATCCCGACGAGACCTCCGACAACATGGCATATCCCCTTGAGATGAAAGTTGCCACCGACGGTTCTTTCTCCATCAAGAAAGCAGAGAACCTCGAGACAGAACCCCTCAGCCCAGGACTCAACATCGACCCCAGCGAAGACGCTGTGTGAGAGAAAAACTAAAGCGACTAAAGCAACTATAGCTACTATAGAATCTATAGAATCTTAAGCCAAGAGGATAAGAACATGAGGGTGTGTCAAAATAGGCGCACCCTCTTCTTTTTTACCCCCATTTTGCCACCTGTCACCCCCTGTTTCGGGGAAAATGCGCCTGTTTGCGTTAAATATTGTTGAAAAGGTGGAAAAGATGGGGCGAGGGTTTGGAAATGGGAGAACGGGCATCATATATTTGCACTCGAAATGACGAAGGATGTGAACCATTGGGCAAATGGACTGAAAGGCACAAACCGGGGATCATGTTTTTAGGTTTAATTAAAAAAGAAAGGAAAAAGGCGAATGAAGAAAAGGAACAAGAACGCACTTTTTGAGATGGAATGCTTGCTAGAGGTCTAGCAAACGCATTTCCGAAGAAAAACAATTTGCTAGAAGCCTAGCAAACGTGTTTTCGGGAAAAAACCATTTGCTAGAGGCCTGGCAAGGACATTTTCGGGAAAAAACCATTTGCTAGAGGCCTAGCAAACGCATTTTCAAGAAAAAACCATTTGCTAGAGCTGTAGCAAGCTTTGAAAAAATTCATTAACAAAAAAACTGTTTTTATTATGAGCGATTTTTTTAGAATTCTTAAGACAGGACTGAAGAATGCACAGCATTTTTCGTTCATCCATGCGTTCATCACCCTGATGGACGAGGAGAACTGGTCAGCTGCCAAGATTGTGGCGCTGCTCCAGCAGTTGAAAACAGCCTTCAGCGAGGAGGACCGCTGGTATATGGTGGCGAAGGCGAGTGAGATCATTGCCCAGCGCAATGAGGCTGACCGCCGCCGCGACGACAAGTACTCGCGCCTCTATGCCTTGATCCGCGCATGGGCAGGAAGCGACGATGCTGAGTTCGACGCTGCCGCCACCACCTTGCTGAAGCCCTTCAAGCTCTACAAGGTGAAGGTGAACGCCCAGCTGGAAGAGGAGACGGGGCAGATGGACAACCTCATCACCGACATCTCCACCCCTGCCATGCAGGCTCACCTCGCCACGCTCCATGCCACAGGTCTTTTCGAGCAGATGTGTCAGGCGAACGAGGAGGTGAAGACGCTGCGCCGCGAGCAGGGTGTGGAAATGAGCGAGAAGGTGGTCGGTGCCCTCCGCAGTGCCCGCAAGAACTGCGACCAGCTCTACGATGGCATCCTCGACCTCATCGAGGCGTTTGCCATGACCGCTGAAGACCCGGCACCTTACGAGGCGTTCATCAAGAAGTGGAACGGCACGCTGAAGATTTATCAGGACATGCTCGACCGCAAGTCTGGCACTTCCTCTTCTTCCAGTTCAAGCTCAGGCTCTTCCTCGTCGAACAGTGGCACGTCGCAGCAAGGCGGCACAAACACCGAGCCTGCCACTGAGCCTACGACAGAACCTGGCGACGGTGGCGAGAATGGTGGTGGTGAGAACACAAATCCCACAAATCCCGACAACGGAGGAGGCTCCGGCGGCGGAGATAATGGCGGAGGCAGCGACGATGTCGGGGAAGGAACTTTTTAAAGGTCAAAAGTCTAAAGTCAAAGGTCTAAGGTAAGAGAGAGGGGTGCGACGCGTCGCATCCCTCTCAATTTATATATACTTGATATATACTTGACTTCAGACTTTTGACCTCAGACCTTTGACCTTCGACTTTTGACCTTCGACCTTTAATTTCACCCTCTCCTGACTTGTTCGAGGAGGGCTTTCTGTTGGTCGGTCAGATTGGCAGGGATACTGACATCGAAGACGATGATGAGGTCTTTGGGGGTGCCGTCACTCTTGGTGCCGCCCTTCCCTTTCAGACGTACTTTCTTGCCGGGCTGAGTGCCTGGAGCGACTTTCAGCTTGTATTTGCCATAGGTGCTGCTGACAATGAGGTCACCTCCGAGGATGGCTGTCCAGACATCGATGGTCACATGGGCTTCCACTTCTGACGGCTCAGCTGGACGACGTGAAGCACGTGAACGACGACCTCCCATATTTCCGAAAATCTGCTGGAAGAAGTCGCTCATGCCGCCCTCCCCTCCCATGTTGAAGGAGAAGCCTTCGAAGGGATTGCCTCCTCCTGCGCCTGTGCCGAATCCTCCGAACTGGTCTGCCTGTTTCCAGTTCTCACCATACTGGTCATACTTGGCACGTTTCTCTGGGTCGTTAAGCACTTCGTATGCCTCGTTGAGCATCTGGAACTTCGCCTTGGCCTTGGGGTCGTCAGGGTGAAGGTCGGGATGGAACTGCTTGGAACGCTTGCGATAAGCTGCCCTTATGTCTTTCTGTGGGATGTCCTTGGGAACGCCCAACACTTTGTAATAATCGATAAATGCCATAATTTCAGTATTTTTTTCGATGAAATAACACAACAAAAAAGATGCCAATGGGAATAATTGGCTGTTGATAATTGATAATTGACATTTTTTCCTTACCTTTGCCGAACAAATGAGCACACAAACAAAGCATTTGAAGATTATCTTCACGACGGACGTGCATGGAAATTACTTCCCTTACGACTTCCGTCATGACCACTGGGGCAAGGGAAGTCTCCAGCGGGTGCATGCGTTTGTGGCGAAGGTGGTGCAGGAAAGTCCGGGCAACATGCTCCTGATTGACGGTGGCGACATGTTGCAGGGTGAACCCACCGCTTATTATTTCAACACGCATTGTGAGAACTCGCGTCACAGGGTGGCTGACATCTGCAACTACATCGGCTATGATGTGGCAGTGATCGGCAACCACGACATTGAGATGGGCAAGCACATCTATGACAAATACGTGAAGGAGTGCAGCTTCCCCATCTTGGGAGCGAATGCCATCGACATAGAGACGGGCGAACCTTATTTCCAGCCTTACGAGGTGTTCTATCGCCAAGGGCTGAAGATTGCCGTGATAGGTTTCATCACCCCTGCCATTCCCCATTGGATTCCCAAGGAAATCTGGAAAGGACTCCGTTTTGAGGACATCCGTGAGAGTGCTGAACGATGGGTGAAGATTGTGAAGGAGGAAGAAAATCCTGACTTCGTGATTGGCTTGTTGCATTCGGGCATGGATGAGGGCATTGTGACTGATGACTACAAGGAGAATGCCACACGAGAGACGGCTGAGAATGTGGAGGGTTTTGACCTCATTCTCTATGGTCACGACCACGCCAGCAACATGGAAGAGGTGACCACCAAGGGAGGGAAGAACGTGCCTTGCATCAACCCTGGCTGCTATGCCTACAGCGTGGCGGTGGTGGATGTGGATTTCCGCATCAATGAACAGGGAAAGGTGAGCAGCCATGAGACTTCCTGCACACTGAACTACATCGGCACATTGCACAACCTGCACGCCAATTCTTTCCGACGTCATTTTGCCTATCCTTTCCATGAAGTGAAGCGTTTCGCCGCTGAGAAGATTGGCACATTCCTGAACCGTGTGGATGTGACGGACGCCTATTTTGGTTCCTCAGCCTACATCGACCTGATTCAAGCTCTTCAGCTCAAGGTGAGTGGTGCCGACCTCTCGTTCAGCGCCCCACTCTTCTTCAACGCATCCATCAAGGCTGGCGACATTAAAGTGAGCAACCTCTTCGACCTCTACCGATTCGAGGACCATCTCTACACGCTCAAATTGAGTGGTCAGGAAATCAAGAACTATCTGGAGATGAGCTATGCCGCTTGGACACAGCAGATGCACTCCCCCAACGACACGATGCTGCTCATCAGTCCGATGAAGAGCAATCCTGAACGAATGGGCTTCAAGAACTTCATCTTCAACTTCGACTCAGCGGCAGGCATCAACTATGAGGTGGACGTGACCAAGCCTGAGGGAGAGAAAGTGAACATCTTCTCCTTCGACGATGGCAGACCTTTCCAACTAGATGAAACCTACACAGTGGCAATGACAGCCTACCGCGCCAATGGTGGCGGTGAACTGCTGACCAAGGGTGCTGGCTTGACGAAAGAGGAAATGGACGCACGCATCATCCATGTGAGCGAATTCGACATCCGTCACTACCTGATGGATTATGTGAAGGAACTGGGTACCATTGACCCTCAGCCCAAGAACCATTGGCGGTTTGTGCCAGAAGATTGGGTGGCACAAGCCAGCAAACGGGAACGAGAAATCCTGTTTGGAAACACTACACCTGAAGAAAATTCCTTATAACGCCCCAAATGAGACATTGAACAAAGAACACCTTCGTGACCACTGGGTGTTCGACGGTGCGGATGAAGATTCTTCCTCGCCGCATCACTTTCAATATCTCTGCTATAAAAAGGAGCATCAGATAAGGAAGAAAAATCACGATGAAATAGTTGTAAGTGATCGCTTCTATGAACTGTCCATGCAGCAGGGCATGAACCGCACGTTGAAGTCCACACGCTGGACAATTCCACCCTGTGAGCAGATGAAGCGGACACTTGGGCATCCAAGCTGCCCGATTGGGGTCAAAGAAAAAATAGAGAAGGACGCACAGAATGAAAAGCGCCCCCCAAATAATTAATGGAAAATAGGTCTTTTGGGGTTTAGCCATAAAAAAGTTTAATCGTATTATCGCAGTTTTCCTGCCGCCTTCAGCAATCGCACTTGTGCCAGTTGCATCTGACATCGGGCATTGACAAGATTGGCGCTGCATTGCTGCCAGGATGCCTGCGTTTCAAGATAGTCGGAAAGGGGTTCAAAGCCTACCTCATATTGTTGTTTGGATAGTCGCATGTTTTCTGCAGCCTGTTCCAAGGCTGTCTGGCAAAGACGCACCTCTGTCTGAGCCTCATCGAAAAGATTCTTGCATTGTGCCCATTCCAACTGCATCTGCTCATCGAGGTCTTGCTGTTCCATTTGGGCAATCTGATAAGCAGCCTTGGCAGAACGCACTTTGTTGGCGCCTCCTCCGAAGAAATCGAGCGGCATCTTCACCACCACACCCACAGAGGCAGAACCATTATCAATCAGTTTCTTGCCTGCCAGTTCTCCACCATTGGCGTAAGAATAAGTGGCTCCGACTGCCACATTAGGCAAGTAATCGCTCTTGGTCAATTTCACCTGCTGACGTGCCAGTTCGGTCTTGTTGTCGAGGATGGCATGTTCAGGACGAACACCCATATCCATCGGGATAGACACATTGGCAGACATATCGGTCTGCCCCACCTCCACCTCACTGTTCAAAGGAAGTCCGATGATGTGACACAGATTCATCTTTGCCAACTGATAGCCATTGTCAGCTTTCTGGATGGAGAGTTCCGCCTCGTTCTGCTTCACCTGCACCTTCATGATGTCGTTGCGAGTGCTCATGCCATGACGGAACGCACCTTCCACATTCTTCTTCAATTCATCAAGCAGGGTCTTGTAACTACGAGCCACATCGCCCAACTCCTTCGCCTTCACCGCCTGATAGTAAGCTTCATGAGTCTTCACAATGACTTCTGATTCCGTCAGACGGATGTTTTCAGTCGCCATGTTGACACCCAATTTGGACATCTCGTAAGCAGTGGAGATTTTACCACCAGCATAGAGCGGTTCCATGACAGAGATGCTACCCACAAACATGTTCTTGAGTTTCCACTTCATCGTCTGAGACGGGAAATCGGCATATTGATTGAGCGTGTAACTGCCATCCTCATTCATAGTCACGTTGGGAACGAACTTCCCTGCTTCCTCCACATAATTATAGATAGGAAGATGTCCGCCCTCAATAGTGAAATCTCCCTTGGCAGTCGTGTAAAAATCTAATGCCATGAGGTTGAACTGCGGATAGAAATTCGCCTTGTAGGACTTCATGTCGAAGCGAGTCTGGTCCAACTTCAACTTGGCAGACGAGAGCGATTTATTATGTTCAAGTGCCTTGTTGACACATTCGTCGAGCGTGAGGGTTTGTGCCGTCAGCTCAGAGAAGAATGCACCCAAAACAAAGGCTATGAGAAGGATATGCAGCTTTTTCATTTCACTTTGAAGAACATTGAGTAAAGTACAGGAATAAATATGAGGGTGATGAGCGTACCCATGAAAAGACCGCCCATGATGGTGACTGCCAACGAGCCAAACATGGAGTCAGGCACCAACGGAATCATACCCAGAATGGTGGTGAGACTTGCCATCATCACAGGACGCAAGCGAGACTTGGAACTCTGCACAAGTGCCACTCTTAATGGAATGCCCTGCGAGATTTCCAAAGTGATTTCATCCATCAAGACAATACCATTCTTGATCATCATACCAATCAAACCTAGCACACCCACTATCGCCACAAATCCGAAAGGCTTTCCTGTCAGCATCACCACAGGCATCACACCAATGACCACCAATGGAATACAACAGAAGATGATGGTGGGTTTCTTGTAGTCCTTGAAAAGCATCACCAAAATGAGAATCATAAAGACGATGCAAATGGGGAAACCGTTGAAAAGGTACTTCATCGACTGGTCGGAAGCCTTCTTCTCTCCCTCCCACGACAAGGAATAGCCTTCTGGCAATTCCATCTTTTCTATCTTCTCAGCAATCGCCTGACGGGCTTCCTCTGTGCCGACACCCGGACAAGGAGAGCATTGCAGACGCTGACTGCGTTGTCCATTATGACGCACCACAACTGGCTCTTCCCATTTGATGTCAAGTCCATGAGACACTTGTTTGAGTGGTGTGGTTTGTATCAGGTTCTCAATGACATCTTCACGCTTCACCGTTCCCGTCATCAGCTTCTGCATGGTAGAACGGTTCAGGAACTGTCCCACATTGGGAATCATTCCAAACACACGGGCATTCTCCAGATTCTCCACATTCTTTCCATCCTCGTCCGTACATTTCACATAGATGTTCTGAGGGTTGATGCCATCATAGAACGTGCCTATCGGAACACCACCCGTGTATGCCATCATGGACATCGCCACATCACTGCGAGAAAGACCGCTGTTACGTGCTGATGCCTGGTCATAGTTGATACTCAACACTGGCACTTGGGGCTCCCAGTCGGAAGTGGCAAGATATACTTTATCAGAAGCCTCCACGATGGCGCATGCAGAATCAGTCAGACGATGCAACACAGCAGGGTCAGGACCGCTGAAGCATGCCTCAATCGGATACTTCTTGAACATGAGGTTGTAACGCTTGAACTTCACATAGGCATCAGGATACATGTCGCTGATTTCCTTCTGCAAAGAATCAATATGCTTCACCAAAGCAGAAGGCGACTCAAAGTCGATAATCAGCTCACCATACGCCAACGAAGGAGTGGCGATAGAGCGCACCAAATTGTAACGGGAAGGCGTGCCTCCGACGGAAGTGGTGACATGGGTGATGTAATCCCGTTTCATCAAGAGCTGACGGATTTCCTCCAAGTCACGGGCAGTCTCCGTGGAGTTAGAGCCCTCCGGCAGTTTATACTCCATATAGAGCTGGTCGTATTCCATATCAGGGAAGAATGCCCGGTCAACAAACTTGTAGCAGAAAGCGGCAAGACCCAGCAACACAATGGCAGAGACAACGGTGGTTTTGCGATGCTTCAAGCCAAAAATGAGCACCTTCTCCAACACATCGTAGGAGCGACCTTTATAGAGTTCCTTGTTTTTCTCTTCTTCCGACACTTCCACATGCTTGAACATCCTGTTACTCATCACAGGCACATGGATCAAAGCCAAGACCCAACTGAGCAACAGACTCACCGCAATGACAATGAACAAGTCTCGCACATACACACCGGCTGTGTCGGGACTCATGAAGATGGGCAGGAACGCCAAGATGGCAATCAAAGTGGCACCCAACAAAGGCATAGCAGTTTTCTGTCCGATGGAGGTCAAAGCTTCCAAACGAGGCTTTCCCTGTTTCATGTCGATTAGGATACCATCCACAATCACAATGGCATTATCCACCAGCATACCCATCGCCAAGATGAAACTTGCCAGCGACACACGTTGCAAGGTGCCATCAAATCCCTTCAACACAAGGAAAGAACCAAACACGATGACCACCAAGCTGCTGCCGATGATGTAGGCACTCCTCCACCCCATGAAGAAGACAAGCAACAGCACCACAATTGCCACCGACTCAAGCAGATTGATGAGGAAAGTGTTGAGGGCGTTGCTCACACGTTCAGGTTGGAAAAACACCTTCTGACATTCGATGCCAGCAGGCAGACGATTCTCCACATTCTTCACAGCTTCCTCCACCTTGGCTCCCACTTTCAGAATATCATAATCGGGAGAACAAGCAATGCTGATGCCCAATGCCTGCACGCCATCACATTTCATCTGATTGCGCGTGGTGGCTTCGTAGGTCTTCACCACAGTAGCGATATCCTTGATGCGCAACTGGTCATCATCATGTCCCTGAATGAGCATGTTGGCAATGTCATCCACATTGTTGAACTGGTCATCCACCGTCACACGAATACGGCGGTCACCATTATCATAGTAACCTGCATAACTCGTCTTGTTCTGATTGTTCAGCGTCATGATGATCTCCGTCGGCAACACACCTAGGTTCGCCATCTTTTCCTCGTACAACTCAATGTTGATGCATTGGTTGCGCTTACCGTAGATATCCACACGGCTCACTCCGTCAATCTCTGTCACGCTTCGCTTGATCAGTTCGGCATAGTCATTCAGTTCCTTGTCACTCTGTCCATCGCCTTTCAGTGCATAGAACATACCATACACATCGCCGAAATCATCCCTCACCTGAGATTGCGAAGCACCTGCTGGCAACTTGCTCTGAGCATTTGCCACCTTACGACGAAGCATGTCCCATTGCTGTTCCACATTCTCATCAGGAACCGTCGTGAGCAACTCCACCGTGATCAAACTTAAATCTGCATAGCTTGACGACTCGATGTTATTGATGGTGGACATCTCACGGATGCTCTTCTCCAGAGGGTCAGTCACCTCCAGCTCCACTTGATGGGATGAAGCACCAGGATAGGTCGTGATAACCATCGCCTGCTTCACCTTGATGGCAGGGTCTTCCAATTTCGACATTGAACCGTATGCCAGAAATCCACCCACCACCAGTATCGCCACCAAAACATTGATGAGCTTACTGTTCTCTAATGCCCATTTGCTGTAGTTCATAACAATCCTCCCACATTAGATGCCGCAGGTTTCTCCAAGACTCTCACTTTCTGTCCGTCCCTAATGTGATGCACACCAGAAACGACGATGGTTTCACCAGACTTCAAACCGTCATCCACCTGCACCGTTCCATCACGCTTCACCATTGTCAACGTAACCGGACGTTTCTTCACCACACTGGACTTGGAATCGTACACAAACACCTGTGTCTTTCCCTCCTCATTCAGCACTGCCGACATGGGTACACAGACAATGCCTGAAGCCTCCGTGTCCGAAACTTCTGCATAAACCATTGTGGTCATACCTGGAGTGATTTTCTTGTGGTCAACCGCTCCTGTAAACTTCAGACGAACCGTATAAAGCTGAGAAGTATTGGCTTCTTGGCTGACACGACCAATAGCCAATGGGAATGTCTCGTCGCCAGTCACATCAAAACGACAGCCAAAACTCGTGAACTTATCAATGTTGGCAAAGTCGGAGGCACTTATCTTGATTTCCACCTCTGTGTCGCCACTACCAAACACACTCACCACTGGCATACCCGCACCGACCGTCTCACCACTTTCATGAAACTTCGTCTGCACATAGCCGTTGATAGTGCTTCTCAAACGCGTATCAGCCAACTGATTTCGATGATTGGCAAGCTTCTGGGAGATTTGTTGAAGCCCATAACGAGCCTTGTCGTTGTTGCTCGCTGTGGTATTTCCCTCTGCATAAAGCGCCATCACACGCTCAGCATCTGCTTTCACTTGCTCATATTCTGCTTGTGTGGCAGCCAGCTGCACTTGATAGTCACGGGCATCCATCACAGCCACCACTTGTCCCTTCTGCACATAATCACCCTCCTTCACCAACACACTCTCAATCTGACCTGCCACACGGAAAGCCAGATTCACCTCGGCAGCAGATTTTGTCCTGCCCGTGAACGTGGTGGCATCCACCTCTCCTAAGCCTTTCACCGATGCCACATCAACAACAGGCACTTCTTCCTGAGGTGCATTTTTTCGACCGCATGAAACCATGCTTGCCACAACCATTAATATATAAATAATGTAAGAATACTTTTTCATAAGCCAAGCCTTCCGTCTTAAATTTAGTTTTCGAATGCAAAGTTAGAACATTATTTTGAAACTCAAATAGTGTAAAACCACCTGAATTTGTCCTAAATGTACGTTTTCTCGAAGAAAAATTAGCATTTTTGTTGGATATGTGCTAAATATTCCGTTATTTTGTCCCAAAATCACAATTATGAGAGAAGAAAATGCAACCATCCTCGAATTGGAAGGCGGAGAGGTAAACATCCTCAATGCCGAGAAAGAAAGTGTGAAATTGACGAAAACGGGATTGTTTTTGTGCAAGGCAGGAAGTGTCACCCTCACTATCGACGGCACCGAATACCACATGCAAAAGGGTTCCATCATCGTCTATTTCTCCTACAGTTCTCTGCACATCAAAAGCCATACAGCAAATCTGAAAGGTACATTGATTGGAGCCAATCTTGAAACCATCCAGCCCATGCTCTACAACGTATCCAACTTCAACGCATTGTTTGTCATCAAGCAAGCACCCTATCAAACCATTTCCGAAGAGCAGTTCAAAGCATTGAATCAGCACATCGCATTGATTAAGATGGTGGCAGAGAAAGTGAACAAGGAAAAAGAACAAACGATAGATACTTCCAACCTTCCTTTCCTTGAGATTGCCCACAAACAAGCAGAACTGCTCAGCTACTCGCTGATGTTGGAAGTGCTTCAATGCTATACAAATGTGACCCCAACCAACAGAGCTTTCTCACGCAAAGATGAGGTGCTGCAGAAATTCGTCACACAACTCTATCGCAACTACCGCACCCAGCATGAAGTCAGATATTATGCCGAACAGCAGTTCCTCACCACTCGCTATTTCAGCACCATCATCAAGGAGTGCTCTGGCAAGTCCCCTACACAATGGATTGCCACAGCCCTGCTGGTGGAAGCTCGCAATTTGCTGAGCCACACCAACATGACCATCAAGGAAATCTCTGACGCACTCACATTCCCCAATCAAAGCTACTTCGGCAAGTGGTTCAAGAACCTCACCACCCTCAGCCCGCTTGATTTCCGCAGAGGAATGCCTGAGAAGAACAAAGAAGAAAAGAATTTCATCGACGTGGTGCAAAGAGGAATTAGTCATGCGGAAGACAACATGGAAAATATGCATTCATCCTCCAACAACTAATCATCTGAATAATTCAACCAACAGAATGAAGAAACTTATAAAATCAATTATACTGTTTATTGGCATTGTTCTTGTAACAGCTTGTAACGATTCTGATGGCAAGGCAACATGTACTTATTATGTGGGTACTGACAGCATTGTCTATACAGACTCCCTTGACCGAGTTGCGTATGACTCTTTGGTCATGTCTAGCATTGTATCGCTCAACCTCACCTCCTATTCTTTCACAAAGGATGGCACTTCAGAAAACGGAATCACTTCCTTTGCGCAACAGGCTTGCGATATAAAAGCTCTCGACACATTCCAAAAGAAGTACACTTCCATACCCACTTTGGATGACATACGCAATGAACTTTTCAGCAAGAATAGCCAATTCTTCAACGAGAAGAATATCACCTCCGCAGATGATATTGACTTGCATCCTTTCAGTGTCTATCTTACACTCTGGAATTTCACGTACGATTATTCCATGCAAAGCATCAAGATAGACATTCAATAAGAGAAGATCGACAGCATTGAGTTGCACCTCCAACTAAGGCGGCAACAGGGGGAAATAGCGTCTCTTTTGTTAAAAACTGACAAAAAGTCATTGCGATATGGAAAATAATCGCTAATTTTGTCACGTTTTTTCAAGAAAGAACACCTGAAACTGTTCGAAAGGAATAACTATGGACGAAAAAGCAATACAGCAAATCAAACAGCGATACGGCATTGTAGGCAACTACGAGGGATTGAATCGCAGCATTGATATCGCCATTCAGGTAGCACCGACGGAACTATCGGTGCTGATTTATGGTGAGAGCGGTGTTGGCAAGGAAGTGTTACCCCGTGTGATTCACGACAACTCAACCCGGAAGCACAACAAATACTTTGCCATCAACTGTGGTTCGCTGCCAGAAGGTACGATCGATTCGGAGTTGTTCGGACACAAGAAGGGTTCGTTCACTGGTGCGCTGGATGACCGCGAAGGCTACTTTGGTGTGGCAAATAATGGGACACTCTTCTTGGATGAGGTGGGTGAACTTCCATTGGCGACTCAAGCGCGATTGCTGCGTGTGCTGGAAACAGGTGAGTACATTCGTGTGGGTGAAAGTGAGGTGAGAAAGACAAACGTGAGAATTGTGGCGGCAACGAATGTGAACATGCAGAAAGCCATTCGTGAGGGAAAATTCCGTGAGGATCTGTATTACCGTCTGAACACCATTCCTATCAATATGCCACCTTTACGCGAAAGAGGAAGGGACATCGAGTTGCTGTTCAGGAAGTTTGCATACGACATTTCTGAGAAATACCGCATTGAACCAGTACGTCTGACTGAGGAGGCACGCATGTTGCTCCTAAGCTATAAATGGCCAGGCAACATCCGCCAGCTTCGCAATCTGGTGGAACAGATCAGCATCATTAGCCAAGAGCGGGAAATCACCCCCGAAATCCTGAGAACCTATGGCGTGACAGACGACTCACTGGGTGAGACGGGACTGGTGCTGCACAATGCGAACAGGGAAATGCATGCGCCTGAGGCACATAGCTACGAAAAGGAGCGCGACATGCTGTTCCAACTTTTGTCAAGCATCGGCAAAGAGGTGAAAGACCTGAAGGAACTGGTGCACAGCAACATCGACAACATGCAGAATACGCCGCAGAACCACTACGGCATATACCATGAGGTGGAAGAGGACATGCATCCTTACATCGTGAACAAGCAACAATATCAGCCTCAGGACAATATGCCTTATGCGAATCACAGCATACAGGAGGTGGACATTGAGCCCATCGAAGAAACACCCCTGTCGAACAAGGAACTGATGAAGAAGAACATCATCGAATCGCTGAAGCGCAATAACGGCAATCGCAAGAAAACTGCGGCAGAGCTGGACATCTCGGAACGCACACTATACAGAAAGATTAGAGATTACGGACTGGATATATGAGAAGATTCACCACGATACTGAGCCTGATACTTGTGTGTGTGCTGACAGCTTGCAAAATCAGTTATTCGTTCACGGGCACGAGCATTGACTACACCAAGACCAAGACCATCAGTCTTGACAAGTTCCCCATCCGCGCCAATTACGTGTGGAGTCCGATGGAGTCCATGTTTTACAATGCCATCAGCGATGCCTATGCACAAAAGACGAAACTGAAAGTGCTGAAAAGAGATGGCGACTTGCAACTGGCGGGTGAAATCGTTGAATATAGCCAGACGAACAAAAATGTGGGATCGGATGGTTATTCCACACAGGTGCAATTGAAGATTGTGGTGAACGTGCGGTTTGTCAACACCAAGAATCATGACAAGGATTTCGAACAACGCTTCAGTGCCACGACTGAATATGACGCAGCCAAGCAGCTGTCGGAAGTGCAGGAAGAGCTGGTGCAGGAGATGATAAACGACATTGTTGACCAGATATTCAATGCAACCGTAGCCGATTGGTAATCAGATACTAAAACCTATTTACTTCAAGATTAGAATGAATATTAGAGAGTTACTGGAAGACCCCTCAAAACTGAACGCCGAAACACTACCTGAACTGAAAGCATTGGTGGAGCAATACCCTTTCTATCAGGTGGCGCGTCTGCTATATCTATCCAATCTGTACAAACTGCACTCGCAGGAATTTGGTGCTGAATTGAGGAAGGCAAGTTCATTCGTTCCCGACCGTTCTGCCTTGTTTGCCCTGACCGAGGGAGAGCACTATACCCTACAATCTTCTGGCAGCAACATCAACATCGAGACGGAAGGCGACAGCACGAGAACCATTTCACTCATTGACCGCTTTTTACAGGAGGGCGGCATTGAGACAGACGACAATTATGGTCCCGAACGTGAACAACCTTCGCTCATCGACCTCACCAAGGATTATGCGTCTTATCTCATGCAGCAAGATGAGCAGGAGTCCAATAACCCTTCCAGCACCAGCGACGAAGTTCCCAAATTGAAGGGTGCCGACCTGATTGACAGTTTCATCGAGGAGACAAAAGGAAAACAGCGCATGGACATCCGCGACATGGAGGAAGGTGAGTTCGCTTCCCCCGAGTTTTCTGTCGAAGATGAGGAGATTTATACCGAGAGTATGGTCAATATCTACATAAAACAGGGGCGATATCAGCAGGCTTTGGAAATATTACGCAAAATTTCTTTGAATAATCCGAAAAAAAGTTCTAACTTTGCAGCGCAAATTTATCTGCTGGAGGTGTTGCTGAAAGAAAACAAGTGATTTTTGGCAGTAAATCTGGCAGAAAAAAAACAGTAAACAAAACAAAATTCAACCAATAAAATGTATTCATTAATTATTGTACTCGTCATTCTTGCATCACTCTTGATGGTAGGAATTGTTCTTATTCAGGAATCAAAGGGCGGTGGTCTTGCATCCAGCTTTGCTTCTTCAAACCAGATCATGGGTGTTCGCAAGACTACGGACTTCCTCGAGAAAGCCACTTGGGGCTTGGCTATTGCCATGGTGGTGCTCAGCATTGTGTCTGCAGCATTCGTGACAAAGACCACAGTGGAGGAAGCTCCTATCAACATCACTGCTCCTGCTCAGTCAACTGATGCAGAAAATGTTCCCACATTCCCTGCAACTGGCTCACAGACTCCTGCAGAGTAAGAACGCTTGACAAGAAAAATGGGCCGCATGATATTCATGTGGCTCTTTTTTGTGAAGAAAGCCGTGTTTTGAAGAAAAAACAGACACTTTGGAGATAGAAATAGGAATTTTTTGCAAAAAAGTGCCGCCAACATTGCTCAGATTATAAAAATAAACATTATCTTTGTGGCATGATTTCTTTAGCAAGACATATAGAATTGTTACTGCTTGAGCACGATTGCGTGATTGTGCCAGGGCTTGGTGGCTTCATTGCCAACCATGCCGAGGCGAGATACACAGGTGATGAGGAGCAGCTTTTCCTCCCGCCCTATCGCACCATCGGGTTCAATCAGCAGTTGCAAGTGAACGACGGTCTCTTGGTGCAGTCCTACATGGCTGCCTACGACACCTCCTACCCTGCCGCCAATCTACAGATGGAGAAAGATTTGGAGAAGATGATGCAGGAGCTGGAGATGAACGGTGAGTATGAACTTGAGAACGTCGGCACCCTCAAGAAAGGCCTTAACGAGAACATTTCCTTCATCTCGCCAGAGACGGGAGCACTCACTCCGTCGCTCTACGGATTGTATTCCTATGAGATGAAGTCGTTGCAACACGTCATCAAGGAAAAGGACATTGAGCGCAACCTGCAGGCAGCTGCAGCCATGCACATTGCCCAGAAAGAGACTGCTGCCAAGGTTGAGACTGAAAAGCAGGAGCCAAAACAGAATGGTGTGGTCATCCGCATCAATCGCCATTGGCTGGATGTCGGCATTTCTGCAGCCGCAGCCGTCGTGCTGTTCTTCTGCTTCTCCTATATGGCAATGAACCAGCCCAGCAACAATGCAGACACGGTCGTTGCGTCATTCCCCACGATGGAAAAAGTGGCGGTGAAGGCAAACACCCCAGCTGCAAAACCAGCAGAGGCACCAGCCAAGGAGAAAGTTGCCACAGAGACTCCTGTCAAGGCTGAACCTGCAAAGGAAAGTGCAGAGAAAGCTCCTGTCAAGGTTGAACCTGCAAAGGAAAGTGCAGAGAAAGCTCCTGCAAAGGTTGAACCTGCAAAGGTTGAACCTGTCAAGGCTGAGCCTGCAAAGAAGGCAGGTCGCTATGCCATCGTGCTTGCCACTTATGTGAGCCAGGACAATGCGGAGAGATTCATCAAGACGCTTGCCAAAGAAGGATTGGGTGAGGGACGATATGTGAAGAATGGCAAGGTGAGCCGTGTTCTCTATTCCGAATATGCCAACGAAGCGGCAGCGCAGGAGGCTTTGGGCAAATTCCGCAAGCAAAATTCCGCTTTTTCCGACGCTTGGATTCTGGAACTCTAAGAGGGAGGACACGGCATGAAGAGAGTCAGATGTCCCAAATGCGACAGCTACATCGTCTTTGACGAGACCAAATACACCGAAGGGCAATCACTGATTTTTGTATGCGAACACTGTAAGAAGGAGTTTGGCATCCGTATCGGGAAAACCAAACTCGCCAACCGGCATGAGGAGAAGACACTCGACGAGCATGCCTACAACGAGGACTACGGCAGCATCGTGGTGGTGGAGAACAGGTTTGCCTACAAACAGGTCATTCCGCTGGATTTAGGGGAGAATGAATTTGGCAGATATGTGAAGGGGACCAACATCAACAAGCCCATCGAGACGCGCGACCCCAGCATCGACACTTTCCATTGCGTCATCACGGTGAAGAAGAACAAACAAGGAAAACTTCAATACATCCTTCGGGATGCCCCCAGCGATACAGGCACGTTCTACATGAACGACATCCTTCGGGATGTGGATCGAGTCAATCTCGAAGACGGTGCCATCATCACCATCGGCGCCACGACGCTCATCCTGCGTGCAGCGAACGCATAGCGAGCGGTTTCTCCCAGGAGATTCACGCTGAGCCTACGAACATTAACTAACTGTCAACTTATGATTCTGCAAGGAGACATCATTACCGAAAATCATGCGCAGAACGCATTTTTCTCTTCGTTCGAAGGGAAATACAACATTATGGATAACCTCGACGAGAAGGGAGAGCCCTTCATCCGTGCCCGCAAGGAAATCTATAATGCTGACTACGTATATATCACCGTTGTGGTGCGGGGCACCCTCAACATCGTTGTAGGTGGAACGTACATCACATTGAAGGCCAACGAATACCTCGTGGTCATGCCCTGTATGAGCGTGGTGGTCAACGATTCGCGTTGCATCTTCTTCACGTTCCTCACGCGCAGCCATCTCATGGCCGACATCTACAAGCACACCCGCGTGAGTCCAAAGCTCCACAACAACGCCTTCAAGTTCCGCCACATCCGACTCAGCGAGGACGACATGAGCACGCTGTTGGAATGCTACCTGCGCATCAAGCGAGAGCACCAGCGCGACGATTACCCCATGAAGGAAATCGTGCTGCGGTCCTACCAGTCCGCCTACATCGCCAAGTTCTTCTCCCTGCCCATCGAGGAGGGAATCGTCAACTACGTGAAGAACACCAACCAATACGTGTTCTTCAACAAGTTCATCGACTTGCTCAGCCAGCAGCACAAGAAGGAGCGTTCCGTTCAGTTCTATGCCGACCAGCTGCACATCACGCCCAAGTACCTCACCACCCTCGTGCTGCGGTTCACCGGGCTCACGGCATCCCAGGCGATTGACCAGTTCGTGGTCTTGTCCGTCAAGCAGACGCTCTACTGCAACGAAGCCAACATCAAGGCCATCAGCGAGGAATACAACTTCCCCAGCCAGAGTTTCTTCGGATGCTACTTCAAGCGCATCACAGGCCTGTCGCCTCACGCCTACCTGAAGCAGTACAACGTCCAATCCATGAATTTCGTCTCAAAATCATAACGACTCACTAAGAAGATATGAACTACGTCGAATATTCCGACATATTCTCCCAGGCAGGCATCGTCCCCGTCGCAGGCATCAAGGAGCAGCTTCTCCTCTTTGACACCTTCAACGGCACCAACCCCCTCGAGGCGCTCAACAATGCCGCCCCCATCAAGATTTACCAGAAGATTTCCCTCTTCATGATGAATGGCGATTGCACCCTCAACATCAACGGGAAGGAAGAGTTCGTTCCGAAGAACTTCCTCGCCACCATCATGCCAGAGAACACGTTCAGCATCCGGTTCGACAACCCCGAGGCGCAATACTTCCTCTTCGTCACCTACCCCAAGCTGGGCAACGAGCTCTATCAGGAGATTGGCGTCACCTACAGCAGCGCCCGTCTCTCCCTCCGTCACTTCATCTCCCCCATGACCGACCAGCAGCTTGCCGACTTGTGCAAGCTCTACACCGACATCAAGCGCGACCTGCAGGGCGACGACTATGAGCTGCGCGATGCCTACATCCACGCCCTGCTCAACGCCATGATGATCAAGGGCATCAACATACACAAGTACAACCCCGTACCCCTCGAGGGCGACAGCAGTTCCCGTCAGTACGAGGTCTATTGCAAGTTCCTTTCCTTGCTCAACAAGCACGCCATCCAGGAGAGAACCGTGCAATACTACGCCCATCAGCTCGGCATCTCCAGCAAGTACCTCTCCTTCGTCTGCACCAGCTACAGCAAGAAGAACGCATCGAGCTGGATTGACGAGGCGGTGGCGCAGAAAGCCAAGGCGATGCTCCTCGTGCACCACTACACGCTCAGGGAGACCAGCCAGGCGCTCCACTTCCCCACCGTGAGCAGCTTCAGCCGCTACTTCAAGCGCGTGGCAGGCATCACGCCCAAGGAGTTTGCCAAGTCGCATCTGGCGTGAGTGCCGCTCGTCCCCCCGCAAGCGAAAGACCGAAAAAAACAGAAACTAAGATAACGATAAAAAGATTGTTTTTATGAGATTGATACCCCTCTACACATGGAACAAGGGGCTGCACTCCATGAAGCTGTCACGCACCAACTTCATGAAGCAGCCCTGGGCAAGCGGCGTCACGCTCCTCGTGTGCGTCATCATCGCCATGTTGCTTGCCAACCTGCCAGCCACGGCACACTTCTATCACGAGTTCCTGGAGACCAGCCTCTCCATGACCATCAGCAACGAGACCTTCACCGTCAGCTTCCCGCAAGACATGACCGTCGAGAAGTTCATCAACGACATCCTCATGGTCATCTTCTTCTTCACCGTCGGACTTGAAATCAAGCGCGAAGTCGTCTGCGGCGAGCTCTCCAGCGTGAAGAAAGCCCTCCTGCCCGTCATCGCGGCAGCGGGCGGAATGGCCATCCCTGCCCTCTTCTACACCATCTTCAACATCGGCACCACCACCGCCGGAGGCTGGGGAATCCCCACCGCCACCGACATCGCCTTTGCCGTCGGCATCATGTCCATCCTCGGCAACAAGGTGCCCGTCTCCCTCAAGATCTTCCTCACCGCCCTCGCCATCGCCGACGACCTCGGCGCCATCCTCGTCGTGGCATTCTTCTATGGCGGCGACATCAACCTGCCCCTCCTCTTCATCGCCATCCTCCTCATCATCGGCATCCGCCTCCTGAACAAGCTCGGCGAGAAGCGCATGATGTTCTACCTCATCCCCGCCATCGTCGTGTGGTTCCTCTTCTACTACTCAGGCATCCACTCCACCATGTCGGGCGTCGTCATGGCATTCATGATACCGATGGACGCACGCTTCACTCGCTCCTACCTCGACCGCAGCAACCGCAAGTACCTCAGCCGCATCGCCCGCTATGACCACGACGAGTTCGAGCTCGGCGTGCCCTTCCCCAACGGTCCCCAGCGCCACTGCCTGCGCCGCATGAGCTACATCACCAACAACTCCATCGGCATGTCCTACCGTCTTGAGCACGCGCTCAACCCCTGGGTCAACTTCCTCATCATGCCCATCTTCGCCCTTGCCAACGCCGGCGTGGTCATCCCCGACATCAGCTTCTTCAACATCTTCCAGGCACTGCCCCTCCAGGGCGTCGGCATGGTCGGCATGGGCATCTTCTTCGGACTCCTCCTCGGCAAGCCCATCGGCATCACCCTCGCCTCCTTCATCGCCATCAAGTGCAAGGTGGGCGCCATGCCCGAGAACGCCTCTTGGAAAATGCTCTTCGCCGTAGCCTGTCTCGGCGGCATCGGCTTCACCATGGCAATCTTCGTCGACACCCTCTCCTTCGGCGAGCTCGACCCTGCCACCACCGACATGCTCCGTTCCTCCGGCAAGATAGCCGTCCTGCTCGGCTCCCTCTCCGCCGGCATCCTCGGCTCCCTCCTCATTTCCCTCTTCGCAAAGATGGAGAAGAAAAGCTGTAAAGGTTAAAGGCTTTTGAAGGTCAAAGGTCAAAGGTCTAAGGTCAAAGGTTAAGGGTTAAGGGTTAAGGGTTAAAACTTACGATTTATGGGAAATTACGACGATATCATCGACCTACCCCATCACGTTTCGAAGCGTCATCCGCAGATGTCGATGTGGAAGCGTGCAGCCCAGTTTGCACCCTTCACTCCATTGGCTGGCTTTGCTGAAGCCATTAAAGAAGCCCAAGAAAAAAACAAAAAAAGTTTCGAAAAATAAGACAAGAAAGGAGAGACCCCGTTTGGAGCCTCTCCTTTTTCGTTCAGCGGTTATCGACACCCCACATAGCTCTTTGACCTTTAATTGCGCCGTTGGCGCCGAAGGAAAAAAATAAAAAAAACAAGTAAAGATATAAAAAAAGGATTTTTATTTATTTTTCCCTATTTTTACCTATTTTCCCTTCGGCGGCTTGCCGCAATAATTTTCAATTTTCAACTTTCAATTTTCAATTCAAAAAACTCCTTCGCCGCCGTCATCGCCTCCTCCGCCATTGTCGCCCCCGTTGTCAGGATTCGTGGGATTCGTCGGATTCGTGTTCTCGCCACCACCGTTGTCGCCACCATTGTCATCGCCACCGCCGTTGTCGTCGCCACCGCCACCTTGGTCGTCGCTTGGCGTGGTGCCGCCGTTGCCGCTGTTAGAGCCAGAGCTGGAACCGCCGCCTGCCATGGCATGCTGGCGCACGTAGTCGATGTTCCTGTTCAGTCGATTGATGAGCAGGGCATAGGTCTGTGGGTCATCGTCCACCACGGCGTAGGAGTTGAGCAGGAGGATGAGGGCGCGGTATTCGGGATAGAGAGCCTCGCGCGCCTTCTTCACCGCCTGAGCCTCGGGAGCCGCGTCGTTGCGGGAGGTCATGAGCTGGCGGATTTCCACCTCGATGGCTGCCAGACGCGTCATCGCGCCACTGAGCCCGAGCGCGGCGGCATCGGCCTGGAGCGATGGGGTGTTTGACCATTCATCGGTGAACTGCTGGATTTTCGACCACTCCGAAATCATGTTCTCCGTCGGGTCGATGCGGTGCTTGCGCATGAACTCATAGAATCGGTTGGCCGACGCCTTCTTCTCCGAATCGAAGTCCATGCGGCGATAGGCATCCGTCATGCCCTTCACGCCATAGACGAGCTGGTCGCCCTCCGAATCGAGGGTCGAGATGCTTTCCGTCTCTTCGGCCTTCAGCTGCTGGGCATAGACATCGTCGAGCGCGCTGTAACGGGCTCGGCAGCTCACCAGCTGGCGGGCCAGCTTGGCAGGCGCTGGATTTTGTTGGGTGAAAAACTCATCGAACTGGTCGAGTGTGTACTTGACCACGCTGATGCAAACGGCGTTGGTCGTGCCTCGCAGGTTCAATTCCTGCACTAAAGAAGGGATATTCTCCATTTTGATAAAATTTAGGTTAGAAAAAATAAAAAGTGCCTATTTTAGGGCGTTTCAGCGTCGAAATGTTAAAATCCGAATGGCAAAACATAGGGTATGTCGAGCCTCTCAACGTCGTCGGGAAGGTTTCCATAGGGTATGTCGAGCCCCGAAACATCGTCGGGAAGGTTTCCATAGGGTGTGGAAGGCTTCTTTTCATCGTCGGGAACCTTTCCATAGGGTGTGGAAGGCTTCTTTTCATCGTCGGGAACCTTTCCATGGGGTGTGGAAGGCTTCCCGACATCGTCGAGAACGTTTCCACGGGGTGTGGACGCCATTGAAGAGAGAGGGAGGGCGGTGCCGTCCGCCGTGGCTTTCGGGGCCGCCCTCCTTGGAAATCGATAAATAGGTTAAAAAGCGAGCACTGGCCTGACACTAAGGATAGTCGTCTTTTCTTGGTAGTTGAACCAATAATCGTTGCGGAAGATCCGAGCGTAGTCGTCATTGGTCGCCGTAGCAGACCAATGGCCGCCAGATATTGCTGTACCGCCTACACGTGTGGTGATATAGGCATTCACGTTGGCATCGAAAGTTTTGCCATCGTAATCACCAGTCGTCGAGCCGAGGTTGGCGAATATCGCCTCGTAGTCGCTCTTCTGTGCCACGGCCCAGTTCGACACGGTGGTCGAGCCCAGCGTGGTGTAGCTCGTCAGGTTTGCGCCGCGGGCAGTATTGTCAGGCAGCAGCTTCAGTGCAGTGCTGGCGTAGGTGGTCACGGAAGACCAGCCATTGATGGTGTTCCACGTCTGCGCCGTAGCATCTTGCAGGGCGAGAATCAGTCCGTGGCCGGTCGAGGTGACTTTGCCGAGGATGCCCACAGCGGTACACCCGCTGGGCACGGCTGTCTTCGCTGTGTGCAGATGGCCTGCGGCGCACACCACCATGCCATAGTCAGCCGTCGTGGCTGCTGCTGCCATCTTGTACTGCTTCGTCATCTTCACCGCAATTTCGTAGTACTCGCCGTTGCGGAAGGTCACGTTCGACTTTGTGTAGGTGTACGTGTCGCTGCCGACGGTGGCGGTGAGCGTCACGGTCTGATCGTTGATGTGTGGGATGGCGACGTAAATCTCGCTGGCGGCCGAGCCGAGGGTGATGGTGTAGTCGTTTTCGCCGTCGTTGACTACGAGCCCCGTGGCGCTGAGAGATGCAGGAGTGCTGGCATTATCCCTCAGCGTATACTTCACGATGGCCTGCTGGTTGGTGAACTCGACATCTGTTCCCGTAATCGTTTTACCACTGACGGTCACCGTTGTAGTTGCTGTCGCATAGTCGCAATGGCTGGCGATGTAGTCGAGCGTGCCTTCCTGTTCGGTATAGGTCGGTGCGTTGAACTTTAGTGTCACTTCCGAACCCGTAGGAGCATCGTCGAGTTCGCCGGTAAGCGTGCATGTAGCTTCGTCGCTGTTCGTGGCACTAAGCGTACCCAAACAATTTTCGCCTTCATAGACGGTCACTTCTTCGCCATCAGTCCATGTGGCGTTGAGGGTCGCTCCGTCGTCGATCGTCAGCGCCCTTGTGTCCATCCCCTTCGATGCCTGAACGGTCATCGTGTACTTGCCGTTTGCAGGCTGCTCTGGCTTCTGCTCCACCACCGCGTCATCGCCGGAGCAGGATGTGAATGTGGCTGCACCCATCATAAAGAGCGCAGCCAATGTATAGATATTTGATAAAATCTTCTTCATTGTCTTGTCCTTTCTTTTGATTGATTTTGTCCTTTTGATTTCCCTTTATTCCCAAGTATCTACATTCCTTGAACCATAGCTTGTGCGCGAGCTGCGAACGCCCTGAACGGGTTCGCCGCTCGACTGGAGCATCTGCGTTCTGTTTCTCAACTGGACGACTTTCATCGCCGGTCTCCGATAGTCTTTTCTTTTCATACGTTTAATGTTTTGAGTTGATAAAAAGATTGTTATTCAGTTGCAAATATACGCTCTTTCCCAGAAACCGCTAAACTTTTCCCGAATTTATTTCATTTCCCCCTATACTCAAATATAAGTAATGGGAAAGGAAAGTAGGTATGGATGCATGGGAAGTGGGTATGGAAGCGGGAAAAATACTCACTGGCAGGGAGGATTTGGTCAAGAGTGAGTATTGTGGTGGCGGAAGATTGGGCGTAACTTTGCACTCGATTTAATAGTGAACAAAGGGATTATGGATTTACAAGGATTTAGGAACATGGCTGCCACGCTGGCTTTGGGATTGATGGCAGTGAGTGTGTCGGCACAGACGAACAAGAGTGACACCACGAGGGTGGCGAAGCTGGAGCGGATGCTCTCGCGGTTCCACATCGGCGGATATGGCGAGGTGGCACTTTCAAGGAATTTCTACAGCGACAACGTGAGCCGCTACAGCTTGGCAGATGAACATAAGGACGACCCGAGCCACGGACGCTTCGACGTTCCCCATGCGGTGATTTACCTGGGCTACGACTTTGGCAAGGGCTGGTCGCTGAGCACGGAGATTGAGTTTGAGCATGGCGGCACGGGCGGCGCCTATGAGAAGGAAGATGAGGAAGGTGGCGAATGGGAGTCGGAGACGGAGAAAGGCGGTGAGGTGGAACTGGAGCAGTTCTACATCCAGAAGTCGTTTGGCGAACATGCCAACATCCGTGCCGGTCATCTGGTGGTGCCTGTGGGACTGAACAATGCGCACCACGAGCCGCTGAACTTCTTCACGGTGTATCGTCCCGAGGGAGAGAACACCATCCTGCCCTCCACATGGCATCAGACGGGCATCGACTTCTGGGGAAGGGCTGGCGACTGGCGCTATCAGGTGCAGCTGCTGGCGGGTCTGAATGCCGACAACTTCACCACGACGGGATGGATTCACAAGGGGGCTGTCAGTCCGCTGGAGTTTGAAATTGCCACGAAGTACGGCACCTCCCTGCGCATCGACAACTATTCGGTGAAGGGACTGCGGCTGGGTCTGAGCGGCTACTATGGCCACAGCATCGGCAACAGCTATCCGAGGAACAAGAACGGCGTGGACAGCGAGTACAAGGGTGCCGTGGTGGTGGGCAGCTTCGACTTTACCTACAACGACCACAACTGGATCGTGCGCGGACAGGCTGACTATGGCTACATCGGCGATGCGGAGCAACTGAACTACATCTACAACCGCATCAACAAGAAATCGCCCTACCACCATTCCACCGCCGTGAGCCAGAACGCTTTTGCCTATGGTGTGGAGGCTGGATGGGATGTGTTCTCGCAGATTCAGAAACTGAAAGCCGACGGACAGAAGCTCTACGTGTTCGGACGCTATGAGCAGTACAATGCCTGTGCGTCGAGCAACATGAAGAAGTATGACTACAACAACGTGAAGCGCATGGCTGTGGGCATCAACTACCACCCCGTGAAGGGCGTGGTGGTGAAGGCAGACTACTCCCACCGCTTCCTGAAGAGCCAGTACAACAACGAGCCAAGCCTCAACCTCGGCATCGCCTATCAGGGATGGTTCTTATAGGGCGTTTTTCATACAAGCAACTTAAATTCATCAAACAATAACTCTATGGACATGAAAATGAAATCTATTCTCGGCATTGCCATGATGGCAGCCGTGGCGTTCTCTGCAACATCATGCAGCGACGACGACAACAACAGTAACAACAACGGCGGCAACAACGCAGCATACAGCGACCGCAGCTATGGCCAGCATGCCATCAGCTCCTGCAACGACTTGGTGGGAGGTCTGGAAGGAGCCAATGCAACCATCGCTTCCGCTTCGCTCAACGCAGAACAGGAGGCTTATCTGAAAGAGGTGGTGAGCGGCTTGGTGGACAACGTGATTGTGCCTACCTACACGGAACTTGCCGACGAGACCGAACAACTGGAGTCCACCCTGAACGGACTCAACGTGAACAGCATCTCACAGGCTGACATCGACAAGGCTTGTGACCTCTTCAAGAAGGCTCGCAAGACTTGGGAACAAAGCGAGGCATTCCTCGGCGGTGCGGCTTCCGACTTCGACGTGGACCCCACCATCGACTCTTGGCCACTGAACCGTTCCCTGCTCCTGAACTACTTCAACTCTGGCACGATGGATGAAGACATGCTCGACGACGCTTCCATCCTCGGCTTCCACGCCTTGGAGTTCATCCTCTTCCGCAACGGTCAGCCTCGCAAGGTGGCAGAGTTCAAGAACAACGACACCTACAAGGGCTTCACGGGCGTGAGTGGTGCCAAGGAACTGCTCTATGCACAGCAAGTGTGCAAGCTGCTGAAGGAGCGCACTTTCCAGTTGCAGGTGGCATGGGAAGGCGAGACGGCAAAGAATGCTGCCCGTGTGCAGGTGGTGAAGGATGCCGACTTGGAATACACGACCAGCAAGGGCATCAGCTTTGGTGAGAACATGAAGAAGGCAGGCGAGTCTGTCAGCACCTTCACTTCACTGAAAGATGCCATCGCCCAGCTTCTCTCCGACGACGAAGGCTCTGCCGCCGCCATTGCCAACGAGGTGGGCACCGCCAAGATTGCCAACCCCTTCTCTGCCGGCTACATCTTCTACGTGGAGTCGCCCTACAGCTACAACTCCATCACCGACTTCCAGGACAACATCCGTTCCATCCGCAACGTGTGGTACGGCACAAGAACGGGTTCCGCAGCCAGCAAGAGTTTCTACAACTTCTTCGTGCAGACCAACAAATCTGCCACGAGCAACAACATCGTGACACTCTTCAACGATGCCATCAACAAGATTGGCAACATGCCTGCCCCATTCGTGAAGTATTGCAGCACCATCTGGAATCTCCCTTACGAAGAGGATGACCGCACGGCTGACGACCTTCCAGAAGAAGAGTAAGATACAACGACATCAATCCCCACAAACAGCGCTCCGTCTTGAAAAAGAGACGGGACGCTTTTGTGAGTTTATATCAAACTTTATAACAATCTAATTTTATGGTTAACAGATTATCAACAAAAAGCCTCCTTCTGCTGCTGGCTGGCACGCTTGCCTTCACGGCATGTAGCGACGAGAACAACGCGGGCAGTCTGGGCGAACTGGAGGAAGAAGAAAACCCATTTGGCGTGGGCAACGATGTGTTCACCGCTGCTGAATGGTATCCTGGCGGCGAATTGGGCACCACGAAGAAAGCCAGCTACTCGGCGGTGGCTCCTGGTGCGGAAGCCATGGGACTGGAAATGAGTTTCAACAAGGGTGAGGATTTCTTCGAACATCTCTACACCTACACCGACGAGCCCCGCAAGGGACTGGGTCCAGCCTGGGTGCGCAGCAGCTGCCTCCATTGCCACCCCTCCTACGGTCATGGCAAACGCCAGACGGAATATCGTGCCAACACCATCGGCAACGGCTATCTGCTCGTGATCTATCATCCCGACGAGGCATTCACGGAAGACGGCGTGCGCTACACCACGGCTTCCTCCTCGTACATCAGCGAGGTGACAGGCATGCCGCAGACCAAGGCAATGGAACCCTTCAAGGCTCCCATCGACGAGAACCAAATCACCATCCAATGGAAGAATGTGGAGGGCGTGATGCCCAGCGGCATCCCCCTGCAATTCCCCGACGGCGAGAAGTTCGCCCTCATCTATCCTGAGGTTAACATCCCCGTCACTGCCTTCAACACCAATCCGAAGCCGACGAACTATGAGGTGCGCCTCGAATCGACCATCGGCATCTACGGAACAGGACTGCTGGACGCCATCAGCACCGAGGACATGAAGGCACAATATGCGAAGGAGGCTCCCTACGTGACACTCAACCCTGCCATGTGGGACAAATCCAACAACGACTGGGCTGCCACAGCCTACTACACGTTGGCTGACGGCACCAAGGCGGTGAAGAAGTTCACCTATGCCATGACCCGCGCCTCGTTGCAAGACGGTGCCGGTGCCAACGCCATCTGGAACATCACCAACGTGACCCGTTCTGACCGCCGCTACCTCTACTCCACCGTGGCATGGGCGAAAGCCATGAGCGAAGACCCCGAAGTCATCAGCTACATTCGTCAGCATGGTGCCGATGCCTCGTCATTGGTGCATCCCTACTATGCCAAGACCGATGCAGAGATATCGCAGAAGGTGCTGAACCTGCTCAGCATGAACACGGCAGCCAAGGGTGGCGACAACTACACAGCCGCTTTTGGTGAACCAGAGATGAGCGACAAGGACTACTACGACTTCATGGTGTGGCACCGTGGTCTGGCTGTTCCTGCCGCACGAGACCTGAACGACGCCACCGTGCAGCGCGGCAAGACGGTGTTCAATCAGATTGGTTGCGCCACTTGTCACCGTCCCTCTTGGCAAACAAGAGATGACAACTACTGGGTGGACAACAGCATCAAGGCATACGCGGCAGAGAACGGATTCAACGCCAACACCATCTTGCCGAAGTTCGCTTACCAAACAATCTGGCCCTACACCGACATGGTGCAGCATCGCCTCTTTATGGAGAACGACATCCGAACGGGTTGGTGTCGCACCACCCCACTCTGGGGACGCGGCTTGTCACTTCGTCTGACAGGTGCTGAAGACCGTCTGCACGACTGCCGTGCCCGCAACGAGATTGAAGCCATCATGTGGCATGCCTACAGCAAGCAGTCGGATGGTTACGCTGCCGCCAAGAAGTTCTACGACCTGCCGAAGAAAGACCGAGATGCAGTGGTGAAGTTCCTCCGTTCCATTTAGCACAATATCGAAGGCAATCTCACGTTATATAGATAAGATGTTAAAGAAAGTCACATTCACACTCTATGCCATAGTCATCCTCGTGATGGCTATGGCTACTGTCGTGGAAAAAACGCAGGGCACTCCCTACGTGCTCAGCAACATCTACGGTTCGTGGTGGTTCACAGGACTGTGGGCATTGCTGGCGGTGGGTGGCATTGCCTATATCCTGCAACGAAAAGTGAAGAGAGTGAGCGTGCTCTTGCTGCACTTCTCTTTCGTCGTCATATTGGTGGGGGCATTGCTGACGCACCTGACTTCATGGCAAGGGATGGTGCATCTACGCCAAGGTGTGGCGGTGGATGTGTGTCTGGAAGACAATGGAGGCATGGTGAGAGACCTGCCCTTCAGCATCACCCTCGACAGCTTCAACATCAAATATCACAACGGCACGGAGGCGGTGGCAGATTATGAGTCGCACTTCACGATATACTTTAACGATAACGATAACCTTAACGATAACGATAACCTTAACGATAACCCTAACGATAACGATAACCTGAAGCAAGAGAGGGGGTTCGTGTCCATGAACAACATCTATGCCACCCAGGGCATGCGCCTCTACCAAAGTGGCTATGACGAAGACGGCATGGGCAGCACGCTCGCCATCAATTCGGACAAGTGGGGCATTCCCGTCACATACTTCGGCTATGGATTGCTGTTCCTCTCCATGCTCCTGCTGCTCATTGACCCCAAGGGACGTTTCCGACAACTCATCCAAAAAGCCAGCGTGATGATGCTGGTGCTGTTGCCCATGCAGGTTCATGCGGCTGAGACATTCACAGAAGAACAGACAGAGGCGTTTGGACATCTGTGCATCAACTGGAACGACCGCATCTGCCCTGTGCAGACCTTGGCATTGGACTTCACCCGCAAGCTCTACGGAAAATCTTCCTACAAAGGACATTCGGCAGAAGAGGTGCTGTGCGGCTTCATCTTCTCCCGTGACTCATGGAGCCAAGAACCCATCCTCCGCATCAAGTCGGCAGAAGTGCGCCAACGGCTGGGACTGAACGAATACACTTCCGTGGCATCGTTGTTCGGCAACGATGGCTATCTGCTCGGACCCTACATCGAGGAGTATTACATGGGCGAGAACGACCCCTTCCACGAGGAAGTGATGAAGGTGGACGACAAGGTGATGCTCGTCATGCAAGTGTCGAGAGGCGAGGCACTCAGGATTTTCCCCTACAAAGGCAAGTGGTATGCCCCGACCGACAGCCTGCCCACCACCATGGAGGAGGAACGCAAGAAGTACATCCAAAACGCCCTTTCTGTGTTGGGTTCTTACATGACTGAAAACCAATCCGCCCAAGCCATCGAGATGTTGCAGAAGATGCAGAAGTATCAGCAGCAATACGGTACCGATGACCTCCCCTCGCCCACCCGACTGACAGCCGAACATATCTACAACAGCATTCCCTTTGCCACCATCCTCTTCATGGTGTGCCTCACGTTTGCCTTGCTCAGCCTGATTCGTCGGAAATGGATGCAACGCCTGTCATTGGCTGTGTTGGGAAGCGCATTTCTGGCACTCACAGTATGTCTGGCACTCCGTTGGCTCATCAGTGGCTACATTCCCATGACCAATGGCTATGAGACCATGCTCATGATTGCCTGGATGATCATGCTTGCTTCTTTGCTGGTGTATCGGAAGTTCCACATTATCCTCACCTTCGGTCTCCTGCTCTCAGGCTTCCTCTTGCTCGTGAGCCACCTCGGACAGATGGATCCCAAAATCACCCACATCATGCCAGTGTTGTCCTCGCCGTTGCTCAGCATTCATGTGAGCTGCGTGATGATGGCATACGGACTCTTCAGCATCACCTTTGCCTGTGGCATCTATGCCCTCATTGTCAAGAAGAAAGCAGAGGAGATGCACTTGCTTTCCCAACTCTTCCTCTACCCCGCCCTGTTCCTTCTCACGGCAGGCATCTTCATCGGTGCCATCTGGGCTAATGTAAGCTGGGGACGCTATTGGGGATGGGACCCCAAAGAAGTGTGGGCACTCATCACCATGCTCATTTATGCCTTCCCCATGCACAGCACTTCTTTCTCTTGGTTGCGGCAACCACGACACTACCACCTTTTCATGGTGTTGGCTTTCTTGGCTGTCCTCATCACCTACTTTGGCGTCAATTTCTTCCTCGGAGGACTGCATAGCTATGCATAGAAAAGCAAATTTTTTCGCTTTTCCCTCTTCACTTACCCAACTTTTTTGTACCTTTGCATCCGATTATGGAATTTCAGGCTATAAATATTGAAGAAATAGGAGCGCGCATCGAGTTCACCAGCTTCACAGCAGGTGATGTAACCGAGTTTCATGCCATCCTCCATGTAAAGCCCCAAGAGGAAGTGTTCGCTGGGCAACTCTCACGCATACAACAGGCAGAAAAGGCCCTGATGGAAATGTCCGAAATGGAGGGTGCCAAGACGGTGTTCAAGCGTTATTTCCTGAGCGATGCCACGAACCAGGTGCCACTGATTGAGGAGAACAACCCTTGCACCGTCTCCTATATTCAGCAGCCCCCACTCGATGGCTCCAAGATCGCCGTATGGCTTTATCTGCAACGCGGCACCGACATCAGCCACGCGAATGGTTCCACCGTGGTGTCACATAATGGTTACCAGCACATCTGGACGATGGGCATCATGAACACCACTGTTGACACTTCCTACATGCAGACATGGAAGTCCCTCTTCACTTATATTGACACACTGAAAAACTTCAACGCCACACTGGAAGCCAACTGCATCCGCACTTGGTTCTTTGTGCGCGATGTCGATACACAATACAACGGATTGGTCAAGTCACGCCGTGAATGTTTTGCAGAGCAGGGCTTGACACAATACACGCATTACATCGCCTCCACAGGTATCGGTGGCACACCCGCTGATCCGAAGGCTCTCGTGCAGATGGGATGCTATGCCATGACGGGATTTGAACCCGAGCAGCAACGCTATCTCTATGCATTGTCACACCTGAACAGGACCATTGAATATGGTGTGACCTTTGAGCGTGGAACCCTCATGCAGTATGGTGACCGCAACCACGTCTATATCTCTGGTACTGCTTCTATCAACAACAAGGGAGAAGTGGTGCATGTGGGAGATATCGTGAATCAGACCTATCGCATGTGGGAAAACGTGGAGACATTGCTCAACGAAGGTGGCATGACTTATGATGATGTCATGCAGATTATTGTCTATCTACGAGATTGTGCAGACTACGAGATTGTGCAGAAGATGTTTCAAGAAAAATTCCCAAACATGCCTTATGTCATCACCCTCGCACCCGTTTGCCGTCCAACCTGGCTCATTGAGATGGAGTGTGTAGCGGTGAAGAAAGCTGACAACGCTCAGTTCCGCAGTTTCTAATCTTTTTCTATCTTAGTCAGTTCCCCTGAAGCTTTCTGACTGAAATCGCAATACCACCAATAGGTATTGCCAAACTCGCGATGGGTGCGGTTGATGCATTCCGTTTCATCTTGCAGAGTGGCTTTGAATTCATTGTAATCACGGAAGCGAGCAACCATCTCATAATCGGAAAGCGTGGCAAGGGTGTCAGCACCAATCACAATCTTTCCCTGAAGAGCATACTGCTTCACACCTATCTGAAGAAGAGCTTCGCGATAGGCTCTCGGAAGATTGTCGTAAGCTCCAACAATGCTGTCGGAAAGGTTGTAATAGCGGGGCAGCTGACGTTGGAATTCTTTCAGGTTCTTATCCAGCAAGAGGCTACACAGATAGTAATCCACCGTATGCTCGTTCCAAATGGAATCGCCCAACACCAGTTTGTAGTAGCGTCCAGTGGTTTTGATGCTCTTGCCACAATAAGCACCTAAATGGAGACAGATGTCCTGAGAAGTGAAACGCTCAAAGGAAGAAGTGTCAGCAACGTTGAGCAAACCACGTGAACCATCATGTTGCGGATAATCGAAAAGGCGTTCTGCCAGCAGACCTTGTTTGGAAAGTGCATACATACGCAACTGAGTGAGTCGGGCACTGGTGCGCAACGACCGTTCCCCCACTTTTGCAGCCCCTTCATAGTCCTTCTCCAAAATGAGACGCTCAGTCTTCAGCTCATAGTGAAAGACATCAGAAGATTGAGGAATGGCTCCCACTCCCAGCATGAGGAAGAAAAGAATGATGAAGTTAGGATAAATCTGCGACTTGATGTTCTGCGCATGGGTAGATGTATCGGAATCCATTCTCCGCACAAAAATAACCAGGAGAATGTAAGCTATCAGAATGGCAGGAGCCACCCATACCCATGCTCCGAAAGAGAAATGCACAATGGCTTCTCTGTTGACATCGGTAAGGATCGCCAGCAACAACATCGAGGGCAGATAGGTCAATGCATGTCCTCGGGAGGGCAGTCGTGACAACATACTGACCACCCATTGGATAATCTGCAAAACCACCGTAATGATGGCGGCACCGATGAAGATGTTGTAGGTTGTGATTCCCTTCGAATAAACAAATTGAGCTTCCGCAAGAATTTCGCCTTGCAGGAAGAACAAATAACAGAATGAGAAGAGCATAAACAGAAGAGCGCAGGAATAACGGATGAATCCTGCGGTCTTCTGTATCGATGTCGAATATCCTTTCACTTTATTCTGCGTTTTTACGAAGAACAACAGCGGAGCGGGCTGGGATGTATAGCATCAGCCAACCTTTGCCGTCGCGCTCATAGATAGGGTCATAATTCGTGAAGTGACGCACCGAATCATCAGCAAGTTCGTTACCACCATAGAGTTTGCTGTCGGTGTTGAGCACCACGTCATAACTGCCCTGTGGAACGATGAAGCCGTAGTCAGTGAAAGACCTGTCGGGTGAGAAGTTGAACACAAACAAGAGGTCACCACGAGAGAAGGCAAGTATCTGGTCACCATCGTTGTGCCACACCTCCACGACCGGTGTCTTCTGGAAGTTCTTCACCATCTTGATGGTCTTCAGCATTGCTTCGTCGAAATCCCCTAAGTAGTGGTAACACAGATCCTTATTGTCAACAAGGTTCCACTGACGACGTGCATATTTATAGCCCCATCCGTTACCCTCACGCGGGAAGTCAATCCACTCTGGATGTCCGAACTCGTTGCCCATGAAGTTGAGGTAACCACCATTCATTGTGGATGCTGTCAAGAGACGAATCATCTTATGGAGGGCAATGCCTCTGTTCGCCATGAAGTTCTCATCACCCTTCTTGAAGTGCCAATACATATCAGCATCGATGAGACGGAACACAATGGTCTTGTCACCCACCAGTGCCTGGTCATGACTCTCAGCATAAGAGATAGTCTTCTCGTCCTGACGGCGGTTGGTGGTCTCCCAGAACATGCTGGATGGTTTCCAATCCTCATCCTTGACTTCCTTGATGGTCTTGATCCAATAATCAGGGATGTTCATTGCCATACGGTAGTCGAAACCATAGCCACCATCCTTGAAGGGTGCTGCCAAACCTGGCATACCCGACACTTCCTCGGCAATGGTGATAGCCTTGGGGTTCACCTCGTGGATGAGCAGGTTCGCCAACGTGAGGTATGCAATAGCCTCATCATCCTCATGTCCGTTATAGTAGTCGCCATATCCTCCGAATGCCTCACCCAATCCGTGGCTGTAGTAAAGCATGGACGTCACGCCGTCGAAACGGAATCCGTCGAACTTGAATTCCTCCAGCCAGTACTTGCAGTTGGAGAGCAAGTAATGAATCACTTCGTTCTTGCCATAGTCGAAGCAAAGCGAATCCCATGCCGGATGCTCACGGCGGCCACCCTGCATGAAGTACTGACAGCCATCGCCGGCAAAATTGCCCAGACCTTCAATCTCATTCTTCACGGCATGAGAATGAACGATGTCCATGATGACGGCAATGCCCATCTCATGTGCCTTGTCAATCAGTTCCTTGAGTTCTTCAGGAGTACCAAAACGGCTGGAAGGAGCAAAGAAATTGCTGACATGATAGCCGAAGGAGCCGTAATAAGGATGCTCAGCCACTGCCATCACCTGAATAGCATTGTAGCCATCCTTTTTAATGCGAGGCAAGATGTTGTCCTTGAATTCCGTGTATGAGCCCACCTTCTCCGCATCTTGTGCCATCCCGATGTGGCATTCGTAGATGAGTAACGGATTGGTGTCGGGCTTGAAGTTCTTCTTCTTGAACTCGTATGGCTTGGCTGGTGCCCACACTTGAGCGGAGAAAACCTTTGTGTTATCGTCCTGCACCACACGGTTGGCATAGGAAGGAATGCGCTCCCCTTCCCCACCATTCCACTTCACTTTCAGTTTGAAGAGGTCGCCATGGTGCATCTGGCTAGCCTTGAGCTTGATCTCCCAATTGCCATTGTCGAGGCGTGTCATCTTGTATGCCTCATCCTCTTGCCATCCGTTGAAGTCGCCCACCAGATAGATATCGGTGGCGTTAGGCGCCCACTCTCGCAGCACCCATCCCTTGGAGGTCTTGTGAAGACCAAAGTAAAGATAGCCGCTGGCGAAATCGGAAAGAGTCTGCTTGCCACCATTGGTCAGTTCATTGAGTTTCCACAACGCATGGTCATGACGACCGCAGATGGCTCCTTCAAAAGGTTCGAGCCAAGGGTCATTCTTCACGATACCGATATGTTTCACAGGTGCCGGCTTCTTCTCCGCAGCCACCTTGGTTTTCTTACATGTAGCCATAATGTCTTATGCTTTTACTTTGAAAATCACTTTCTTGTACTCAGGCACCGGAGAGATGTTGGGCGCATGGCCATCTTCGGGGAAGAAGATGACGAACTCGCCGGGATGGACGGTGATGTACTGTTCAGGGCGATCCAAATAGAAGGTAATGTCCTTGGCTGCATCATACTCGGCGTTAGAAAGGTACTGACGAGGCGTGTAGCCCATCACCTCATCGCATGAAAGTGGAATCTGGATGTCGATCATCGCATTGTGCGTCTCCATCCTTGCCTCGTCCACCGTCTTTCCCTTTGCCACGTTGTGATTGACAAAGAGTTTGTTGCCGTCGATGTTCACTCTGCCTGACTCATGGTTCATCAGGTCTGTGTTCTGAAGATACTCCACCACCTTCGGGAAAAGGGGGTTGAGAGAGGCATACTTGCCAATGTTTTCAAGAGTGTCTAAAATCATAACGGGGATATTTAAGGTTTATAAATAAGTTTTGTTAGTTGCCAATCATTGCGGGATGCTCTCCTGCGAGGGGGATGGTTATTGCCCCATCAACCTGCCTCGGTTATAGATGCCCTTGCGGATTACCTTGCCGGTCTTGTCCTTCTCCACGAAGGAGCCATCCTTTTGGTCGTTGAGGAAAGAGCCTTCGAAGCGGGTGCCGTCAGCAGCCTCTTCCACGCCCTTGCCATTCTTCATGCCATCCTTGAAATGCCCTTTGAACTTCGTGCCGTCCGAGAGGCGGAGCACACCCTCGCCATTCATCTCGCCGGCAGCCCATTCACCATCATACACGTCACCGTTGGCACCCGTAAACTTGCCACGTCCGTGCTCCTTGTCTTCCACCCAATAGCCTTCATAGCGGGAACCGTCAGGCCATGTGTAAGTGCCAAAACCGTCCATCAGGCCATTCTTGAACTGTCCCACGTACTTGCGCTTGTCAGTGTAGGAGAAGATGCCCTGTCCGGTACGTTCGCCGTTCAGGTAGTCGCCTTCATACACGTCGCCATTCTTGAACTTGTAGATGCCTTTTCCGTGCATCATGTCGTCCTTCCAGCCACCTGTGTAAAAGTCGCCATTCGCATAGGTGTACTTACCCTGTCCGTTGCGCATGTCATTCTCCATGTCGCCCTCATAGCGAGAGCCGTCGCGCCAGTCGAAAGTGCCCTTGCCCGACTTCTTGTCCTCCTTCCAGTTGCCATCGTAGTAGATGCCGTTTGCCCAAGTGTAACGTCCCTGACCTTCACGTTTGTCCTGCATCCATTCGCCGGTGTACTTGTCGCCGTTATAATAGTACATCGTGCCAAAGCCTTGCTGATAGTCGATGTACCACAGACCATCATACTTGTTGTTGTTCGCAAAGTAATAGATGCCACGTCCATGTTGATGGTCCTGATGCCAGTTGCCCTCATACTTCTCACCGTCGGTGAACGTGTAGACGCCGTAGCCCTGACGTTTCCCCTTCACATATTCGCCCTCATACGTGTCGCCCGTCTTGAAAGTCGTCTTGCCTTTTCCATTGGGCTTTCCGCCCTCCAGTTCTCCGTAGTAGGTGGCGCCTTCCTTGGGGAAGACATAGTTGCCAATCACCACTTTCTGTGCCAAAACAGACGATGCGCTCATCAGCAACATCGCCCCTGCTATCATGTATCTTGAAATAGTCATATAGAGATAGATTCTTGTTAAGTCTTTTAATCGGTTTGACAAAGATAGCAACTATTTTTCAATTTCGAGCATTCAGTTAAGTTTTATTATGACTTTTGTACGTTTTTTTTGCGGGAGGGCACAAAAAATGTCGAGAAAAATACCCTTTCCCGACATTCAGTCACACCACATGGCGGCACTCATTCGAACCGCAACGAGGACACTTTTTCCAACCGTGCTTTCAGTCGGGGCATGGCGTCCTTGCGGATGCAGAGCGTCATCGTGCAGCCATTATCGAATCCCTGCGACACAATCTGGGGATTCTCCTCCTTGACGATGCGCATCACGTCGTTCATATAGGGATATTCGAAGCTGAACGCCACTTCCTCGTCCACCGTCTTCTCAATGATCTCGGCAGCAGCAATCGCCTCAGCGGCAGCCAGGCGGTATGCCACGATCAGCCCCGACGTGCCCAGTTTCACGCCGCCGAAGTAGCGCACCACCACGATGAGGATGTCGGTCAGTTCGTTGGAGTTGATTTGTCCGAGGATGGGCTTTCCTGCCGTGCCTGAGGGCTCGCCGTTGTCGTTTGCGCGGAAGTCCTTCCGTTCTGCTCCCAGCATATAGGCGTAGCACACGTGGCGGGCATCGTAGTATTTCTTCTGATATTCCGTCACGATTTGCTTCACCTCATCCACAGAACGCACGGGCATGGCAAAAGCGAGAAACTTGCTACGTTTCTCGCTGTAAGTACCTGTTGCCAATGCTTTGATGGTCCTGTAGGAATCCATGCGGAAGGGAGGACGTTATGAGAGTTTGTGAATCACCAGTCCTGAGCGCAGTTTGGGCTCAAACCATGTTGCCTTTGGCGGCATGATGTTGCCAGAGTCGGCAATGTCCATGATTTGCTTCATGGTCACAGGATAGAGCGCCAGGGCAGTCTTCATCTCGCCATTGTCCACGCGGCGCTTCAGTTCGACCAAACCACGGAGACCGCCCACGAAGTCGATACGCTTGTCGCGGCGCAGGTCCTTGATGCCAAGGATGTCGTCGAGAATCAGCTTCGAGGAGATGCTCACGTCGAGCACGCCGATGGGGTCGTTCTCGTCGTAGGTGCCGGGCTTTGCCTTGAGCGAGTACCACTCCCCTTCCAGATAAAGCGAGAACTCATGCAGTTCCTGTGCACGATATTCGGCAGCGCCCTTCTTCTCCACCACGAAGTTCTTCTCCAGCGCCTGGATGAACTCGGCAGGCGTGAGACCATTCAGGTCCTTGATGACACGGTTGTAATCGAGGATAGTCAGCTGGCTAGCAGGGAAGCACACCGCCATGAAGTAGTTGTACTCCTCGTCACCACGGTGGTTGGGGTTCTGCTTCGCCTTCTCCGCACCCACGAGGGCAGCGGCGGCACTACGGTGGTGACCATCAGCAATATAGAGGTTGGGCATCTTGGCGAAGCGCTCGGTGATAGTCTTGATGTCGGCATCGTCGCTCACCACCCAGAGCTTGTGACCGAAGCCGTCGATGGGCGCCACGAAGTCATACTCTGGCGTCGTCTTCGCATACTTGTCGATGAGCTGCAAGAGCACCTCGTCGTCGGGATAGGCGAAGAACACAGGCTCGATGTTGGCATCGTTCACACGCACATGCTTCATGCGGTCCTCCTCCTTGTCGGCACGAGTCAGCTCGTGCTTCTTGATGACGCCTGTCTGGTAGTCACCGCTATAGGCACCCACTACGATGCCGTACTGGGTCTTCTCCTTGCCACCGTTGGCAGGCAGACACGACGTCTGCGCATAGATGTAGTACTGCTCCTTCTCGTCCTGCACCAGCCATCCGTTCTGCTGGAACTTGGCGAACTGGCGTGCTGCCTCCTCATACACACGGGGGTCATACTCGCTGGTGCCCGGTTCGAAATTGATCTCTGGTTTGATGATATGATACAGCGACTTCTCGTTGTCGCCAGCCTCCGCACGAGCCTCTTCCGAATCGAGCACATCATACGGGCGGCTCTCCACTTGCTCCACCAAGTCTTTTGGTGGACGCACACCCTTAAACGGTTTTACTATTGCCATAATATTATCTGAAATTATTATCCCAAAATTTGTTTGTGAGTGCAAAGGTAGTGCAAAAATTCGATTAAGTGAATAGAATGAGAATTTATTTTCATTTTTGAACGTGAGAATTTTATCCACATCGAAGGAAATACCAAATATATTTGAGTAAATGAGATTTTTTTAAACATCGCACCTGCGGTGCAAATGAAACGAACGAAACGAATGAGTCGGACGTGACTCATTCGTTTCGTTTCAATTTAGCGGTTAACGACACCCCACGTAGCTCTTTAACCGTTAACCTTTACTACGCGCCCTACTCAATGAGAATCCATTCGGGCGTCACTTCCACGGTGTCACCCAACTTCTGGACAAACTCGTTGTAGGTGTCCTCGTCCACTTCCTTGCCATTGACGGCATAGCCTTCGTACTCCACTTCCTGCTCGTCGGAGAAGATGTCGAATTTCATGTTCATCTCAGCAGATGAGACGATGCGGCTGTCCTTCAACACGGAATAGGCCTCATCAACCTGGCCCGGAGATATGTAGCTGTGGTAGCCCACGGCATTCTTGTACACCTTAATCTCGCTGCACACGTCGGCATCGGCCAAGAGCGTGAGGCTGTCGCCGTCGAGCGAGAAGACACCCTGCCAGTCCTGACTCTCGTCGCCCCGCACCCAAAGCTCCGACTTGCCGTCACCATCAATGTCGATGAAGGCATAATCCTTAAGCACCGTGTCGTCAGCACTCTTGGCATAGCGAGGATAGGCATACTCCTTCAAAATGACATCCTTGTACTTGTTAATGTCAAAGTTCTTCTTATCTTGTGCCTGACAACCAAGTGCCAGCAGAGGCAATAGCAATAATATAATCCTTTTCATATTCATTGAGAGATGACTAATAGTTGTTCGCCTGCATCGATGGCCTTCTTGATGTCCTTGCCACCGCTCTGCACCTTGCAAAGGCTGATGTCATCGCCCTGCACGGCCTCTATCTTGAGCTTGCCAATTTGCATGCGGGCCTCACGACCTGCCACGGTCTTGACGACATAGACGACGAAATGGATGCCCGGCACGGCTCCCTCGCTAATGCCGAGGTCGATATAGACTTTCTTCTGCTTGTCCTTCTTCACGGCATTGCCCTCGATGATGTTGGCCTGCAGCGGAAGGGTCTGGTTGAGCCACGTGGAGATGCGATTCACCAGCACGCCCATGCCGCCCCTGAAAGCCTCCTCCTGACTGGGGTTGGGGCTAGAGCTGAAGCCCGAGGTGGAGAAACCGCGACTCGACACAATCTGGCCGCTCACCACGTCGGTCAGGGTAATGTCAACATCCACCTCACCCTTGAACTTGATGCTGACATGGGTCTTGCCGTTCTTGTCCTTGGTGGTGGTGGTCTCCGACGATGCCGCCAGGTTGGTGATGTTGACGTCCGCCACGAGATTGCCCGCCTCCGATTCGTCGCCAAACTGTGCCTGGCGCTCGCTGAGGCGATAACGATAAGCGTTGGAGAGACCACGCACAATGGCGGTGTTCACCACCTCCTGATATTCAGGAGCCTGCACAGTCGCCTTGCCCGTCGCCGCAGCCCTCATAATCTGACCCAACGCAGCGGTGGAGGACATCTTCTCGGTGGGGTTGGAGTAGCGCATCTCACCCAGGTAGATGCTGTAAACCTGATTTCTTGCCACCTGTGCCGCCATGGAAACGGTGCAACAAAAGAGAGTTGCCATCAAAAGCACCTTCTTCATTGTGACGGTTGTCTTAATTCGATTGGAAAAGTTCATTGATATACATATATAATATATAGTAAATAATCATTCATCTCCCGTTAATGGCACAAAGGTACAAATAAAATGCCACTTTCACACAACATTTCAGCATTTATTCCACAAATTATCTTAAAAGAAAGAGATGAGAGGGGAATAATTCACCGATTATTCGTACCTTTGCGAGCGGAAAGCAGCCGGACGGTCTGTCGCTGGCGGCTCGAAAGAGCTGAAAGAGGAAAGTCCGGGCAGCACAGGGCATCCCACTTCCTAATATAGAAGCAGTCCGCAAGGGTTGAGTAATGCAGAAGAAAATAACAACTGTCCCCCGGGGCAGAAATGGTGAGAAGGTGAGGTAAGAGCTCACCAGCGACATGGTGACATGTCGGCTGTGCATCTTGGGAGCTGCAAGTTCATGTAAACCACCGCCACGAGGGTAGCCCGCCCGATTGTTCGGTGGAGGGTGGAACGCTAGAGCCATGGGGTGACTCATGGAGTAGATAAATGACAGGCACATGTCTTGAATTGGAAATTGACAATTGGAAATTGACAACTGGCATGGACAGAACCCGGCTTATAGCCCGACTGCTTTCTTTTTTTTAATAAAGAATGTTAAACAATAATACGAGTATTAAACTTTTTAAGTTTAACGAGTTCATAAGACTCGGATAACAAACTACAAACAAATGAACAAGAAAACTTTATTGGCGACGCTATCCATCCTGTTGACCGGCACTGCGGCATGGGGGCAAAAAGTCTGGACGCTCCAAGAATGTCTTGATTACGCCCTCGCCAACAACATCCAGTTGCAACAGAAAAGGATCACAGCGGCGTCGGACCATGAGGACGTGCTGCAGAGCCAGTCTGCACTGTTCCCCTCTGTGTCATTCAGCACCAACCAAAATGCTTCGTGGCGACCTTTTGCCGAATCGACCATCAACCTTTCTGGCGGAACGATGACCACGAACAGAAACACCGTCTCCTATAATGGTTCTTATGGCATCAACGCTAACTGGACAGTGTGGAACGGCAATCGCAACACAAACACCATCAAGCAGAACAAGCTGACGGAGAAAGTGGCAGAACTCGGCATCGAGCAACAGGCCAACAGCATTCAGGAACAGATTGCACAGCTATACGTGCAGATTCTGTACGAAACAGAAGCCGTGAAGGTGTGCAAGGAAATCATCAAATCGAGTGAGATGCAACGCGACCGTGCCAAGACGATGGTTGAGATAGGAAGCCTAGCTCGCGTTGACCTTGTGCAATTGGAGGCACAGGTGAGCCAGGACCAGTATTCGCTGGTGCAGGCAGAATCGCAACTTGCCAACTACAAACTGCAACTGAAGCAACTGTTGGAGATTCACGACAACGAGTCTTTCGACATCGCTGTCCCAGAAGTGACAGACGCACAAGTGCTGTCTATCCTCCCCAATGAGCAGTCCGTCTATAATGCAGCCCTTGAGAGCCGTCCCGAGATTCAGTCGAGCAAACTCAACATAGAGTCTTCTGAAATTGCCATTGCCTCTGCTCGTGCTGGCTACATGCCCACCGTCTCCATGACAGCAGGCATCGGTTCCAGCAACTCATCAGGTCAGCACACGGGCTTCTTCAGACAGGTGAAGACCAACATGAGCAACTCTTTGGGTCTGAGCATTTCTGTGCCATTGTTTGACAATCATCAGGCTCGCACCAACATCCGCAAAGCAAAGTATGCCTTGCAGACCAGCGAGCTGAATCTGCAAGAACAGCAGAAGCAACTCTATTCCAATATTGAAAACTATTGGCTGAACGCCACGACCTCGCAACAACAATACATCTATGCAAGGAACAACGTAAAGAGCATGCAGGAAAGCTATGACCTTGTCAGCGAACAGTTCAACCTCGGATTGAAAAACATCGTGGAACTGACCACAGGCAAGAACAACCTTCTGCAAGCTGAACAGCAGCTGTTGCAAACCAAATACACCGCACTGCTCAATAGTGCGATGCTCAATTTCTATGCAGGAGAAAGAATCAAACTCTAAGAGACTTCAATTATTCAATATATCAATTCTAATAGGACAATGAAAACAAGCAACATATTTTCAACACTTATCATCGCAACTGCCCTCGCCGCTTGTAGCGAGGGAACCAAAGTGGAGTACTCCACCGCTCCAGTAGAGAAGCAGAACATCAGCACCAGCATCACCGCCACAGGTACGATTGAGCCTGTGACAGAGGTGGAAGTCGGTACGCAGGTGTCAGGTATCATCGACCGCATCTATGTGGATTACAATTCGGAGGTGCATCGCGGTCAGGTCATTGCCGAACTCGACAAGACCAACCTTCTCTCCAAACTGGCATCAGCACAGAGCAACCTCTCTAATGCCCAGTCATCACTCAACTATCAATCAGCAAATTACAAGCGCTATAAAACCCTGTATGAAAAGGGACTCGTTTCTGCCAACGATTTTGAGAATGCCAAGCTGAATTACGAGCAAGCTGTGCAGCAGGTAAGAGTGCAGCAGCAGAATGTGCAGGAAGCACAGACGAACCTTGGTTATGCCACCATCACATCGCCAATTGACGGCGTGGTGCTCTCAAAGGAAGTGGAGGAAGGTCAGACGGTGGCTTCTGCCATGACCACTCCTACCCTCTTCATCATTGCTCAGGACTTGACTGACATGCGTGTGATTGCCGACATCGACGAGGCTGACATTGGTGGTGTGAAAGAGGGACAGCGCGTCACCTTCACAGTGGATGCGTTCCCAGATGACATCTTCGAAGGTGCAGTCACTCAGGTACGTCAGCAGGCTACTACTGAAAGCAATGTGGTCACTTACGAAGTGGTCATCTCTGCTCCTAATGATCAACTGAAACTGAAGCCAGGACTCACAGCCAACGTGACTATCTATACATTGGAGAAGAATGGTGTGTTGGCAGTTCCAGCAAGAGCCTTGCGTTTCACTCCCAACGAGGCTTTGTTGCAGGAGGGTGAAACTGTTGAGGACGTGCAGGCTCCTTTCAAGGTATGGACAAAAGAAGGCAATGTCTTCAAGGCACACAAAGTGGAAATCGGCACTAGCAATGGTATGCTTACAGAGATTGTGTCGGGCATGAAGGCTGGCACGGAAGTGCTCACAGATTTTGAAATCATCGGTGGTCAAGAAGAAGAGGCAGAAGAAAACACCACTTCCAACCCATTCATGCCACGTCCACGAGGCAATAGAAACCGTGGTGGTGCTCCTGGTGCTGGTGGTGCAAATGGTGCCCGTGGTGGTGCTCCTGGTGCTGGTGGACCCGGTGCTGGCGCTCCTGGCGGTGGCGCTCCTGGCGGCATGGGTGGCGGCAGACCCGGCGGTAATTTCCCAAGATAATGAACGAACAGAAAGATAGACGATGAACGAACAGCAACAAGATAAACGTAAAGTTGTCATCGAACTCGACAACGTGAAGCGCTACTTTCAGGTTGGTTCTGAAACCGTGAAGGCTTTGCGTGGTGTCAGCTTCAAGATTTATGAAGGTGAGTTCGTGACCATACAAGGAACCTCTGGTTCGGGCAAATCAACGTTGCTCAACCAATTGGGATGCCTTGATACGCCCACCTCAGGTGAGTACTATCTGGATGGTACTCCTGTCCGCAAGATGAGCAAGAACCAACGTGCCAAACTGCGCAACAGGAAGATTGGTTTCGTGTTCCAGAACTATAACCTTCTGGCTAAGACAACAGCTGTGGAGAACGTTGAGCTTCCTCTCATGTACAATAATAAATATAGTGCCAAGCAACGTCGCGAAGCTGCCATCAAGGCTCTACAGGAAGTGGGACTTGGCGATCGACTCGACCATAAGAGCAATCAGATGTCGGGTGGTCAGATGCAGCGTGTCGCCATTGCCCGTGCATTGGTCAATAACCCAGCCGTGCTTTTGGCTGACGAGGCAACGGGTAACCTCGACACACGAACATCTTTTGAGATGCTGGTGCTCTTCCAGAAACTCCATCAGGAGGGACACACCATCATCTTCGTGACCCACAACCCTGAAATCGCCTCTTTTGCCTCACGCAACATCAACCTGCGAGACGGCAAGATTCGCGAAGACACTATCAACCCCAACATCAAGTCGGCAGCCGAAGCACTTGCAGCCCTGCCCAAACCACAAGACGATTAGCCACGCGCTAGGCGTATATTCTAAAACTCAGAAATTCAAATGAATATATTAAACTTATTCAAGGTCAGCATCAACGCTGTGGCGAACAACAAGATGCGTTCGTTCCTCTCCATGCTCGGTATCATCATTGGTGTGGCAGCCGTCATCATCATGATGTCCATTGGACAAGGTTCGAAAGAAAGCATCCGAAAGGAACTCTCCACAATGGGAACCAACTTGCTTACCATTCGTCCGGGAGCTGATATGCGTGGTGGCGTGCGTCAAGACCCCTCTGCCATGCAGACTCTCAAGATGGCTGACTATCAGCGTATCATCGATGAGAAGAAATTTGTTAGCTATGTCTCTCCCGAAGTCACTTCTTCAGGTCAGGTTATCTTTGGCAATAACAATACGAACTGTACCATGTATGGTGAATCTACCGAATACCTCGACATCAAACAGTGGGAATTGGAGGAAGGTGCCAACTTCACCGAAGAGGATATCCGCAAGGCTGCCAAAGTGTGTGTAGTTGGTACGACCATTGTCAAGGAACTGTTTGGCGAAGGCAAGGAAAACGAAGCCATCGGCAAGAACATCCGTTTCAAATCCATTCCTCTGCGCATCGTTGGTGTGCTGGAAAGCAAGGGCTACAACTCATGGGGTATGGACCAGGACAACGTCATCATCGCACCCTACACTTGTGTGATGAAGCGTGTTGCTGCACAGACATACTTCTCTTCCATCGTTTGCTCCGCTCTCACAGAAGAATTGACCGATGCTGCTATCGAGGAACTCACCCAGATTCTACGTAGCAATCACAAGCTCAAGGCTGAAGCAGTTGATGACTTCACTATCCGTTCACAAGCAGAAATGATGGAAACCATGTCCTCCACAATGGACACCGTCACCATCATCCTCGTTGTGGCAGCCGCTTTCTCCTTGCTTGTGGCTGGTATCGGCATTATGAACATCATGCTGGTGTCTGTGACTGAACGTACGAAGGAGATTGGTCTGCGCATGGCGGTAGGTGCCACAGGATTGGTCATCTCTCTTCAGTTCCTTATCGAGTCTGTCCTCATTTCACTCACAGGAGGACTCTTGGGCGTCATGTTAGGAGGACTGGTCAGCAACTTTGTGGTACCACTTATGGGTATGCCATCCAGCATCCCAGCATGGTCTATCTATGTATCCTTTGCTGTCTGCACCTTCATCGGCATCATCTTCGGATATATCCCTGCACGCAAAGCAGCCAATATGGATCCAATTGAAGCGATCAGACATGAATAACCAGCCCACGCGCTGGGCGATTTCCAGATTCATAGACAGATAATTTATATGAAAGAAATAAGAACTACATTCATTCTTGGGATTCTATGCATGCTGTGTGGAACAGCCCATGCACAATCCCTGAAGGATCTTTTCCTCAAAATGCCTCAAGAGGTGTGTCCTGTTCTGTCTGAGTACAACCGTCTGGAAATTGTTGATAATCAGAAGAACAACAAGACGATGCAGACGCGCAACCTCTTCCGCACCTTCTCCAAGATGGAGGAACTGACAGATGATTATGCGCACCTCGTCATTTCCAAGAATTCAGAGAAAGAGATGAAGATACTGAAGAAGAATGACGGCACGCCCATCATCATGGTTATCAGCACCATCTTTTGCGATGACACGCCAGACTCATCTGTGGCATTCTATTCCACAGATTGGGAGCCGCTACGCACGCTCGATTACTACACTCTTCCTGCTATCGACAATTTCCGTAGGGTCACTATCGACAAAACAACCAACCAACTGACTGTCACTACCACCAATGCACCTCTCACCCTTCGTGCAGAAGACAACAACACCCCCGTGAAGCCAATGACGCTTACCAACACCTTCCGTTGGTCTGTAGCTGACAATCGATTCATCCTGAACGATTAGAAGAACAACATAAAACAAGAAACGCCCCGCATACCAATTGCAGGGCGTTTCTTTTTGTCTGTATATTTGCAAATGTATAATCAGTATCTTATCGGATAAAGAGGAGTTCACGATACTTGGGCAATGGCCATGCTTCATCATCCACAATGGTCTCGAGTTTGTCCACATGATAACGAATTTCCTCCAACAGCGGAGCAACGGTGTCGTGGTAAGCAATCGCTTTCTCACGTTCCGACTCAATCTTGTTGGCCACCTTACGTGCTTCCACCATACGTTCCACATTCTCAACAATGAAGCTTTCGTGGTCAGAAATCATCTCAATCAAGACGAGATTCTCCTTGGAGATTTTCTGAGACTTTTCAGCAGGAAAAATATCGCGAACCTTATGTACATTGTCAATCAGCACCGACTGGTAGCGTGTCACCACAGGAATGATGTGGTTGAGACAAAGATCACCAAAGATACGTGACTCAATCTGTATCTTCTTCGTGTAGGTTTCCCACTTGATCTCGTTGCGTGCTTCCAGCTCCACCCTATTCATCACATTCGTCTTTTCAAACATCTTGACAGACGAATCTTTCAGATAGTTGTCAAAGACAAGCGGAGCCGAAGTCTCGCAATCCAGACCTCTGCGGGCAGCTTCAGCTTTCCATTCCTCACTGTAACCATTGCCGTTGAAGATGATAGGTTTCACGGACTTGATGTCCTCACGCACCACTTTCAGAATGGCAGCTTCCTTCGACTCACCCTTCTCTATCAGCGCATCTACACGTGTCTTGAAGTTCATGAGGGCTTCAGCCACAGCAGAATTCAGCAACAACATCGCAGAAGCACAGTTCGCCTCGCTACCTACAGCACGGAATTCGAAACGATTACCCGTGAAAGCGAAAGGAGAAGTACGGTTACGGTCTGTATTGTCAATCAGCAATTCGGGGATAGATGGGAGGTCAAGCTTGAACGCTTTCTTTCCAGCCATCGAGAGGTTGTCGTCGTCAGCCTTCTCCACATGTTCCAACAAATCCGTGACGGTCTTGCCGAGGAAAGAAGAGATGATGGCAGGAGGAGCCTCGTTGGCACCCAGACGATGTGCGTTGGTGGCACTCATGATGGAAGCTTTGAGTAATCCATTATGGTCATACACAGCCTTCAACGTCTCCACAATGAACGTGACGAAACGCAAGTTGTCCATCGGCGTCTTGCCTGGAGCATGAAGTAGAACGCCTGTGTCTGTGGCAAGTGACCAATTTTCATGCTTGCCCGAACCATTCACACCCTTGAAAGGCTTCTCGTGCAGAAGGCAACGGAAGCCATGCTTACGTGCCACACGCTTCATGATGCTCATCATCAGCATGTTGTGATCAACGGCAAGGTTGGTCTCTTCAAAGATAGGTGCCAACTCAAACTGGTTGGGAGCCACCTCATTATGACGTGTCTTGCAAGGGATGCCGAGTTCCAACGCATGAATCTCAATGTCCTTCATAAACTCTTCCACACGGGCTGGGATGGAACCAAAGTAATGGTCATCCATCTGCTGGTTCTTGGCTGAATCATGTCCCATCAGCGTGCGACCTGTCATCACCAAGTCAGGACGAGCTGCATAGAGTGACTCATCCACCAAGAAATACTCCTGTTCCCAACCCAAGTTGGAAATCACCTTCTTCACGTCTGGATAGAAATATTGAGCCACAGCCGTGGCAGCCTTATCAACTGCATGGAGTGCTTTCTTCAAGGGAACTTTATAGTCAAGTGCCTCACCTGTGTAGGATATAAAGATGGTTGGAATCAACAGCGTGTCACCAATAATGAAGACAGGCGACGTGGGATCCCAAGCAGAATAGCCGCGAGCTTCGAAAGTGGAACGGATGCCACCCGATGGGAACGAACTGGCGTCAGGCTCTTGCTGCACGAGCAGTTTTCCCTCGAACTCTTCCACCATTCCGCCCTTTCCATCATGCTCCACAAAGCCGTCATGCTTTTGAGCCGTACCTTCTGTGAGGGGTTGGAACCAGTGTGTGTAATGCGTCACACCATTTTCAATTGCCCATGTCTTGATGCCTTGAGCCACCGCATCAGCAATCTTACGGTCGAAAGGAGCGCCATTGTCTATCACGTCGCACATCTTTTCATACACATCGGCAGGCAGATATTTTGCCATCTTCTGCTTGTTGAAGACATATTTGCCAAAATACTCACTGGGACGCTCTGATGGTTGCTCCACATACACGGGAGCACGCTTGAATGCCTCATCCACCACCTTAAATCTAAGTCTTGCAGCCATAATTTAGAGTCTGTTTTTCGTTTTCGGGTGCAAAGTTATAACATTTTAAGGAAAAAACATTGCCCAATACAAACATTTTCCTTAATTTTGCCACAGAAATACCTTTACATGGAAAATAAGCGTGAACACATATTCACCGAAGAGGAGATAAAAGACGATCTCAGATACCTCCAGCTGCTGGCACAAAGCTATCCGAATGTGGCAGAGGCGAGTTGTGAAATCATCAACCTGGAAGCCATCCTCAACCTCCCCAAACCTACCGAGCACTTCATCAGTGACCCGCATGGGGAGAGTGAGGCGTTTAACCATGTGCTGCGCAATGCTTCGGGCTATGTAAAGCGCAAGGTGGAGGAAATCTTCGGTCCTACCCTGCGTCTGTCCGAGAAACAGGAGTTGTGCACCCTCATCTACTACCCCGAAGCCAAGCTACAGCGCATCAAGGCAGCGGAGACCAACATGGAGGATTTCTATGTCATCACGCTAAATCAGCTTATCAAGGTGCTGCGTGAGGTCAGTTCCAAATACACACGCAGCAAGATTCGCAAGGAACTGCCTGAAGAGTTCGGTTACATCATCGAGGAACTCCTGCATGAGAGTCACAGCGGTGTGGGTGAGAAGCGACACCAATACTACAACGTCATCGTGCAGACCATCATCGACACCCAACGTGCAGACCATTTCATTGTGTCCATTAGCCACCTTATCCAGCGACTTGCTATCGACCGTCTCCATCTGCTGGGCGACATCTTCGACAGAGGTCCTGGGGCACATCTCATCATGGAGACCTTGATGAACTACCACCATTTCGACATCGTGTGGGGCAACCACGACATCGAATGGATTGGAGCGGCTGCAGGCAACCGTGCTTGTATCGCTAACGTGCTGCGCCTGTCTATGCGTTATGGCAACCTAGCCACGCTCGAGGACGGCTACGGCATCAACCTCCTGCCCCTTGCCACCTTTGCGATGGAGACCTATAAGGATGACCCATGCAAGCAATTCTCTGCCACCGAACTGGACAAGGAAAGTCAACACGACAAGAAAACTAACCGCCTCATTGCTCAAATGCACAAGGCCATCACTATCATCCAGTTCAAGGAAGAGGCACGCATCATCGACCGCCATCCAGAATTCCACATGGAAGACAGGAAGTTATTGGAGCACATCCATTTCGGCAACGGCACCTGCATCATCGAAGGAAAAGTGTATGAGATGCTTGACACCTTCCTTCCCACCGTCAATCAAGACAAGCCCAACGCCCTCTCTGAAGAGGAAGAGCAGCTGATGGCGAAACTGGCACACTCGTTCCGCACCAGCGATAAATTACAACGCCACGTGCAATGTTTGTTGACGCATGGAAGCATGTACTCTATCTCCAATAGCAACCTGATGTACCACGCCACCGTACCACTCAATGCCGATGGCACTCTGAAGGAAGTTGAGATTGGCGGCAAGAAATACAAAGGTATGGCACTGATGAAGAAGACTGGGCACATCGTACGCGAAGCATTTAATGCCGACACTCCCAAAGAAAGGAAGAGCTATGCCAAAGACTACATCTGGTATCTGTGGTGCGGAAAAGACTCACCCCTCTTCGACAAAGACAAGATGACCACCTTTGAACGCTACTTTCTCAAAGACAAGTCAACCCATACAGAAACAAAGGGTTTCTACTACCAATACAACAACAACGAGAAAGTCGTTGACATGATCCTCGACGACTTCGGCGTAGAGGGGAAGCATCGACATATCATCAATGGACATACCCCTGTGAAAGTACTGAAAGGCGAGACCCCCATCAAAGCTAATGGCAAATTACTCGTCATCGACGGTGGATTTTCACGTGCATACCAACCCGAGACAGGAATCGCAGGCTACACCCTCACCTTCCACAGCCGTGGACTTGACCTCGTGCAGCACCAGCCCTTCCGTTCCGCAGAGGATGCCATCCAGAATGGCGACGACATCAAAAGTTCCACCCAGATTGTAGAACTGAGTTCACACCGCATGTATGTGAAGGACACAGACAAGGGTAAAGTACTCCTCACCAAGGTGGACAACCTCAAGCGCCTCCTCTACGCCTATCGCAACGGATTCATCAAGGAAATCAAATAAACCTAATATTCACACCTAAAACTTAAAAGCGTATGAAGAAACTATTACTCATGGCAGCTTTTGCACTTGGTTGCATCAGCGCATCCGCCCAGCAGACACTGACGCTGAGCACTTACAAAGGCACAGACCTTTCCAAGTATGACGGACAGACGCTCAACGTATCTGTCAGCCGTTACCTCTTCACGGGATGGAACACTATCTCACTTCCTTTCCAGATGACTGAAGAGCAAGTGAACGAGACTTTTGGCAGCGACTGCAAACTCGAGAAACTCGTTGGCGTGGAAAGCGACGCGTTCAACAACGTGACGCTCATCTTCCAAGACTGCAAGAAAGATGGAATCCTGCCCAACACCCCCTACATCCTCTACTTCAATGGCGAAAATGGCACCAAGAGCTTCACTGCCGAGAACGTGGTCATCTACAACGGCATCGCCGAGGCTGTCTTCACTGCTGAAGGCACAGGTGAGACTATACGCATGAGAGCCGCTCAGGTGCAGACAGAGCCACAGGGACTTTATGGCATCCTCGCCAAGGACAATAGCGAAGCTGCATTCGTGAATGTGGATGCTACCACCAACGGCTTCTACGCCACCCGTTGCTACATTCAGATGTCCAACGGTAATTCAACCCTTCTCAAGACCAACCACATCGCAGCAGAAGATTTGACCAGCATCAAATCCGTTGCCCAGGAGAACGAAGCAGTCGAAGTGTTCAACCTCTCTGGCGTAAAAGTGGCAGACAGCATTCAGGGTCTTGAACCAGGAATCTATGTAATCAAAGGCAAGACTGTGATGGTGAAATAACGGATATAATTAACAAAATTCTACTAAAAGGGTAAAAAATACAACATAATGAAGATTTTTTACCCTTTTTTTTGTTCATTTAAAAAAAATGCATTTACTTTGCAGTCGAAATGATTATTTCATTTGATATGATACAGAAGTTTAACGCATATTGGTGGTGGCAGTGCTTGGGATTCAAAAAATCGTAAGTCAAATGGTCATTCCCCTATGCGAACAAACATAAATGCGTAGAACAAAAGAGCCTGTCGTACTTGCGATAGGCTCTTTTAATTTTTATCAGAAAATCAAATCGTAAACAATATGACATACCAAGTAGATGAAAACGGCTTCTACGGACAGTTCGGAGGAGCGTACATTCCAGAGATTCTCTACAAGACGGTGGAGGATTTGAAGAAGGCTTACCTGCCTATCTTGGAGAGTGAAGAATTCAAGAAAGAGTATAATGCTCTGCTGAAAGATTATGTGGGACGTCCTTCCCCACTCTATTTTGCCAAGCGCATGAGTGAGAAGTATGGCTGCCAGCTGTACCTGAAACGTGAAGACCTCAACCACACTGGTGCCCACAAAATCAACAATGCGTTGGGACAGATTCTTCTTGCCAAGAAGTTGGGCAAGAAGCGCATCATTGCAGAAACAGGAGCTGGTCAGCACGGCGTGGCTACCGCTACTGCATGTGCGCTGATGAATATGCCTTGCACCGTGTATCAGGGTGCATTGGACGTACAGCGTCAGCATGTGAACGTGGAGCGCATGAAGATGTTGGGGGCAACAGTCGTGCCTGTGGAGAGTGGTAACAAGACCTTGAAAGATGCCACCAACGAGGCGATTCGTGACTGGTGCTGTCATCCAGCCGACACATTTTATATAATAGGTAGCACCGTCGGGCCTCACCCTTACCCCGATATGGTGGCTCGTCTGCAATCTGTCATCTCTGAAGAAATCAAGTGGCAATTGCAAGAGAAGATTGGTCGCGATTATCCTGACTATCTGATGGCATGTGTGGGTGGCGGCTCGAATGCTGCTGGAACCATCTATCACTACATCGACGACGAGCGCGTGAAGATCATCCTTGGCGAGGCAGGCGGTCTTGGTATCGATTCAGGACAGACAGCAGCCAGCATGCAAGTAGGTACCGTGGGTATCCTGCACGGCAGCCGCATCAAGCTGATGCAGACGGATGATGGTCAAATCATCGAACCTTATTCCATCTCTGCTGGTCTTGATTATCCAGGCACAGGTCCTATCCATTGCAACCTCTACGAGACAGGACGTGCACAAGTGCTTCCAGCCAACGATGACGAGGCGCTGCGTGCCGCTTTTGAGCTGACTCGCATGGAGGGTATCATCCCAGCTCTCGAAAGCGCACATGCTTTGGCATTGTTGCCAAAAGTGAAGGACCAGTTCACCAAAGACACAGTGGTGGTGCTCACAGTCAGCGGACGAGGCGACAAAGACTTAGACACGTATCTCAAACATCAATCAGAAATCAAACTCGACTAATATGTTTACTTATCATACAGCATCCAAGAAGATATTGGGCGACCTGAACACACCTGTCAGCGTGTATATGCGTGTTCGCGACGCCTATCCTCAGAGCGCCTTGATGGAGAGTTCCGACTATCATGATGGCAAGAACAGCCGTTCCTTCATCTGCGTGCATCCCATCGCCAGCGTATCGGTGGAGCATGGCATGGGCGTGATGAAGTTTCCCAATGGCAACGAGACACGCAAGCCCATCACAGACGAATACGACACAGCTAAACTGATCAACGAATTCCTTCAGAGCTTCAACATCGAGGGCGAAGACAAGAGCGATTGTGGCATCTTTGGCTACACAACCTTCAATGCCGTTCGCTACTTCGAGCACATTGACGTGAAGGATGAGACGCAAGACCTGAACGATGCGCCCGACCTCGAATACATCCTCTACAAAGATTTTATCGTTTTCGACCACTTCAAGAATGAGTTGAAGCTTATTGAATTGCTCGAAGAAGGTGAGGAAGATGACCTCAACCAGTTGGAACACGACGTGAACAACCGTCCCTATCAGAAATATGGTTTCAAGCCTGTGGGCGACTATTGGTCCACATTGACCGACGATGAGCATCGTGAAAATATCCGTCGAGGCATCAAGCATTGTCTGCGTGGCGATGTGTTCCAGATTGTGCTCTCACGTCGATTCAAGCAGAAGTATGAGGGCGATGACTTCAAACTCTATCGTGCCTTGAGAAGCATCAACCCTTCACCTTATCTGTTCTATATGGACTTTGGCGGATTCCGCATCTTTGGTTCATCGCCTGAGACACATTGCAGAATCGAGGAAGGACGGGCTTACATCGACCCCATTGCAGGAACGACAAAACGCACAGGGGATGCAGAACAGGATAAGCAAAATGCACTCTATCTGAAGAACGACCCGAAAGAGAATGCAGAGCACGTGATGCTCGTGGATCTGGCAAGAAATGACCTCAGCCGCAACTGCCACGATGTGAAGGTGGACTTCTACAAGGACATGCAGTTCTACAGCCACGTCATCCATTTGGTGTCACGCGTGAGTGGCGAATTAAATGAAGGGGCTGACCCCGTAAAAGCATTTATCGACACCTTCCCTGCAGGCACCTTGTCGGGTGCGCCGAAAGTGAGGGCAATGCAACTCATCTCAGAGTATGAGCCACACAATCGTGGTGCTTATGGAGGCTGTGTGGGCAGCATCGGATTTGACGGCAGCCTCAACCAAGCCATCACCATCCGCACCTTCGTTTCACGCAACAACGAACTGTGGTTCCAAGCAGGTGGCGGCATTGTGGCAAAAAGCAATGTGGAGTATGAATTGCAGGAAGTGAATAACAAACTTGGGGCTTTACGGAAAGCCATCTCAATCGCAGAAACATTATGAAAGTAGTAATTATCGATAACTATGACTCGTTTACTTATAATCTGAGTCATCTCGTCCAGGAACTGGGTGCAGAAGTGACGGTGTATCGCAACGACCAGTTCAAGATGGAACAATTGGAGGCTTTCGACAAAATCATCCTCTCTCCAGGTCCAGGCATTCCTTGTGAAGCAGGTCTTCTCCTCGATGTTATCAAGTCATACGCAGGCAAGAAACCTATTCTGGGTGTATGTCTCGGACATCAAGCCATCGGCGAGAGTTTTGGCGGACATCTGACAAACCTGAGCGAAGTCTATCATGGCGTGGCAACACCAACCACCATCACCGTCAAGGACTATCTCTTCGAGGGACTTCCTGAGAAGATTGAGGTGGGACGTTATCACTCATGGGTGGTGGACACAGAAGGACTGCCCGCTTGTCTTGAAGTGACGAGCGTGTCGGATGAAGGCTTCATCATGTCCATGCGCCATAAGGAATACGACATCCGCGGCATTCAGTACCACCCCGAAAGCGTACTCACAAAAGAAGGTAAAACAATCATCAATAACTGGCTTAAACACTAAAACAAAATGAAACAGTATCTCTTACAACTGATTGATGGGCAAACACTCTCACAGGAAGACACCCACCAAATCATGCTCAACATCGTTGAGGAAAAATATAATGTACAACAGATTGCCGCCTTACTGATGGCGATGCAGACACGCGGCGTGACCGTTGATGAACTTTTGGGCTTCCGTCAGGGATTGCTCGAAACGGGCAAGTACATGGATTTCAGCGAGTACAACACGCTGGACATCGTGGGAACTGGTGGCGACGGCAAGAACACCTTCAACATCTCCACTTGCTCTGCTTTTGTCATTGCTGGTGCAGGTTACAAGGTGACCAAGCACGGCAACGGCGGTTCTTCTTCTGTAAGTGGCGCCAGCAATGTGCTGCAGGGACACGGCGTGAAGTTCACAGACGACATCGACCAACTGAAACGTTCTCTCGATGAGGCAAACATCTGCTATTTCCACGCTCCTCTTTTCGCTTACGGCATGAAGTTTGTAGGTCCTACCCGCAAGGCTTTGGGCGTTCCTACTTGCTTCAACCTGCTGGGTCCTCTTGTCAATCCTTGTCATCCGAAGAACTCCCTGCATGGTACTGCCAATCAGGCTCAGCTTCGTCTTTACACCAACGTGCATCAGAAGATTGGCGACAACTTTGGTGTCATCACGTCTTACGATGGTTACGATGAAATCTCGCTGACCAGCGGTTTCAAGATTTGCACCAACAACTTCGAGAAGGTGCTCACACCTGTTGACTTGGGTTTGAAGTATATCGAGCAGAGCGACATCTATGGTGGCGAGACACCCGAAGAGGCAATGAAGATATTTGATTCCGTATTGGACGGCACAGCCAGCGAAGCACAGAAGAACGTGGTGATTGCCAACGCGGCATGCGGTCTCAGCGTGATGGACAAGAACCTCTCAATGGAAAAATCCGTAGCGGTGGCTCGTGAATCACTCGAAAGCGGAAAGGCATTGGCAACCTTTAAGAAATTCCTGGAGATCAATGGCTAAAGATATATTAGAAGAAATCGTTGCTTGGAAGCGCATTGAGGTTGAGCAGCAGAAAAAGCAAGTGGATCCCTCCTTGTTGTATAGCAATGTGGAGAAGCTGTTGGAGGATGACAACCGACAACATTTGTCCATGCGGGAAAGTCTTGCCACATCTACCTCTGGCATCATTGCGGAGTTCAAGCGCAAGAGCCCTTCGAAGGGATGGATCAAGGAAGAGGGCAAGCCCGATGTCATTCCTCCCTCCTATTGTCAAAATGGTGCGAGTGCCATTTCCATCCTCACCGATGAGAAATACTTTGGCGGTAGTTTGCGGTTCTTACGTACTGCCCGTCCAATGGTCACCTGCCCGATTCTGCGCAAGGACTTCATTGTGGATGAGTACCAACTCTATCAAGCCAAGGCGATTGGTGCCGATGCCGTGCTGCTCATCGCTGCCGATCTGACACAGAGCGAATGCAAGGCACTTGCCAAGAAGGCGCACGAACTGCAGTTGGAGACTTTGCTCGAAGTGCACTCAGAACCAGAACTGGAATATGTAGGCGACAACATCGATATGGTGGGCGTGAACAACCGCAACCTCGGCACGTTCCATACAGATGTGGAAAACTCCTATCGTCTCGCCGCCTTACTGCCCAAAGATTATGTGTTGGTTTCTGAAAGCGGCATCAGCAATCCTCAGACAGTAAGAGAGTTGCGTGAAGCTGGCTTCCGAGGTTTCTTGATTGGCGAGACCTTCATGAAGACCGCCGACCCAGGTGCAGCCCTCAAGGAATTCATCACCCAAGTCATCCAATAACTCATAAACTCCAATAACCTCATGATTATCAAAGTATGTGGCGTGCGCGACCCTGACAACATCCGTCAGATAGACGAACTGGGATGTGTGGATTGGATGGGCTTCATCTTCTTTCCGACCTCATCTCGGAACGTGGAGAATGTGCCCGACTATCTGCCCCAACATTGCAAGCGTGTCGGCGTGTTCGTCAATGCCACCCCCGAAGATATTCAGCGTCGGCAAGAGGAGTTTGGCTTTGACCTCATCCAACTGCACGGCGACGAGACGCCCGATGAATGTCAGGCACTTCGCTCCCTCCTCAAAGAGGGCACGAAACTTATCAAGATGATTCAGGTAGAATCAGTCCAAGAATTGGAGAAGACAAAGCAGTATGAAGGCAAGGTGGATTACTTCCTCTTCGAGACCAAATGCAAGGGGTATGGAGGCAGCGGCAAGCAGTTCGACTGGGACATCCTGCAACACTACAAAGGGCAAACGCCTTTCCTCCTTACAGGGGGCATTGGTCCCCAAGATGCAGAAAAGGTGCGAGCTTTCTTCAAATCTCAAACCTCAAAACTCAACCTTCAGCTCGGCGAAGCCAAACCTCAAACCCCTCAATGCATCGGCATCGACCTCAATAGTAAATTCGAGATTGCCCCTGCCCTCAAGGACTCAAAACAGATCAAAGAATTTGTCCAAATCGTCCAATCAAACCATAAATAGTAAATTGTAAATCGTAAAATCGTAAATATTCATTATGAACAGAATCAATCAATTATTCGCCACCAAGAGCAGCAACATCCTGTCCATCTATTTCTGTGCAGGACACCCTACTCTGGAAGGCACAGCAGATACCATCAAGACGCTGGAGAAACAAGGCGTCGATATGATTGAGGTGGGTATTCCCTTCTCCGATCCGATGGCAGACGGTCCCGTCATTCAGGACGCAGCCACCAAAGCTCTTCGCAACGGAATGACCCTGAAGAAACTCTTCTCCCAACTCGAAGGCATTCGCGATGGCGTCAAGATGCCCCTCATCCTCATGGGATACCTCAACCCCATCATGCAGTTCGGTTTCGAGGCATTCTGCCAACGTTGTACTGAGGTGGGCATTGATGGTGTCATCATTCCCGACCTTCCTTTCAAGGATTATCTCGAGGAGTACAAACCCGTTGCAGACAAGTACGACATCCGCATCATCATGCTCATCACCCCTGAGACGAGCGATGAACGCATCCGTTTCATCGACGACAACACCGACGGCTTCATCTATATGGTCAGCTCAGCCTCCACCACAGGAGCCCAGAAAGAGTTTGGCGACCAGAAGCAAGCCTACTTCTCACGCATCAAGTCAATGAACCTCCAACACCCCTGCATGATTGGTTTCGGCATCAGCAACAAGCAGACCCTCGAAGCCGCACAAGCAAATGCTGCAGGTGCCATCATCGGCTCCAAGTTCGTGAAGCTTTTCGAGGAGACTCAGGATGCAGGCAAAGCCATCGAGGCGCTAAAAGAAGCATTGAGACAATAGAAGAGTGATTGTAACATCGCACCTTCTGTGCAAATGAAACGAAGGAAACGAATTTTCAATAACTCAACACAGAGTTTACAGGTGAGGATTTCCTCACCTTTTTTGTTGTATTCCCTTTGCCTCCACTCCCCTAATCTTCCAAATTTGATGTAACATCCATCACTTTTCCACACCCTATTCGCTGTGACTTCATGAAAAACACTTATCTTTGTTCCCGAAAAGCGAAGATTAGCTACACCTCGGCATAAAAGCAAGCTTTTCTGCTCTCGGTTTGCACAATCTTTGCCCCCCGAAATGTTAAAAATGCGCCTTTGATGTAAAAAAGTTGCTCTTTCGATTATATATTTTTCGAAAATGGGAAATATAGGGGTAGAAGACATAGAAGAATGACACCTGACGAGATTCAGATAAGGCAGTTGGTGAAACAGCATGCAGCGGATGTGCTCTGGTTCGTGGCACGCCTCCTTCCTCGACGAGAGGATGCTGAGGATGTGGCGCAGGATGTCTTCGTGGCTGCCTATCAGAGCCTGGCACGATATGATGCAGAGAAGGCGAGTGTCAAGACTTGGTTGTTTCGTATTGCCTACAACACGGTGCTGAAACGTCGACGAGACACGAGGAGAATGTCATTTGTGGAGATGAGGGAAGATGAGTTGGAGGCGATTACAGACGATGCAACAGACGAGATTTTCCACGAAGCTTCACCCAATCGGGTGGCACTGCTTGAACCAGCAGTAAGACAGTTGTCGGACGATGACCAATTGCTGTTAATCCTGTATTACCACAACGGGAAGTCCCTTCGTGAAATAGCCTACATCACCGACCGTTCGGAGGGTTATCTGACTTCACGATTGCAATATCTGAGAAAGAAATTAAGTACTATCATCATCAAACTCGAACAAGATGGAAAAAAACAGTAAACATCAAGACGAGCTGCTGCGCACAGTGATGCATAGGGTGGCTAAAGACACAGATAGAACGAGTCTTTCTGACGACTTCGCAGACCGTTTGGTGCAACGCATCAGAAAGGAAGAGTCGGCGAAGAGGAATCAGATGCAGCACAAGCGCATTTGGCTCAGCGTGGGAATTGCGGCAGCGATCCTCCTGCTGTTGGTGATGGGATTCTGGCTGAACGGCAAATTCAATGAGAAACCTGAGTTGGTGGCAAAGACAGACACCACCAAGGCTGCCCCACTGATAGAGGAGAAAAAGGTGGAGGAGCAACATCAGAAGCCTGTGGAACATAAGGAGCAGGCAGACAGCGTGAACAAGGTGAAGGAAATGCAAAGAATCGCAAGACCTCCGAAGCGATATATGGCGAAAGTGGAGAAGGAAGAGTTGAGTGAACCTGAAATTCAGAAAAAAACCTTGGAAAGTGAGGTGGCGATAGAATATGCAGGCTCCACTGTATGGAGAGCCGATGAAAACATGTTTCAATCCACTTATGAAGATGTGGTACGTGAAATTCAAGAACGTGGAGAGCGGATGAACAAGTCAATTGAATTGGCTATGGGCGATGATCTTTACTAACTAAATCCGACCGACATGAAAAGAGTGAGTTTCATATTTGTAATCTTGTCGCTGGCGTTAGGCTTACAGGCACAAACCAACCCTAAAATCGCCAGTTTGGTGGACAAGGCGTATTCCATAGAAGGGAGTGATGTGACGTATCTCTGTGGCTACAATGGCACCTATTACGAAAGTGTCACCATATTCCTTGAGTCCAACCCCGATGCCCGTTCCATCAAGTTCGCCAACGATTCCATCACCCAACTGACAGACAGTCTCAAACGTCTTAACAATCAAGCAGCCCGACCTGTTTATGATGCCATCCGAAAGACCTGCCGTTCACTCGCACAAGATGCGGATGAGAGCAACATGTGGGAATACCATCACGACGGGACAGACAGCATCAAATATGCCATTATGCTAAAAAATGGGAAAAGCCTATATAGTATTAACAGGGGCAGTTGGAGGATGATTGTTGACTCATACCAACAGCCACTCTTTCCCACGTTGACCGGTCAGGAAGCACTCAAATATGAGTACAACCCCATAATGCCCATAAAAGATTCTCAGCAATACGAGCACGAGGATTGGCCACTAAAGGGACAAGGACAACTCGACTATCGCTACGATGTCGATACGGTGAGAGGAGAGATTGAACCTTTTGATAAGAAAGACTACAGCAAGAGGATAGATAAATTGTTCAGCAATGTCCCCAACGTGACCAGCCGTTCCATTCACCTCAGCCACGACTCCATCACGTCCTTTAGTCCAAACACAAACATGATGGCATTTTATGTTCATGCACCCTATCAGAGAGGAGATTATGACGAGCAGACTCATCGGTGGGTAACAAGAAGGATCAGACCTACATCGGAAAGCAAGGGAATGTTATACACAATGCACTCGAAGGAACTTGCTGATTCCTTGCTCCATGAAATTGTCCTCACCACGAAGGCATACCTCAAGGAGCATCCCCATATCAGGCACAAGTTTTATCCTAAAGTCAGATACGAGGAAAAACTATGTCCAGTCTTCTCTGGCGAGAACGGATCGGGTGCCGTCGAGGATTATCGTATTTTCGTGCATCGAGACCAAAACAACGAGTATCATATCCTCACCTTCGACACGAAGGGAGAGTTGTGGATTCCTCTGACATGGCCAGAACTGAAAAGCTGGAAGAACGGAGAAGCCACCTACTACTCCCGCAGGATGAGCGAGATAGAATACTCCATCTATACCCGCAGCAGGGAAAAGGAAGAAAGAACATGGGACAGCCCCCGATAGTCATTCATCAACAACAAAAGAACAGAATATGAAAAAGATTATCATCATACTATGGGCAATGCTCTTCTCTTTCTGCACTTGGGCACAGGGAAGCGAACGCCTGCGCGACCACCAAATACCTGCAAAACTGGAAGGGTTTTTCAAATATGCAGACTCGTTGGGGTATAGGGCAAATGTCCATTACATACAACGTGAGACACGTAAAGTGAGCGTCTCTTTTAGCCATTTCGTCAGGAAGGATGAAAATGTCGCATTGCTTTTGGACTCAGTTCGTCACACTTTCCATGCTCTTGCCGACGAAGCCAAGGAATCTTTCTTTTGTGAATCACACAAGGACGGTGTAGACAGCGTGGAATACGCCTTACATTTAGATAAGGGCAACCTGAAATTCACCTACAAACCCAGTTCATTAGTTTATTTAGACTTTATGTATCAGGTGGACAGCATCAAACATCCCATCACAGAAAAAATCGACAAGAGAGGGTATTGGAAGATGCTCAAAGAAGTCCTGAAAAGAAAGGGGGTCAGCAAACAGAAGTTCTATATCTATAACGACAGCACCCACATCATTCCAAGGGAAGATCAATTCGTGGGAGGCTCCCATTCACAGAATCCGAACATCGAACATCGTGGCATCATCTATACTATTGCATCGAAGGAACTGGCAGATGAACTCAAGCAGGAGATATTACAGGAAACGTGGAGTTATATTGACAAACACCCCAATACTATGTTCACCATCAACCCTGATGTCACTCAAGGTGAAATCGTCGTATTTCTCTCTGCTGAAGGACAAAAGTATCGAATACAGGAAATGTTCACGCTAGCACTGCGCAACAATCGGGACACATACCAGATTGTGGCTTGCGACTTCAACGGAGACCAATATCTGCCTGCTGATTTGACGGGACTCAAGAGCTACAAGAACGGCAAGAAGGTTTATCACAAAAACCAAGAGCCAGCACCAGTTCCTCCAAAAACTTCCGCTACTCCTGCCACGAATACATCAAAACCTTCAGAGGGAAAGAAGAAAATCACTTTCACTCCCCTCTTTAACCATGTAAAATAAACAATCATGACGAAACTATCATTCATCCTTATCCTGATGGCTCTGGTGCAAAGCACTTGGGCACAGACGAATGGAAGTGCATCATCCGATGTGGTGAAAACCATCGAACATCCCGACTTCACCGCCCTCTTCACCTATGATATAGAGATTCCCAAGGTGGAGTTCGGCGAGGAGCAGACCACATTGTATTTCGATTTCAGCCATTACACGGGCACCTCCTTCAGTTTCCGCTCTTCCACCTATCTGGTGGATGAGGAGGGGCGACGCTATCCCATCAAGAGTTGCAAAGGCTTTCAGTTGGACAAAGGGTACAATGTGAAAGAAGATGGAGTGAAAGAAATATCCATCTCCTTCGAGCCTCTGCCAGAGGGTACGCGTGTATTCGACTGCATCGAAGGTCCCGACTTGCAATTGTCCTTCCAGTTCTACGGCATTCGTGAGAAAGGGCAGGACTGGGACGTGTTTCCTAAGAAGGACGTGGCAGACAATCCTTTTCCAGAGAGTTTCTTTGGTATGGATACTGTCTATGTGACAGGACGCATCACCCAAAGCCGATATGACAGGTGGGGCAGAATTGAACATGAAAGCAACTCCTATTCCGAGCAGGCTTTACGGAAGCAGTTCAGACTCAGTGAAGGTGCTTTCGACCGCTTCTATGTGGCAAAGGACGGGACATTCTCCTTCAAGACCCTTGTGGTTAAACCCACGATGGACGAACTGAATATCAATGGTGGCATAATTCCCATTCTCCTGATTCCGGGCGACCACCTTCAGGTGGATATCAGCCATTGGGGCGAATACAACCAGCAGGTGAACATCCGAAGTGAAAAGGGAGACTACAGCCGTATGCTCACCAACTACCCCTTCGTGTGGGAAAAGGAGATAGCCAACCCAAGGGGCACTCTCAGCTGGTCAGAGACAGGCAAATTGGCTGCCAACACCTGGCAACCGCTACACGACGAGTTGGAGAAGCAAATGGAGGTCTGCCGCTATTTGGCAGCCAAGCACCATTTCACGCCTACAGAGCAGAAACTGATGCAGATGAATGTACAAATCGAGAAAGCCTTTATTGCATACATGAGAATGCTGTCGCCTCTCCATATCAAATACAGGAAGGGGTATGACCTCTATGCAAAAGCGAACTACGATAACAGGAAATTGCCCCCGAGACGCTTCTCCCTAGAAGACCTTGAGGCAGACAGCATTTTTCTCGACCTCTCCTTCATCAAGGATTGTCCGTGGGATGCCCCCACCTTCTCCGCAACAAAATACTATGAGAGTCTTCTCAGTAAGCTCCGCAGTCTGTTCACTTATATTATGTTCAAACCAGGAATAGAAAAGCCATCAAGCGAGAATGACAGCATTAATACCTTTGCCGCAGCAGAACAGTTGGGAATAGGAGAAACGCTGATTGGCGATTACTTGACCTCCCATCTGCGCGACAGGATGCAACGGAATCCAGAACTGCGACAAAAGGTCGAGGGAATTGTGGATAATTTCAAATCGCCACACACACGGATATTATCAAGAACAACAATCGATTTTGACCTATTCGACTATGATCCCAGAAGCTACCCAGCCAGCCAATCCGTTGCAGCCGATGTCATCAGGAAGTTGTCCGCTCCCTACAAAGGCAAGAAAGTGTTGGTCATGCCGCTTAGCTGCTACAGGCCTGATGATCTGCGGAAAATCGACAGTCTCTATCAGACAAGGCGTGCAGAGATAGATAGGGAAGCGGTCTTTCTACCCGTCGCCACCCAGAAACTCACCAGCAAACAGGAACTGAAAGAGCTGCAGCAGAAATATCCGACGCTGAAGAACACCGTCTATCTGGAAGAGGAGGAGCTTCTGCGTCTCTACGTCGCCTTCCAGCTATCGAACAGACAACAGATCAATCCTGAGATGCTCATCCTGCAAGATGGCACTTTCGGCATACCCGGACGCTACTTTTTAGACAATTATCGGAAGAAGAGATAACGAAACAACAAGATAGAATTTTCTCACATTTGATAGATTAGTAAAAGATTTAGAAGCAACACATGCAAGAAAAATCACGCTGAGGGCAGCACGGGGCTGTGAAGTTCTGTGCTGCCATCAATTAAAAAAGTAATAACCACCCATGCCTAAATTGCTCCACTTATTATTACTATTGTTCCTTGCTTTGCCCCTTCATGCACAGAGCGAGGAGACGAACCGCATCTTGTCGTATATCCAAAAGGCAATGAACTTCAACAAAGTGGTGCCTCAGGAGAAAGTCTATCTGCACTTCGACAACATGGGGTACTTCGAGAATGAAACCTTGTGGTTCAAGGCTTATGTGACAAGAACGGACAATGGGCATTTGTCGGACTTGAGCAAGGTGCTGTATGTGGAGCTGCTGAATCCGAGGGGCGATGTGTTGCAGACATTGAAATATCCGATTGACTCTCTGGGGTGCTCGCATGGGGAGATGAAGCTGGACACCATCATGGGGGCTGGGCTCTATGAGGTGAGAGCTTATACACGTTATATGACCAATTGGGGCACGAATGCTGTGTTCTCACGGGTGATTCCTGTCTGGAAGAAACCCAAGCAGGAGGGTGATTACTCTGATTTGACCATCACCCCAATCTCTTACCACGAACGAGTCCCCAATCGCCGAGACCCATTGGACACACTCTACGTGCAGGCTGTGGCAGAGGAAATCTACACGGATCGTCTCGCCAAGACCATCAGTGTGCAGTTCTACCCAGAGGGAGGTGATATGGTTGTGGGCAAGAAGTGCCGTGTGGCAATGCTGGCAGTCGATGACAACGGAAATCCATACGAGGGTGAGGGTTTTGTGATGAACGAGAAGGGCGATGTACTTGTCAATGTCCAAACGGACACATTGGGCAGAGGTTCCTTCGAAATAGTGCCAGACACAGGAAAGCTCACCTTCCAGATGAGGAACCTCGAGAAGAGGGAGAAGAAGCAGGTGCAGTTCTTCACGTTGCCTCCAGCAAAGCAGGAGGGTTGTGCCCTCAACGTGGATGCCGTGAGTGAGCAGATGCTTGCCACGTTGCAATGCACCAGAGGCGTCTGTGGCAATCTGCTCGGTTATGTCCTGATGCATAACGGCAATATCATCCGTTGCGACACGATGAAAGCCGCTCCACTCATTGAGATAGAACTGGACAGAAGATCTATGCCAGAGGGTGTGAGCCAAATGACCGTCTTTGACAGCTGGGGAAGGATTATGGCAGAAAGGCAGTTCTTCATCTGTCCTAAACCAGACAAGGCGGACAGCATACGAGTGGTGGCAAAGACCACAAGACTGAAACCCTGCGGAAAGGTGGAACTGGAACTGCGCACACAACCCAACGCCAACCTTTCCTTCTCAGCAATTGATGCCCATACAATGACCAACGGAAAACAGGGGAACATGAAGACTTGGATGCTGCTGAGTTCTGAAGTTAGAGGATATATCAATAATGTGGATTATTACTTTGAAGCAGACGACAAAGAACACAGACAAAATGCCGATTTTCTGATGCTGACCCAGGGCTGGAGGCGATATGACTGGCGGTTGATGTCAGAACGATACACTTTCCGCAAGGCGCAGCCCATAGAAGACCAATTCTATTTGAACGGACAACTGAAAGTGTATCGAAAGCATAACCCCGTGTCGAATGTGCGCATGTATGTGAGCCTTTACAACCAGAAGGGACAAAGCCTGATTGGCAATGCGAGGACGGATTCGCTGGGCAACTATGCCTTCAAGATGCCGTTTATGGATGGCGAGTGGAAGATGTGCATCTACACCACAAGGGACATCAAGAAGAAGGACAAAGAAAAGGAAAAGCGAAAGACCTACTATGTGGGCATTGACCGCCAGTTCTCGCCCGATCCAAGGTATCTCACGCCCTTGGAGACGACCATCCTGCACCCGCTTGCACCCAATACCTTCGTGAAAAAGCCCTTCGAGGAGCTGGACGAGGAAGATGAGTTTGTCCCCATCACACAAAAAGATCATGTGCTGCAGAACGTGACCGTGAAGGCAAAGAGAAAACGCTATTTCACCAATGATGATTGGCGATGGAAGAATGAGGCATATGGAAAGCAATACGCAACGATTTACTATGATGCAGACAGGGAACTGGACAATATCTTTGACAGAGGAGAGCCTGTGCCAAGGACCATTGATTTTATCTATGACAAATTGAAAGCCGATCTGGACAAGTATGGACAACAAGAAAATTATATAGATGGCAGAGACCTCCACTTTGTCGTTGACAATAACGAAGGTGGCGGATATTCAGATTGGCTTAATTATGTGAAATCCATCTATATTGTGTTTAATGAGAGGATGTCTCCCACCTTAGGTAAGTGGAATATCATCGACAACCCCAAACATTACATCCTTGTATATCTCTATACCCATCGCATTTTCTCCTCCGAGAGTCAGAAGGGGCTTCGCCGCACTTACTTCCAAGGTTTCAACGTTCCCTCCACCTTCAAGACGGAGGACTACAGCGTGATTCCCCCAATGGCAGACTTCCGACGCACCATCTGGTGGCAACCCGACGTCAAGACCGATGAACAAGGTAAAGCCAATGTGGAGTTCTTCAACAACTCCACCTGCGAGGAGATGTACATCAGTGTGGAAGGAATGACCGAAGACGGGAAAATGTTGGTGAATGAGTGAAAGTAAATTTTTCCACAAGGGGGATAAGGGGAAGAGACGGGGGCAAACAGGGAAAAGACCCCTAGATAACAGGGAGAGAACCTAGGTGTAACCAGATTTGGGCGGTCGGCCGTATGAATAAGGGCGGGCGCCCGCATATCTACGAGCGTCCGCCCTTATATGTGGGTGCGGTCGGCGAAAACCTTGATTTGTTGGTTTATTCCTTTTTTAGAGGGAAATAGAGCCAACGGCGGCTTTCCCTGATTTTCCTGAGGCGTGGCTGGTCGCCCTTGCAAAGGCTGTCGAGATATTTCTTGGCTGAATCGCGCTTCAAACCGCTGAATATCATGAATTCGGGCACGGTGGCGTAACCAAATTTCAGGCATCGTCGCAACGCCTCTTCCATCGTCTTCTCATCGTACATCTGACTGTTGCCCACAATGGCTGGGCTCTTGCGATAGCCCTCCCTGTTACGACCACATTCCTCAACGAATTCCTTGGAGGGAATGAACTCAACGCCCGCATAAGACACATCCCTGCCGTGAATGGTCTTTGGGTCGGTGTGTTCGCCCTTCAACTTCAGCTTGGGGGCGAACGAGCCGATCGGTGTCTCCACACGATAGCCGTCTGACAGCCAAAGTCCTACCACGTCCATCATCACGTTGAAAAGCGCCTGCATTTCTCCTGGGCGCATTCCCCGATACTTATTGCAGAACGTCTCCAGTTCCTTGAAGCTCTTCTTCCATCCTTTGGCAGGACGCACATAGAGCAAGGGCTTCCCATCCTCACCCTTTGTGGGGCGCGGATGAATTTCAAATTCTATTCCGTCAGTCTTTCGTGGCATACTTTTCTGTGTTTTTGTGTCGGGTTGCCCCCCCAACGTGAATTCTTTTGCAAAGGTAAGAAAAAAATCTCAGAAATACAAGAAATGCGTTGAAAAAAAGACGAACTCTTGGAGGTGTAAAAGAGTTAAAGATGTGTAATAAAAACAGAGGGATGGATGCCATAAGGAAAAAAGTTGCTACCTTTGCATCATAATTCAAAAAACAGGATGATTATGAAAAGATTGTTATGGATGCTCGCTTTGGCTGTCTGCTGCCTGCAAGGAGGGGCGCAGACGAGCAAGACAACGGTGGTGAAGAAAACGACGGTGGTGAAACCGAGTGCGACGAAGCAGGCAACGACATCGAAGCAGACGACTACAACCAAGCAAACAACTGCCAAGCAGACAACAGCGACGCCTCCAAAGTCGGACAAGACGGCTTTCAAGGAGAAAAAAACGGCGGACACGCAGGCACAAAAGGAAAGTGCTGCATTGCAACAGTCGACGCCTTATCTCTACAACGCTCCCCTGCCCTATATGCCCAGCAAACTGGACGTGCTTTTCATCGGCAATTCATTCTCTATCGACACCAGCACGGCATTGCCTGAGATTCTGAGGTCGATGGGCATCAACAACGTGAATGTGTATGTGCTCTACCGAGGTGGATGCTCGATGAAACAGCATTACGAGTACTTCAAGAGCGGCGAAAAGGTGTATGAGCTGTATCGCTACAACAGTTTGGGAGAACAGCAGTTGGAGAAGACGACGAGCATCGGAGAGGTGATGCAGCGATTCCCTTACGATGTGGTGGTGTGGCAGCAGTATTCTGTGGATTCAGGCGACTACAACACCTACGAGCCTTATCTCTCCAAGTTGATTCAGGCATACAACATCACGAAGCTGTCGGCTCGCACCACGTTTGCCTTCAACGAAACTTGGGCTTATGCGTCGAACCACAAGAACCTCTCCAAGTACAAGACGCCGAAGAATATGTGGAAGAGCATCTGCACGTCGGTGAGGAAGATGAAGGCGGCGTCGGGCGTTGATGTGGTCATCCCCTGCGGAACGGCTGTACAGAATGCCAGAAGTGTGGAGGCTTTGAATGTGGACAACGAACTGACGCGCGACGGCACCCACATCAATCTCTATGCTGGTCGCTACCTGCTGGCTTGCACGTTCTTCGAGAGCATCATTGCTCCTTGCCTGAACCGCAGCATTCGCGAGGACAACACTGTCTATGGCAAGCCCTCCGACATCGGAATGGTGAATGATGAGAACCGCAGGTTGTTGCAGAATTGTGCAAGGCTGGCTGTCGCCAACAATTACGAAGTCAGCGAGTTTGCAGGGCAATAATGTTAAACTACTTTAATAAAGAAACATTTATGTTGCATTCTTTCCTTTTCTTTCTCGATAAAAGAGTAACTTTGCAACATCTTATTGATAAAGTAACAAATAGCGATATGAAAAGAATCATTCTCTCTCTGCTTGTGCTGATGGCATCGGTGGCAAGCATCCAGGCGCAAGACCTCTTCAAGACCGTGCGTGACAATGCAACGAAAGTTGTGAACAACCCCAATTCTTCTGATGAAGAAATCCAGATCAGCCAGTTCAAGGTGACTGCCCTGAACTACTTGACTATGATGGTGACAAAGCGTGGCTTGAAGAAGGACACTTACTTCTACGACAGCCAAGCAGTCAACATGTCTTCTTTCGTGACCGATTTCCAGGTGAATCTCGAGAAGGCACGTACCATCTCTCCAGCAAAGCGTATGGAAATCATCAAAATTTATACGGAAGCCAGCAAGTTCAACCCATTGTTCAAGGACACTGACAAGGAGCGTGCCAATGTGTATGTGAACGACAAGACGACCTTTACTCCTTTCTGCCTCGATACTGACTGGGAGAAGGCTTACGACCAAGCCACCACACTTGCTAAGGCAGCCCTGAAGTAAGGGGATATGCTAAAACATCAGCAATGAAAACCATCAAGATTAATCCTGCCGACAATGTGGCGGTGGCCATCGAGCCGCTCAAGGCTGGCGAAACCATCCACATTGAAGGACAGACCATCACGCTGAACAACGATGTTCCAGCAGGACATAAGATTCTCCTCTCCGACCTTGTCGAAGGGGAGAATGTCATCAAATACGGTTACCCCATCGGGCATCTGAAAGAGAGCCACAAGCAGGGTGACTTCATTTGTCACGACCATATCAAGACGAACCTCTCTGGTTTGCTCGACTATGAGTACAAGCCTGTGGGCAAGGAGGAACTGACTAATCCCGCCTATGAGGAGTGGTTTCCCAAGGAGCAACTCACCTTCCAGGGTTATCGTCGCAAGAACGGTGAGGTGGGCATCCGCAACGAAGTGTGGATTGTGCCTACCGTTGGATGTGTGAACGGCATTGTCAATCAATTGGCAAACCGACTCACTCAAGAAGTAGCCTCCCAAACCTCCACCCTCAGCTCGGCGGAGCCAAACCTCAAACCTCAACCTTCAGCTCGGCGGAGCCAAACCTCAAACCTCAAACCTCTCCGTATCGTGGCTTATCCCCACAATTATGGCTGTTCGCAGCTTTCCGAGGACCACGAGAACACCCGCAAGGTGCTTCGTGACCTTGTGCTGCACCCCAATGCTGGTGCTGTGCTCGTCGTAGGTTTGGGATGTGAGAACAATCAACCCGACCAGTTCGAGGCACTCTTGGGCGACTACGACAAGGAGCGCATCCGCTTCATGGTCACGCAGAAAGTGGAAGGCGACGAAGTGGAGGAAGGCATGAAAATCCTTCGCGAACTCTATGCCATCGCTGCCCAAGACAAGCGTGAAGCCATTCCGCTGTCTGAACTCCGTGTGGGTCTCAAGTGTGGCGGTTCCGACGGTTTCTCTGGCATCACAGCCAATCCTTTGTTGGGTGTATTCAGCGATTTCATCGTCAGTCAGGGCGGCACCACCGTGTTGACCGAAGTGCCTGAGATGTTTGGGGCAGAGACCATCCTGATGAACCGTTGCGAGACACCCGAACTCTTCCAAAAGACGGTGACCCTCGTCAACGACTTCAAGCAATACTTCCTTTCTCATGGAGAACCTGTGGGCGAAAACCCATCACCAGGTAACAAGGCAGGCGGTATCTCCACTCTTGAGGAGAAAGCACTGGGCTGCACCCAGAAGTGCGGAAAGAGTGCGGTAAAAGGTGTGCTCCCCTATGGCGAACGTCTCTCTGTGAAAGGACTGAACCTCCTCTCCGCACCAGGCAACGACCTTGTGGCATCCACCGCTTTGGCATCTTCTGGTTGCCACATCGTGCTCTTCACGACAGGACGAGGCACCCCCTTCGGCACCTTCGTCCCCACCATGAAAGTAAGCACCAACAGCACCCTCGCCAAGAACAAACCCACATGGATTGACTTCAATGCAGGCACCATCGTGGAAGGTAAACCAATGGTAGAGGTGTTCAAGCGTTTCTGTCAGAAAGTCATAGCGATAGCAAGTGGAGAACTGACTTGGAATGAAAAGAAGAACTATCAGGAAATCGCCATCTTCAAGAACGGCGTTACACTATAGGTGAAGCATGAAAGCATTAAGTCCACTCATCGTATTCCTCATCCTTTATCTTGCCACCAGCATCATCGCGCAAGACTTCTACAAGGTGCCCATTGCTGTGGCGTTCCTTGTGAGTGCCGTCTATGCCCTGCTGACGGTGAAAGGTTCGATGAACGAACGCATCAAGATATTTTCGAAGGGAGCGGGCAATCCGACGATGGTGCTGATGCTTGCCATCTTCATTCTTGCTGGTGCATTCGCGGCATCAGCCAAAGCAATGGGAGCAGTGGATTCCACAGTGAACCTCGCCCTGAAATTCCTGCCAGAGCAATTCATCCTGCCCGGCATCTTCTTGGCTTCCTGCTTCATCTCGCTGAGCATCGGCACCAGCTGCGGCACCATCGCTGCACTCACGCCCTTGGCTGTAGGAATCGCCCAACAATCAGGCATCGACGTGCCTTTGATGGTGGGACTTGTGGTAGGCGGCACCTACTTTGGCGACAACCTTTCCTTCATCAGCGACACGACTATCGTGGCGACCCAGACGCAAGAATGCAGCATGCGGGATAAGTTCCGCGTGAACATCCGCATCGTCGCTCCCGTCGCCATCATCATGCTGATTATTTACTACTTTCTCGGCGAAGGCATCACCACACCCACCAACATTGGCGAGGTGAATTTCTGGCTTGTCCTCCCCTACCTCGCTGTAGTCATTCTTGCCATCTGTGGTGTGAACGTGCTGCTCACGCTCGGCATCGGCATCATCCTCACAGGCATCATCGGCACAGCAATGGGCACTTACGACGTCTTCGGCTGGTTCACGGCTATGAACGAGGGCATGATGGGAATGTCTGAACTCATTATCGTCACGATCCTTGCAGGCGGCATGCTCGAAATCATCCGCCACAACGGAGGCATTGACCTCATCATCAAGGCACTCACCCGCAATATCCACGGCAAGCGTGGCGGCGAATTCAGCATCGCGGCACTCACCTGCCTCGTGAATGTCTGCACCGCCAACAACACCGTCGCCATCATCACGACAGGACCTATCGCCAAAGATATCGCCAAGCGGTTCCGCATCGACCCTCGAAAGTCGGCGTCCATCCTCGACACCGCCTCTTGTTTCACTCAAGGACTCCTTCCCTATGGTGCCCAAGTGCTGATTGCAGCAGGACTCGCCACCCTCAATCCTATCGCCATCATCCCTCACCTCTTCTATCCCATGCTCATCGGCGTGGCACTCCTGTTGGCGATACTCTTCCGCTATCCACGCAAATATTCTTAAGAATCATAGAAATATGAAAACAATGAAATCAACACTCAACACACTCGTTCTGGCAATCCTGTGCCTCACAACACTGGCTGCCTGCGAAGAAAAATCAGAGTACAGAACCTACGAGAACGGACGTCTTCCCTACATTCTCGACGTTCCCGCCACATGGGAGATGGACGAGAGCAACCCCGTCCTCATCAAGTTCCTCAATGCTGAGCACACCATCGTTATCAGCTGCGAGATTGGCGACCACTCTCTCATTCCAGAGAAGCACTTCAATGACTTCTACGAATACCTCTATAAGGAGCACGAGGATTCCCTCTTCAACAAGGAAACCCACCAGAAGACTGACAGCCTTTACATCCTCAAGTGGAAAGGCAAGAACGACCTTTACGTCTTCGATGGTTCCAAATGCATGAACGGTTACCTCTGCGGCATTCAGGTGAACGCCACTCCCGAAGCCACACAAGAGGCACAAACCATCTTCCAGCACGTCTTTGAGAGTTTGCGCCCCAACCCCAACTTCATCGCTCCCGCTTCCATAGAAGAAGACTTCGACGAGGAATAACATATCGTGTATCAACAAACGGAACCCGTGCGGCATCACGTCGCACGGGTTCCGTTTGCTTCTTTATTATACTCCTAATATCCCAAGTTCTCGCCTACCAGCACCACTATATGGCGACCTTTCGGTGAGTTGCGAAGGAAATGGACATAATTGCAGATGGATTCGGGAGAGTTGCAGTTGTGGCAAACTCCGTCAATCTGACAAGGAGTCGTGATGTCGAATCGGGCAGCATTGATAGGCGACGCCGTTCCTCTCACCCTTGCGAGCGCAGCCTCCACTGTTGGAGCAACCTTGTTCATACCAATCACGAAAATAACCTTCTTCGGTCCCCAAGTAATTGCAGCCACGCGGTTTCCATTGCCATCAATGTTCACGATCACTCCGTCCTCAGAGATGGCGTTGGCACTAGTGAGATAGACATCTGCCGAAAATGCCCTGAGGTAGATGGCCTGCGCCTCTTCCCTATCTGCTGCTCGATCGCGGTCAAGCACTTCCAAAGCTCTTCTTTCTCTCAGCACATCTGGAATGCCCAAGTCTCGGATCGTCATGGAGCCGCCCCATGTCACATAACTACCATCCTTAATCAATTCCGACACCTTGTTCACCGCCTCTTCCGCTGTTGGGCAATAGAAGCCCTCAATGTGGCGGCGTTGCAGGTTCTTAAGAATCGTCTTTGCCAGACGCTCGTTTCTTTGTTCTTGTGGTTTCATGTCATTATCTATGATTTGATTATTAGTTGTTCAGTAAAGGTCTGAAGATTTCGCTTGCAAAGATACATATTCTTCCGTTTCCGACAAAATAATTCGAAAAAATTTAATTTTACTCAACATCGCCACAAGTGGCAATGAAACAAATAAAACGAAAAACAGGCACCGTATTTCTGATTTATTCACGCCGTTGGAGACGCCGAAAGTAGGCTGCATCTCGGAAATACAAAGAAAAATAAACTTTTCTTTGGTTTTTCGCTCGATTTGCACTACCTTTGCATGATTTTTGGCAGCTCGTAAGCTGGCAAGATTTTTGAGGGAACAACAAAAAACAAAATAACCGACTATATGGAAAATAGAAGCATTGTTTCGATTGCTGACTATGGGAAGGAGAAAATTCAGTATCTGCTGGACATGGCGGCTGAGTTTGAGGCTCATCCCAACCGCCAGATCCTGAAGGGCAAGGTGGTCGCCACGCTGTTCTTTGAGCCCAGTACGCGCACACGACTCTCGTTTGAGACGGCGGCAAACCGTCTGGGCGCCCGCGTGATTGGCTTCACCGACCCCAAAGTGACGAGTTCGTCGAAGGGTGAGACGCTGAAGGACACGATCAAGATGGTGAGCAACTACGCTGACGTGATTGTGATGCGCCATAAGCTGGAGGGTGCTGCCCTCTATGCAAGCGAAGTAACGAACATTCCTATCATCAATGCGGGTGACGGCTCGAACTTGCACCCATCACAAACAATGCTTGACCTCTATTCCATCTACAAGACACAGGGAACGCTGGAAAACCTGAACATTTATATGGTGGGCGACTTGAAGTATGGCCGTACAGTACACTCCCTGCTGATGTCAATGCGCAAGTACAACCCAACGTTCCATTTCATTGCACCGAAGGAACTGGAGATGCCTGAGGAGTACAAGATCTATTGCAAGCAGAACAACATCAAGTACATCGAGCAGCAGGACTTCACAGAAGACACGATTGCGGATGCCGACATCCTTTATATGACCCGTGTGCAGCGTGAGCGTTTCACGGATTTGATGGAGTATGAGCGTGTGAAGGATGCCTACATCTTGAAGGCAAACATGCTGGGCAAGTGCAAGGAGAACATGAAGATTTTGCACCCACTACCCCGCGTGAACGAGATTGAGTATGATGTGGATGAAAGCAAGCATGCTTACTATTTCGAGCAGGCACAGAACGGTTTGTATGCCCGTGAGGCATTGATTTGTGATGTGCTGGGCATCACTCTCGAGGACATTAAAAAGGATCAAACAATTATTGGTTAAGAAGGATGGAACAGAATAAGGAAAACATGATGGTGGCGGCGTTGGAGAATGGCTCCGTCATCGACCACATACCAACAGACAAGCTATTCACGATTGTGCAACTGCTTGACTTGGAGAAGTTCAAGGAAGAAGTGGTGATTGCTAACAACCTCAAGAGTCAGGTGATGGGCAAGAAAGGACTCATCAAGATTTCAGGCAAGTTCTTCTCAGAAGCTGAAATCAGCAAACTGGCTGTGGTGTGCCCCAACATCCGATTGACGGTCATCAAGGACTACGAGGTGAAGGAGAAGCGTGAAGTGCTGTTGCCCGACACGCTGACCAACATCGTGAAGTGTGCTAACCCTGTGTGCATCACCAACAACGAACCCATGAAGACGGTCTTCTACCGTATGGACAAGGAGACATTGAAATGTCGTTATTGTGGCAAAGAACAAAATTTGAAAGATATAAAGTTGAAATGAAGTTTACAGAACGAGCAAAACTGAACCTCTCTGATGTGAATAAGGAGGTTCTGGAGCAGTGGAACCAGGAAGATATGTTCCACAAGAGTATTGAGGAACGCGAAGGCTGTCCTCAATTCATCTTTTTTGAAGGTCCCCCTTCTGCCAACGGCCATCCGGGCATTCACCACGTGATGGGACGTACAATCAAAGACACTTTCCTCAGATATAAGACGATGCAAGGCTTCCAAGTGAAGCGTAAGGCTGGCTGGGATACACACGGACTCCCTGTGGAGCTGAGTGTGGAGAAGTCATTGGGCATCACGAAGGAGGATATCGGCAAAAAAATCAGCGTGGATGATTATAACGACGCCTGCCGCAAAAACGTGATGATGTACACGAACGAGTGGACAGAACTCACCGATAAGATGGGTTACTGGGTGGATTTGGAGCATCCTTACATCACCTACGACAACAAGTACATTGAGACGCTGTGGTATCTCTTGAAGCAACTCTACAACAAGGGGTTGCTCTACAAGGGTTACACCATCCAGCCCTATTCTCCAGCAGCGGGTACAGGTCTTTCTTCTCACGAACTGAACCAGCCTGGTTGCTATCGTGATGTGAAGGATACGACGGTGACAGCACAGTTCAAGGTGCTGGATCAACTGAAAGGTTTGGCAACACCAGCAGGGCTTGAGACTTACATCCTCGCTTGGACGACCACACCTTGGACACTCCCTTCCAACACAGCATTGTGTGTAGGTCCTAAGATTGATTATGTAGCCATCAAGGGCAAGAATCCATATACAGAAGAGGAAGCCATATACATCATGGCAGAGGCTCGTCTGTCAGCTTACTTCCAGTTTGGTGAAGACGAAAAGCCTGAGATTCTTTGGAGAGGCAAAGGTACTGACCTCGTAGGCTTGCATTACGAGCAGTTGATGCCTTGGGTGAAGCCTTGCGCATTGGAAAACAACAAGGTGGTGGTAAAGGAAAACGAAGCATTCCGTGTGATTCCTGGTGACTATGTGACCACAGAGGATGGTACGGGTATCGTTCACATCGCTCCCACCTTTGGTGCAGACGACGCGAAGGTAGCGAAGGATGCAGGTATCCCATCGCTCTTCATCATTGACAAGGCTGGCGACACGCGTCCAATGGTGGACTTCACAGGTAAGTACTTCGGGAAGGACGACATGAACGAAGAGTTTGTAAATCTCTGTGTGAACGAAAGTTACTGGAAGCATAGTGGCGACTTCGTGAAGAACGCTTACGACCCAAAATACAATCAGGGTGGCAAGTACGACGAGAAGGCTGCCAACAAGGATATGGACTTGAACGTGGTGCTCTGTCTGGAGATGAAGGAGGAGGGAACAGCCTTCAAGATCGAGAAGCACGTCCACAACTATCCTCATTGTTGGCGTACTGACAAGCCCGTGCTCTACTACCCTCTCGACTCTTGGTTCATCAAATCGACAGCAAAGAAAGACCGCATGTTCGAACTGAACCAGACAATTCAGTGGAAACCAGAAAGCACTGGTACAGGTCGCTTCGGCAAATGGTTGGAAAACCTCAACGACTGGAACCTCTCACGTTCTCGTTACTGGGGTACCCCTCTGCCTATCTGGCGCAACCGCGACACTCGCGAGGAAGTGTGCATCGGCTCTGTGGAGGAACTCTACAATGAGATTGAGAAGGCTGTAGCCGCAGGTGTGATGGATTCGAACCCATTGAAGGAGAAAGGTTTTGTGCCTGGCGACATGAGTCAGGAGAATTACGATAAGATTGACCTCCACCGTCCTTATGTGGATGACATCAAACTGGTGTCAGACAAAGGCAATGTGCTCACCCGTGAACTCGACCTCATCGACGTGTGGTTCGACTCAGGTGCAATGCCATACGCTCAGGTTCACTATCCATTCGAGAACAAGGAGCTGATTGACAAGGGCATCGCCTACCCTGCCGACTTTATTGCCGAGGGTGTTGACCAGACACGCGGATGGTTCTTCACTTTGCATGCCATCGCCACAATGGTGTTCGACTCTGTGGCTTATAAGGCGGTGATTTCCAACGGTCTCGTGCTCGACAAGAATGGCATCAAGATGTCGAAGCGTCTGGGCAACGTCATCAACCCATTCGAGTGCATCGGTACTTATGGTGCAGATGCTGTGCGCTGGTACATGCTCACCAACTCTTCACCTTGGGACAACCTCTCGTTCGACCCTGAGGGTGTGAAGGAAGTGACCAGCCAGTTCTTCATCAAGTTGCAGCAAGCATATTCATTCTTCACCATGTATGCTAACGTGGACGGCTTCGAGTATAAGGAAGCAGACATTGCTTATGCTGAGCGTCCTGACTTCGATCGATGGTTGTTGTCCGAGCTGAATACCTTGGTGAAGAATGTGCAGACTTACCTCGACGACTACGACCCAACACCTGCTGTGCGTCTGATTCAGTCGTTCGTCATTGATAACCTTTCTAACTGGTACATCCGCCTGAACAAGCCTCGCTTCTGGGGTGGCGAAATGACTGCCGACAAACTCTCGGCTTATCAGACACTCTATACTTGTCTCGACACGTTGAGCCGTCTGATTGCTCCTGTCTCTCCGTTCTATGCCGACCAACTGTTCCGCGACTTGAACGCGGTGACGGGCAAGGACACGGCAAAGAGCGTACACTTGGCAAAGTTCCCAACCTTCAATGAAGCTTACATCGACTCTGAGCTGGAGGCAGCGATGGAGGATGCCATGAAGGTGACTTCGATGGGACTGTCCATCCGCAAGAAGGTGAAGATTCCGGTGATTCAGGCTTTGCAGTCGATTGCTATTCCTGATACGGATGCTGTGTTCAGCGGTCACATCGAGCGCATGAAGGACATCATCATGAAGGAGGTGAACGTGAAGGAGTTGCAGCTGATGGACGGCGCGATGCTGGTGAAGAACGTGAAGTGCAACTTCCGTGTGATGGGTAAAAAGTTCGGCAAGATGATGAAGGCAGTAAGCAATGCAGTGACAGAGATGTCACAGGCACAGATTGCGGAACTCGAAGCCAATGGACAGGTCACTTTGCAAGCTGAGGGTCAGGATGCCGTGATTGAATTGGCTGATGTGGATATCATGTCGCAGGACATTCCGGGATGGAGCGTTGCCAACGAAGGTACCACAACAGTGGCACTCGACATCACCATCACCCCAGCCCTGAAGACTGAGGGTAATGCCCGCAAGGTCATCAAACAGATTCAGGGTCTCCGCAAGTCGCAGGGCTTCGAAATCACCGACCGCATCCGCGTGGTCATCACTGACACGCCTGAGACAGCCGAGGTGCTCGCATCCTTCAAGGAGAACATTGCCTCACAGGTGCTTGCCAACGCCATCGAACTGGGCAATCCTGCTGGCGAAGCGATTGACTTTGACGACTTCAAGGCAGTCATCACCGTTCAGAAAGACTGATTCATGACCAGAAAGAACAAGCATATTCTTTCCATCGCCCTTTTCATGGCCGTTCTTGTCATTGACCAAATCATCAAGGTCTGTGTCAAGACGGGCATGTATCTGGGAGAGCGCATTGAAATCACCAGTTGGTTCAGCCTCGTCTTTGTGGAGAACAACGGCATGGCGTTCGGTTGGGAACTGTGGGGAGGCAAACTCTTCCTCACCCTCTTCCGCATCGTGGCAGTGTGCCTGATTGGCTGGTTCATCTATAGTGAAATCAAGCGCAGAAGACCGACGGGGTACATCGTGTGCCTCACGCTGATTGCGGCAGGGGCGGCAGGCAACATCATCGATTGCCTCTTCTACGGACTCATCTTCAACAACCCTCCTTATCCACAGGTGGCAGAGTTTCAACCATTGGGTTACGGATATGGGGAGTTCCTTTACGGACGAGTGGTCGATATGTTCTACTTTCCCCTTGTCGAGTGGGATATGCCCACGTGGATGCCTATCTACTCGGGGCAGCATTGTGTGTTCTTCTCCCCTATCTTCAACTTTGCCGATGCAGCCATCTCGTGCGGCATCGTGGCATTGCTGCTTTTCTATCATAAGTTAGTCAGCCAATACCAACTCAGGAAATGAAACGTGCGCTTCCCCTTGTCCTTCTGCTTCTGATTCTTTTTGCGGCTTGCGATAACCATCCCCAAGATGTTCTCTCACGCGGCAAGATGGAGGATGTGCTATATGACTACCACATCATGCAGGGCATCGTCAACGACCTGCCTGCTGAGGAGCGTGAAGCAAAGGCTCAGGACTATATGAATGCAGTCTTTGAGAAGCACGGCATCACGGAAGCGCAATTCGATTCCTCCATCGTGTACTACAATCGTCACACGAAGGATCTGCACAAAATCTACAGCAACCTGAAAGAGCGTTACACGGCTGTGAATGAGGAAATCCAGCTGGTGAATGGCAACAACGACATGATGGCCATCTTCTCCACAGGTGGAGACACGACCAACCTATGGAACTCAGCCAAGCTTCTGACCTTGCGCAACAAGGAGTTGCTCAACAAGGAGAGCTTCACCATCCACGCTGACACCAGTTTCCGTCGCCGTGACCAGTTCATCCTCACCCTCTCGCCTATCTTCATCAAGGAGAGACGAGAAGATTATGACATCAACCTGCACGTAGGTCTGAGTGTGCTCTATGCCAGCGGCAAGCACATCGGCACCACGCGTGTCATTAACAACAACGGCACTCAGCAGCTCACCCTGCAAACCATCAAAGACGAGGACATCAAGAGTATCACGGGCTTTTTCTATTACAAAGGCAAGAAGGAGAGCCGAAACCTTTGTCTCATCGACAACATCTCCCTCATCCGTATGCATGAGAAAGAGCCAGAGAATGTGGAAGTGGCTGACACGGTGAAGGCTGACTCCATCGCCACCGACACGCTTCCGAAGCCAGTGGAACGTCGTCTCACTCCTGAGGAAAGACGTTTGCAGAACCAGTCTGGCGAACATATCAAGATTCAGTCAGCACCTTCTGTCCGCACTCCAAACAGCATCGGACCGAGACGCCGCAAGCAATGAGGGGAGAAGGTCTAAGGTCAAAGGTCGAAAGTCAAAGGTCGAAAGTCGAAGGTCAAAAGTCGAAGGTTATTATGCGTCGCGTGGCAGCATCCATAGTATATATCAACGAAAAAGAGTTCCGCAATCATGTTGTGGAACTCTTTGATCATCTTCTTGTCAACCATTATCCCCTCGAGGGCGAGCTTCCCATGACCGAGTGGCTTGGCGGCACCATCATCATCCGTGACCGCAAAGCTTATCACTCTCCTCTCATTCTTTCGTTCGAGGAAGCTCTCAACACACAATCATTACTCTCACTTTAAGAGTCGAGTAGGCTCGATTGGTCAATCGGACGTGTCCAGTTGCTCAATCGGGTGCACTCAGTTGCCTGTTCAAGACCTGAGTCATGCAGTGGGCACAGCCTGTACCTTCTGTCAGTTCTTTCAGTTTGAGGAATTCGACAAGAACACCATGACTCTGCATATTGTTCTTGAAATCATCGGACAGACCTTCGATGGCAATGATGTGCCGTGGAGAGATGCAGATATAATTACTGCCAAAGTTATCCTCGTCTTCGTCGCTGATGGGGATGAAGCTGATTCCTCTTTGCTGAAGGAATTGCACAAGGCTCCCATTGGTGGTGGTTTGGTGATAATACCGCTTGCCGTGTTCGCGGGTGTAGATGTCAATGGCCAAATAATGGGATTCTCCCTCTTGCGCATGAAGTCTTGTGGCAGGCAGGGTGACCAAATCATGGTCGATGATGTTGAAGTAAGTGTCCAGGTGCATCTGTGCGGTGTTGCGTAAAGCATCTTTCACCACAACAAGGGTGTCATGTCCGATGGCATCCGCATCCAGAAGTTCTTCGATGGCATGGCGATTCGTCCGCAATCCTTCGCCGATGAATGAGAGGGTGTTGAACGGAAGGTAATCGCCACCCTCCAGACAGGCATCTTCTCCCTGAATCTTATAGGCAACCTTGCGCCCTAACTGTTCATAACACAGCTCAATCAATTCGGGTTCATATTTACGATGTGCAAGCTTCATCTTGCCTATCACATGACCTCTGGGCGTGGTGATGCTCTGGTCGCGGGTGAAGTAGATGCCTTTCATGGGAGGCGTAACAAGAATGTGATGAATCAATTGTTCTTTGTTCATCTGACTGATGTCCTTCGCGGAAAGCAGTCGGGCAACTGCTTGCAACTTCTCAATAGGAACTTCCTTCAATATATCGGTCAGCTCATACACCTTGATGTGATGAGTCTCCAAAGATTGGATGAACGCAAGATGCTCCTCCCTCATGCCGTTGACATCAAATCTTTTATTCCTCCCATAAGAACCTTCATTCTCATCACCAGGTGTGTGCACAAGCACGACCTCTGCTGTTTGGTATTCCGCCAACGGCGTGTACGTGACATCTGCTGCAATGACATCCGCGTCGTTTGTCTCATGGTCGGAACTACATCCGCCAATGACGAGACAGAGCAACAGGATGAAATGGATGGGGATGACCGTTTTCTTCATCTCCTCCATCTTCTTGGCCACGTTGATTTTTCTCATAGACATCCTTTCCTGAACAGAATAAATCCTGCGCTATCCCCTCCTGCGGAACTCGGCACAAACGATGGCAGTGGCGATGGCAACGTTGAGCGATTCGGAGGTTTCGCGACCTGCGGGATAGTTAGGAATATAGAGGCGCTCGGTAACATGAGCTTCGACATCAGCTGAGACTCCCTTACCTTCGTTACCCATGACAATGATGCCTCGGTTCTCCAAGGATTTGCCATAAAGATTCTCGCCATCGAGGAAGGTGCCATAGACGGGAACATCATCAGGCAGTAATGAAAGCATCTGGGGCAAGTCCACTTCATGCACTTGCACTCGTGCCATCGCACCCATCGTCGCCTGCACGGTCTTGGGATTGTAGAGGTCGGCACATCCGCGGGAACAGAAGATGTGCTCGATGCCGAACCAGTCAGCCAAGCGGATGATGGTGCCTACATTGCCAGGGTTCTGCACATCGTCAAGTGCGAGGCAAAGCTGTTTGCCCACCACCCTGTTCACGTCCACCTCATCAATGCGCTGACGGAATACAGCCAGCACTTGCTGAGGGGTTTCCATCAGGCTCACGCGTCTCAGTTCCTCGTCGGTCACGATGTCCATCTCCACTCCCTTGAGTTCATGGGCATGACCGTCCATCCACTCCTGCGTTGCCGCCACATACACCGGCTGGAACGCCCCGAGCAAATCGCCTACCAATTTGTGACCCTCTGCCACGAACACGCCTTCCGCCTTCCGATATTTCTTCATCTCCAGCGAACGCACATACTTGATTCTGTTCTTGCTTATCATACTGCTGAAATTTCCACAAAGGTAACAAAAAGTTAGGAGTTAGGAGTTAGGAGTTAGGAGTTTTTTCGTACCTTTGCACTCAAATTATGTATTTCCCCGTGAAAACCCGTCTTATACATATTATATATATAGCCCTGCTGAGCATGATGGTGGCATCGTGCTCGGTGGACAAGTACATCCCTGAGGGGGAGCACATGCTGACGGGTGTGGCGGTGACGTGCGACGATGAAGAGGTGAAGAAGACCTACATGTTGGGCGACTATGTGGTGCAGCAGACGAACTCGAAATGGTTCGGGGCAAGAGTGCCGCTGAAGATTTACATGCTCTCGGGCACTGACACAACCAAACGTTCATGCCGCTTCTGGCGGAAACTGGGTGAGGCACCCGTGCTGTACGACAGTGTAAAGGCACAACGAACGATGGACGACATCGAGAAAGTCTTGAACAATGCGGGCTACATGAAAGCAGAAGTGGAAGAGTTCAAGATGATCAAAGGCAAGAAGATGAAGGTGCTCTACAATGTGCATCCGAAGGAACGCTATACCATGCGGACGATTCAGCGCATCGTGGAGGACAAAGGGCTGGAACATTTCATCGAAGTGGAGGACACAGCCAACTCGCTGCTCAAGCCCGGTTTACCTTTTGAAGTGACTGCCCTGAATGGTGAAAGGAACCGCATTGCCGCCTATCTGAGAAACAACGGCTACTACAAGTTCACCAAAGAGGACATCCGTTTCAGTGCAGACACGGCCAAATACTCGACAGAGGTGGATGTGCTGATGCGGGTGAAGCGTCAGCAGGACAACGGTCGCACGGAAGCGACTGAACACAAGCAATACACCATTGGAAAAGTGCGCTTCTTGGCAGATGTAACCAACCCTAATGAGCCAACGGACAGCTTGCACTACAAGGGCTACGACTTCCTGCATCAAGACGAACTGCATTTTCGCAAGCGTCTGCTCATCAGCCACTCATTGGTCAAGCCCGGAGAACTCTACAATGACGGCTATTTCCGCCGCACCTACACGAACTACACGCGACTCGGTGCCATCTCTTTCTCCAACATCAACCTGACAGAACGCCCAGGTACCGACACGCTTGATTGCAATATCGTGGTGAACCATGCCAAGCCCCACTCCGTCGGCTTCGACGTGGAGGCAACCAACTCGGCAGGCGACTTGGGTGCCGCACTTTCCACATCATATCAGAACAAGAACCTCTTCCGAGGCTCTGAGTCGTTCATGTTCAAGATTCGTGGTGCCTACGAAGCCATCACGGGACTGGAAGGCTATGAGGGCAACAACTATGTGGAAGTCGGTGCAGAGACTACCTTGGGATTCCCCGTATTCCTATTCCCGTACGTAAAGCGTGAATGGGCAACCGAGCACAATGCCTCTTCCGAAATAGCCCTTCAATACAACCTGCAGAACCGTCCAGAGTTCCAGCGTCGAGTGCTCACAGCAGCTTGGCGTTATCGTTGGACAACCCGCCAACAGCATGAGCAGCACCGCTTTGACCTGCTCGAAGCCAACTACGTCTATATGCCTTGGATCTCGAGAACCTTCAAGGAGCAATACCTTGACTCACTGGGCAAGACCAACGCCATCCTGAAATACAACTACGAGAACCTGCTTATCGCCAAGATGGGCTACACATACTCGTACAACTCGTTGGGAGTACGTGAACAGACTTACGGAAAGAATGCCTACACCATCCGTTTCAACATCGAGACATCGGGTAACTTGCTTCAACTCGCCTGTCACGTCTTGAACGGTGAGAAAAACGATGATGGACAATACACCTTCTGCAACATTGCCTTTGCCCAATATGTGCGTGGCGACTTTGACTTCTCCAAGAGTTTCCGCATCGACAAGAATAACTCTGTGGCTGTCCACGGAGCACTCGGCATCGCTTATCCCTATGGCAATTCCAACCAGTTGCCTTTTGAGAAACGCTACTTTGCAGGTGGTGCCAACAGCGTGCGTGGATGGTCGGTGCGCTCACTCGGTCCTGGTGCCTACAAGGGGAAGGATAAGGGTATTAACTTCCTGAACCAATCGGGTGACATCAAACTGGATCTCAACCTTGAATACCGTGCCCAACTTTTCTGGAAATTCAGTGGAGCCGCCTTTGTGGATGCTGGTAATATCTGGACGATCCGAGAGTATAAAGACCAGCCAGGAGGTGCGTTCCATCTCAACACATTCTTGAAACAGATTGCCGTCAGTTATGGTATTGGTCTCCGTATGGATGCCAACTTCTTCATCGTCCGCTTCGATGCTGGTATGAAAGCCATCGACCCAGCTTATACAGGTCGTGACCACTATCCCATTCTTCACCACGACTTCGACCGCGACTTTGCCTTCCACTTCGCTGTCGGTCTTCCATTCTAAGAAAAACGGACAGGATTCCTAAAGACACAAAAGCATTGTTCCAAGAAATACAAAAAGGGCTGGAAGCGTGATTGCCTCCAGCCCTTCTTCTATATATAATAATGTGTGATTCTTTATGAGAGGAATCCCAGCAGGACACCCGCTGCCACAGCAGAACCGATGACACCAGCCACATTGGGACCCATGGCGTGCATCAAGAGGTAGTTGTGGGAATCAGCCTTGAGACCTTCATTCTGTGAGATGCGGGCAGCCATTGGAACGGCAGATACACCAGCATTACCAATGAGTGGATTGATCTTCTGGCTCTTCGGGAGGAAGAGGTTCATGATGTGAACGAAGATGACACCACTGGCTGTGGCAACCACGAAAGCACATGCACCGATGATGAAGATGAAGATAGTGTGCCAAGTGAGGAACTCTGACGCCTGAGTGGAGCAACCCACAGTGAGACCGAGGAGCATCACAACGATGTCGTTCAAAGCACTACCAGCCGTCTTGGCGAGGCGCGTAGTCTTGGTAGACTCCTTGAGGAGGTTACCAAAGAAGAGCATGCCAAGGAGTGGCAGACCTGAAGGAACGATGAATGTAGTGATGAGCAGACCTACGATTGGGAAGAGCATCTTCTCTGTCTGGCTGACCTGACGAGCTGGCTTCATCTTGATAAGACGCTGCTTCTTGGTGGTGAGCAATTTCATGATACCTGGCTGAATCACTGGAACCAATGCCATGTAAGAGTAAGCACACACAGCGATGGCACCCATCAGGTTAGGACTCAGCTTGCTGGACAGGAAGATGGCAGTAGGACCGTCTGCACCACCGATGATGGCGATACCAGCAGCCTGGTTAGGCTCGAAGCCCAATGCCAGAGCCACCATGTAGGCACCAAAGATACCAAACTGGGCAGCCGCACCAATCAGCATGAGTTTGGGATTGGCGATGAGGGCTGAGAAGTCCGTCATGGCACCAATGCCGAGGAACACAAGAGGAGGATACCAACCGAGTCGTACACCCTGATAGAAGATGTTGAGCACGGAATTGTCCTCGTAAAGACCTATTTCAAGACCAGCATCCTTGAAGGGAATATTTCCCAAGATGATGCCGAGACCAATCGGAATGAGAAGAAGTGGCTCGAAATCCTTGGCAATGGCAAGCCAGATGAAGAAGGCACCTACAGCAATCATGATGATGTTTGCCCACTCCACGTTAGCAAAGCCTGTGTATGTCAAGAAGTCAAGAAGCTTCGTTCCGATGAAGTCCATTGTGGAAACACTTTCGAGTAACATCATAGTAATTTACGATTTGACTTTTTACAATTTACTACTTACTATTTTGTTACGCGATGGTGACGAGGATAGCACCTTCCATCACGGTGTCACCCTTCTGAACCTTCACTTCCTGAATCTTACCGTCGCGGTCTGAATCGATGTTGTTTTCCATCTTCATGGCTTCGAGCACAACAACGGTCTCACCCTTCTTGACAGCCTGACCAACCGTCACCTTGATGTCATTGATAGTGCCAGGAAGTGGTGCACGTACAGCAGAAACGCCGTCTGCCACAGCCTCCAGCTTCTCCTTTGGAGCCTCGATGGTCTTGACAGGAGCTGCAACTGCGCGTACAACTGGTTTTGGCTGAGCAACTGGCTTCTCAAGTTCCACTTCGAACTCGATGCCGTTGACCTCAACCTTCGCAATGTTCTCCTCAATGCCGTTAATCTTCACATTGTAAGGAGCACCTTTTATCTTATAATTATATTCTTTCATATTGCTAAAAAATGATTTTAATTTGCTTGATGATGCTGAGGAGTCACACGAAGTTCGTGGCTCTTGTCTGCCCAAGTGGAAGTTGTCTGATTGATGGTAAGGATACCAGACTCCAAGTCGTGAGTGCCACCAAAGTACTCATGGAGTGCCAAACCGATAACGGCTGTGTAGGTTTCCAAATCGACACCCTTGGTTTCTGTCGTACCCTGCTTTGCCATCTCAACCACACGAGATGCCTGATCATGAATGGCACGAATGGCACGAACGCGAGCCAACATGGCAGCACGGTTCATTGCCCAGCCAAAGATGTGGAAGAACACGAAGAGGAGAAGAAGACATGAGAACACGACACCCATGCACATCAGCGTCATGGCGATGCCGTGAGGATCTTTCTCCTTGAACTCCTTGATCTTGTCGTTGGAATAAGCAACGTTGGGAGCGTTAGGGGTCACCTTGTCTGCCTCCAGCACTTGCCATTTTCCATCATCGAGGCGAGCATAGCCTGATGCAGCAGGAAGTGCCTCTACGTGGACAGAGTCGAGCAAATCGACTGCATTGCCATCGAAGAGATAGATTGTGAACGCCTCATTGGCAGGAAGCGTGAAGTTCAGGTGAAGCGTACCACGATTAGGATTGCCATCAGCAAAGAACGTGATGCGTTGCTTGGCTGAGATTGAAGTGCGTGGGTCGCCTGCAGGAATGGGTGACATGAGCTTTTCACGCTCAGGTGCAGACATGGTCTTGTCAAGCACAGCAGGATTGATGGTGAGGAAACAGTTTCTTATGTCGTGAGTCGAATAAGAAGTGTTCTCAATCTCAATCCATGAAGCGGGCTGACCATATTCATCCACAAGGCTTGCTTGCTTGTCGCAGGTGGCAGAGGCAGAATCGCCCTGACAGCACGCAGGAGTGACCACATAGACTTCGTTGAGTTTGAAGTCATGTGCACCTTGTGCGAAAGCGGCAGAAGAAGCGATGAGGAATGAGATAACTGATAATATCTTTCTCATAATGATTACAATGGAATGTTACCGTGCTTCTTAGCAGGATTAGTAAGTGACTTGTTTGCCAACTGCTCGAGTGCGCGGATGACACGGAAACGAGTGTTGCGTGGTTCGATGACATCATCGATGTAACCATACTTGGCAGCCTGATAAGGATTAGCGAAGAGCTTAGAGTATTCCTCCTCCTTCTCAGCGATGAATGCCTTGGCATCACCACCCTCTTCCTTGATCTGCTTAGCCTCACGAGCATAGAGCACAGCGGCAGCACCACTGGCACCCATCACAGCGATTTCTGCAGATGGCCAAGCGTAGTTGATGTCACCACGAAGCTGCTTACAAGACATCACGATGTGAGAACCGCCATAAGACTTACGGAGTGTGACCGTCACCTTTGGCACAGTTGCTTCACCATAAGCGTAGAGCAACTTAGCACCATGCAGAATGACAGCGTTGTACTCCTGACCCGTACCAGGAAGGAATCCAGGCACATCCACGAAGCTGACGATTGGAATGTTGAAGGCGTCGCAGAAACGAACAAAACGGGCACCCTTGCGAGAAGCGTTGCAGTCAAGCACACCAGCGAACTTGCTGGGCTGGTTGGCAACGATACCTACTGAGCGACCATTGAAACGTGCGAAACCTACGATGATGTTCTGGGCATAACGAGGCTGTACTTCGAAGAATTCGCCATTGTCCACTGTAGCAGCAATGACCTTGTACATATCGTATGCCTGATTTGGATTGTCAGGGATGATTTCGTTGAGGGAATCCTCGAGACGGTCAATGGGGTCTGTGCATTCCACACGTGGAGTCTCCTCCTGGTTGTTCTGTGGAATGTAGCTGATGAGCTGCTGAATCATCGCCATAGCCTCTTCTTCAGTAGCGGCTGTGAAGTGAGTCACACCAGACTTGGTAGAGTGAACAGATGCACCACCAAGGCTTTCCTGGTCAACATCCTCGCCAGTCACAGTCTTCACCACAGCTGGACCTGTGAGGAACATGAAGGAAGTGTTTTCCATCATGAGGGTGAAGTCGGTGAGGGCTGGTGAATAAACGGCACCACCTGCACAAGGACCGAAGATACCTGAAATCTGAGGAATCACACCTGAAGCCATGATGTTGCGCTGGAAAATCTCAGCGTAACCAGCCAAGGCATTGATACCCTCCTGAATGCGTGCACCACCTGAGTCGTTGATACCAATGACAGGAGCGCCCACCTTCATCGCCATGTCCATGATCTTGCAGATTTTCTGGCTCATGGTCTCAGAGAGAGAACCTGCATTGACCGTGAAGTCCTGTGCAAAGATAAAAACGAGGCGTCCACCGATTGTACCTGAACCAGTCACGACACCGTCGCCAAGATACTGCTTCTTGTCCATGCCGAAGTTGGTGCAACGGTGGAGCTTGAACATATCATATTCTTCAAAACTGCCCTCATCGAGGAGCATGGCAATACGCTCACGAGCTGTGAACTTGCCTTTTGCATGCTGCTTGTCGATAGCCTTTTCGCCACCACCCAAACGAGCTTTCTGACGGAGTTCTATCAACTCCTGAATTCTTTCTGTTTGCTTACTCATAGTCTTTATTTGTTCTGTGGTTCACAAAGTTCTGTCAAAACGCCTACTGTTGACTTTGGATGCAGGAAGCCAATGTTCATCTGCTCTGCACCTGGACGTGGAGTCTTGTCAATCAGGCGGATTTCCTTGCTTTCAGCCTCAACGAGTGCCTCAGCAACACCATCTTCTACGGCAAATGCTACATGGTGAACACCCTTGCCACCCTTCTCCAGCCACTTTGCAATGGGAGAGTCAGGAGACGTTGGCTCAAGCAATTCCAACTTTACCTCGCCAACTTTCAGGAAAGCGGTCTTCACTTTCTGGTCAGCCACTTCTTCTACTGCATAGCACTTGAGACCAAGCACGTTCTCGAAATAAGGGAGCACTGCGTCAATGCTCTCCACACCTATTCCAAGGTGATCAATTCTTGAAATCTTCATGATTAATGAATATAATTTTAGTTATAACTAATTAAAAATAATAAGCACAAACACACGGGGCACTAAATAGTGCCGCCAAAAAACGTACAAATTTACGCCTTTTAAATGGTTCTGAAAAGACAAAAGTGGAAAAAATCAATTCTACCACTTAAATATTGATATTTCCCTTAAAATAAGCCTCTATTTCGGAAGTCAACAAAGCATAATCGCGGTCATAATCCTTGATGATGCATCCATGTTCCAAGAGCGTGATGCGTGAACAGATGTCCAACGTGTGTGTCAGGTTGTGGGAAGAAACGATGATGGTGGCTTTCTGTTCCTTGCTGTAGGTTTCCAAGAGATACTTCATCGCCAACTGGGAAGTCGGGTCGAGGAAGTTGAAAGGCTCGTCCAGTATCAGCAGTTTGGGATAATGCAGCATGGCACCAATGATGCCCACTTTCTGCTTGTTACCCATGGAGAGGTTGCGAATCAGCGTCTTCTGTCCCAATATCTCCCCATTCATGAACCCATCAAACTGCAGGAGGCGATCATGCAGCACAGGGTCTGAGATGCCAGAAATCTTAGCGATGAAACGGAAGTATTCTTCAGGGGTCAGATAATCAATGAGGAAACCCGTGTCCACAAAAGCACCTGTATAGGCTTTCCAATCCTCACTCTTGGAGGGGTCACACGAAACGGGCACACCATCAATGACGCCATCAATGGTCACACATCCTGTATCGGCATGCAACAAGTCGAGAATGATGCGGAACAGAGTGGTCTTCCCTGCTCCATTATTGCCCACGAGACCGATGGTCTCACCACTGTGGATGGCATAGTGGTCAATGTTGAGGGCTTGCTTATCCCCGAAGGATTTGGTTAGTTTTTCGATTGTTAAGTTCATCTTATTCCTTATTTATAGTTCTTGGGAGCGTTGCCCCAAGGTCTATCTTGAATTTCTGAATCCGTCCATATTGTCATACCGACGTTCCATGAATCGTTTGTATATATTACGGAGCCACAATGGATGCAGTGCCGTGCCTATGGCTCCAATGGATATCATGGAGATGGAGGCTATTTCTTCATTGAAACACTCCACCAACCCATACATGACCAGCATGGGCAGGAACAGGGCACCTCCTGCCATCAGCATCTGCACTTTTGTGTCACGTCCTGTTCGGGTCAGTTTCTCATTCAGGTGGATGGTCATGTCGTTGTATACTGCCAGTTGGAAGATGAATGGGAACACAGCCCCAGACGTGAAGAGCAGGCATCCCAACGAAGTGAGCCAGGTGATTTTTCCCTCCATGATGGGCATGAGCGAGAAGAGCAGCGGCACCATCAATATCATGCACTGGAAGTAGTATTTTGCCTTCAGGAGCGAAAGGACTGTCTCCTTTCTCACCATCAAGCCATCAATGTAGTTCCCTTCCGCACACATCACCGTCGTCAGGGTCATCACCCCCAGACAGGTGAAACAATACACACAAATGAACACACGCATGAAGGGCAGGTCATCATAGATGTTGGAGAAGGAAAACAGACCACAAAGCATCAGCATGCACAAGGCACCCGTGATGAACTGCTTCCTCACCACCAGATTCCTGACCGTCGATTTCAGTTCCAGTTTCAGGTACTCACCTATCACGCCAAAGCGGTCAAGGAAAGTCATGTTGTGCGACTTGAATTGCTGCACCACCTCCGTCTTGGCTATCTCCACATAGATCGCCACCTTCTGCAAGCGAAAATTGACGATGTACAAGGGTACCACCACCAGCACAAAGACCAGCCAGCACAAGGGATTCCACTGACAGAAACCTCTCATCAGCCGAATGGTGCCTTCAAAGAGCCATTGGTTGTCCTCGTCAAAGAAGATGCCGAAATATGCCAGTGCCGCATAGGTGAGCAAAGGGATGATGACATAGAAGTAGTTACGATTCAGGAGGGTGCGCCAGAAGAGATACCAATAGCTGTTCAGCACATACATGAGCCACCAGCCGATGATGAAGCCGAAGAAGCCCATGATGCCATAGAACTGGGGAATGGCTCTGAGTCCGAAAGGAACGAAAAAGAATGCCCAGAAGAGGTTGTAGGGCTGGAGTCCCATGCGCAACAGGAACGTGTGCAGGAGGAAACCCGTGGGGATGTTGTGGAGTTTGTATTGCTTGATGTTCTGGGCAGGTGTTTCCTGCATGGAGAAGCGGGAAAGGAAATCCACGGAGAGGAACCAAATCATGCCTCCATCAATCCAGTCGAATGCCTCCAGGGCGGAACCCTCAAAGTAGGAGTAGGCGGTGAAGCCCAACATGACCAGATAAACAGCCCAAAAAGCAATGAAGACATAGCTCAAAATCTTCATTGCCAACTTCTTCTCAAACATGGGGTGGCGACGTGCCTGCAACCGCTGATTGTGAGAGATGAGTTTGTATAACAGCCGAATTTCTGAAAGCTTCACCTTCTTCTGATTATCTCAAGTCAATGACCTCCACATTCGGATAGTTCTTCTTGTTGAATTGGAATGTGGCAGTGGTGTATTTCTGGTTCTTCAGGAAAGAGTTGCAACGGATGGTCGTCACATCACCCTTCGAGGAAGTCATGGTGATGACACTGGGGTATCTCGTCGATTTGTTGATGCGGACCACCACTTTCTTGAAGGGGCTGCCCTGCTTGCCTGTCAACACCATCTCATGCTCCTTTGTCGTGCTCTTTCCCATCTTGGCGGTGTATCCCTTCTTGTAGAACGAAAGGAAGGCATACGGATTCATCTTTGCCACAGCATCAGCGGAGGGGGTGGTCACATTCACCTCTTCATTCGACTTCACATAGGTCCACATGGTCTTGCCGTCAAACCACGTGATGGAGCCACCCATGTTGATGACAAACTTCTGCTTTTGCAGTTTGATGTAGCCCGTCGAAGCCCCACCTTCTGCCTCCAGTGTGAAACCAATCTTCACATTGCCAGCAGCCCTCAGGGTGGCAGCCGACTTGTCCAGCAACTGAGTCGCATTCTGTGCACACGCCACCATGGCTGCGACCAACATCATTCCTATCAATAGTATCTTCTTCATAATCTCAAACCTTAAACCTCAAATCTCCAACCTCAAACCTCAAAGATTATTCAACAGACTATCCAAAGTCATTGGGTCTTTAATCAGAACTTCACGAGGCTTTGCGCCCACCTGTGGACCCACCACACCCATACGTTCCAGCTGGTCCATGATCTTGCCTGCACGGTTGTAGCCAATGGAGTAGTTGCGCTGAATCATGGAAGTGGAACCACTCTGGTTGTTCACCACAAACTTCGCCACATCAGCAAACATCGGATCCAAGTGTCCCTTGTCCATCGGACCCATGGCAGCACCCTCACTTTCAGGGTCAGCCACCTCTGGGAGATACAATGGATGCAGGAACGACTGCTGCTTGGCAATGTAGGCACAGATATCGTTCACCTCTGGGGTGTCGACAAAGGCACACTGCACACGCACTGGTTCTGCACTGCCCAGATACAGCATGTCGCCCTTGCCAATCAGCTGGTTGGCTCCTGAACGGTCAAGAATCACACGAGAGTCCATCATGGAACTCACCTTGAAGGCGATTCTGGTTGGGAAGTTCGCCTTGATGGCACCACTGATGATGCTTGCCTGAGGACGCTGGGTGGCGATAATCATGTGGATACCCACTGCACGAGCCAACTGGGCAATGCGGCAGATAGGCAACTCCACTTCCTTGCCAGCCGTCATGATCAAGTCGCCAAACTCATCCACAATCACCACGATGTAAGGCATGTATTCATGTCCGTGTTCAGGATTCAACTTGCGGCTCTTGAACATCTCGTTATATTCCTTGATGGTTCTGGCATGGGCACGTTTCAGGAGGTCATAGCGGGTGTCCATCAGGGCACACAGCGAGTTGAGTGTCTTCACCACCTTCTGCACATCCGTGATGATGCAGTCCTCTTCCTCCTCCAGACGCGCCAGGAAGTGATTCTCTATGGGGCTGTAGATGCTGAACTCCACCTTCTTCGGGTCAACCATCACAATCTTCAGTTCTGATGGGTGTTTCTTGTAGAGCAAGGAAGTCACGATGGCATTCAAGCCCACAGACTTACCCTGACCTGTTGCACCAGCCACCAAGAGGTGGGGCGCCTTTGCCAAGTCGAACATGAACACCTCATTGCTGATGGTCTTTCCAATGGCACAAGGCAGTTCCATCTTGCTCTCCTGATACACGCGGCTGTTGATGACACTCTCCATCGACACGATGCACTTCTTCTTGTTAGGCACCTCAATACCAATCGTGCCCTTGCCAGGAATGGGGGCAATGATACGGATACCTTCAGCAGCCAACGACAGGGCAATGTCATCTTCCAGGTTACGGATCTTGCTGATGCGTGTACCCTCTGAAGGCACAATCTCATACAGTGTGATGGTGGGGCCGATAGTTGCCTTGATGCTCTTGATTTCCACACCAAACTGCTTCAGCACCTCAATGATGCGGTTCTTGTTCGCATTCTGCTCAAACATGTCAATCTGCGGACCCTGGTCGTCAGCCTTGTTCAAGAGATTCAGCGTGGGGTACTTATAGTGTTCCAAATCCAGTTTCGGGTCATAAGGCGTGTTGATGTCACCTCGCACAATCTTGCCACTCCCCTGCTCCGTCTCATTCGCCTCAATGTCCATCTTCGTGCCCTCATGCTTGTCCTCCACCTCTGTCGCTGGCTCCTCTTCCTCCTGCGTCACCACCTCAGGCTGCTCCTCCACCTCATTCTTGACTTCCTCCACAGGGAACACCACCTCCACGGTCTCATCCTCCTTGCCGTCAAACTGAGCCACATCACCCTCGTCATCCACATCCTCATTCTCAAGGTCCTCATCCCCTTCATTCTCCTCTTCCTCCTCATCGATGTGTCTTCTCATCAGAGACGCCCATCTTCTCGGGCTCATCTTCTTCAGGAACTTCAGGCGGAACATATCCCTGATCACCTCAATGGTCTTGGCGCTCAGATAGATGAGATACAGCACAGCCGTCACCACCAGCAGAGCCAGCAAGCCAGGCGTGCCCACCAACTGCGTGAGGAACTTCACCACCTGAATGCCATGATTGCCACCCAGCTTCACGAAAGAACCCTCGAAATAAGGGAACAGATAGCCAAATGCCGACAAGAACACACTGGTCCACAACATCAGCACGCTAAACAAGACAAACTTCCTCACCAGCGTGAACTTGAAGATGCGCATCATCCTCATCGCCAAGATAATCAGGTAAGGAATCATGATGAAGGAAGCCAGACCGAACAAGTTGTTCAGGAAGAAGAACGCCACAATGGCACCCCACGAACCACACACATTCTTGTAGCGCAGCCCAGAGTTCAGGGGGTCAGTGTTGCTTTCCAGCAGGCTGAAGTCAGCCTCACCCGTGAAGAGATAAGAGACAAACGCCACCAGCATGAAGAGGGCAACTGCCCCAATCAGCAAGCCCACACAAAACGAGATGGTTTCCCATTTTCCAAACCCGATGAAGAAATCACTCGCCGACAGCTTCTCCTTCTGAGCCGTAGCGTATTTGTTGTTTTTCTTGTTTTTTCTTTTATTCGTCGCCATGCAAACCTGGTGTTTTCTTTAATCAATCAGAAGATATATGCAAAGGTACGAATTTTTATTGAAAATCAAGCATTAAGACAAAGAAAACATAAAAAAACTTCAGAAAAAATCCATTTTCATCCAAATCCGCCCACAAAACAGCGGAAAAAGACAACTCGACCAAGCGCTTACATCAACCCTCTGCCGTCAGTTCTCTATTCACCTCCACCTTTTGCTCATCCCCGATAATCAGCAGGACGATCGCCATCAGGATGGGAGAAGACACGAAACTGAGCAGCACCCATATCGTCACGTCGCGATGACGCTCCTCTGCTAGCTTGATGACGAGAAGGTAGAAAATAACCGTGATGACGGCTGCCACCAACACAAACACCGCCATAAAGATGAAAAGCACGACATTGACGCCGAGCGCTGCCAGGAAGGCTTCGTAGTCACTCATAATGTTATAGTTTTAGTTTTACACATATGGATAACTCGTTTATTACCACATGCAAAGTTACGGATAAGTGAGCACAATACAAAGGAAAAAACATTTTTTCACTTTTATTGACTCCGTCGAGCTAAAGGTTCTGCGTGAAATTAAAAATCAAAAGACTATGGAAAATTCGCCTCCCCTTACAGGAAAGGAAAATCGAATCCTATCCCCAAGTCTTCCACGTCGATGTCATCGGAAAAAGCCTTTCCATCTAATGAATGAGGCTGATCAGTAACAACAGGGATATTGCTTGTTTGGATAAGGAATGGGACATCCATCTTCTCTACTGATATTCTCGGAGTAATATATTTCTTCTTCATTTTCTTTAGGTTTTTTAGGTGAATTACTTAATCACGACTTTCTTTCCATTCTTCACATAAACACCTGGCTGGAGGTTATTCTCATTCACCTTTCTGCCGTTCAGGTCATAGACTGGTGACTGGTCATTGTCATTGGTCATTTGCAATTCACTTATGCCTGTCGTCTCATCCTCGTCTAACACCTTGATGGTGATAGCCTTTGCACGATCAGAGGAAGAAGGTGAATAAGGACGGTTTTCCACCTTCATATACCAGCGGAAAGGTCTGAGGTCAGAGCCGTTGCTCTTTACAATCTTGCCACCACCCATAGCGTAATACTCATTTTCGATCAATGTTTCATACGGGATAGTGTTGTAAGTGCCTGTAAAGATGAACTTTGCAGTAGTGGTGGAGCAATCCACGCTATTCTCCTCAGCAGCATATACGGTTGTTTTCTTAACGGATAGCGTCTTCTCACCCTTTGTCTTAGCCCTGATGAGATATGGGGCGTTAGGCCGGGTGGAACCGCTCTTCATCTTTATTATCTCCAGTTCCGTCTCGTCAATCTCGCCGTCATCATCATTATCCCTCTGGATCATACCGTTGATATAAGCCATCTCGAAATCATCCTTCCAATCATCGAATTTCAAAGAGAAAGGAAGATACAGGGCCTGCCAACTCGTATGAGTGAAATTCCGGGTATAGGAAACTTCAACACCTTCTATATCGGATTCTTGGGTATATGCTTCTTTGTCCGTCAGAGACAGCGGGAGTGGGTTTTCATCATTTGACGGTTTACATGTCATCTCCGCATGAATGGCAGAGAATGAGAAAAGGCTGAATAAAATAAGTATTAAGTTCTTTTTCATTTTCTTTAGGTTTTTAGGGGGTTATTTCACCACAAATTTCTTTCCATTCTTCACATAAATACCTGGCTGGAGGTTATTCTCATCCACCCTTCTGCCGTTCAGGTCGAAGGTCGGGGTGTCAGGAGATGGGTGTTGGATGTCAGTTATACCAGTAGTCTCTTCATCAATCACATCGATAGAGATTTCCCTTACATTTGCACTATTATTAATTATGCCATAAACAGTATTACGGCTTTCCCTCTCCATATACCAACGATATGCCCCTACGCCAGTTATGAGATTAATATAATTGATATCACCAAGATGCATCGTGTATTTATTGGTATAATACGCCATTAGATCCATTGAGCTTACTTTCTTGTAATTACCTGTAAAAATGAACTTTTCAGTAGTGGTGGAACATTCCACACTCTTCTTTTCTGCCTCATATAAAGTTACATTTTCTGCGTATAACGTCTTCTTGCCTTTTTCCTTTGCCCTGATGATATAAGGAGTATTAGGGTATGTAGAACCGCTTTTAATCTTCACAAACTCCAATTCCGTCTTGTCTATATCTCCATCATCATTTGTGTCATACTGGTGAACTGCATTTATACGAGCCACCTCGAAATCATCCTTCCAGTCCTCGTATTTCAGAGAGAAAGGAAGATATATCGCCTCCCAGTACTTTGAGAAATCTCGGGTATAGTAAACATCAACACCATCAATCTGCGATTGTTGGGTATATGCTTTATTGTCCGTCAGCTCCACGGTGTAGGTTTTGGTAGCGGAGGTGATTTTAATGTCTGACAATGACAGGTAATAGTCTTTTGTGACACCACCACTCTTAGTGGAAGAGACATAGTTTGACGCAAAGATCACTTCGCTGGCATTGCCCGTCCACACATTGTCTTCGATGTCGCCCACCGAAGCCACCATGTACTTGTTGTCGTGGTTCTTGTCCGTGCAGGTGAATTCCACCTTGACCAGTTCGTTGTTGTGGGCACGGATGGTCAGCGTGTTGTAGTTGTACAGACGGATTTCATCGTCATCGGCATACAATGATTGACCATTCATTCCATAGTTGAAGGTGATGGTGACGCCGTTCTTTTCAATGGTCAGCGGAGTACGCTCCAACACATCTCGCAGGTTATCCGTGCTGCTCCAGTCCACGCCGAACGTCGCATTGTTCAGTTCCACCTCACAGTTGCCAGAAGTCGGTTCTTTGTATTCTTCACCTTCAAAGTCGAAGGGAGTTTCCTGCTCGTCACCCCAGATATAGTCCTCCAGGCCTTCGAAGTCCACAAAGGGATTGCGGTTGCCCTGTATCTGCCACGTAGCCTCGTTGCGGGCACGTTCCTTGTCGCTGACGGGATCGTTCTTGGCCCATCTCATCAGCATGTCGAGCGCCCATGGAGCGAAAGGCTGATAGGCATCCTCGCTGCTTGCGTCAAACATGTCGCTTGACCATGTGCCACAGTGTTTGCTGCCAGCAGCAAGAGTCTCTCCCTGTTTCCGTTTGCCTTCGTCGCGTATGACATCCCATGTGGCAAATCCAGGTTCGTAGCAGGTGACCATATAGAAAAAGATGCGAGCCATGTCGCCCTTGTACTCATCGTTGGGTTCAAACACTCGAGCATTGGTGGGGTTTGCCACTTGTTCTGTCCATCCTGGCGTAGAGCATCCGCCTTTCGTGCTTTTCTTGCTGAAACCGCCTTCCGACTGCCAATCCACCTGTCCCTCTGCCACTTCAGCGTAACACAAGTCATTGCGATTGTCGTTGCACACCGCATCGGTTGGAATCAAATGCACAATGTCAGAGTACATGGGGCGTATATCTTCGTAGTTCTTTCCACTCTTAGGACCTGAGGTGGGGTTGAACCACGTTCTGACCAGCACGTGCTCACGCAGAACACCCTTCATACCCTCCGGATAGTTGGCACCAGTGCCGTGAGGATAGGAATTGAGCGGATAGCGAGAGATATTGGAATACATGTCCCAGATATATTCCCCCTCATCGTCATTAAAGACCCTGCGGTCAGTCTTTCTGAATGCATCCCATAATAAATCATAATCAACGACACTTGGGTTCTTGATAATCTGAAACAGAGCCGTTTTCAGTTCAGCGCCACACTTTCCGCGGGCACTACTGTAGTAAGTTGCCGACGGTTGTGCCATCACAGTGATGACGAGGCAGGCAACAAACATAGTTGACATGATAGTTTTCTTCATAATCTTTTATATTTCATTTGTTTAGAATTCAGAAGTTATTGCTTTGCTCGAAGTTGGAGAAGTTAGCCTGTGCCCAAGCTCCCTGCACAACCATGCAGAGCAAGGCAAGTAAAAGCAGTAGTTTGTGTCTCATATCCAAACCTTTGTCGATTAGTATTCTATCTCTTGTCTGTAAAAAACTGTTGCAAAGGTAGTGCAAACCGAGCGAAATACAAAATAAATCCCCACTTTTTTCACACAAAAAAGCCCCCACCCCCTGTCAGGGTGAGAGCCATAGAAGAGAGATTCCCATCAAAAGGTTCCATCTCCGTCATCATTGCCACCAGAGTTGCCACCGTTGTTCTCACCTCCCGTGTTGCCGCCAGTGTTGCCGCCAGTGTTGCCGCCAGTGTTCTCATTTGAACCGTTGGAACCATTGGAACCGCTTGCACCACTGCCACCGTTCTCCTCGCCCTTCGCAGCTGCAATCTCAGCCTTCGTCTTGTCCGTCCAAGACAGCTTGACATCCTTCTTCAGCTCGTCGCGGGTGAAGTCGCCAGTGCTCTGGGCCAGCAACTTGATGGTCTTCACGGCATTGCCGGTCTTCGCGCCAGCAGGCAGCGTGCCGATGGCAGCCGTAGCCGTCTTGTCGTTCTCAGCGTCGTAGAGCACCTCCAGCGCATTGGCTTCCACC
>JAGCDQ010000075.1 GCA_017651245.1 Bacteroidaceae bacterium | reverse complement strand
GTCGCTCACGGACAAAACGTCACTCAGAGAACTATTCGATAAGACTTATTCCAATGATGTCAAAGAGCAATCTGGTCCCCTTATTCCGGGGTTGTTTGATTAATATTTAACTCGTCCCAATTTTAACGGGACACTTATGATTGTTTATATTCATTTAACGCAGAAATAGCCTTTTTGAGAAAGTTCATCCCTTCCTCTCTATTCTGTTCCATTTTGTTTCTTTGGCTGTTGCACATCTCTTCACCACGCCTCACTTCAATTTGGATGTTTTGGCAAAGCTTTTTGGCAATCTCTTCATATTGTTGAGCTTTCTGGTAGAGGGCTTTGAACTTCTGATAGGTCTCTTGACGATACTGCAATTCCCTGCCATCCATACCGCCGCCTCGTCTCATCGAAGCTTCTACATCAGCTTTGGCACCCACCATCTTGTAATGAATATAGTGACAACTATCCGAAATATGATGAAGATATTCTCGCGCCTTATCTAACTTCCACCCGAGAGCCGCCGCAAGATGATATGTTGTGTGTATATTCGACTCGAAGAATCTCCCATAAGCTTCCGAGTAAGACTCCAAGAGCCTTACTTCCCTCACCTTTACATCAGAATTTGCCATTCGTCAGGTTTATTTTATTCCTTGATACTCCATCAACTTGGCAGTTATCTTGGAGATGTATTCTGAATATTCCGTAAATTGTTCCGACATCTTCTTCACCTCCAAGACACTCTTGTTGAATTGTTCTCTGAACTTGTCATTCTGTTTGTCTTGCCAGCCCTCGCACACAGCGTTCATACGCTGCTGCGCCGTCTGCATCGTTTGATACATGTTCTGTCCGAGACTCTTAAGGTTCTTTCCAAACATAGCCAACTGTTCTATGTTTCTTACACCAGCATCACTTGCCATAGTTCTTCTTATTTTTATTGATTATACAAATAAAACATTCAATCAAGACCACATAATTTGAGAATTTTCTGATATTCTGCTTGTAAGTCTGCATTTTTCCCTGCTTCTTTTATTTTGTTCCAGAAACCAAAACTGGAAGATTTTTCAGCATCCTTTTTTGCCTTAAATGAACCAGAAAGAGTGTGTGATTCATCATCATATTCCAATACTTCATATCCCCATTTAATCGCACGCTCATTATAATATTTCACAATCTTCATCACTTGTGGAAGAACTTCCTCTGGAACCTGTATCATGGCAACTTCATCAGTGTCACATTGCAGATCTTCTTCTGCATCATGATGCCATTCCTCCTGATACAAATTCTCTTCCGTATCATTATTTATGGCTTGTCCCTCATCTTCTTTATCATTATCTGCAACATACGCCTTCCCCTCTATTTTTTCGTCCATAGCTCCAACGGCACAAACTTCTTTCCAACTTAATTGTCCCAAATTGAACATCTGAATTTCGTACTCTTCTGCCTTTTGAACTTGAAAAGCTCTTTGTATCTCCTTCAATTTATTTGTAGACATATCTCCATTCAATACAGTCATGATAAGATATCTTTTATCCTTATCTAAATCATAATGTATAAATGTGCTTTTAGAGTATTTTTCATTATAGACATTTATCATTTCCTCCATTTCGTCAATGATTTCCTCGCGAACTAACATTTTGGAATTAATTTGAGGCATCTTGTAATGAGTCAATCCATAGTTTTTTAGAGCAGCGCGTAAGTCTTCCTTGTCTGTAATTTCCTTGTCAATCAATTTTGTTGAGAACAGACCTGTCCATAAAGCATCCATACTAACATCTTCTGATTGAAGACCATACACTTTCGTGAGGATTTCTGTATACACAGATGCCATTTCATTAACATTCTGACCACAGTCCACGAAGTATTGATACAGTATATCACCATCTGTCGTTTCATGGCTTATCTCACGAAACATATTAGCGCATTTAAGAGTTCTGAAAGACTCTAAACAACCATCATTATCCCAGAAGGTCACTTTTAATTGCAACTTAGGCTCCTCGTCATGAGTACTATTCAAAGGATCCGAGCCATCAAATAAATCGAGTTCACAGTTACTAATTCTAATTCTTAACCCACATGAAACATTTATTGAACATGGTTCATCATTGATTGTTTCTCCTTCAAAGAATGGTACATAACCAATAATGTCCATATTGTCGGATAAATAACAACCATCTGGATTGCACAAAGTCATAACAATTTTCCGTGGATTCTCTCTTTGAATTCTCAGATTTTTCTCAAGATTAGCCACCAAACCTTCAAATGGCTGTATATATTTTTCTACTACGGTCTTTTTTCCGATTGTACGCTCGAGATTAAGCTTTTGTAATCTGGTTTCAAGGACCATCATCACCTCTTCAACGTCTTCCCCTTCCTTCGCCGCTCTACGGATAATCAAATTTTTCTTTTGCTCTGTAAGAATACCATCTTCCAAAGCCAAGGAAATAAGTTCTTCTAATTGTTCTGAATACATAGTCTTAAAAAATTTATGCTTATTACACTTTTATGCGAAAGGAGTGAACAGCGTGTAGCTGTTGTTTGTCTCATTATAGTAAATAGCACGAAGGCGTTCAATGTCCGATGACAGGTTCTCCAGTTGCAAATCATCGCTGAGTCCGAAGTTGATAATGGCATTCTCATCACTTTTCAGCATCACCAGATGATGGAACATGTTGAAGAAATCCTTGGAAGACATATAGTCAGCGAAAAGCAACTGCTTGGGCTTGTCAATCTGTAAGATGACATGCACACCCACTTCTGCGCCATTCTTCAAAATGTATCCCAGAGCCTTCTGATAACTATCGAAAGAAGAATCAGATGACGAGAAATCACTAGAGAATCCAAAATCACCTGCATCGTCTTTGCTATCGCCCACGGATATTTCCATATCCATACGCAACTCTCTGAAGCGTTCCTGTCCCAGAACATACAGAACTGTTTGTTCTGCATCCCTGTTTTTAATAGAATTAGCAAGACGCTGCAATTCTGATCCGCAGGTTTGGGGGCTTAGCATCTCTATCTCCCCCTTCTTGGCATAATCTTGGAGTTTCTTGATGGTCTTCACTTGCTCTGCAGGCAGGCAATTGATGACCTTGATCTTAACAGACTCGTTCGACGCCCTAAGACTCTGAAGGGAAGCCAGCATCGTTCTTGACACCTGTTCCTCATCATTGATGCCAAACAGCATCACGTTGTCGGCATACTCGTTGCGCAATGGGATGATGACAGGTTCCATCTTCGTGTCAATCGAACGTCCAAAGGCAATTGAAGCTTTGGAATTGACTTGTCCAGAAAGCAGGCTCTTCACCTCATCATCAATCTTGAATATCTGAGAGCCGACAAAGTAGAACTGCTCATTCTCGAAGTCCTTTGCCTTCTCGTTAATCTTCTTGATCACTTCAAGAGCCTCCTTCGTCGGCAGATAGGTTGACTTGAACACCACATCGCTATCAATGTCATGATGAAGCACCTGACCCGTCTTCAGTTGGTTCGTTGTTTCAGCTGAACCCATCACCAGTCTTTCCGAATCGCCTGGCGCACACTTCAGCAAATAGAAGTCTGAGATATTGTTCAGTATTTCGCTTGATATGTCTGCCTGTGCAATGGTTTGTGTAGCCAGCACCAAATGCACGCCTTGGCTACGACCTTCCTTGGCTATCTTCTGTAGAATCTCTGAAATCTCACGATAGAGTTTTGCCTCTTTGCTGTTCATCGTTGGGAACATCACATGACATTCATCAACGATAACCACAATTCGTGGCATTTTCTTATCGGTATTGATGGAGTTGTATTCCACGATATTGGAAACGCCACTCGAACGGAGCAACTTGCCGCGTTCACGCATCTTGTTGCTGATTTCTCTTAGGATTTCCAAGGTTATCTGAATATCCGAATTGTCAACCAGCAAAGCCTTGACATGCTTCTCGTCCTTGTAGCGGTTAAACTCCACACCGCCAATCTTGAAGTCCATCAAATACAACTCAAGTTCGTCTGGTGAATATTTAGCCATTGCACCAATAATGACATCATGCAGGAACACAGACTTACCAGTACCTGATTGACCAATAATAAAGCAATGTGTATGGCTGACGGTATCGAGCGTGAAATCTACCAGCTCACCCTTGTCTGTTGAGCCAACAGGGATAACCATCGCTTTGTCAATAGACTCAAAGCCCGATTTCAGCATCTTGTCATGATCCACACTCGCTGCTGCCACCTGTGGAAGTTCTGCACCCTTATTGACATAGTTGAAACAAGCCTTTGCCAAGATAGGATTGTCAAGAATAGGGGTACAACGAATCATGGCACTCTTGGAGTAATCTCCCAGTTTCTCCGCATCCAGCACTTGATAGAAATTCTGCAGTGCCATGAGCGTGTCCATATCACTCTTATAGTCCTGATTGTTCATCAGGATGAAATAGATTCCGCCCTTATGACCATTCTCAAACAGGGCATCTATGTCACGCATGTCATTGATGCATTTCTGGTAGTCAGTAATTACCACCACATCATATGGTACTTCAACCTTGCCCTTGCTCTCATTGTATTTCACCACATTGCCGTAATTCTCCAGAGACTTCGCCATCTTTTCGCGAAGGCTTTCTTTCAACTGATACCAGTCGTTAGGACTACTGACAAGCTTATCATATAACTTGTCGTCCAAGTTTCTTGTCAGGAATGATGCTTGAGCCGAGAACGAGAGATCAATGAAATGGAGCCTGAAACTATTGCCAGGAAGTGACAACAGCATATTGACAACGAGTTGGTTCAAACAATTCTGAGCCTTGCTCGCCGTCTTGCTTGTATAGTTGATGACAAAGTTTTGACCGACATCGCTGTTTTGCCATTCCAAAATAGTGGGTGTTTCGAAAGCCAGATCACCAATTTTGTCTGTCGTATGCTGACCATCAGGCAAATAGGACACGAAGGACGCTCTTTGCGTGTTTCCTGCGATTTGACTAAAGACTGCCTGAGCCGCTTCTGATGAAGGTGCGTCGATATTAAACTGGAAAAGGGGCAGATAATTATCCTTAACAGCATTGATTAGCTCTTGGCTCTTGCTGTCAACGGTTTTCTTCCCACTATTCTTCTCTTTACTATTGGGGGCTGGAATGTTACATGATTCTGTAATTATATTTTCAACCAGCAATTTGATTTGCTTTATTGTTTTCATCTTAATCTCTATTTGTGATATTTTCTTACCTTTTTATAAATCAAATCTTTTCTTTATATTGTTACTTATTACCAACCAAATGAAGACGAAGGGAATACAACATATAAAATGGGAGGCGAGAATTCCAGGAATACTAATTTCCCCATTATCATCGAAAAGATGTGTAAACCACAATAAGAAACCGATATATCCGACAACCATAAATATGTCGAAAACACGCATTGCTCTCCTGTTTTGTTCTCTTAGACGTTCCACCTCTTTTTTCTTTCTGAGTTCCTCCTCTTCTTTTTTCCTTTTGAGCTCCTCTTCCTTTTTCCTTCTGCGTTCCTCTTCTTCCTCCTTTTTTCTGCGTTCTGCTTCCCTCCTTTTACGTTCTGCTTCTTCCTGTTCAAACGCCCTTTTATATGAGTCTATTATTGGGGGCACTTTCTCGCACCATCCTTTTTTACACATTTTTGAAGCCTCATCACATACAGACTTTATCTCATTAGAAGAAGATGATTTTTCCAAATCTGAAACCAAAGAACTTCCATCAACAACAATCACATCAAACTTCTCAGGCGGATTTGAGCCCATCATTAATTCTATCGATTTCTTCTCAATAGTGGCGAACAAAGGATTCTCCACACCAACATTACCAATTTGCAACCATCTTTTAGCCGAGAACAAATCCCCACCCTCTACAAGTGCCTGAATTTCTTTTAAAAATGTTTGTTCGTCTTCACATATATATGCAATCTTTATTTTAGGCAGAATCGGGGAACCATCTTTTATATAATCATATAAAATTGCTGTGATTTCCTTATTGAGGAATATGTCGGGAAGATTTAACTTTTTTAGATAGCTTTGCAGATTCCCTCTTTCCTCATATACTTTTTGCAAATATGATCTTGTAGATTTTCCCGTCTTAGCATAATACTGAAATGCCTCCCCAAACTTTCCTTCACATTCTGCAATAAAACCTAATAAACGATTGGCATCTGGATCATCAGCCAAAGATTTATCTCCAAAGTATTGAGCAGCTTTCTCAAAATCTATAGATGTATTAATGCCAAGTAAATGAGACATACCCATTTGAAAGCAGGATTCCGAATCACCTTTCTCAGCCTTGCTCTCAATTTCTTTACCATTAGTCATAAACTGTATGACTAAATCCTTTATTGATGTTATGTTCTTTGCCATATTTATTGAAGTATTTTCAGTCTATATTTTCTTCTTCTTTAGTTTTTATATATTGCTGAATAACACGAATGGCACCATCTATTTGTCCGTTGTGTTTAAGGTGCATTATTAGTTTAATAATGATATGTTGTTGTATTTCGTTCAGGGAAGTGAAAGAGTCTTTGAACAAGTCTAGGTCATCATAATTGGGACAACTGAGAAGCCGTCCTATTTCTGGATTATCCTTTATACTCTCAGGTAATTGTAAAAGACAATCTTTGAATGCTTCAAATTTTTTTGAATCAGAAAGAAGTCTCAGCATCAATAAATAAAAAGTATCTTCCATAAATTCTAATTTAAAATTATTAGTATATATAACACAACAAAAGAAGTGTGAGCCTGTCAACATTCCATGTCAGTTCCATACAAAGGCAATTATATTCACACAAGAAGCGTGGAACTGTATGTCCACATCTTCAAGCTGAAGGCCCTAGGAATTGCCCAAACAAATAAGATGGTTACCAATACGCAGTTCCACGCAATAACGCGTGAAGCCGCTATGTCCGTCTTCATTTGTTTTAGAGCACCTCTGTAGCACACGAGCCTCTCAAAACATTCTTTGCAATGATTGAAAATTTCCTAGGTTTTCAGCTTGCAAGAAAGAGCATAACGCTTCTATTTATCCAATAAGGCACGGCACCGAAGCACCGCACAGAAAGCACATAGAGCACTCTCTCGGTTGCAAATTAACAACATTTTTCCCTATCTTCCAAATTTTTCTAAATCTTTTTTTCAAATAGATGACGACTATTTCTCAATAAGTGGCACTTATTCCTGAATAAGGGTGGGTTATTGCTCAATAAGGAACGCTTATTATCCAGCAGAGGCAGGTTATTGGGAGTCCAAGCCAAGCGGAAGGGGAGTCCGAGCCAAGCGGACTTCCAGAGAGTGTCAAGCGGACTCCAAGAGGGGTGGTTTTTTAATTGCCGACGGCAAAGCATCAAAGAGGCGGCGGCAAAGCATCGTTTTGCCGACAGCAAAACCTAAGAGAGCTGTCGGCATTTTTTTGCAATCCCTAAGGGAAATTTTTGTTACCCTTAGGGGCTGCAAAATTTTTCCTTAGGGGGAAGCACTTTTTCTGCCTAGTTAGGGAAAAATATTTTTCTCACGGGGGAGCAAATTTTTTCTCGTGGGGGAACAAAAAAAAGAGTATTTCTCAAAAAGACCTAACAACCTAACATGACAAGCCTCAAACCCTGATGTACAAAGGGATTGAGAAACGTTAGGTCTTTCCCAAACACCTAACATAGACCTAACATTTAATCTCACATAGATATTCCTCAGAGTGTTGCCTGATGTGGTGAGTGTTAGGTCTGTGTTAGGTCTTCACACAAGACCTAACGTAGACAACTAACTGAACCACAATCCATTTGAGGACAAATGTTAGGTTGTTAGGTTATTTTATACTATTTCTCTCATAGGGTAACAAAATTTCCCCTATTGGGGAACAAAAAAATGGAGAGAGGGAAGACGAGGTCTGATGACTGAGGTCTTAGCTGAACATGTCGTTTAGCGGCGGCGGAGAATGATGTAGAGGATGACGGGAGCGCCGAGAATGGGGGTAACGGCGTTGAGAGGGATGACCGTGGTGGATGGCAGGGTGCAAAGGAGATTGCAAAGGAGTGCCAAGACGGCTCCGGTCAGCATGGTGACAGGCAGCAGCACACGATGATTGGAGGTGCCCAACAGGAGGAACGCCACATGGGGGGTGGCTAATCCGAGAAAGGCGACAGGTCCACAATAGGCGGTGATGACAGCGGTGAGCAAGCCTGTGGCAAGCAAAAGGAGATTGCGGGTGCGCTGGATGTCAATGCCAAGGTTGGTGGCGTACGACTCACCCAAGAGGATGGCATTGAGGGGCTTCATCAGCAAGAGGGCAAGGAAGAGACCGATGAGGCACATGGAAGCGAAGATGGGCATCTGTTGCATGGAGACGCTGTTGAAGTTGCCCATGCCCCAAATGAGGAAACTCTGGATGTTCTCCACCGATGCCAGGAAATTGAGCAGGGAAATGAGCGAGGAGGTGATGTACCCCATCATGATACCAGTGATGAGCAGCATGAGGTTGTTCTTCAGCAACGACGAGAACAGCAGGAGCAAGCCCATGATGAGCAGGGAACCCAAGAAGGCTGCACCCACGATGGCAAGATAGCCGCTCCAAGAATAGAGTCCTGCCGTGATGGTACCGCCAAATGAAAGCATCACAATCGCCACGCCGAGGTTGGCACCCGAGGAGATACCCAAGATGGAAGGACCAGCCAGCGGGTTGTGGAAAGAGGTCTGGAGAAGAAGACCTGCGGTGGCAAGTCCTGCACCAGCCAGCATCGCCGTGAGTGCAGTGGGAAGTCTCGAACCCAAAATGATATACGCAATGGCTTCGTTGGCTGAATCACCATGAAGCAAGGTCTGGAACACCTCAGAGGGGTCGATGTGGACGGAACCCATGAAAAGGTTGAGGACGAAGAGTGCCACAACACCTATAATCAGTAGAGAGATGCGGAGTTTCATTGGGGTTTGAGGTTTGAGGTTTATTGTTTAGCACCAAGTTTCTTGTAGAAGTACATGGGCTCTTGGAGCGAGATCTCAGGATGGGTGATCTGAATGATGTCGGAGAGCATGCGGTCGGGATGGAAGGGTGAACGCTCGTAGAAGTAAGAGGTGCGTGTGTTGCAACCCCATACATTGCCCTTCTTGAAGGCTTCGAAACGGGGATAGACATCGGCTTGGGCACCCAGTTCGGCAAGACTCATGGTGGCGTCAGAATCGTAGCGCATCAACCAAACATCGGCATCGTGAGCAGTGGCATACACTTGCTCGACCGACAGTGGCACGGAACCACTCTGCGTGTACTCAGGAAACGCTGTCTGTGCCCCTGCATCAGCATAGAGTTGACCGATGGTGCTGTGAACGCCGGGCTGATACCACACGTTACCATACAGCTCTTCGGAGAGGATGCGAGGACGCTTGTCGGAGTTCTTCACCAAGGCACTCAAGCTGTCGTAGCGAGCCACCAATGCCTCGAACATCGCATTCGCCTCTTTCTCCTTGCCAAACAAGATGCCATAGAACTTCATCCACTCTGCACGCCCCAAAGCCGTAGGTTCCATGTATTCAGCACATTCCACAATCGGTATGCCGAGTTGCCCCAACTTATCATGCCCTGTGTTGCTCTCGAACGGAGACACCAACATCGCATCAGGATGGAGCTTGATGATGCGCTCCTGATTGGGCGACATACCATTGCCGCAATCCACCACCTCCTTGGTGAGTCCATGAATGTACTCCTTCTCACACACACCGCCTATGCTCTCCTCCATCCCGAATTCACAGATCAATCCACAATGCACGGCGGTGAAGACCAAGGCGTTCTTCAGAGGAACAAGAATGGTTTGAGATTGGAGGTTTGAGGTTTGAGATTGTTCGGAATCAGAGGGAACCAAGATGTAAGAACCGAGCAGTCCTTCACCCCAAGGATTCGCGAGTTCCACCTTCACACAATCGCCATAGCGCACCATCGTGATGTTCTTGGCATACTGCATGGGAATGGTGTCGCCCTCCCCTTCCAAGGTAGAAGTGGTGTTGCCCCCACACGAACACAGTAGCAGAAATGTGCCAATGAGAAGATAGAGATATTTATTCATAAGGCGTTTCTTTTATAGTTTGATGGTCAGATAGATTTCGTAGTTGCGACGAGGCATGGGACGTGACAGAACGGTGACGTACTGAGTGGAGAAGAGGTTGTTGCACACTCCTTTCACCGCACACTCCATCCAATGCCAACGGAAAATCTTCTCCAGAGAGATATCCGTCATGTAGTAGGGTTTCAGGCGTCCTGTGATGTAGTTGACTTCATTGCTGGTGGTGGTGTAGCGTTCGGAGTAGTGGCTCCACTGATAAGCAAGCATCCAAGTGCGCCATTGAAGCCGCGCATTGATATTGGCTGAGGTCTTGGGCACATAGCACAATTGCTTCCCATAACTGGCATCGTTATCATTCACCTGCTCACCTACATTCTTGGAGGGCGTCCAAGCAAAGTTGGTGGCAAGGCTCAGTTTCAGGTCTTTTGCCATCAGCCAACTACCATCCACCGAACATTCCACTCCGTAGTTATGCACCTTCTTCACGTTGGAAGGTTCCCAAAAACCTTTGGTGTTGGGCGTCCAAAGAATCCAGTCCTTGATGTGGGAATCGAAGGCTGTCACATTCCCCGTCAATGTCCAACGTGCCTTCTTCACGGCAAATTCCACACCCATATCATACGTGAAGCCTTTCTCGGGACGCAGGTCGGGGTTGCCTCCTGGCTGGAAGTAGAGATCGTCCATCGTGGGATAGCGGTAATTACGTGCCACAGAGGCTTTCAGCACCACGTTCCAAGGTTTCCATAGAATCAAATCAGCAAAGAGGGCAGGAATGGGTGCCACCCAATCGTCTTTATACACCTCCTCACGCACCACTGCCGCCAAAGAGAAGGGTTCCACAGGTCGCCAACGGGCTTGCACATCAGCATGATACTCAGGACGCCCTTTGTCGAAATTCTTGCCGATATGGAAAGGACTGCGGTCGTGACTGTTCACATGGGTTTCATACACATCCAAGCCTCCCATCAGCATGAACTGTGACGAGAGCATCCAATCAGCATGAGCGGAAAGGAAAGCCATGTTGGAGTAACTGCGTGAGCTGGTGATGGAAGTCTTCATCTCCTGTCGTGTGGTGAAGTACTCATAACCTATATCTGCATAGGAAAAACCTGCCTTCATTGCCCACTTGGTCTTTTCCCTCAGGATATCCCACGAAAGGACTGTACGCAAGGTGTTGTTGCGTTGCTCGTTCTTGAAATCGCTGTCATCCTTATAATCCACACTCAAGAAGGGCAATCCACGTTTGGAATGCGTCAGCCAGACGGATGCACCCAACTGATGACCTTTGCCTGCATCGTAGTAGAGTTCCTGCAACGCATGGAAATCGTCAAAATAACCACTCTTGTTGCGTTCCTCTGGATGATAGGAAGTCAACCAATTGCCCTGCTGGTCATACACATCCGTCTTCTTGTCGAAGTTAGTGTATTTGTAGTCATTGTCGGAGGTGGAATAGACGACTCGTGTGGAAAAGGTGAGGCGTTGGTTCTTGTAGGTGAGACGAAGAAAATCGTCGTAGGTATCGAACGAACCAATGCCCTGCACAAACTGCATACCCCACCCTTTTTTCTCGACAGGGATGTTCACCATCTCAACAGCACCTCCCAAACCGCCACCCGTCAGATTGATGGAGGAGGCTCCATGATAGAGACGCGTCTCATCTATGAAATAGGCAGGGACGGTGGAGAAGTCGAGTGTGCCCAACATGGGCGAGTTGATGCGCATCCCGTTCCAAGTCACCTGTGTATGAGAGGGCGATGTACCCCGAAACTCCACCAGCGATTCGGTGGCACGACCATAACTCTTCACAAAAGCGGTGGAGTGCTTCGTCAGAATGTCTGCCATCGATAAAGAGATATTCTCATGCAGCACCATCGTGTCGAGTTTGGTCATCTCCACACCCACATCCTTGAGGCGACGATGTGCCACCACCTGAACATCGTCCAGATGCACCACGTCCTGTGCCTGCATCAGCAGACAGGACATCGAGCAGAATATGGGAAACAACCACCTCATTCGGAATTATTTCTTGATATGACAATCCCAGATGCCATACACCTCTGTGGAGATGTCGCCCAAATTAGGGGAATAGCCCGTCTGACTTGTCTGCACCTTCACGAAATCGATATACTGCAAGTTGGCATCCTTGCCATCCCAAGTCTTGGCATTGCTGATTTTGTAGTAACCCATCGCAATGGCTGCATCAAAGTCCTTATTTCTGACATAGTCGGAACCTTGGTTATCGGCATATCCCCACGCATAAGGAGGTTCATTCGTATAACCACCCTCATAGGTGTGGGTGTCTTTCAATCGGGTGCCAAAGTAAGTGTGCTCTGTGCCCCCTACCCAATCCTGCCAGTAGTAGGCATGCGTATTCCAAAGCGACATATAGGGAACAATGCCCGTAGCCCCAAAACAGTCTTTCCATGCTGTATGGGAACGAGGAGTCTTGGGCTTATAGTAAGTGATGGCATACTCCATTGTGCTGTTTTCCGTACCGTATTCACTACCTGCCAACTCATACCAAGGATCATTGGGCAATCCGTCACCATTCACGTCCTGACTCACCCAGATGATGCCTGGTTCTGACTGATAACTGAAAGGATTACCCTTGATGGCAAGGTCGTAGCCACCTGAGTTCTCTACACTATGGTCAAATCCAGCAATCACATAACCTCCTTGAGCACCCAACGAGACAGACCACACTTTCTTCCAATGCTTCAACACCGTATCACAAACCTCTTCCATCGAAGCACCATCACGAATCATATCGCCTACAATCGTATAGCCATTCACCTGATGTCCAGGAGCAGGCATAAACTCATAAACTTTATTGACCAACGACTGGCTTTCAGTAGTGACAGCACGACGATAAGAACCCTCAGCAGGACACACCTGAAGGGTGAACGACTGGCTCACCTCACCATCGTCATTCTTCATCGTCAGCAACAAAGTATGATGTCCCTGCGAAAGTCCGTCTGTGTCAAACACATACGACACATCAGACACCTCTTGAAGGCGATATGGCCCCGCAACATCCACACCATCAAGTGTCCAGGTGTAGGTACCATCCAAATCATTCTCGATCATGTAGGCTTTCACCTTGATGGTTCTGCCCGATGGAATGTTGATGCTCGTCCAAGGGAACTTCCAAGCGAATGCTGTATCGTTGGGAGTGTAGAGTCCCTCAGCTGATTCGTTTTCCGAGAGTTTATCCACCTCGATGACCGTAATCTTCAATTCATCCTCCGTTGTGCCGAATGCATTGGTGACTTTCACCTTGATGTAATAGTCGCCCAAAGTCTCTGCCACAAAGGTGTAGGATGCCTTTGTTCCTATCACGGTGCCGTCCATGCTCCACTCGTAAGTGGTTTGCTCGTCCACATTGCCACATTTGGGCACGATTTCCAACTCACTACCCAATTCCATACGATAGCGTGCAGATGCCACAGGAAACGTGATGGTAGGCAACAGGCCTTGCTGTTTGTCACCCTCATAGTCGCTGCATGCTGTCAGAATCAGCAACAATGCCATCAGACATAAAACACCGTATTTCTTCATTTCTTCTACTATTTAAATGCAAAATGATTGGGATTGATGCCCACTCGGAACTGGTCTATCAACGCACCATTGACATCATAGCGATACACCACTCCCGACTGACTATAATCCACAGCATCACCCACATAAATGTCACCATTATGAGGATTCACGCCAATGCCATACAACTTGTGACGACGACCATTCGTATCTTTGGGTGCAGCAATGAAAGGTCGTACAGGCACATGGCTATCTGTGATGCCCATTCGGTATATATCGTTATTGATCAGGTAAACAACATCCTTCGTGCTGTTCATTTCTATCTGTACATTCGCTTCATCGGAATCGAGGGCTTGGTCTAACTCCACAGCACCAGTCGCAGCATCGATGCGATAAAGATGCGGAATGTTATCACTAAAACTGTCGTCCTCCATTGAATAACCCCCATCGGTGATGACCCACAATTTGCCGTTCTTGTCGGCTTTCATCGACTTGGGTTGCCAACTGCTGAGGGTGATTTCACGCACCAGCTCGTCCGTTTCGGTGTTGATGACCAACAGCTTGTTGCTGTATGACCAGCAGTTGGTGTAAACGTATTCCCCCACCTGCACCATCTCCTCAGTAGAGCAATAACCACGACTGGCTTCTTGTCCAGTGGCAATAGCTCCTGTCCATTTGAAGGTTTTGGGGTTAATGATATTGATATAAGGTGAATAAAGGTCTGTCACGTATGCTTTTGTGTCGCTCACAAAATGCACATATCGGGGATTGATGATTTGGGTTCCTGTCGCCTCCACCTGACCTTTCACGCGAAAAGTCTCAGCATCAATGCCCCAGATGATGCCAGAGTTCTCTATCGCGATGTATGCCGTCCCATCCTTCAGAATGACGGATTGTCCCGTATCGCCCAATTTTCGTCCATTGGCACGTTGAAACACGCCATTCTCCACTTGCTTCTTCACGGGGTCATAATAAGACAGCGAAGCATTGCCTGCATTGAAGTTACCTTCACACAGCACAAAAACGCCCTGCCCCGTCGAAAAAAAAGACTCCTCTTCGGAGGTATCATCAGAACCACTGCATGCTGCCGTCAGCAAAAAAGCCGACAGCAGCATGTATGTAAAGTTTTTTTTAAGTTGCATCTATTAGATTAGAACTTGACTACTACATTGTCGAAAGCGAAGTACTTAGGCTGCTTCACACCATAAGAAGACCTGTCGCTACCATCCATTGTGAAGCTAATCTTGTTCACCGCACCCAACGATGAGAGGTCGAAAGTTTTCCATTCCTCCAGAATCTCACCATCACGCGCAAGATCTATATCCAACGTGTTTCCGTTATCAGCTGTCAGAGTCAAAGTAAAATAGTCACCTTCCTCTGTCAGAGCCTTTCCATATCCACCATTTTTCATTTCACCCAGCAAGTAGGTAGTAGGAGCTATATCCATAGACTTGACCACATGGCTTTCACCTTCAGGGAATTGAATGCTGGCGTCGCAGTACACAACGGCAAAATTCTTACTTCCATTGCTAACAGGAACTGATAATTGATAGTCGGATGATGCATGCTCTGCTACGTTTGCATCAATATAATTTGACACCACAGTACCACCCTCAGCCAATCCATAAGTGCCGCCCCATGCCAAAGTAAGTCCACCTTGCAATTGGGTTTGAGCATCTGTCCATGAGTAATTGAGGGCATCTTCACCATAAACAAGTGTCGCAACTTCGTATGCTTGACCCTCAGGAATCAGAGAAGCCCACTCGTCACCTTCGAAGGTTATTGTACGAATGTCCTCTGCAGGTTTCTTCTCGTCGTCATCATCGCTACACGATGTAAACATAGCCATGCTCATTGCCAGCACAGCGAAAGATAAAAAGATCTTTTTCATTGTTAGTTAAGTTTATTGATAATAATGATTATTATTGTCCGCACTTTGTGGGTACAAAGGTACGGTATAATGTTCATACAACAAAATAATTCGTCTGTTACAATTCGTCACAACGGCATATTTCCGTGTTTCTTTGGTGGATTGCTCTGATTCTTGTTGCGTGTCATCTCCAAAGCCTGAATGAGTCGCAGACGAGTGTCACAAGGCTGGATGATTTCATCGATATAACCGAGTTGTGCAGCAGGCATAGGATTAGCAAACTTCTTGCGATACTCCTCAATCTTCTCGGCGCGCTCTTCAGGAGAGGCTTTACGATAAAGGATGTTGCAAGCACCTTCAGCTCCCATCACAGCGATTTCAGCTGTTGGGTAAGCAAGGTTCACATCTGCCCCGATGCACTTGGAGTTCATCACGATGTAAGCACCACCATATGCCTTGCGAGTGATGAGCGTGATTTTTGGCACCGTTGCCTCAGCAAAGGCATAGACAATCTTGGCTCCATGACGGATGATACCGTTGTGCTCCTGTTGGACACCTGGCAAGAAACCAGGCACATCCTCCACAGCGATGAGAGGAATGTTGAAACAATCGCAGAAACGGATGAAGCGGGCTGCCTTATCCGAAGCATCAATATCGAGGGCACCTGCCAAGAAATTGGGCTGATTGGCAACAAAGCCGACCGTTCGTCCAGCCATACGACCAAAACCAATAACGATATTCTTGGCGAATTCTGGCTGAATCTCGAAGAAATACTGTTGGTCGCAAACAGGCTCGATGATGTTGCGAATGTCGTAAGGGATGTTCGGATCGGTTGGCACCACCTCATCCAATTCGTGGCAAATGCGTGTCGTTTCGTCGGTAACTGGATGCACGGGCGCGTCCTCCATATTGTTGGAAGGAATGAAACCGATGAGTTCGCGGATGGTCATGAGGGTTTCTTCATCGCTGTTGCAAATGAAGTGGCTCACACCACTCACGCTATTATGCGTCATCGCTCCGCCCAGCGTTTCCTTATCCACATCCTCGTTGGTGACTGCTTTCACCACATTCGGACCAGTCACAAACATCTGGCTCTGCTCCTTCACCATCAGGATGAAATCGGTGAGCGCTGGCGAGTAGCAAGAACCACCCGCACAAGGACCCAAAATGGCGCTAATCTGAGGAATCACGCCCGAGGCCATCACATTTCTTTTAAATATATGTGCAAATCCTGTAAGCGATTCCACACCTTCCTGAATACGGGCACCACCCGAGTCATTCAAGCCAATGATGGGAGCGCCATTCTTCAATGCCAAATCCTGCACCTTCGCAATTTTCTGTGCGTTGGCTGCTGAAAGGGAGCCACCCAGCACTGCGAAATCGAAGGCATAGACAAACACGATGCGTCCGTCTATCTTGCCATAACCAGAAATCACACCATCACCCTCGACACGCTTGTTCTCCATTCCGAAGTCATTGCAACGATGCACCACGTGCTTGTCCATCTCAACAAAGGTGCCACGGTCGAGCAGGGTTTCTATACGTTCTCTTGCTGTGAGTTTATTCATATCTGAAATTGAAAAGTTGAAGAATTGAAAAATTGAAGTTGCTATGCGGTCCAAACTTCAATTCTTCAATCTTTTAATGATTTAATTCTAAACGGATGAGTGCTTGTTCCACACGCACACTATCACCTTCATTCACCAAAATTTCTTTCACCTTGCAGGGAGCACTAACCTTATAGTTCGACTGCATTTTCATGGCTTCCATCGTCAGCACGGTGTCGCCCTCCTTCAACGTGTCGCCTGGCTTCACGTAGAGCTTCACAATCTTGCAAGGCATTGGTGCCGTGATGACGTCTGCCTGAGTGGAGTCAGAAGAACCGCCACGACGCAGCTTCATGTACTTGGCTTGTGAGTCGAGCATATCAATCTGATAGGTGGAATAGTTGAGGTTCACACGATAATGCTTCTCCCCTGTCTCACGAATGAGTTCGGCATTGTAAGAGTTGCCGTCATAGATGAGGGAACAGGTGCCGTTCTGCAGCATCGCCACATCCACATCATACACTTTCCCGTCAATATCTATCTTCACTTGGTTGCCTTCCTTGCTCAACAAGGTCACTTCCAAAGTCTTATTTCCTACTTGTATTTCCATATCCTATACCCTCAATACTCCTTTCTGCAATCCAAATGCTCTCCAACGGCTGATTGCGGTATTCTCCGTTGTGAGCGTAGTGGGTTTATTTTCCTCAAGATTCATCAGGTAGTCGATGTATGCCGCAATGACTGCCATCGGCTCAGAATCGTTCTTGAAACCTGGACGAGGACGCAGACGATCCTGATTGCGTTCGATGAAATAGGTGTTATAGTTACCCTGCTTGAAGTCAGGCACATCAATGATGCGACGTAGATAGCGGATGTTGGTCGTCAAGCCCGTGATTTTGTATTCGTAGAGCACACGACGCATACGCTCAATCGCATATTCACGACTGGTTGCCCACACGATGAGCTTGCCAATCATCGGGTCGTAATGCACAGGAATCTCGTATCCCTCATACACGTAGGAATCAATACGCGTACCGATACCATGAGGCTCTGTCAACTGTTTGATCACACCAGGAGAGGGCATGAAGTTGTGTTCTGTGTCTTCTGCACAAATACGGCACTCGATGGCATGACCACGTTGACGGATATCCTCCTGACGATAACGCAAAGGCTGTCCGTCAGCAATGAGAATCTGCTCCTTCACCAAGTCGATGCCCACCACTTCTTCTGTAATCGGGTGCTCCACTTGCAAGCGTGTGTTCATCTCCAAAAAGTAGAACTTATGGTATTTGTCCACCAAGAACTCAATGGTTCCTGCACCCTCATAGCCCACAGCACGTGCGGCTGCCACCGCTTTGGCACCCATCTCCATACGCAGGTTATAGTCAATGAATGGGCTTGGGCTTTCCTCCACAATCTTCTGGTGGCGACGCTGCACGGAGCATTCACGGTCGAAAAGATGCACCACGTTGCCGTGCTTGTCACCCAATATCTGGAACTCGATATGATGAGGTTCCTCGACAAATTTCTCTATATAGACGGTGTCATCGCCAAAGCCCGACATCGCCTCGCTGCGAGCCGCATTGTACATCTCCACGACATCCTCTTCACGTTCGATGAGTCGCATACCTTTGCCACCACCGCCCATGCTGGCTTTCAGCATGACAGGGAAGCCAATCTTCTTTGCCACTTTCACAGCTTCCTCTGCTGATTTCAGAGGTTCTTCCGTTCCTGGCACCACAGGTACACCAGCCTCTATCATCTTGCGACGGGCACTGATTTTATCGCCCATCTCCTCCATCGTTTCAGGACGAGGACCAATAAAGATGAAGCCTTCCTGTTCGCATCGACGGGCAAACTCTGAATTCTCCGAGAGGAAACCATATCCAGGATGAATAGCGTCCACCTTGTGCTTCCGTGCTGCCTCAAGGATGTGGTCTATGTTCAAATAGCTGTCGCTGCTGCTTGCCCCACCTATGCACTCTGCCTCGTTGGCAAAGAGCACATGACGAGAAAGACGGTCAGCCGTACTATACACAGCCACAGAACGGATACCCATCTCATAGCAACTTCTCATCACACGGATAGCTATCTCCCCACGATTTGCTACTAATATCTTTCTAATCATAAATTCTATTTACTATTTACATTTCCTGTTCCGACAACTCATTCGCCTCAATGAGCGCACAGTCCTCGGTAATCTGCTTAAGCGAGAAAGCTGCCTTGTTGAGCGTACGGAAACATTGCTTGAGCATTGCTTCTGTGGCAGGCGTTTTCACGTACATCTTTTTCTTGATGTCAAACAACTCCTTCGTGATGTTCAAAAGTTCGCCCGTAGGCAGAAAAGTCTCTCCCAATGCCGTATCAATGGTGTTCTCTATCTGTTCGATGATCACCTTGGCACCATCAAGTCTCTGGTTCTCATCATACGACTGAGACACGAGTTCCTGAACATCTTCCTTCAGCTGACTCATCAAGTCAATGTATTGTGTATAGGTTGAATGATAAATATCCATAAATCATTTATATTATATCACATAAGACGAAGGGTGAAATAACCCAGCACCATACCAACAACACCAATGATGATACCCACTCTCAACATCTCATTCTGCTTCACCAAACCAGTTGAGTGCGCAATCGCATTAGGAGGTGTACTGATAGGCAGACACATAGAAACAGAAGCTGTGATAGCAATAGCGATGAGCATTGTGGTCACACCACCAATGGAATCCAATCTGTCGCCCATACCCTTACATACGACAGCCAACACAGGCACCAACAGCGCCGTTGTGGCAGTGTTGCTAATGAAGTTCGACATGGCGTAGCAAACCAACATGGCGATAATGAGAATCACAAGTGGTGACCACTGGTCGAATGGAATGCTCTGGATGGCATTCTCTGCCAAACCTGACTCGTTGAGAGCCACACCCAGAGCGAAACCTCCTGCCACCATCCAAAGCACACTCCAGTTCACAGACTGAAGGTCTTTCGCCGTAATGACACCCGTAGCGGAGAATACGGCAATAGGAATCATGGCAACGGTATTGGCATTCACACCCGTCACTTTGTCGAGCAACCAGAAAAGAATCGTGACAATAAACGTAACAATCACCACAGTCGTACGCCAGTTGTGCTGGACATTTCCTTCAATGTTCAGTTCAATCGTCTTCTGCTTGAAGGGGAAGAGCTTCAAGAGCAACCACCATCCGATCACCAGCAAAAGAAGGGTCATCGGCACCATATACATCATCCACTCACCGAAACCGATATTGAGGTTCATACCCTCTGGATCGTTCAGATATTTCAGGGCAATCATGTTAGGAGGTGTACCAATAGGAGTACCGATACCACCAATGTTCGCACCCAAAGGAATCGCCATCGTCAAAGCAATACGTCCTTTTCCGTCAGCAGGCAATGCTTTGAATACAGGTGCCAAGAAAGTGAGCATCATCGCCGCCGTAGCGGTGTTACTGATAAACATCGAGAACAAACCTGTGATGAGGATAAAGCCCAACAAAACGATTTCACTTTTCTTTCCGAAAGGCTTCAGCAAATAACGAGCCATCACCACATCCAAACCACTCTTCGTAGTAGCAATTGCCAACACAAAACCACCCAAGAAAAGAATGATGATGGGGTCGGCAAAGGTAGCCATCAGCACCTTGTAGCTAAGCAGGTCTGACTTTTCCAAACCCGACGAATAGAAACTCAAGGCACTATCCGATGTGGCAAACAGCAGCATACAAATAACGCACACTGATGTTGCCCATGCAGGAATCGCCTCCGTCAGCCACATCAGTGTGGCAAACACGAAAATGGAGATAATACGCTGCTGCACCACCGTCAGTCCTTCGATACCAAAACTATCTGTTGGCAAACAAGCCACCACCACTGTTGCGATGATGGAGATGAAAGAGGCAATGAACGCCTTGTTGTTGAACCTGCTCGACAACTTGTTGCCGAACTTTCCACTTCTTTGTGGTTCCAACTTCTTGAACATGTGAAGATGGAACAATTTGTTGTTAAATATTGACATATAATAAATAAATTAGAACATTCAAGATTGGAGTGCCCGAGCATCACTGCTGGGGCACTCGGCATTTACAACACTTTCATTAATATTTTATGAAGATTTCATCACACACAAAGCCATGTAACAGAAGCATCCGCCAAGGACATCCCAACACAGGACATCCCCGGTACAGCATAACTGACACACGGCGATTCACCATTTTTAAAATAATGTCTAATATTCTGTCGATGCCCGTAATCCCGCAGGCACGCATTACTATTGGCAAATGGCAGGTCTTCTGACTTCATCCTCATCGGGTTCGCGGTCTTCCCAGAGATTTCAAAGCTTCATCCGTCAGACTCAGTTTTGACTCCAGTGACACTGTTGGCAACCCATAAAAAAGGACTCACAGCATCGGGTAATGTTGCGGATTTCCACCGCATTCCCATCTTAGCTCCGTCGCCACATCGGCCCAAATTCGACGTGGGGGAGAACCAAATGCGGTGCAAAGGTACAAAAATTTTTTTTGTTTTCACTCACTTCACCAAAAAATTCACTACCTTTGCCTCCAGAAAGTGGCAACAAAGGACTGTAAAACCTAATAAAAATCAAAAATAATCAAACATTTATGAGGAAAGAAATCAAACTATTGACTCTCATGGTTTTCATGCTCGCAGGGGCAATTACTATGGAGGCACAAGACAAAGTGGGAGCAACGCTCGAAGCAGATATAGTGAATCAATATATCTGGCGTGGTCAAGATTTAGGTAACACAGCGCTTCAACCTACTCTGGGCATCAACTACAAAGGTTTGTCGCTTGAGGCGTGGGGCAGCGTAGGTTTGACCGACTCTTCCGACGCAAAAGAGTTTGACCTTACGCTCTCTTACACCATCGGAGGTCTCAACTTCGGTGTCAGCGACTACTGGTTCAGCGATGGACTTGACCCACAGGGACGTTACTTCAAATATGATGCCCACGGCACCAACCACTTATTTGAGGGTTTTGTTGGCTACGACTTCGGTGTGGCATCAGTAGCATGGTACACGAACTTTGCAGGGGCTGATGGTGTGAACAAAAAAGGCAAACGTGCCTACAGTTCCTACTTCGAGGTGGCAGCACCTTTCAAACTGGCAACCTGCGACTGGCAAGCTACAGCAGGTGCTGTTCCCTACTCTACTGATTATTATGGAACCAGCGGTTTCGCAGTCATCAACCTCGCCCTTCGAGCAACAAAAGAAATCAAGGTGACTAACTCATTCAGCATTCCTATTTTTGGAGAAGTGGTCGGAAATCCTTGCAGCCAGAAAGCTTATCTGGTCTTTGGATTGACTTTGCGTCCATAATCCCAACACAGACAAAAGAAGGACTGTACCCCAAAACAGGTGCAGCCCTTTTCTTTATACATTATTAATTTTACTTGATGATGAGTTTGTCACTCCCTGCAGCCTTGAAACTCATGTCAAGACCTTTCACTGAATGGGTCAAGGCTCCAAAGGAAATGAAATCAACACCAGCTTTGGCATAAGGAATCATCGTGTCAAAGGTGATGCCGCCAGAGGATTCTGTCTCTGCACGTCCAGCCACCAACTTGACAGCCTTCTCCGTATCTTCAGGAGTAAAGTTGTCGAACATGATGCGATCACAACCTTCGGCCAGCGCTTCCTCGAGTTCCTTCCAGTTGCGCACCTCACATTCTATCTTCAAATCCTTGTTATGATCCTTGCAATACTGCTTGGCACGTGAGATTGCGTTGTGAACACCACCACAGAAATCGATGTGATTGTCTTTGAGAAGAATCATGTCGAAGAGTCCGATACGATGGTTCATGCCTCCACCTATCTTCACCGCTTCCTTCTCAAGCATACGCATACCAGGCGTGGTCTTGCGGGTGTCAAGCACTCGGGTTTTGGTGCCTGCATCAATAAGTGCCTGCTGATATTTGTGAGTCATCGTGGCAATACCGCTCATACGCTGGAGGATATTGAGCATGAGACGTTCTGTCTGAAGAAGGCTTTGTTCCTTACCTTTCACCGACATCACGATATCGCCAGGCTTCACATGAGTACCATCCTCGATATAGACCTCCACCTCCATCGTGGGATCGAATCGATGAAATACCTCCTTGGCAATCTCCACACCTGCAAAGATACCCTCTTCCTTGATGAGCAACTTGCTTTCACCATAAGCATCAGCAGGGATGCAACAGAGTGTGGTATGGTCACCATCGCCAATGTCTTCTGCAAAGGCAAGGTCAATCAATCTATCGTTTAGTTCTGAGACGCTTAACATAGTCAGCAGGTTTTTTATCGTTATCGAAATACCAAGCAAGACCAATCTTTACGCCAAACTCGCTCTTGTCGGAGAAGTCAGACAGAGACACATCGTAGTAGAGAGATGGCTCTACGGTAAGGTGACGATTCAGGAAGAAACAGTACCCTACTTCGGGTGTCAACTGTACATCGTTGAAGTTAGGTGCTTCGTGCACATACTTGGCACCAGCCTGCAAGAAAAGACCATTCTGCTTAATGAGATAGCGAAGCTTTCCTCCCACATAGAACTTCTGCATATCGGAGTTGTGGTAGTCAAAGCCTAATTCAGCGATAGCCATCCAAGCCTCCTCGAACATATAGCCTCCATTCACACCAAGATTGAAACGTGCCTTGTGGGATTTGCTGTAGGAGAAACCACCAGAATTGGTAGTGGCAGCCATATAGTACTTGCCTTTTTCAAACTGTGCGAATGCACTGCTGATGCCAACGAGGGCAAAGATGAGTGTAAAAACAATTTTCTTCATAATTCTATTTGTTTTGTAAATGTTCTTTCTTATACAATGCCCACGCCAAAGCGCCGCAGATAGCTGCATAGCCAAGGATGTGGGGCAGATAGGTGAGCCATGTGTTCCATATGAAGCCGTTATACAGATAGAATCCGAATCCAACGGCAAAGAACGCGATGGGTTGCCAAACGTAACGTTTCATCGTGCATACTGCTTTCTAGCCCACAAAATATACCATATCAGTACGCCCAACGTGATGAGACCACCCAGCAAATATGCGATGAAGTTGTGGAGTTGAAAACCTTCGGGGGCAATAAGTATGTAGGTTGTGCACACGATAGTCATCCACAGAGCTGGCACCAGCGCAATGAGAAATGCGAATTTATTTGTTCTCTCAGCAGCACTGCGTCTGGTCAGCCATACGGTAATCGCCCACAATGTCATCACAGCGAGACTCTGGTTGAACCAAGCAAAGTAACGCCACAGGACATCGAAGTTGACAAACATCAGCACACCACTAATGATGAAGACTGGGATTGACAGAATCAGACGCTTGTAAATCTTGTTCTGCTTATAGTGCATAAAGTCGGCAGCAATCAGACGGGCACTACGCAAAGCGGTGTCACCACTCGTAATAGGTGCTGCTACCACACCCAAGATGGCCAAAACGGCTCCCACTTTGCCAAGCCATGTGGAACAAAGGACATTGACCAACACAGCTGGATTAGGATTGCTGGTTCCACCATTGGTCATGATAGCCCAGAGTTTCTCGTAAGGAGCCTCATCACCAGTCATTCCAAACTGCGTCACATCGAACGAGCCAGCAAACTTAATGGCTGCTGCTGCCCAAATCAATGCCACCAGACCTTCGGTAATCATCGCACCATAAAAGATAGGACGACCATATTTCTCATTCTTCAGACAACGTGCCATCATCGGACTTTGGGTGGCATGGAAACCACTCACAGCACCACAAGCGATGGTGATGCACAGACCTGGGAAGATTGGCATCGTGCTGGTAGGATGATGATTGCTGAATGCTTCTGTGATCTCAGGCATTCCACCCTCATTGACAAAGATACCATACACCAAACCAACAGCCATCACCAACAACGCTATACCAAAGACAGGGTAAATGCGTCCAATCAGTTTGTCGATTGGCAAGAGGGTTGCAAGCAGATAATACACAAAGATAACGATGACCCAGAAAAGATTCTCTCCAAGCATGCTGTCGCCACCGATCATGTTGGCAAGCAATCCTGCAGGAGTGGTCACAAACACGGCACCCACCAGAATCATCAGTACCAACGACATGACACGCAAGGCGAAACGTGCTGGGGAACCTAATTCGTCACCCACAATTTCCGGAAGACTGGCTCCGTTCTTACGCAAGCTGATCATACCCGACATATAGTCGTGCACCGCACCACCAAAGATGCAACCCAACACAATCCAAAGGTATGCACTCGGACCAAACAAGATACCCTGAATGGCACCAAAGATAGGGCCTGTTCCTGCTATGTTCAGAAACTGAATCAAAAAGACCTTCCAGGTAGGCATTGGCATATAGTCAACACCATCACATGAAGCGTAACAGGGAGTCTGACGTTGTGGGTCAGCACCAAAGACCTTATTGACAAATGCTCCATAAAGGACATAACCCAAAACAAGGAGCAATAAAGAGACAATAAAAGTAACCATTTTAGTTTTTATTCTTGCAAACTGAGAGCAAAAGTAAGGAAAAATACTTACCTTTGCAAAAAATTTAATGTTAATAATGACTAATCAACATAAAGCATTTCTTTTGTGGGCATTTTTGAGTGTTGTGACTACAACTCTCTTTGCACAACAGCCAAGAGAAAACACTCAATATCTCTACGAAAAAGAACACCCTCTCCGAGAAACCCGTGCCGTGTGGCTCACCACCATTGGAGGACTCGACTGGCCACGTATCAAAGCCACAGATTCCTCCAGCCGCGAGCGACAAAAGCAGGAGCTCATCCGTATTCTTGACCAATACAAGCGTGCCAACATCAACACTGTCATTTTCCAGACACGCGTGCGTGCAGCCCTCCTCTACCCCTCCAAGATTGAGCCTTGGGAACTTTCCCTGACAGGGAAGGCAGGACAATCGCCTGGCTATGACCCACTCGCATTCTGCATTGAAGAGTGCCACAAACGAGGAATGGAACTGCATGCTTGGGTGGTGTGCATTCCTATTGGAACTCAGGAACGCCAACGTGGTTATGGGTCTGCATCCCTTGTGAAGAAGCACCCCGAATTGGTCAAGACCGCCAAGGGAGGCGAAATGTTCATGATTCCAGGCAAACCAGAGACGGCTGACTACATCGCCAGCATCTGCAAGGAAATCGTGGAGAACTACGATGTGGATGGCATTTCGCTCGACTATATCCGCTACCCTGAATCCATCTACAATTTCTCTGACGAAAATCTCTACCCACGTTCCTCTTCGATGAGCAAGGCTGACTGGAAACGTGAGAACATCACCCGCATTGTGCGTCGTGTGCACGATGTGGTGAAACCTCTCAAGCCGTGGGTGAAACTCAGCAGTTCCCCAATCGGAAAATATCGTGACACCAGCCGTTATAGCGCTGGGGGTTGGAATGGATACAACGCTGTGTGGCAAGACCCCATTCTTTGGCTCAAGGAGAATTGGCAGGATCTGCTCTTCCCGATGATGTACTTCACAGGCAACAACTACTACCCCTTCCTCTACCAATGGCTCGAGAATGCACACGGACACCCTATCTGTCCAGGACTCGGAATCTATTTCCTCGACCCACGCGAAGGACGTTGGACCCTCAACGAAGTACGTGCTGAAATGCACTCAGCCCGTAATGCTGGCATCGGAGGCATCGCCTTCTATCGTGGGGAGTTTTTCACCAACAACTGCAAAGGCATCTACGACACTACCTGCGACGAGTTCTACCCTTATCCAGCACTCACAGCTCGTATAACCTGGATGGGCGACACCATCGCACCCGCTGCCCCCACCTCCCTCAACTACGAGAACGGCATCCTCCACTGGCACACTGCCCATTCTTCTCAATCAGCCCAATCAAACTATATATTATATAATGTCTATGGTTCCAACCTCTATCCTGTTGATGTGACCCAAGCAGAGAATCTTCTTGCCGTCAACATTCGCGACACCCAATGGCAACTCAATGCGCGCGCCCAGAAAGTGCGCCACTATGCTGTCACAGCCATTGACCGCTTCGGCAATGAAAGTCCTGCCATACAGGAAGAGAAGCCCACTATTGAGCCTCCCAAACACATCAATGTGCCACAACTCATCAATCGTGACTTAAAGGGCAGCAAGAAAGCCTCAACAGGAAAGAAGAAAAACAAGAAGAAATAGTTATTGCCGACGATAAGCAATCATCAGTTTACCCTTCTCAACCAATGCCTCAAAACCATTGGGATTGAGAGGGGTTAATTGTTTCGTGCAATCAGCTCCATACTGCGCATACAACAGCAAGGCAAGAATGCCCATATTCATGCGGAAATTGATTTCGAGACAAGGATGTACACGCCCATCAACCGTCTTGAGCATATCAATACCCACTGGTCCCCGATACCCCGTCTTTGCCAGATGTTCCTGATGATACCGAACGAGTCTCCCCAAAAACTCTCCATCCAACCCATCAAGTCCATTCTCCCCATTCAAAATTCTCCCCACCAACTCCTCCTGACTCTCCACATAATTATACCCATACGCCCCATTCTCACTCGCATGGAACACAGACCATCCCAAGAACTCCACCTTCCTGTCCTCATGCACATAAAACTCCATTGCAAAGTCCAACACCTTGTCCTCGTAGAACCTGTCCACCACATAACCACCTTGAGAAAAGAGGAAACCATGGAGACGGTTGGAGGTTGGAGATTTGAGGTTGGAGGTTTGAGGTTGGAGGTTTGAGATTGGAGATTGGAGGTTTGAGGTTTTTTCCACAAACACCCCTCTGCCTGATGATGACCAAGGGGATTTGAAGATGAGTGGACCGTTAGGGTTCAGGTTATCGTTAAGGTTGTTTTTATCGACCCACCTCATCTCACTTCCCAACAACCTTTCATCCTTCATCTTCCCTAACAGTTCTTTGATATATCGGCACGCAAATTCCCTGCTGGACAGTCGTCTCAATTCAGCAAGCCACTCGTCCGATGGCAACAACTCTTCAGCCACACCCCTCTGCCTGTACCGCTGTTTGGTGGCAAGGCTCCATCCCCAAGGACCAGCAAATGGCGTGTTCTCCCACACCTGCGCCAAAGCCGCCAAATCCGTCTCCATCTGCTGAATACGCTTGGGAGGACGGTACTGGCGCACATTGGCAGCCAAAGCCATATCATTGGAACAATTAAAGATGCTTGGCAGTTTCATACCACAAAGTTACGATTTTTTCCAAGAACCTCACAAGACTTTCCTGAGATTTCTTTCTGTTGTAACCTATAAAATAAATAATGTAACACAGGCACAACGATATTTGACAAAAAAGACGTACCTTTGCACTCAATTATAGAACTTTACTCAAACAGACCTATGTTTAAGAAATTACTATCTATCACAATGGCGGCGACGGCATTTACAGTATGCCCCAACCATGTTGCCGCACAAAGCGAAATCTATCCACAGCATTTCAATCTCTCAGAGGTGACACTTCTCGATGGTCCGATGAAGAAGATGATGGAGACGAACGACAAGCTCCTCCTGGAGTATGACGCAGATCGTCTGATGACTCCCTTCATCCGTCAGGCAGGATTATCCAAGAATCCTTCTTCCAAGTATAACGGTTGGGAGGAGAAGCACCCGAACTTCCCCAACTGGGGTGGCGATGCTGGTTTCGACCTCAGCGGTCATGTGGGAGGACATTATGTATCCGCTCTCGCATTGGCTTATGCTGCCACCAACGATGCAAGCATGAAAGCCAAGATGAAGGAGAAGCTGGATCACTGCCTCAACATCATGAAGGACTGTCAGGATGCCTACAAGGACGACACGAAGGGTCTGAAGGGCTTTATTGGTGGACAGCCACTCAACCACATCTGGACCAGTCTCTATGCTGGAGAAATCAATGATTTCCGTCGTTCTGGCGGTTGGGTGCCTTTCTACTGCCAGCACAAGGTCTTGGCTGGTTTGCGTGACGCCTATCTCTACACAGGCAGCCCATTGGCGAAGGAATTGTTCAGAGGTTTGTCCGACTGGAGTGTGAACCTCGTGAGCAAGCTCTCCGACGAGCAGATGCAGCAGGTGCTGGGTTCTGAGCACGGAGGTATGAACGAGACGCTGGTGGACGCCTACAAGATTTTTAGTGACAAGAAGTATCTGGAGGCAGCCAAGAAGTACAGCCACCGTCAGATGATTGACGGCATGAAGACCTTCAACCCCACCTTCCTCGATGGCAAGCACGCCAACACACAAGTGCCTAAGTACATCGGTTTCGAGCGTGCTTGGCAGGAAGACAAGAGCCTGACGGACTATCGCAACGCTGTACTGAACTTCTGGACAGATGTGGCACAGAATCGTACGGTCTGCATTGGTGGAAACTCCATCAGCGAGCACTTCCAGAGCCATCAGAACGGCCAGCTCTACATCAACAACATGGAAGGTCCTGAGTCTTGCAATTCCAACAATATGCTGAAACTCACAGAAGACCTCTTCGACGACACTCACGAAGCGAAATATGCCGACTTCTACGAGGCAACGATGTGGAACCACATCATGTCCACACAAGACCCAGAGACAGGTGGTTACGTGTATTTCACTTCCCTGCGTCCTCTCTCCTATCGCATCTATTCACAGGTGAATCAGGGTATGTGGTGCTGCGTGGGTACAGGTATGGAGAACCACAGCAAATACGGACACTTCATCTACACCCATAGTGCCACCAACGACACACTCTATGTGAATCTCTTCACAGCCAGCGAACTGAAGTCAAAGAAGTTTGGCATTCGTCAGGAAACTGCCTTCCCTTACGAGCAGAGAAGCCGCATCTTCATCACCAAAGGCGGCAAGTTCACCCTCGCTATCCGCAAACCATCATGGGCAAGCGCAGACGGCAAAGGTTCTTACACTTGCTACACCAAGAAGTGGAAGGCAGGCGACATGATTGAGGTGGATCTCCCTATGCAGCTCCGCTATGAGGAATGCCCTGACTACAAGAGCTACATCGCCTTCAAGTATGGTCCTATCCTCTTGGGCGCACGCCTTGCCACAGAGGCTCAACTGCCCAATGAATATGGTGGTGAGGGTCGTATGGATCACTCTCCAGGCGCACGTGCCAACGCCAAGCCGCTCTCTTCTGCCCCACTCCTTATCGGCAACCGTTCTGAGGTGCTGAGCAACATCAAGGTGAACGACCTGAGCAAGCTGAGTTTCTCACTCACCACAGACAAGGGCACCCTGCCACTTGAACCTTTCTACAGCATTCAGCATTCACGCTACTCCTGCTATTTCTTCCAGGGAACCAAAGAGGAATATGCGAACTCCGATATGGGTCGCAAGGACGCTGAAGAGCAGGCATTGCAGGCACGCACCCTCGACTATGTGGCTACAGGCGAACAGCAGAGCGAGGCAGGACACGAAGTGAAGTATTCCACAGGCTCCACCAGCGGCAGCTATCGTGGTGAGAACTATCGTGATGCCAAGAACGGCGAGTACATCCAGTATGTCATCGAGAACACGGAAGGCATCAAGAACGATGTTTCCCTCTTGCTCCGCTTCATCACTTCCGATCGTGGACGCACAGCCGACATTTTCATCGACGACCAGAAACTGGGCGACATCACCATCCAGCAGCGCATGAGAGGTGCTGACGAACAGGGATTCTTCAACGTCGAGTACGCCATCCCAGAATCCATGCTCCTCGACAGCAAGGGCAACGTGAAGAAGAAGCTCACCTTCCGCATCGTCGCATCGCCCAACACCATGTGTCCAGGTCTCTACTACCTGCGACTCCTGAAGAAATAAGCAAACCCCTATAAACACAAAAGAGACGGTCCCCAAGACCGCCTCTTTTATTTATCGTTAAATAGAAGTTGCGGCAAGCCGCCGAAGAAAAAATATAAAAAAACAAGTAAAGATATAAAAAATATTTTTATTTATTTTTCCCTATTTTTACCTGTTTTTCCTTCGGCGGCTTGCCGCAATAAACCTCAAATCTCCAACCTCAAACCTACTTCTTGTCCGTTGTAGGAATTTCATCACCTGGGTCTTCCATGATGAAGTTCACAGCAGGCACCCATTCACGCACCGTCTTGAACGACTGCAGCGCCTTGTTGTCAATGGATGTGCGCAGGCGTGTCGGGTCAACGTGATAGTTCAGCACAAGTGCCTGTCGGACGGCTTCTGCACGCTTCTCAGCCAAGTCACGATGATACTCCTCATCCTCATCAGGAATGATGTCTGGGTGTCCCACAATATTAAGGTTCACCAAGGGGTGTGACTGAAGGAATTTCGCCACAAACTCCACACGTTTGCTCGTAGTGGTATTCAGGTAGTGGAAACCCGAATAGAACGGAATTTCCGTGTACATCGCCTCTCCATATCGAACCGTCTCTTTATAATCTCGTGTATGGTCAATCAGCACGGGGTCAACAAACGGCTCCTTCGGAGGCAAACGGAAACGGCGCAACTGCTGCTTGCCGTTCTTGAAGTGATAGACGAAATTGACCATCAAGTCCAGATAAAAGTCAATGCTGTTGCCGTTGGAAGCACCATTGTACTTGTTGTCTGTGGCATTGGCACGCAAATCCACGAGGATGTCCCAAGGCTCGTTCAAACGAATTCCCATCTGCAAACCCGCATGACCTGTGATATATTTTCCACCGTCTTTATTGACTGGATAATAAGGTTTCTCCGCATTAGGCGTCACATTCCATTTCGCCAGCTTTTCCTCAAAACCGAAGGTATGAATGGCACCAGCACCAAAGGTGAGTCCCCATGTGACAGGACGGTCTGCATCATAGCCGAAGAATACGTTGGTCAGATTGACAACACCAGAGAGCGAAGCGCTGAGGAATTTGAACGAATAACGTCCGTTACCATACACCTCTGGCATCGCGTGGGCAGCCGCTTCGCTGCATCGTGACACCTGCGTCGTAATACCAGCATCGAGTTGTACACCAAAGGATGGTGAGAAATTATGTCCCAACACAAAATCAACAGACGGCAGCTGATGGAAGATAAAGTCGGTTGCATCAGCATTCTCTGCCAGCGACTGACTGAAACCTCCTCCCACACCCATATACCAGTCACCATGCTTGTGCTTGGGAGCGTCATATAATTGAGCCGATGCCGCCAAAACACACGCAAGCAGACACATCGTCGCGATCAATTTCATCAAAAATCTCTTCATTCCTACGTGATTTTTACGTGTTATACTTGCAAAAGTACCACATAAAATCCAAAATTCAAACAAAAATCAACAATAAAATTAATAATATCGATAAAAATCCTTAACTTTGCCGCCGAAATGCAACATCAATGGCTCGGTAGCTCAGTTGAATAGAGCGTCAGATTCCGGTTCTGCAGGTCATGGGTTTGAGTCCCATCCGAGTCACTTCGTCAGGAGTCATTGGGGCTCCTTTTTTTTGTTTTTGAGCTCCTTTTTTCATTCAAACCTGATGAAAACATCATTTGAATCAGAAAAAAAACCTCAAATTTCTAGTAAGTGACGTTTTTTGAACAAAATCAAATTAAGTATATATAAAGTAAATGCCTACTAATATGTTAAATAGTAGGCATTCTTTAACTATTGTTATTTTTTGTTACAATTTTCAGTTGGCACTGAAGGTCTCAAACGTGCCATCATCAAAGAAAATACGTACTTCAACCACTTTTCGGGTGGGTTTCTGCTGCTGTTTCAGCGTTTCCGCCACGATTTCCTGCACATTCAGCGAAGGAGATGAAACAGGCTGAAATGCCGATGTACGGCGGGATGCAGCCGCATTGGGAGAGGCTGTGGGGACTGCCATTCCTTGACTGTTTCCTGGGTTAGAACCCTTGGCTGCAGGGGTAGAGTTGGGGGAAAAGGCGAAAAGAGACATCTGGCCATCTTCCGATGAAGCCATTTCCTCAGGATGGGTACTATTTAAATAAGTACCATCTGTGTCTTCAACTCCAGGAGTGGGAGAGTCCGTTTCGAGATAGATAGGTTCCTTGTCATAGAACAACCAAGCAGGGTTGATATCAGGAAAAGCTTGGGTGATACTCCTGAGGATGTTCAGGGTGGGTTGGGTGCGACCACTCAAAATGTGAGAGAGGGTACCAGGAGAGATACACACCTCATTGCAAAATTGAGTGTTATTGAGATGCTTTTCTTGGATGATAAACTCGATTTTTTCCTTATCAGTCATGATCTTCCGTGTTTAATGAGTATTTTTCTAATTTTTTACAAAGGTAGGGAATAATTTCCATTCATCAAAATTTTTCGCTTTCTTTTTGTAATCTTAAATTTCATTTTTCTATTTTGAAAGTTTTAAATTGTAAAAGCAATACATCTTTCCTTTTGTAAATATTACATCTTTGTAAAATAACAAGTGTAAAATCGACCTTTTCCATCACTTTATATATTGATAGCAATAAACTGATTAAAATACCGTTATGAGTGCTCCTATAACCACATCATGGGTTAAAACCCTTGAAGTGCGTGTATATAGGCGGTGCCAGTGCGGGGCGTTCTTGCTTTTACATACAATAAAAACGTGTAATTTCCGTTTTTACAAACAATTATAGTGTGATGAAAAAGGGTGTATAATCAATGGTTTTGATTTGTAAAACCTTTAATTTGTAAAACGTAAAAACAAAAAGTGTTTTACATCATAAAACCTTGCACTGAAACGAAAGCGATGAAACTTGTAAAAACAATTTACAAAGAGGCGATTTTCTTTTTGTAAATTTCCATTTATGCTTTCTTAATTTTTGTTAATGTAAAAAATCGGAGCCTTCTTTTTGTCGAAAAAGAGACGGAATTTGCGAGAATCGAACAGAGACTTTTGAGGGCATTTTTTCGTGAAAATAGCCTCATTTTTTGAGGGCATTTTAGGGGTTAAAGTGCTGATTTTCCGAAGAAACACCCCTGAATTTTTTGTTTGGATTTTAGAGTGAAAGAGATTTTGTTCGCAATTTTGAGGCTAAAAAATTGAAGAATTTTGACCTTCAGGAGACCCCCAAAAGTAAATTTTGGCACCCTACTGGCACACACAAAAATCGTCTTTCATTTTTTTAGGACGAATCATCTGAACAAAAATAAACGGGGTTGAAAATGTTGTCAGGAGAAAATCAATGAAGAAGAAAGAAAATGAGTTCGTGCATGATGTCGGCATCCGACAAATTGCCTCGATTGATTCCTTTGAGGCAAGCATCCGTCTCACGCAATTTCCCGATGATCTGCATCACCTTGAGCGGCGAGTATTTCCGCATGGCAGTCGTATATTCACGAAGTTGCCAGGTTTGACGCAGGTCGAGCTGTGCCATCAGCCCCTTCTCCGACTTCTCTGGCGCATAATATGCCAGCATCAGTTGGGAGAAGAAATTGAAGAGCATCGACACGGTGGCAACAGGCGCATTGGCTTTCGGATTCTGGTCGAAATTGAAGATGATTTTGTTCACCTTCACCACATCCTTATTGGAAACAGCTGCACGTAACTCCCACAAATTGAACTCTTTAGAGATTCCAACGTTTTGTTCCACGAGGTCGGTCGTGATGCGACTCTGCCCTGCTGGAAGAGCCAACACGAGCTTGTCCAGTTCGCCAGCCATACGGTTCAGATCCGAACCGACGCTCTCCGCCATCATCAGACAGGCACGTTCCTCGATGGTCACCTGCTTGCGAGTCAGGTACTCCACAATGAACGAAGGCAGCATGCCCTCCTTCAGTTTGGGGCTTTCAAACACGACGCCCACCTTCTCGACGGCAGGAATCAGCTTCTTTCGTCCATCCACCTTGCCATTTTTGTAGCAAATCACCAAAATTGTGGTCTGCATTGGATTTTGTGCATAGAGCGAAAGCTCATCAATTTTTAACAAATTCTGCGCCTCTTTAACAATTACCACTTGATATTTTGCCATCATCGGGTAACGGCGCGCGCAATTTATCACATCCGCAACAGCCGTCTCGCGCGTACAATAGATGATGGTTTGGTTAAAATCCTGTTCATCTTTCGTCAGCACGTTGTCGGCAATAAATTCCGAGATGCGGTCG
>JAGCDQ010000074.1 GCA_017651245.1 Bacteroidaceae bacterium | reverse complement strand
TATTGAGGCTCGTGAGCAGCTGAAAAAGGGTGTGGACGAGCTGGCAAATGCAGTGAAGGTGACACTGGGTCCTAAGGGACGTAACGTAATCATCGAAAAGAAGTTTGGTGCTCCTCACATCACGAAGGATGGTGTGACAGTGGCAAAAGAGATTGAACTGGCTGATGCTTTCCAGAACACGGGCGCTCAGTTGGTGAAGAGCGTGGCTTCCAAGACTGGCGACGATGCTGGTGATGGTACTACGACTGCTACTGTATTGGCACAGAGCATCGTGGCTACAGGTTTGAAGAATGTGGCTGCTGGTGCAAACCCAATGGACCTGAAGCGTGGTATCGACAAGGCTGTCGCTAAGGTGGTTGAGCACATCAAGGCTCAGAGCGAGCAGGTGGGTGACAACTACGACAAGATTGAGCAGGTGGCTACAGTATCTGCCAATAACGACAGCGAAATCGGTAAGCTGATTGCTGATGCCATGAAGAAGGTGAGCAAGGATGGTGTCATCACTATCGAGGAGGCAAAGAGCCGTGAAACTACCATTGGTGTAGTGGAAGGTATGCAGTTCGATCGTGGTTATCTCTCTCCTTACTTCGTGACCAACACAGAGAAGATGGAGTGTGAGATGGAGAACCCACTCATCCTTATCTACGACAAGAAGATCAGCAACTTGCAGGAGTTCCTGCCTATCTTGAACCCTGCTGCTCAGACAGGTCGTCCAATCCTCGTGATTGCTGAGGATGTAGAGAGCGAGGCATTGACTACTCTCGTTGTGAACCGTCTGCGTGCACAACTCAAGATTTGTGCTGTGAAGGCTCCTGGCTTTGGCGACCGTCGCAAGGCTATGTTGGAAGACATCGCTGTGCTGACAGGTGGTGTCGTAATCTCTGAGGAGAAGGGCTTGAAGCTCGAGCAGGCAACGATCGAAATGCTGGGTTCTGCTGAGAAGGTGACTATCACCAAGGACAACACGACTATCGTTGGCGGTAAGGGTCAGAAGGAGAACATCCAGGATCGCGTGAACCAGATCAAGAACGAAATCAAGAACACCACTTCTGACTACGACAAGGAGAAGCTTCAGGAGCGTCTGGCTAAGCTTTCTGGTGGTGTGGCTGTCCTCTATGTAGGTGCTGCATCTGAGGTGGAAATGAAGGAGAAGAAGGACCGTGTGGACGATGCACTCTGTGCTACTCGTGCAGCCATCGAAGAAGGTATCGTGCCTGGTGGTGGTGTTGCTTTCATCCGTTCACTCGAAAGCCTCGAAGGTCTTGAAGGAGACAACGCTGATGAGACCACTGGTATCAAGATTGTGAAGCGTGCCATCGAGGAGCCTCTCCGTCAGATTGTGGAGAACGCAGGTTTGGAAGGCTCTGTAGTGGTTGAGAAGGTTCGCAACCAGAAGGGTGACTTCGGCTACAACGCTCGCAAGGATGCTTACGAAAACCTTCGTGAGTCAGGTATCATCGACCCAGCTAAGGTTTGCCGTGTAGCGCTCGAGAACGCTGCTTCCATCGCAGGTATGTTCCTCACTACTGAGTGTGTTATCTGCGACGCTAAGGAAGACAAGCCAGAGATGCCAATGGGTGCTCCAGGCATGGGCGGCATGATGTAAGCAACCCACGCGCTGCGCGATTCTCTCCATTTGAAGAGGGAAAGTATATATAATGAAAAGGGCTTCGATACAAAAAAGTGTCGGAGCCTTTTTGTTTTCCTTCTGGGGTGAAGATATTAAAAAAACAAAAAAATGTGCATTTATTTTGTATTGTATTCATTTAATCGTATCTTTGCAACCCTAATTCAAATGAAAGATGAGTTGTGTCTGACACACTCATCCATGAAGAAGAGCGTTAACTAAGTATATTACTAACTTAAAAACTCTAACAATTATGGCAAAAAAATGGGTATGCCCCGTGTGTGGCTATGTGTATGAGGGAGAGAACCCTCCAGAGAAGTGTCCACAGTGTAAAGTTCCTGGCTCTAAGTTCAAGATGAAGGAAGAAACTGAAGGACTGAATTTCGCTTGTGAACACGAAGTAGGTGTTGCGAAGGCAATCCCAGAAGGTGAGGAAGGCGCTTTCGTACTTCAAGGCTTGAAAGATCACTTTACTGGTGAATGCACAGAAGTAGGTATGTATTTGGCAATGGCTCGTCAAGCAGATCGTGAAGGCTATCCAGAGGTTTCTGAGGCATTCCGTCGTTATGCTTACGAGGAGGCTGACCACGCATCTCGTTTTGCAGAATTGCTTGGTGAGGTGGTTTGGGACACCAAGACCAACCTGAAGAAGCGTATGGAAGCTGAGGAAGGTGCTTGTGCCGGTAAGCTGGAAATTGCCAAGGTGGCTAAGAAGCTGAACCTCGATGCCATCCACGATACTGTTCATGAAATGGCAAAGGACGAAGCACGTCATGGTGCTGGTTTCCAGGGCTTGTATAACAGGTATTTCAAATAAAAAAGGTAGAACTTCTCATTTAAAAGGATATGAAGAAATATGTATGTGACACTTGCGGATGGGAGTACGACCCAGAAGTAGGTTATCCAGAAGGTGGCATCGAGCCAGGTACTGCGTTTGAAGATCTTCCAGAAGATTTCGAGTGCCCACTTTGTGGTGTTGGCAAAAGTGAATTTTCAGAAGCATAATAGTGAAGATTAGAAACATCAATTTAGGCAATAAGCCTGTTCTGTTAGCCCCCATGGAGGATGTGACAGATCAGGCTTTTCGCCTTTTGTGTAAGGAGTTTGGGGCGAGCATGGTGTATTCCGAGTTCGTCAGTGCTGATGCGCTCATCCGCAATGTGAATCGTTCGTTGGAGAAAATTCGTGTGGATGACCGTGAGCGTCCTGTTGCTATTCAGATTTATGGGCGTGATGTGGAGAGTATGGTGGAAGCTGCCAAGATCGTGGAGAGCGAAGCCCATCCTGACATTCTCGATATCAACTTTGGTTGCCCTGTGAAGAAGGTGGCGGGCAAGGGTGCTGGTGCTGGGATGTTGCGCACTCCCCAACTGATGCTTGACATCACCAGCGAGGTGGTGAAGGCGGTGAAGATTCCAGTGACAGTGAAGACGCGTCTCGGATGGGATGTACCCTCACTTTACGATATTCCTGCTGAATGGAATCGTGCCTCAGAAGACAAGACTCCTTTCATCTTGGAGTTGGCAGAACGGTTGCAGGATTGTGGCATTGAAGCCCTCACCATTCATGGTCGCACACGCAGTCAGATGTATCAGGGAGAAGCTGATTGGACACTCATTGGCGAAGTGAAGAACAATCCTCGCATTCATATCCCCATCATTGGTAATGGTGACATCTGCACAGCAGAACAGGCAGCCGATGCTTTTGAACGCTATGGAGTGGATGCCGTCATGATTGGTCGTGCCACCTTTGGGCAACCTTGGCTCTTCAAGGATGTCCGCACTTATCTTGACACAGGCAAGCATGACGACACGATGACCCTCGACTGGAAGATGGAGGTTCTCAAACGTCAGGTGCAGAAAAGTGTCGAGTACTCCCTTCGTGAGGACAATGCTTTGAAGGAACGTAAAAGAACAGAATTAGGGGGTATCATGCATGTGCGTCGCCACCTTGCCAACAGTCCTCTTTTCAAGGGTATTCCTGACTTTCGCCAAACTCGTGTAAAAATCCTTCGTGCTGAAACACAAGAGGAACTTTTTGCTTTGCTGGATGAGGCAAAGGAGCGTATTTTGAGCTTTACTGAAAATCAGTAAAGTGTTATTTTCATTTAAATGCTATATTTGTGATGAGAATGTCGAAAAAAAGGACTATCTTTGCACACATAAATCAATAAGAATATGAAGAAGATTCTGATTTTGAACGGTCCAAACCTGAACTTGCTGGGCAAGCGGGAGCCAGGTATCTATGGTAGCAGAGGCTTTGAAGAGTACTTTGATGAATTGAAAAAGAAGTACCCTGAAGTGGAACTGGCATATTTCCAATCGAACGTGGAGGGCGAACTGATTGACAAGATTCATGAGGTGGGCTTCACGTGGGACGGCATTGTGCTGAATGCTGGGGCTTATACGCATACGAGCATTGCCTTGCAGGATGCCATCCGTGGGGTAAAAACTCCTGTGGTGGAGGTGCATATCTCAAATGTGCATCAGCGTGAGGACTTCCGCCATCATTCCATGATTAGCTGTGCTTGTGTGGGTGTGATTTGTGGGTTCGGATTGGACAGCTACCGTTTGGGTATCGAAGGGTTTTTGAACAAGGCATGACGGAAACGGAAAAAATAGATGAGTACATCCTCCAGCATATCGACCAGGAGAGTGAGTATATGCATCGGTTGTGGCGTGCCACTCAGTTGCATCTCTTGTATGGACGGATGGCAAGCGGTCACTTACAGGGACGTTTGTTGAAGATGCTGGTGGGGATGGTGCAGCCGAAATTGGTGTTGGAGATAGGTACCTATAGCGGATATTCGGGCTTGTGCATTGCAGAGGGATTGCCAGAGGGTGGTCATTTGCACACAGTGGAGATTAACGATGAACAAGAGGATTTCACGTTGCCTTGGTTCCAAGGTTCTCCCTATAAGGACAAGATTACAATGCATATCGGCGATGCGTTGGAGGTGGTGCCAAGATTGGGTTTGACGTTTGATATGGCGTTCATTGATGGCGACAAGCGATTGTATGTGGAGTATTACGAGATGGTGATGGCGCACTTGAATGAGGGTGGTTATATCTTGGCAGACAATACGTTGTGGGATGGTCACGTAGTGGAAGAGCAGACGCATGATGCCCAGACAGAGGGCATTCGGAAGTTTAACGACCATGTGGCACAAGATGAACGAGTGGAGAAAGTGATTTTGCCATTGAGAGATGGATTGAGTATCATAAGAAAGAAATATGGAGACAACAAGACAGAATAAGATTGCACGTTTGATTCAGAAGGATTTGGCGGGCATATTTCAGGCACAGACAAGACAGACGAGGAACTTGTTGGTGAGTGTGAGTGTGGTGAGAATCAGCCCTGACTTGAGTGTGGCAAAGGCTTATCTGAGCATCTTCCCTTCAGAGAAGGCACAGGAGGTGTTGCAGAATATCAATGACCATGCAGGAGAGATTCGCTATGAGTTGGGTAAGCTGGAACGTCACCAGTTGCGCATCATTCCAGAGTTGAAGTTCTTCTTGGATGACTCGTTGGATTATGTGGAGAACATTGACAAGTTACTGAAAGGATGAACTTTCCTTTCTACATAGCCAAGCGTTATCTGCTGTCGAAGAAGTCGCACAGTGCCATCAACATCATTTCTGGTGTGTCGGTGTGTGGAGTGGCAATTGCAACGGCAGCGTTGGTGTGCATCCTGTCTGTGTTCAATGGTTTCCAAGACATGGTGGCAGGTTTGTTCACGGCGATGGATCCACAGTTGAAGGTGGTGCCGGCAGTAGGGAAGTTCATGCCCGCAGATGCCAAAGCGTTGAAGAATCTGAAGACGGATGCTGATATCGCCGTTTGTACGGAAACTTTGGAAGATCAGGCGTTGCTGATGATGAACAACCGTCAGGTGATGGCGACGGTGAAAGGCGTGGAAGACAATTTTGAGGAACTGACAGGCATTAATAATATCCTGATAGGCGAGGGAGTGTTCGAACTCCATGCCGATGTGATAGATTATGGTATCTTGGGAGCGAACTTGCTGATGCAGTTGGGTTTGTCTGCCGATTTCGATGATCCTATCCAAGTGTATGCCCCTCGAAAAGGGGAACGCATTGACCTGAACGATCCTCGAGAGAGTTTGAATCAGGAGGAATTGTACTCGCCAAGGGTGGGTTTCATGGTGAAGCAAAACAAGTATGACTCGCAGTATGTCATCACGAACATAGCCTTTACCCGTCGATTGTTTGAGCGAGAGGGTGAGGTTTCAGCAGTGGAGTTGAAGGTGCGGAAAGGGGCTGATGTGTCGAAGGTGAAATCACGTCTGCAACAGGCATTGGGTGAGAAGTATGTGGTGAAAGACCGCTATGAGCAGCAGGAGGACACGTTCAAGGTTATGCAGATAGAGAAACTCATCTCTTACATCTTCCTGACGTTCATCTTGATGATTGCTTGCTTCAACATCATCGGTTCGCTGTCCATGCTGATTATCGATAAGAAGCAGGATGCCATCACACTGAGGAATCTTGGTGCTTCAGAGCGTCAAATCAGGGGTATCTTCATGATGGAGGGTAGGATGATATCGTTGTTGGGAGCCATCATCGGCATTTCTATCGGATTGCTGTTGTGTTGGTTGCAACAGGAGTTTGGGTTAGTGCGGTTTGGCAATAGCGAAGGAAGCTACATCATTAGTGCTTATCCCGTCAGCGTGCATGCTTTGGATGTGGTGCTGGTGTTCGTGACGGTCATTGCTGTCGGATTCTTGTCCGTTTGGTATCCAGTGCGTCATTTGAGTAAGAAATATACAAAAAACTAAAGATATGAAGAAGAGCATCTATGTGTTATCAGCTGTAGCAGTTACTCTGCTGACAGGTTGCAGTAAGCAGAAAGCGTTTGTGTCGGACAACTTTGCTGTGTCGCCCACTCCGTTGGAATATATCGCAGGTGAAGTACCCGCCACCATTAGTATCAATGTGCCCGCCAAGGCGATGAATAAGAAAGCTGTGGTGGAGTGTATCCCTGTGCTGCAATGGGATGGGGGAAATGCGGCTGGAGCATCTTTCATCTTGCAGGGTGAGAAAGTGGAAGCCAATCACACCATCATCTCTTACAAGAACGGTGGTCATGCCACCATGCGTTTCTCTGTTCCTTTCGTGGATGGGATGGAGAAGAGCGACCTGATGATGCAGTTCAATACTAAGGTCGGTAAGAAAATCGTGAAGATGCCGACTGTGAAGATAGGTTATGGCACTCAGTGTACAGCTGCCCTTATCACCAAGACCGCCAAGACCGCTAATTTTGGTGTGGCTCCCGACAACTTCCAGCGAGTGATCAGCCAAAAGCAGGAGGCAGCAGTGAAGTTCCTTATTGGTCAGGCAAACCTGCGTGGCAGCGAGTTGAACAGCAAGACCGTGCAGGACTTCATCGCTACGTTGAAGAACATCAAGAGCGACGAGCAGAGCTTGGTGCTGAACAACATTGAGGTAAGTGCCTATGCCTCTCCTGATGGAGCTTATGCCATCAACGAACGTTTAGCAGAGAAGCGAGGCGAAGTGTCAGAAGGTTATGTCAATCAGCAGTTGAAGCAGCAGCAGCTTGCCACTAACGTAGATACGAAATACACCGCTGAGGACTGGGAAGGTTTTCAGGCTCTGGTTTCACAATCCAACTTGCAAGACAAGGAAATCATCCTTCGCGTTCTCTCTATGTACCAAGACCCAGAACAGCGTGAACGTGAAATCCGCAATGTGGCAGTGGTGTATAAGGAACTGGCTGATGCTGTCCTGCCTGAGTTGCGTCGTGCCCGCATGGTCATCAACTACGACGTGATTGGACGTAGCGATGAGGCGATTATGCAGTTGGTTGATGCCGATGCTTCCAAGCTCAGCATTGAGGAACTCATCTATGCTGCCAACATCCTTTCCACCAGCGATGCGCAGAAAGAGAGCATCCTGAAGAAGGCTGTATCTCTCTTCCCTAACGACTATCGTGCTTACAACAATTTGGGTGAGTTGGCGATGCGACGTGGTGACAACGAAACCGCTCAGTCTTTCTTGCGTCAGGCATTGAGTATCAATTCCAATGCGGCTGAGGCAAATGTGAATTTGGGTATGCTTGCCATCCAGAACGGACAGTTCCAAGATGCTGAAACATACATTTCCAAGGGTGTTAGTGCCAACAACTTCGATGAGGCTCTCGGACATCTCTATGTAGCACAGAGCCGATATAGCCAGGCTTCAGCCAAGTTTGCCAAGTCTGCCAATAATAGTGCTGCCCTTGCTCATATCCTTTCTCAAGACTATGCTGATGCGCTCAAGATTCTGGGCAACATCAAGACTCCTGATGCGATGACCTACTATCTGCGTGCCATCTTGGCAGCCCGTATGGAGGATAAGTCAGAAGTGAAGACCAATCTGGATAAGGCAATTGCTCTTGACCCATCGTTGTCGAAGAGAGCGGCTAATGATGCAGAATTTGCAGAGTACAATAAATAAAGGTTAAGGGTTAAAGGTTAAAGACGGTCGAAGGTCAAAGGTCAAAAGTCAAAGGCTAATAAGGTTATGATGGTCAAGGGTAAGGTTTTCGTTATCGTTTTGCTGACGGTGCTGTTGGCGGCATGTGGACCTGGAGGTAATTCCTTCCGCATTCGTGGCAGTTTCCGTGATATGCAGGCGGGGGAACTTTATATCTATAACCTCAATGGTGACCATGCTCGTCTCGACACCATCAACATACAGGAAGGAAAGTTCCGCTATCGAGGAGAGGCTGATGAAGTCACACCTTATATGCTGGTGTTCCCTAATGGGGTGGAACAAGTCATCTTTATAGGTGCAGGCGATGACCTCGAATACGAAGCCACCGCCAACGACCTGAAGAACTATGTGGTGAATGGCAACGAGGAGAACAAGCTGATGAACAAGTTCAGAGAGGAGACCTACACCATGAATCCCTCTTTGATGACCAACACGGCTCGCACCTACATTAAGGACAATCCTGCCTCACCCGTTGCTATTTATCTCTTCGACCAATACTTTGCCCAAAACGAAGAAGTGAGCAATGCTGAACTCAAGGAACTGCTCACCGTTCTGCGAAAGAAACATCCTCATCATCATGGCTTGCTTGATATCGAAAGCAAGATTACCAATGCTGAAAAGCGGCAAGTGGGCAAGAAACTGCCTGATGTCACCCTCACGCATAAGGATGGGAAAACCACCAAGCTTTGGAAGTCCGCCAAGGATTATAATATCATCGCTTTCTGGTCCACTTGGATATCCAATGGGTCGGACTTTATCTGGCAACTCAAGTCTTCCCTGCGAGACGGTCAGGACAAGGGTAAAGTGCGTGTGGTGGCTGTGTCGCTCGATGTGGAGCCTTACCGATGGGAAGATGCCATCCGTTCCGACTCCACCCTCACCTTCCTTGAGCACTATTGCGACGGACAAGGCTTCGAGTCGAAAGCCATCAAGACCCTCAGCATTGATGCTGTGCCTTACTATATCCTCACCGACAAGAATCACAAGGTGCTCGATTGTGGCAACGACGTGAACAAGTTGAAGGACTTCTTGAAGCAAAAAATCCAATAAAGGAAAGCGAAGGAATGGTTGCGAAAGTGCATAGTGCAGCCCTACAGGGATTGGATGCGATGGTGGTCACCGTCGAGGTGGATAACTTTGAGGGGGGTCAGAATGCGAAGTTTACGATTGTAGGTTTGCCTGACAATGCCGTGAAGGAAAGTCAGGAGCGTGTGCAGTCGGCACTTCGAGTAAACGGTTATAAGATGCCTAACAAATCGGTGGTGGTCAATCTGGCGCCAGCCGATGTGCGCAAGGAGGGTTCTGGCTTCGACCTTCCAATGGCTATCTGCGTGATGCTTTCCTGCGATTTGCTCACCATTGAGTGTCCTGAGCGTTTTATGTTTGTGGGCGAATTGGGATTGGATGGCAGCATCTTGCCAGTCAAGGGCGTTCTCCCCATTTCCATCAAGGCGCGTGAACTGGGTTATGAAGGTCTCTTTGTGCCTGAAGAGAATGCTCGTGAAGCCGCTGTGGTGAACAAGTTGAAAGTCTATGGCGTCAGTCATCTGAATGATATCGTCGGTTTTTTCGACGGCACACATCCTATCGAACCCACCCTTGTGAATACTCGTGAAGAGTTCTATTCCCAGCTCTTCACCTTCGATTGCGATTTCGATGAGGTGAAAGGACAGGAGAACGTGAAGCGAGCCTTTGAGGTGGCGGCGGCAGGAAGCCACAATATCATTCTTGTGGGTAGCCCTGGTTGCGGTAAGTCCATGATGGCAAAACGTCTCCCCTCCATTCTTCCTCCTCTCACTCTCAGCGAAAGTCTCGAAACCACCCAGATACATTCCATTGCAGGGAAACTGAAACGAGACACTTCCCTCATCAGCCAACGACCTTTCCGTGCTCCTCATCACACCGTTTCCGATGTGGCATTGGTGGGTGGCGGCAATGTCTTCATGCCTGGTGAAATCTGCCTTGCCCACAATGGGGTGCTTTTCATGGACGAGTTGCCAGAGTTCAATCGTTCCGTACTGGAAACCCTTCGCCAACCGCTAGAAGACCGCATCATCACCATCTCCCGAGCACGTTACAACCTCACCCTTCCTTGCTCCTTCATGCTGGTGGCATCGATGAATCCTTGTCCTTGTGGCTATCATCATCATCCCACTCGCAAGTGCGTCTGCACCCCAGCACAGATTCAGCGCTACATGAACAAGATTAGTGGTCCTCTCATGGATCGCATCGACATACAGGTGGAAGTGGAGAGCGTGCCTTTCGAGGACATTGCCAAAGCTCCTAGGGGCGAATCCTCTGCTACCATTCGGGAACGAGTGCTCAAGGCCCGTCAGATACAGAGTGAACGCTACAAAGGGGTGAAGGGTATTTATTGCAATGCCCAGATGACCACCTCCCTCTTGCAGAAGTATGTGCAACTGGATGAGACAGCCCTCAACCTCCTGCGGACAGCCATGAAGAAGTTCAACCTCTCTGCTCGTGCCTACGACCGCATCCTCAAGGTCAGCCGCACCATTGCCGACCTCGAGGGAGTTGCTCAAGTGCAGAGCCACCACATAGCCGAAGCCATTGGCTATCGCAATCTGGATAGGGACAATTGGGTGGAGTGAGGAATAAAATAGATAGTAAGACATTATCATGTTAGGAGTCGATTTCAAAGGAAGGTTGGGGAACCAGATGTTCACCTATGCATTCGCCCGGAGGCTGATTGAAGTGTACGGAGAGCAAGAAATGAAAGCCAACTTCAAGCGCTGCGGTGATGGTGAGCAGATGAGTTGGGGAGACTCTCTTCGCCATTTCAATGTCTGGCCCTATACCACAGTTGCGTATGACCTTCCTCTGAATCATGGAACTCTCACACAGCGTTTCCTGTATCTGATGTATATGGCGTGTTGTAAGATGCCATTTGTCAGGAGAAATGATGCGCTGTTGTCACGCATGGAGAGAAAGCTGAGGCAGTATGGCTTCCATTTTACAGGTGCTGCCGATGCGGGTTACATCCCAGAGAATGTCAGTGGCAATGTGTTTGTCCGGGGCTATTTTCAGGACCGACGTTTTTTCGATGATATCCGCCCGATATTACTCCGTGAGTTCACGCCGAAGCTCCCCCCAATTGACCACAACAGCCAATTGTATCGTGCGATAGCCCAGCCCAACAGTGTCTGTGTCAGTGTGAGACGTGGCGACTATCTCAGCGAAGAATACAAGAAAGACTTCTATGTCTGCACGCCCGACTATTACCAGAAAGCCATCGACATGATCTGTCAGCAGGTGAGTGACCCCGTCTTTATTTTCTTCTCCGACGATATCCAGTGGGTGCGCAACCATATGTCTGTTCCAGGATTCCCCTGTTTCTATGAACGAGGCGACGATCCTGTATGGGAGACGTTGCGACTGATGTCCAGCTGTCATCATTTCATCATCTCAAACTCCACTTTCGCCTGGTGGGCACAATATCTTGGAGACAGGAAAGACAAAATGGTGATTTGTCCCTCCCGTTGGTTTGCCAACCCTGAATGGCACTCCAACCTGATAAACGACCACTTCCTGTTTGTGTAAGTTGGAAAAGACAGATTCCAAAAAGCACTTGGAACTCTCCAAAAGAGCCCCACTTTAATTTCATTCCCCATTCCCCATTTTTTTGTTCCCCTATAGGGAAAATTTTGTTACCCTTAGGGGCTGCAAATTTTTTCCTTAGGAAGACGATGCAAAGTTACGGCTTTTTGAAAGTGCCAACAAATTAAAAAGCAAAATAAGCACGCAAAAAAGCACGGCACATTTAAAGGTCAAAGGTCAAAAGTCGAAGGACAAAGGTTAAAGATTGGGGTAGGGTGTCAAAATGACTTTGACACTTTGACACCCTGTGTGCTCGAAAAAATGAATTGAACATATATTTCCTCATTGGACAAGAAAAGTTATGACAGGGGAAAGGAAAAAATAACTGAGAAAAGCGAGGAATTTGTATAAAAGAAGGAGGGCTGGTAGAGGATTTACTGCGTTTTTGAACTTTTTTATCTATTTAGATAAATAGTTGTATTTTTTTGTTTATCTTTGCCACGATTTTTACTAAACCTTTAAAACTAACAAGACAATGAAAAGAATTTTGACAGTAGTGATGCTTCTGGCTTTTTTCGTGGGAATGAAGGCGCAGAACGAAGGTCCTCAGTTGGAGTATGTGGTGGAACTGAAAGTGAAGATTGACGGTTCCTATCAGGTGGGGCAGACTTCGCATGGCAACCGCTTCATCATCCCCATCACGGGCGGCACGTTCGAGGGTCCCAAGATGAAGGGCACGATTATCCCTGGTGGTGCTGACTATCAGTTGCAGGACAACGAGCATGGTCGCACGGAGGTGGAGGCCATCTACAGCATCAAGACGGATGATGGCGTGAACATCCACGTGCGCAACAGGGGCTTGATTTACACGGGCAAGGATGAGAACGGCAACAACCAGTTCTATTTCCGCACGGCTCCCCAGTTTGAAGCACCTCAGGACAGCAAGTATGCTTGGTTGAACAATGCCATCTTCGTTTGCCAACCCAGCTTTGGCGGCGAACAAGGTGCCATCTGCCTGAAAATCTGGAAAGTGAAGTAAGTTGAAAATTGACAATTGAGAATTGATAATTGAAAATAGAAAAATGAAAGTAAAAAGTTTTCTTAGTTCAGCATTTGCTGCAACGGTATTGGTGGCTGTGGGTGCCATCAGCATGAGTTTCACCATGATGGATGAACCTCCAACACCTGCATCGCGTGTGGTGGAAGAAGGTGGTACAGGTCCTTACAAGGCAATCATGAAGGAGGAGCCTTCGCTGGATGCACACACCATTTTCGTGCCACAGGATTTGTCTAAGTTCAACGAGAAGAACCCGCTGCCTGTGCTGGTGTGGGGTAATGGTGCCTGCACCAACTCTCCTTGGGAGCACTACTTGTTCCTCAACGAGATTGCTTCTCATGGCTACCTCGTGGTGGCTACGGGTTTCTTCCCTCATGAGGATGGCTATCGTGGTCCTATGTCCACGACTGAACAGCAGATTGAGTCGATGGATTGGGTGGAGCAGCAGAATGCCGACCAAAAGTCTCCTTACTACAAGAAGATTGACCTGAAGAACATCTGTGTGGCTGGTATGTCTTGTGGTGGTCTTCAGACGCTTTTCAACTGTGCAGACAAGCGCATCAAGGCGTTGATGATCTGCAACAGCGGTTTGTTCAATGAGCAGAATGCCAGTCAGGCGGTGGGCGGTATGCCTATGCCTCCCAAGTCGAAGCTGAAGGAGATTCATTCGCCTATCATGTATCTGCTGGGTGGTGAGACTGACATCGCTTACGGCAACGGTATGGATGACTTCCATCGCATCGACCATGTGCCTGCATGTGCAACGAATTTCCCTGTAGGTCATGGTGGCACTTACCGTCAGCCTCATGGTGGTGAGTTCTCTGTGGTGGCGCTGGCTTGGCTCGACTGGCAGTTGAAGGGTGATAAGACGGCTGCGAAGATGTTCAAGGGCGCTGACTGCGGCATCTCGAAGCGTAAGGACTGGACGATTGAGAAGAACGACAAGTTGGAGAAACTGTAATCATCGCTTTTTTGACAAAGACCATAAGGGATGTGACTGACAAACAGTTGCATCCCTCTTTTTGTGCCGTTTGTTTTGTATTGTGTTCAGTTTTCACTATCTTTGCACAAATTTAGCGTTTATGCAAAGACTGACACATACGATTATCCTTGTTTTTTCTTTCATCACCCTCCTGATTCTCCCTGCTCAGGCTCAGACGCCTGACTCGTTGGGACGAATCCGCTACAGGTATGACTTCATCGTGCCCGACAACGGCAACTTCATTTCTGCCATCCATGCTGCCAACAACCGTGCTGACAAGTCGAAGCGGTTCCGCATCTTCATCAAGTCGAGCATGTATCGCATCAAGGGTGAGGGCAATCCCATCAAGATTACAGAGAACGGCAAGGAACTGACGATTCCCAGCCCGATGACCATCCTGACGGCTCCCAACACGAGCATCTGTGGTGAGGGCATGAAGAACACGCAGATTGAGTCGATGCCGATGCATGAGGGTATCAGCTGCACTTCTACGCTATTCCTGAATGGGGCTGACAGCACCTATATGCAAGACTTGGAATTGTGGTCGAACTATCGCGACGACATGACTGCCTTTGCCAGTAGGGCAGTGGCACTCAACGAGAAGAATTGTCGTGGCAACATCTTCAAGAACCTCTCCCTGATGAGCAATCAGGACACCTACTACACGAACGATGGAGGCACGACCTATCTGGAGAACTGCACCATCAAGGGAACGGTGGACTTCATCTGTGGAGGTGGCACCATCTACTTCAACCGTTGTGACCTCGAACTGAGAGAACGGGGAGGAAAGGGCGACGTGATTTGTGCACCAGCCACAGAGGCGAATCGTGCCTACGGCTATGTGTTCAACAGCTGCCGCATCTATGGCGACAAGGAGCAGGAAGGGAAGTACCTGTTGGGACGCCCCTGGAAGAATGCTCCACGTGCCGTCTTCATTGGAACCTTGATGGAGTTGCTGCCCGACTCACTGGGATGGACAGAGATGCACGGCACGCTGCCCCGTCTGTTCTCAGAATATGAGAGCTTGGACAACGAATTTCAGCTGGCTCCCACGAGAGGTCGCAGGAAGCAGTTCAAGGATGCCAACGATGTGGTGACGAACATGCGCTACAATACCTATCTCACCACAGCAGAGGCGGAGAAATACGACGTCAATGATGTCTTCCCTGGGTGGCACCCCGAACGCAAAACGGCACAAATCAACCCTCCTGTTGTCCACATCAAGGATACGGGCAGCATCTATTGGGAGGATGTGCCAGAGGCTTGCCTTTATGCTGTGTGCAGAAATCGCGATGTGGTGGCATTCACCACGCAACCTTTCTACAATGTGCCCAAAGGCTCGCCTCAGAACGTGAGTTACTCTATCCGATGCGCCAACTACTATGGTGGCTTGGGTGAAAGGAGCAACGAAGTGACCTATCCTAACCGATAAAATGAAAAAGACCTGTTTGCTAACCCTTGCCTGTTTGTTGGCTGCCACAATGAGTGCTGCCGACAAAGTGACCATCACGGTTTCCAACCCCATTCCGTCGGTTCGGATGGAGATGGTGGAGGTGGATGTGTCGGTGCTCCAGCAGAAGTTGCAGACAGATAAGGATTTGGTGGTGACCGATGCCAATGGAAATGAACTTCCCTCGCAAATAACTTGGGATGGAAAGCTGATCTTTCAGGTAGGTGTGGCTGGTAAGGGGAAGTCGTTGTATTATGCCCAGAAAGGCACGCCACAGTCGTATGAAGTGAAGGCAAAGGGGCGCTTGTTTGTGGAGCGTCAGGACGAATTTGGCTGGGAAAATGACTGTGTGGCCTATCGAGTATATGGTCATGGGGGAGCGGTAGGGTATGACCTCTTCAACAAGAGCACACCCAACTTGATGCTCGACTACTGGTATGCCTCTGAACAGAATCAGGAGATGCGGTCGGTGAGTCAGCAGTTGCGTGAACGCGGTTATGCCGATTTGGCAGACCAGTTATATAACGCCTATTCCTATCACATCGACCACGGAAAGGGAATGGATTGCTACACAGTAGGTCCTACCTTGGGCGGTGGTGCCAATGCCCTCCTGAACGCGGATGGCAGCCTCTTCATGCCTCAATGCTATGAGTCGTTTGAGATAGTAGATAAGGGTCCTCTCCGCTTTACCGTTCGCTTCACTTATCCAGAACAGGAGATTGAAGGGGAAAAGGTGAGGGAAACACGCATCATCTCCTTGGATGCAGGTAGCCAGTTCAATCGTGTGACCATCACTTATCAGGGACTTTCTAAACCTAAGAAGATGGCGGCAGGAATGGTGGTTCACAAGGAGAATCCCACGGCTTATGTGCTTTCGCAGGAGAATGGATATATGGGTTATGAGGACTTGGGCGATGCTTCTGTCTATAACGCCAAATATCGAGACGAGTTGGGCAGACAGATGGGCAAAATCTATGTAGGATTGCTCTTCCCCTCGAAAGAGATCACCACCACGTATCAGCAACGTGAGAATGGGATTGCCACAGGTCATATCTTGGGCATTACCACCTATCAACCCAACACCACTTACACCTATTACTTTGGTTCGGGATGGAATAAAAACCCCAACACGGACTTCCATTCCCTGACAGATTGGGAAGCCCATCTAAGCCATGCAGCCAATTGTGTGAGAACCCCCTTAAAACTAAGTGTGAAATGATGACCTACATTGACATAGAAGGTAAGATGGTGGATTTGGAAAGCCATCTGTCTAAGGCACGCACCCTGATTACTCTGGGCAGAAACTCGGAGGAGGCGTATAATGTGATCGCTTTGGAGAATGAAACCATCGACTTGTTCCAATGCCAGTTCTCTCGTTCAACAGAGGGGAACTGGAAGGTGCAGAACGGTCAATGGAGGACAGGATGTCCGAAAGGCATCCGTTCACGGCTTCAGCATGCTTGTGCGTTGTGTATGGGCAGATGTGTCAATTCACGCACTGCCAACCCCACCTATGGTTGGAGAATGCCTGTCAATCCTACCCAACTGAATGGGAAAGAAATTGGGAATGAAGGTGTGGAACTGAAAGATGGAGATGTGATAGAAGTGGGTAATCTCCAGCTTTCCGTCAAAATCTTATAATTGAGAAGCTGCCTGCACTTCTTTCATCACTCGCAGGAAGTTGCCACCCCAAATCATTTGTATTTGTTCTTCTGTGTAGCGTTCGCGAAGCAAACGACGAGTGAAATTAATGAGTTCACTCGCTGAAGCACAACCACAAATGCCGCCATCACCATCAAAATCGGTACCGATACCTACATGTTCAATACCCATCACGTTCACCATGTGGTTGAGATGCTCAATGGCATCAAGGATGGTGGCTTCCGTCACTCCCTTCGTATTTGTCGCAAACGAACGCAATACATTCAGTGGATTGTAATCCACTGAATCCTTCACCAAGAAACCGTGATAGAGCGTCACTTGAGCCACACCACCCGCCTGAGCAAGGGCACGCATCTGATCGTCGGTCAGGTTGCGAGGATGATCGCACAAGGCACGAGCCGATGAATGGCTGCACACAATAGGTGTCTTGCTGATTTGCAGGGCATCGTAGAAACTCTCTTCTCCTGCGTGGCTCAAATCCACCATCATGCCCACACGATTCATCTCCTCAATGACTTTCTTGCCAAATTCACTTACTCCACCATGTTCATGATTACCTCTTGCAGAGTCGCAAATATCGTTGTCACCATTATGGCAAAGAGTCATATATACCACACCACGCTTACGGAAGGCCTCCACGTTGTGAATATCCTTACCAATGGCATAACCATTCTCAATGCCCAGCATGATGGCACGCTTGCCCTGTTGTTTCAGTCGCCAGAGGTCATCAGGGGTATAGGCAATATCCACAGCTGTGCAGTTCTTGGCAGCCATTTCCTCAATCTGCGTGAGAATCTGGTTGGCTTTGGCGGTGGCATTCTCCAAGGAAGCCTCATCCCGTTCTTGTTGCTCCAGATAGGCAACCATAATGGTGGCATCAAGGTGTCCTTCCGTCATCTTGTGGAGGTCAACCAGTATCTTGGGATCGCGTGAAGCGAAGTTGATGTTTTGAGAGAAAAACATCGGTGTGTCGCAATGGCTGTCGAGGGTGAGCATCTTGCTGTGCAGTTTCTTTGCCTTCTTGAACTCCGCACTCTCTTGAACGAGCCACTCGAAGATGGGCAGCATTTCGGTGCTGTTGCGAAGGATGTACGTCTCAGGATGCCATTGTACGCCCATAATGGATTTGAACTCTGTGCTCTCAATAGCCTCGATAACTCCATCGGTACTCATTGCTGTGACCTTCATGCCTGGGGCAGCCTCCTTGCAAGCCTGATGATGGAAGGAGTTGACAGCCAGTTCTTCCCCAAAGAATTTCTCAAGGAGAGAACCCTTTGTGAGGCTCACCTGATGGGAAGGATAACGACGGTCTTGGTCTTGGCTATGCTTGATGCGGATGCCCTCCATCTGGGTGTGGATATCCTGATAGTTGGTGCCACCCAATGCAGCATTGATGACTTGGATGCCCTTGCAGATACCCAGCATGGGAATTTGACGGTCATACGCCAGACGAGCCAGCAGAAGCTCTTGTTGGTCACGCTCAGGAGTGATTCCATGCAGTTCCTTGATAGGCTCCTCACCCAACAACAACGGATTGATATCGCCACCTCCGCTGAAGATGATACCATCCAAGCGGTCAAGCAGTTCACCCAGACAATCTGTCTCATAGAACGGAGGAATGATGAACGGGATGCCACCAGCCTTTAATACTGACTGATAGTAACCTTCTGCCAACGTGCAGGTCTCTTGGTTGTAATTGCCCGTGATGCCAATCACAGGAAGTGCCTCCTTGGTACTGAAATCACTATTGAGATTTCGGTAGATGCCTAACCAATCGTAGTTATCCATAAGTGAGTTATTTTAGATGAGACGGAACCTCCGCCTGATATGAATTACTTTTTCTTTTTCTTCTTGAATGATTCGTAGAAAGGCTGTGACTCCACCTGTCCCTCGAAGAACTTCGCCCATTCAGCAGCCCCTTTAGGTCCACGTGGTTCAGTATATCCACGTTCCTCACGAGAAGGTTTGGCTGCTCCACCTCGTATCACCCCACTACCTTTCTTGGGCTTTCTGTCTTCAAAACGACGTTCGCCACGTTCACCTCGCTTATCCACCCGACTGGTGCGTTCACCTCTCACAGAGCGGAAACCACCACCTTCCTTGCCCCCACGTTTCTTCTCTCCTCCACGCTGGCCTTCAGGTTGGTCGGTCACTTCCACATTCACTTTCCTACCATCGAAGTCTGTACCATTCAATACATTCAGAACGGTCTTCGTCTGCTGTTCGGGTACTTCGAAGAATGAAAAGTTCTGCATCAAGTCAATGCGACCTAAGTCAATGTGAGCACCTTGTGCCACACGATTGATGAAGCCCATGAACACCTTAGGGTTGATGCCGTCTTTCTTACCCAAATTGATGAAGAGACGTGTATAGCCTGCCTCAGCGGTGCGTGAATGCTCTCCACCACGACTGCGACGTTCTCCACGACTACGTTTCTCTCCAAAACTTTCAGCTCTGTCACCCCTACGATCACCCTTCTCAGAAGGTTGAAGGATTTCGGGTGCATTCTTATAGTAGTTGAGGAAGGTGTTGAACTCCATCGAAACCATACGCTTGATCAGGTCTTCCTTCTCCATCATATCGAACTTGCGATACACTTCTGGAAGGAATGGAGCGATTTCCTCTTCATCCACTTCCACCTTCTCAATGTCGTCAATCACCTTATAGAGCTGCTTGGCACAAATCTCCTGACCTGTTGGCAGGATGCCAGGCACAAATTTCTTTTTGATCTGATTCTCGATGTCACGCACCTTCCGCTTCTCCTTCACATGGATGATGGAAATAGATGTACCAGAACGCCCGGCACGACCCGTTCGCCCTGAACGGTGGGTATAGCTTTCGATATCGTCGGGCAAACCATAGTTGATAACATGGGTCAACTCATCCACATCCAATCCACGAGCAGCCACATCAGTAGCCACCAACAACTGCACTCGATGCTGACGGAACTTCTGCATGGTCAAGTCGCGCTGTGCTTGTGAGAGTTCACCATGCAAAGATTCAGCATTGTAGCCGTCCTTGATGAGCTTATCGGCTATCTCCTGTGTCTCCATACGGGTGCGGCAGAAGATGATGGCATAAATCTCTGGGTAGTAGTCAGCCACTCGCTTGAGGGCATTGTACTTATCTCGGGCACTGACCATATAATAGATGTGGTTCACGTGTTCAGCACCTTCATTGCGGCTTCCCACCACAATTTCCTTGGCATCGTGCAGATAGTTCTTCGAAATACGCTCAATCTCCTTGCTCATTGTAGCAGAGAAGAGGAGGGTGTTACGTTCTGCTGGCACTCCTGCCAGGATAGTGTCAATGCTTTCAGAGAAGCCCATGTTGAGCATCTCGTCAGCCTCATCCAGCACTACATTCTCCACCGTGCTGAGATTAGCCACCTTGCGTTCCATGAGGTCAACCAGACGCCCTGGAGTGGCTACAATCACCTGTACACCTTTCTTCAAAGCACGAATCTGTGGCTCAATGCTGGCTCCTCCATAAACTGCCAAGACGTGCAAACCTTTGATGTATTTGGAATAATCCTTTAGGTCATCTGTAATCTGTAAACACAGCTCTCGAGTGGGAGCCATGATGATGGCTTGGGTATCTGTACGATTAGTATCTACCTTCTGCAAGACTGGCAAGCCGTATGCTGCCGTCTTTCCTGTGCCTGTCTGTGCCAAAGCCACCACATCGTTGTTGTGACCAAGCAGGTAAGGTATCACCTTTTCCTGTACAGGCATCGGGGACACATAGCCCATCTCTTGGATGGCTTTGAGAATCTCGCCCGACACACCTAACGCCTCGAAAGTGGTTTCTGTTGCCTTGAAAGCATCCACCTCGGGTTGTAGTTCATCAGTCAAGGGTTGTTCGTTGTTGATGAAAGACAGTTCGTTTTCCATAGTCTCTTGTACGTTGTTACTTTCCATAATTATTTGCAAATTCTTTACTAATTGAATTGTTGAGGCTCTGGCACACTTCTGTGGCAAATGCCATACCATGATTAATAATGCGGTTCCATTGTTCTTCTGTGATGGAGGCAACGTCATCACGACCAATACCTTCCTTTAGCAATCCGAAGATGATACCTGCATTGAAATTATCGCCAGCCCCAATGGTTGATACAGTTTCTATTTTATTGACCTTATATGTTTTTGTGACATTGGGAGAGAAAAGGCAAATATCACCCTCTGCATCAGTGCAGAGCATCTGCTTGCAATGGAACACCACCTCTTGTTTGTACACCTTCTCAGGGTCAGACAGACGGAACATATTCTGGAAATCCTCTGTCGAGCCTCTCACAATGCTGGCATATTCGAAGTTCTCCAAGATGGTGGAATAGAGCTTGATGGCTTCAGATGCATGGGAAGAACGGAAGTTGATGTCGTAATAGATCAGTGCTTCCTGCTTTTCTGCATAGTCAAGAAATTCCTTCACTTTCGTTCTCAGGATGGGATTCAAGACGAAGTAAGAGCCCATCATCACAATATCATCTTTGTTCACCTCTGGCCATTCCACATCCAGCCGTGCATTGGGATAATCCTTATAGAAAGTGTATTCTGCGTCGTTACGCTCATTCAGATATGCCAAAGAGATGGCAGTACGACCATCTTCATACATACACACATAGTCGTTGTTGACACCATTCTCTTCCATGAACTTCTTGATGGTTTTGCCCACACGGTCATTGCCTGTCTCTGTAATCATCGTGACAGGCAAGCCCATCCTTCCTAAAGAGATGAGTCCATTGAAAGTGGAGCCTCCTGGTACTGCTGCCGTAGGCTGTTCGTTCTTGAAGATGATGTCAAGAATCGTCTCTCCTATTCCTATTACTTTTCTCATTATCTAAAAATCAGTGTCGTTAAATCTGTTTCATTAAACATCTCTCGTGCCACCTCTTGCAAGAGTTGGGGAGTTGTTTTCTCTAAATGTTCGATGGTATCTTTCATGCCCTCGAACTTGTTATAGTGAAGGTAGGCTTTTGCCATATCCAGCACGTAGTTCTCGAAATTGTCGCAAGCCACACCTATCTGTCCTTTGATCTGTTTCAAAGCCGCATGAAACTGCCTATCTGTCAATGGCTCGTTCATCAGCTTGTCCAATTCTCTCCTCACAATCTTCAAACACTTGTCCACATCTTCCGCATCACATCCGAAATAAATCGCCCAAGTGGAAGTGTCTGTATAGTTGGTCAGTGAACTCTCCACCGTATAGACAAGCCCTTTGTGCTCTCGCAAGGCAATGTTCAGTCGTGAATTCATGCCAGGACCACCTAAGATATTGTTGAGGAAGTAGAGGGCAATGCGTCTGTCATCCTTCGAGCCATATCCTGCTCTACCTATCATTACGTGTGCCTGATGAGTGCCACGTTCCTCTGTGAAAGTGCCAGGATGGCTTGCTATAGCGTTGATAGATTTTGTTGGACAAATAGGCTCCGTAGAGTGGATGTCCTTGATGAGTTTCCCCACCACCTTTTTCACCTTCTCAAATACCACATCGCCAAACACAAAGAACACCATCTTCTCCGGGCGATATAACCTTTTCACAAACCTGAGCGCATCCTCTGTCTTGAACCTCCTCACATTCTCTGCTGTACCTAAGATATCATGTCCCAGGCTATTGCCTTCGTAGATGAGATTCTCAAAGTGGTCAAAGATAAGATCAGACGGCGTGTCGTTATAGCTCTCAATCTCATCCACTATCACTTCACATTCCTTGTCTATCTCATGTTGCGGAAAAGTGCTATGGAACACAATGTCGAAAATCAGTTCTGCAGCCCGTTCGATGTGCTCTTTCATGAAAGCGGCATACACCACCGTCTCTTCCTTGTTGGTGTAGGCATTCAGGTCGCCTCCCACTGCCTCCATCCTGTTGATGATGTGCCACGCCTTCCGCTGGGTGGTTCCCTTGAACATCATGTGTTCGCAGAAGTGTGCCATTCCCTCCTCACCTACTTCCTCGTCACGAGTGCCTGCATCAATGCTGATGCCACAATACGCCACATTGGTTGGAGAAGGAATCTGTATCAGGCGTAACCCATTCTCAAATGTATGAGTCCTCGCCGCTTCTCCCGTTCTTCCCTTATCTCTCATCACGCCCATTTAATAAATCAGCAACCCTGCCAATCCACACAGCAGAATCATGATGATAGGATGCACTTTATAGAGTCTTGTTCCCACAAAAGCCAATAGGAAGATAGTGATGCTCACCACAAACACAAAAGGTGATTCAGATGGGTCACCAAAGTTCTCTTTCGACATCAGCATGATGGCGGCTGCTCCTATCAATCCCACGATGGCAGGTCTCAATGTGCTAAAAACACTGGTCACCGTCTTTGAATCATGATGCTTGATGAGGAATTTGCTGATGCTCACCATCAAGATAAAAGGCAGCCAAATCACACTCAGCGAAGCCAGAATGGCTCCCAATACAGCTGCCCATGTGGGATAACCTGCATGAATCACAGCGGTGTAACCCGTATAGGTGGCACAGTTGATACCGATGGGACCTGGCGTGGATTGGCTGATAGCGACGATATCCGTAAATTCATTGATACTCATCCAATGGTGCTTGTTCACGACTTCGTCTTGAATGAGCGACAGCATCGCATAGCCACCTCCAAAGTTGAAGATGCCTATCTTCGAGAAGACATAGAACAATTCCAAAAATATCATCGCGTCAATCCTTCAATTTATCAATTCTTCAACTCCCCCCAGATAAATCCTCCAATGCCTGCAGCTAGTATGCACCAGATAGGTGAAACGCCGAAAGCTGCAATCAGTATGGCTGCCACAATAGGAATCCAGAAATTGAACTTGTTCAGTTTCGCTTTCTTTGCCATATTGAAACAAGGTGCGAGGATGAGCGCCACTACACAGGGACGCACCCCCATGAACACCTTTTCCACATACAGATTGTCCTTGAAAGTCTGAAAGAAGATGGCAATGAGCAGAATCGTCACAATGGAAGGAAGGGCTGTGGCAATCGCTCCCACGATGCCACCTGTCACCCCCTTCAACTTCATACCGATATGAGAGGCCATATCGATAGCGAAAAGTCCAGGGGTACTTTGTGCCACCACCAACGTGTCCATGAATTCCTCATGGTCAAGCCAGTGTTTCTTCTCTACCACTTCTCTTTCCATCATCTGCACCATCGCGAAGCCTCCCCCAATGGTGAAGCTTCCTATCTTGGCGAAGGTGAGGAAAATCTGTGCGTAGCTGCTCATTGAATCTCTACTTTTCTCGTTGTACTAGGGACACTAGTTCTTCTTTGCTTCCACCCACTTTCTGGCATTCACGAATGCTTCAATCCAAGGAGTCACCTCGTCAGCCTTGCGGTCAGCAGGATAGTTTGCTTGCTGCCATGGGAAGATAGCACGCTCCAAATGAGGCATCATGGCCAAGTGGCGGCCATCAGCAGAAGCAATACCAGCCACATCGTATGTGGAACCGTTTGGATTGCCTGGATAGCCAGAGTAGTTGTATTTTGCTACGATATTGTATTCCTTCTCAGCCTTGGGCAGACGGAAATTACCTTCTCCGTGAGCCACCCACAAACCAAGTTTGCTGCCGCTCAGCGAGCCGAACATGACAGACTTGTTCTCAGGAATCTGTAAAGTGACAAACTCACTCTCGAACTTGTGGCTGACATTATGCAGCATTTGTGCATAATCCTTGGCGTCGGTCACAGCATGGTTGTTGTTGATAAGACCGAGTTCCACCATCAGCTGGCATCCATTGCAGATACCCAGTGAGAGAGTGTCCTCTCTTGCATAGAATGCATCGAGTGCAGCCTTTGCCTTGGGGTTGAAGAGGAAGGCACCTGCCCATCCCTTTGCACTACCCAGCACGTCAGAGTTGGAGAAACCACCACAGAATACAATCATGTTGATGTCTTCCAATGTCTCGCGACCACTCACCAGGTCGGTCATCATCACATCCTTCACATCAAAGCCTGCCAGATAGAGTGAGTAAGCCATTTCGCGCTCACCGTTCGTACCTTTTTCTCGGATGATGGCAGCTTTCACTCCAGTACGTTCACGACGATCTGCGCTAATACCATACTGTGCCAGCTTGCCTGTGAAAGAGGCTGGGAACTTATGTTCAATGGGTTGATTCTTGTAATTCTCAAAGCGCTCCTTCGCCATACCGTTGAATGACTGCTTTGTGTCAAGACGGTAAGAAGTGCTGTACCAGATGTCACGCAGTTTGTCGATGTCGAAGTAGCGGTTGCGACCACCCTTCTTCACCACAATCTGGCGTTCCTCGATAGGCTGACCAATTTCCACAAAGCCAACGCCTGCCTTGTTCAGCAGATTCTCTACGGCTTTCTTGTCAGCATTCTTCACCTGAACAACCACACCTGGGTTTTCAGCAAAGAGCAACTTCACGGGATCTTTCTCGTTGATGCCGTTGAGGTCAACCTTGATACCACCCTTCTGGTTGGCGAAGGTCATCTCCAACAAAGTGGTGATAAGACCACCGGCGCTGATATCGTGACCAGCCAGCAGAAGCTCGTCCTTCACCAAATCCTGCACAGCCAGGAAAGCATCGCGGAAGTATTCTGGATTCTTCACAGTTGGCACGTCGCTGCCTACCTTGCCAAGACTCTGTGCAAAGGCAGAACCACCCAACTTCAACGTGTCGAACGAGAAGTCGATATGATAGAGCGTTGTATCAGCATCGTTCACCAGCACAGGGCTGACTACTTTCTTCACGTCGCTCACCTCACCACCAGAAGAAACAATCACAGTTCCTGGAGAGATGATCTTGCTACCGTCAGGATATTTCTGTGTCATGGACAGCGAATCCTTACCTGTTGGCACATTCACCTGCAAAGCGCAGCAGAAATCGCTCAAAGCCTGTACACCTTCGTAAAGACGAGCATCCTCACCTTTCTGTGAACGACAAGGCCACATCCAGTTGGCTGACAAGCTGACAGAATCAAGACCTTCAGCCATAGGTGCCCAAACGAGGTTGGTCAATGATTCAGCCACAGAAAGTACAGAACCTGCTGCTGGGTCAGCCAAACCTGCCTGAGGAGCATGACCAATTGCTGTTGCAATACCTTTCTCACCACGATAATCAAGTGCTACAACACCACAGTCGCTCAAAGGCAACTGAATCTCACCCTGACATTGCTGGCGGGCAATCTTACCTGTCACAGAACGGTCCACCTTGTTGGTCAACCAGTCTTTACAAGCCACAGCTTCCAACTGCAGCACATTCTCCAGATAAGACTCTATCTCATTGTATGAATAGGTCACATTCTCATATTTCCTCTCCACCGTCTCATCGTGCATATAAGTCTTGGGTGAGTGACCAAACATTTGTGCCACATCCAAGTCGAATGGACGGACACCGTCTCCTTGCTGGAAAGCGAAGTGAGCATCACCTGTACACTCACCCACTACATATAGCGGAGCACGTTCACGCTCAGCAATCTGACGCACATGCTCAATGTGCTTCTCGTCGATGAGGAGACCCATACGCTCCTGACTCTCATTGGCAATGATTTCCTTGCTTGACAAGGTCTGGTCACCAATTGGCAACTTCGTCATGTCGATAAGGCCACCACACTCTTCCACCAGCTCAGACAGACAGTTCACGTGACCTGCTGAACCGTGATCGTGGATGCTGACCACTGGATTCACCTCCTCTTCGCAGAGAGCACGAACCAAGTTGTTGGCACGCTTTTGCATCTCAGGGTTGGCACGCTGAACAGCGTTCAACTCGATGCCTGATGAATAGCGCCCAGTATCCACAGAAGATACAGAACCACCGCCCAAACCGATGCGGTAGTTGTCACCACCCACTACAACAATCTTGTTGCCTTTCTCAGGAGTGCCCTTCAAGCAGTCACGCTTCGTGCCATAACCAACACCACCAGCCAACATGATGACTTTGTCGTAACCATATTCTTCCTTCACATCGCCCTGCTGTTCTGCGTGCTCAAATGTCAGCACAGAACCACAGATGAGTGGCTGACCAAACTTATTACCGAAGTCAGAAGCACCATTCGAAGCCTTGATGAGGATTTGCTCTGGTGTTTGATAGAGCCACTGGCGGATAGGAAGAATCTCTTCCCAAGGACGGATGTCACCCTCCTTGTCCGATTTCGTCCATTTCGCATAACTGTGTGGTTGGCTGGGAGCAACACCATTTCGAGGGTAGCTCGTCATATACACAGCCGTACCAGCAATCGGCCAAGAACCTACTCCACCGCCCATACGGTCGCGGATTTCACCACCAGTACCTGTAGCGGCGCCGTTGAATGGCTCCACCGTTGTAGGGAAGTTATGTGTCTCAGCCTTCAGTGAGATGACCGACTCGATGTCCTTCACCTCAAAATAGTCGCTGGTTGAGTGGTCGGCAGGTGCAAACTGCTCCACCACAGGACCTTGGCTGAACGCCACATTGTCCTTGTATGCTGAGAGAATCTTGTTGGGATTCTCCTGTGTGGTCTTCTTGATCATCTGGAAGAGAGAACTCTCCTTCTCCTTGCCGTCGATGATGAACGTGCCACCAAAAATCTTGTGACGGCAGTGCTCCGAGTTAATCTGTGCGAAGCCAAACACTTCAGAGTCAGTCAGCTTTCTGCCCAACTGACCCTCCACCTTGTGCAGATACTCGATTTCCTCAGGAGAGAGAGCGAGACCTTCCTGCTCGTTATACTCCTCCAAGTTCTCGATATGCAGAATCGGAGCAGGTTCGATGTTCACTGTGAAGATGTCTTGATTTAACCCCTTATACATGCGTTGCAGCATGGGGTCGTGCTCAGCGTCCTCGCTGTCCACAGGGAAATACTCCTCAATACGTTGTACACCCTGGATTGCCATATTCTGTGTGATTTCCACAGCGTTCGTACTCCAAGGAGTGATCATCTCACGGCGTGGTCCTACAAAGAAACCCTTCAAATTGTTCTCGCTTTCTGGACGAGCTTCACCATACAGCCAGCAAAGCTCATTAGTTTCATCAGCGGAGAGCTCGTGGTTTACCTGTGTGGCAATCACACTCTGCGCTGGTGTTCTGAAAAAGTAAATCATAAAAATTACAGATCTGAAAATTTGCTGCAAAGGTACGACTTTTTTCTCGAACCCTCACCACAAAATCTCATCAACTTACATTATTTATAAGGAATCCCCTCTTCCCCTCTCATTTTTGACTTTGTCTGGTTGCTTTCTTTTTCCCTTTTCGTGAGTTTTCAAAAAAAGTTCCATAATTATTTGGAGGATAATGAAAAATGTTGTTAATTTGCAATCGTTCTCTTACCGAAGTCTCACTTTCGGGTGGGATGAGGGAGGGAACCTATATATAGAAAAGGCGTACTTGACGCTTTGTGCTTGACGAATAGAAATCTGGCAGTTTCGAATTGATTGTCAAGAACAATGCAACAAAGTCGCCCTTGCAGGTGTATATTCATAACACTAAACGCAAGTAGCCATTTCTGGCTAGTTGCTATCGTGTTGTCTATATACAATGCGTGGGCTTCGGCGTTGCTCGTTCGACAATCAGGGCGATGCCAGAGCCTCTATTCGTGGGACGAGTAACAAGAGAACTCCCCACGCTTTTTGTATGTATATGAACCAACAATTATAAATCAGCCAAGTTTGGGAGTCACTTGGAACGTTTTACGTGGCAACATGGAAAAACAGGTTAGAGATAATTTAGGCTATCATTATACTTCTATTGACTCATTCATGAGTATATTTGATGGCATAGAGGATGGTAAGTTCAGGTTTCATGCCAACAGCATCTTCTCTCTTAATGACCCAACAGAAATGGAGTATGGGTATAGGGAAATCTGCAAATTGCTTCCTGAAATAGAGAAAGAATTATCCATAAGTGATGCGAAGTACAAATTGTCAGGGATATGGAGCTTCGACCCTCAATTATCTTTAGATGAATGGATGAATCGTCACCTAAAGATGATGAAAAACAATTTTCAACATTCATGTGTCATTTCATATTCTTGCCATAGAGATAATCTACAATTATGGGGAATGTATGGAAACAATGGAAAAGGGGTTGCATTGGGACTTGATGTTAGGAACTATTATATTGAACGATATTCTACAGATGGACAAATAACACATGATTGGACACATATGGATCCAGATGTCCCTCATGCCGTCGATGTTGAATATGATACAATCTCATCGATGAGCATTCCCTATCTTTATACAAAGTGGGAGTATTCACAATATTGGGAATCTGCACAACATATCATAGAGAAAGATAAAATAATAGATGAACAGATAAAGACTCTTACACAAATGATGATGATCGTTGCGCCTTTTGTAAAGCATGGTGTCTATAGTTATGAGAAAGAGTCAAGAATCATACAAGTCCACAAAACCCTTTCAGACATTAAATTTAAGAAAAAAGCAAGAGGAAGCATAACACCATACATTGAAGTTGAGATACCCACTTCGTGTCTGAAAGAAATAGTTGTTGGGCCATGCTGTGATTTTGATTTAATGAAGAAATGTATAGAGATAATGTTACTGCAAAAAGGTATAGAAGGCGTTGAAATTAGTCGTTCATCTGTTCCATATAGAGGTTGAATCATTATCAGAAGATTTATTATTACAAACTTTTAATATATAAAGACTTATGAAACGTATTTATGTATTTTATGTATGCTTTGCTTTATGCATGGCATTATTTGCTCAAGCAACAGACTTGACGATTGATATTCAAATTCCAGGAACCCTGAAGAATCAGATTCCTTATACTGACCAACAAACGGTGAAGAATTTGAAGGTTACGGGGTATATAAATAACACGGACATTAAATTCATTGGTGGTCTGACACAGTTAAGCCTTAACGGTGTGATAGATCTTGGTGATGTTACCATTGTTGGAAATTCTTGGAATGGGAGTTTCAAAAGTGCATCATCTTCTTTTTCCACCTCTGCAATAGAGGATTATCCCTATAGTATTCAGAAGTTAATTCTTCCTCATAGTTTAACTTCGTATTTAGAGCCCAAGAGATCCTTCTTTCAGTCATCTGTTGACACTTTGGTTTTTGACACACAAGTGAATAAAATCGGAGACGATCAAGATAATAATGGCTCAGATTACTATGACACTCGATATACATTTCGTAGGCAAATAGGCCATTTAATATTAGGCGAGAATGTTGATAGCCTCATGTATCTCCCATCGGATAGTCCCCAAACAGTGAACCTTCCAAAATCACTAAAATGTATTGCCAGTTATGCATGTAAAGGAAGAACAGACTTGTCGAAATGGAACATATGGAAATTCCCAAGTTTGGAAGAAATAGGATATTGTTCGTTTACTTACGATGAGCCTGGGTATGGGCATACAGGTGCCATCAAAAATAGTGAAACGCTCCCTGATTCCATCTTCTTCCCAAACATGAAGTGGATGAATTTGGCATGTTTTGATTTCAAAGAAGGGATGCATGTGTTCTTTGGTGACAAATTGGAAGTTATTGGTAGCTCCATTGGCAATTTTAGTTATCCTTATACCCCATCTGCTGAAAATGTATCATTCCATTTTAAGAGCAAAACACCTCCTGCTGAAGTATATAGCATGCATATTTCTTCTTCATGCAAACTTTATGTTCCCAAGGGCTCAAAACAGGCATATGAATCAGCTTTCCCCAACAAATACACAGTTATTGAAGAAGCACAACCATTGGAAGGAATCACGTTAGACAAAGAATCCATTTTAATGGAAGTGGGAGATGAAGCGACACTATCTGCAACCCCTGTTCCAGAGAATGCCGATGATGCAGATCTGACGTTGGAAGTGGATAAACCAGAAGTCGTTTCAATAACACAAAGTGGAGAGATTAAGGCTTTGTCATCAGGAACTGCCATTATAACGGCTTCATCAATAGATGGTAAATTTACAGCTGAATGCACAGTGACTGTGAAGACTCATGCTACAGAAGCTTACATTGACCCTTCTGAGGTGACATTTACAAAATTAGGAGCGATGGAGCAACTACAGGCTGTTGTTTTGCCAGAAGAAACATTTGACAAATCCGTCAAATGGACAAGTTCCAGTTCTTCAATATGTTCAGTTACTTCTACGGGCAAAATTGTAGCCATGGGATATGGCGATGCTGTCATCATGGCAATCACCAATGATGGTGAGATTCCTGCCACTTGTATCGTGAAAGTAGCTCGTCCAAAATACAAATTGACCTATATGGTGGATGGAGAAGAATATAAGTCTTATGAGGTGGAATGGACTTCATCTATCACCCCTGAAACCGCTCCGACAAAAGAAGGCTACGATTTTTCCGGATGGAATCAAGTTCCAGCAACAATGCCAGAACAAGATGTAACCATCACAGGCTCGTTTATTGTCAAGAAGTACAAACTGATTTATAAGGTTGACAATGAAGAGTACAATACTTGTGAGGTAGAGTATGGAGCAGATATTACAGCAGAGGCTGAACCAAAGAAAGAAGGCTTCAACTTCTCTGGTTGGAGTGAAGTACCTGCAACAATGCCAGCGAATGATGTGACAATAACAGGTAGCTTTACTATGATTGATGATATCCAAGACATAAATGCTGCTGAAGGTGAATATCAGATTTACACGCTTGATGGCAGGCAGGTTGAGGCTTTGCAGAAGGGTGTGAACATCATCAAATACAAGAATGGTTCTACGCAGAAAGTCTTTGTGAAGTAATCCTCATAAACTATCAATAAACGAAGGTGGGCACATCAAGTGTTCACCTTCATTTTTAACAACCTTTTCAATAAAGGATGTCCAATTGAGTTCCGATTGAGTTCCAATCGAGTTCTAATTGAGTTCTAATTGAGTTCCAATCGAGTTCTAATCGAGTTCTAATCGAGTTCCGATTGAGTTCCAATCGAGTTCTAATTTGAACAGATAAGACAATGCCATTTTTGATGCTTAATTAGGGAAAACTTTTTCCCTCGTTGGAGCGTAAATTTTTTCTCACGAGGGATAAGGGGAAGAAACGGCATCTAACAGGGGAAGAGGCGGGGGAGAACAGGGACGGAGATAGGGTTTCGCTGGTCACGGGCGGTCGGACGCATAAATAAGGGCGGGCGCCCGTACATCTGCGAGCGTCCGCCCTTATATGTGGGGGCGGTCGGCAAAAACCTTGTTTTGTTTTCTTTTTGCTTGAGAAGCGTTTGCTTTTCTCTGCGTGATTTCTTTTGCAAAGATACGAAAAAAATCTCGAATATACAAGTTTTTGTATAAGAAAAAGGCTTTCGTATTTTTCGTTCTTTTCGATGTTTTTTGGAATTAAAATCTCTTTTATTTTGTATTGTGTTCGGCTTTCACTACCGTTGAGCTATGCTCGAACGTAGGATGCGCCTCAACAATAAAAATAAAAACTCTTT
>JAGCDQ010000008.1 GCA_017651245.1 Bacteroidaceae bacterium | reverse complement strand
CCCCACTCGTTGTAGAGGTCGTCAGCACGTGAAAATGTGTAGAGAATGCCGATTCGCTGGATGGTGATGGTGCTGTCCGAGACACTGAGCGGATGCGAATCGCCATCCTCCAGATAGAGCCATTCGCCACCGCCTTTGTAGGTGAACGTGATGGTGTACTTCGCTGTCGGTTGTATGAGCAGCCCCGAGGATGTAGAGGAAATGTTGCATTCGTAGAGCATGTTCTGGCGGTCATAGATAAGGCAGGATGTGCCGTTACCGTCCATCGAGCAGTCATACTCCGTTCCCCAGGGAATCTCCACATGGCGCAACACCCATGCCCCGGTGAGGTCGAAATCCTCGCGGGTCAGCTTCTGCTGGTCGGTGCAGGAGAAGAGCGTGAGCAGCACGACGCTGCTGATGATGTGATAATATTTCATGCGTCAGTTTTTTTGATTGCAAAAGTACTCATTTTTATCCGTAAAAGCCGAGAAAACTGGTTCGCATTTAGTTCGCATTTCACTTTCAGCATGCAAAGTCACAAATAAAGGCGTAAAAACACAAAATGAGGTAAACGAATGGTATGCCTCGTGGAGTTGAAAACGGAATGGATAGCAATAGAATAACAAAAAGGATAATAATATAAGAAAAACGCATCGTGTATTTGCACGGTGCGTTTTTTTGTCGTATCTTTGCACATCGAAAGCAATAAAATCAACATACAATGAAGAAGAATCTTGAGACCATCTGCATTCATGGCGGATGGAAACCTACGAAGGGGGAGCCTCAGCAGCTGCCCATTTATCAGAGTACGACGTTCAAGTATGACACGAGTGAGCAGATGGCTCGTCTGTTCGACCTGAAGGATAGCGGTTATTTCTACACGCGTCTGGCGAACCCGACGAACGACATGGTGGCGAAGAAGATTGCTGCCCTCGAAGGGGGTGTGGGTGCGATGCTGACGTCGAGCGGACAGGCTGCGAATTTCTATGCCGTGTTCAACATCTGTCAGGCTGGCGACCACTTCATCACGTCGAACAGCATCTATGGCGGCACGTACAACCTCTTTGGTGTGACGATGAAGAAGCTCGGCATCGAGTGCACGTTCATCGACCCCGACTGGGACGACGAGCGCATTGAGAAGGAGTTCCGCCCCAACACGAAGTGCTTCTTTGGCGAGACTATCAGCAACCCTGGCGGCAACGTGTTCGACATCGAGCGTTTTGCCAAGATGGCGCACAAGCATGGGGTACCACTGATTGTGGACAATACGTTCGCTACGCCGATCAACTGCCGTCCTTTCGAGTGGGGCTGTGACATTGTGACGCACTCGACGACGAAGTACATGGATGGTCATGCGACGCAAGTAGGTGGTTGTGTGGTGGATAGCGGCAACTTCGACTGGGATGCGTATGCTGACAAGTTCCCAGGTTTGACCACTCCTGATGAGAGTTATCATGGCTTGACTTACACGAAGGCTTTTGGCAAGATGGCATACATGACCAAACTCGTTGCTCAGTTGATGCGTGACCTCGGTTCCATCCCTGCACCTCAGAATGCTTTCCTACTCAACCTTGGTTTGGAGACGCTTCACCTCCGTATGCGTCAGCACTGTGAAAATGCGCAGAAGGTGGCTGAATGGTTGGAGAAGAATCCGAAGGTGGGTTGGATCAACTACTGCGGTCTGCCTTCCAATAAATATTATGCGCTGGGTCAGAAGTACCTGCCCAACGGCTCTTGCGGCGTGATTGCCTTTGGACTGAAAGGAAGCCGTGAGGAGGCTATCAAGTTCATGGACAACCTCGACTTCATCTCTATCGTGACGCATGTGGCTGATGCCCGTACTTGTGTGCTGCATCCAGCCAGTCACACCCACCGTCAGCTCTCCGACGAGCAACTGCTTGAGGCAGGTGTGGCACCCGACCTCGTGCGTCTGTCTGTCGGCATCGAGAATGCAGAAGACATCATTGCCGACCTCGAACAGGCGATGGCGAAGATGTAAAAATCAGTACGCTCTATCCTCGCATTGCAGCACCTTGATGCTGTCGAGCGAGAGCAGAATACCATGGGGGGCTTTATCCAAAGCCTCCTTTTCTTTTGCTTGTAGGTAGATGGGATAGCCTTTGCCGAGCGGCAGGATTTTCAGTTCGACGTGCTTGCCGATGAGGTCGGAAAGGCGGACGAGCATGGGCTTTCCGTTCCAGAAATTGTCCTCTATCAACTGACCGTCGGCATAGATGCGGGCCGCATCGCCCTGATAAGATATATGTAGATAGAGGTTGAGGTTTTCGTTCAGTTCGTTGAGGCTGCTGATGGTCCACACTGCCGCTTTCTCCCAATCACTTTCGTCGGGTTGAGCCGCCACTTTCTGGCTACCCATCGCTACATTGCGGAGACCACCGTGCTCTTTGGTCAGCACATAATTGACGGGAGTGGGAAGCATCTGCCACGTCTCCTCCATGATGACGTCGCCGTCTTGGTAGAGGATGCCATCAGAGTAGTAGAGCTTATCACCAATCTTATAGGCGGTGTAGGCTTTCTCGCGAGAGAGAACGCAGAAAGTCATGCCCGAAGCCTTGAATGGTTTGTTGAGTTTTGGGGTTATGACCTTGCTGTTGATGGAGAGTTGTGGCTTTTTCCCGTCGATGGCAATAAAATAGATGATGCCGTCGGCTTGGCAGAAAGGTTCTGCGGTGGCCCAATCAATGAGAATTGAAGAATTGAAAGATTGAAGAGTTGAAGTTTTCAGATGCCAGTTGCGAGGCGTGATGTAAGATGTTCCCTCTTCGTTGAGGATACGTACATAATCATTATGGAATTCGAAAGAGCCGCGACGGGCATAGTGGTCGGAAAGGGTATCGACATCCATCTGGCTCAGTTCCTCACCCCAATCTGCCAGGAACTGATGCAGGAGTCGGCTTTCGTGCCAAGCTGTCCAGTTGGGCTGCCCCATCTCGCCGAGCATTGCCTGAAAATCGTAGGTGATGTGGGGCATATCGTTGTAGTTGGTCACGCTCGTGGCCTGCGTCTCCGCCATCGTGTGCTTGGGGTTGTAGGGATTCGTACCCCCATGATACATATAATAACCAGGAAGGTTGGAGCCCGACCCCAGCTTGCAAATCGCCAGCGGCTTCACCTCCTTGCCGCTCATGTTGATGCGACGATGATAGGAAGGCATCATGCCACCACCCAGTTCGCAGGTAAGGTAAGGGTAGGAGAGGTCTTTCGCCTCCATCTTCGTGTCTTGATTCGTGCCCAAGGCTTCTGTGGCGATAACCGCCGAAAGCCGCGTGTCCTTCATGACGAAAGCATCCTTGTAAGCCCCTGGCATATCGGTCAGTTCCCTGTCCCAGAAGCCGTCGGCATAGTCGCCATAGAGGGGCAGCATCTTGCCGAACTCCTCATTGCCGTTCAACTTTGGCCACCCCGTACGGGTATAGAAAGGAGTGTCAAAACCCGCCTCCAACGCTATATCTTTCAGTGCCATATAGTATGCCCAAGGCCCTCGACACTCGTTCTCAATCTGCACACCGACGATGGGAGCGCCATCCTTCCAAAGCAATCCCTTCACTTGGGCAAAGATATGCTGATAGAGGTTCTTCGTCGCTTCCATGAAACCTGATGCCGTCGTCCGCAGCTTATACTGCTGAGGATTGCTCTGTGCCTTGTCCGTCAGCCATACGGGAAAACCTCCTTGATAGACTTCTCCATGACAGAAAGGACCGATACGCAACACTACAGGCATCTTCTCTTCTTGGCAAATCTCCACGAACTTTCGCAGGTTCTTGTTCCCGTTCCAATCCCATCGTCCCTCTTCCTCTTCATGGTGAATCCAGAAAACATAGGTAGAAATAATAGTGATGCCGCCTGCCCGCATCTTCTGAATCTCACGCCGCCATTCCTGTTCGGGCACACGGGCATAGTGAATCTCACCCATCACAGGCAACACATGCTTGCCACCAATGATGAAACCTCGTGAATCCACCTCGAACTTCACACCATCGGGATTGACGTTCGTCCCAAAACAAAAAGTCTCTTGTGCCACAACGAATGCAGCACAAGAGACTAATATGCTCGTCAGAAATGCTCTGAGATACATGCTAAATTAAATCATTTTGTCGAGTTCAGCCAAATTGCGAGCCACTTCCTCGTCAGTAACTGTATAGTTCTGCAAGTCACCCTTGATGTAGGTTTCGTAGCTTGGCATATCGATGAGACCGTGACCAGAGAGGTTGAAGAGGATGACCTTCTCCTCGCCAGTCTCCTTGCACTTGTTGGCCTCGCGGATGGTAGCTGCGATAGCGTGACAGCTCTCTGGAGCAGGGATGATACCCTCTGTGCGGGCGAAGAGCATACCAGCGTCGAAAGTCTCCAACTGTGGAATGTCCACACCATACATATAACCGTCCTTGATGAGCTGAGAGATAATCATACCAGCACCATGATAACGAAGACCACCAGCGTGGATGTTGCTGGGCTTGAAGTTGTGACCGAGGGTGTACATTGGCAAGAGTGGTGTGTAACCAGCCTCGTCACCAAAGTCATAACGGAACTGACCGCGAGTCAACTTAGGACAGCTGTCTGGCTCTGCAGCGATGAACTCGGTCTTCTTGCCGTCCTTGAGGTTGTGACGCATGAATGGGAAAGCGATACCACCGAAGTTGGAACCACCGCCGAAGCAAGCAATCACCATATCTGGATATTCGCCAGCCATCTCCATCTGCTTTTCAGCCTCCAAACCAATAATGGTCTGGTGCAGACCTACGTGGTTCAGCACAGAACCGAGGGTATATTTACAGTTAGGAGTGGTAGTAGCGAGTTCCACAGCCTCAGAGATAGCAGTGCCGAGAGAACCAGAGTGAGTAGGATCCTTCGTCAGGATGTCCTTACCAGCACGGGTGGACATAGAAGGAGAACCCTCCACGACAGCGCCAAAAGTGCGCATGATGCTGCTGCGATAAGGCTTCTGCTGCATCGTGATCTTCACCTGATAAACGGCTGCCTCCAATCCGTAGAGTTTAGCTGCATAAGAAAGAGCTGCACCCCACTGACCTGCACCAGTCTCTGTCGTTACGTTGGTCGTGCCCTCCATCTTGGCATAGTAGCACTGTGGCAGAGCTGAGTTGATCTTATGAGAGCCGAGTGGGTTGACACTCTCGTTCTTGAAATAGATGTGGGCAGGAGTGCCGAGTGCCTCCTCCAAACCGTAAGCACGTACCAATGGTGTGCTGCGGTAATACTTATATTTATCAAGCACTTCCTCAGGGATGTCAATCCAAGCGTGTTCAGTGTCCAGTTCCTGCACACAGCATTCGCGAGGGAAGATGTGGGCGAGGTCATCCACGCCCAGAGGCTGCTTCGTTGCAGGATGAATAGGAGGCATGGGCTTGTTCACCATGTCTGCCTGGATGTTATACCACTGTGTTGGAATCTCATTCTCCGAAAGGATAAAGCGTTTTTGTTTTGTGCTCATTGTTGTTAGGTTTTAGTTTTTAATTTGAATGAATTTTGCTACAAAGATACGAAAAAGTTGAGAGTTAAGAGTTAAGAGTTGAGAGTTTTTTGCCGTTTTCACATAGTTTCCGTACCTTTGTACCCAAAATTAAACAATTATGTTGAACGGACTTTATACAATTTTGTTGCTGATTGGCAGCAACATCTTTATGACGCTGGCTTGGTATGGCCACTTGAAGTTGCAGCAGATGAACATTTCCAACAGTTGGCCCTTGTGGTTAGTGATTATCTTCTCATGGGGTATTGCCTTCTTTGAATACTCGCTGCAGGTGCCTGCCAACAAGCTTGGCTTCGTCGGTAACGGTGGTCCTTACTCACTCGTGCAACTGAAGGTGATTCAGGAAGTGGTTTCCCTTACTGTCTTCACTATCATCGCTTCCTTTATGTTTCAGGGTGAACATCTCCACTGGAACCACGCCGCTGCCTTCCTCTGTTTGGTGGCAGCCGTCTATTTCGTATTCTGGAAGTAAGAACCGATTGGTCAAGTTACATGGAATTATCATTTAAAAGAAAGATATGAAAAAGATTTTATTGATGTTGATGCTGGCTTGTACCATCATGGCGTATGGCCAGCAGCAGAAAAGCATTGTGGTGCTTTATGAAAATGATGTGCATTGTGCTGTGGATGGTTATGCCAAGCTGGCAGGATTGCGTGATGCGATTGCCGACACGGCTTATGTGGCATTGGTGTCGAATGGTGACTACGTGCAGGGTATGACCGTTGGTGCCATCTCGAAGGGACAGTATGTGGTAGACCTGATGAGGGCATTGCCTTACGATGCCATCACCTTGGGCAACCACGAGTATGACTACGGTATGGAGCGTATGTTCCAGTTGCTTCGTCAGGTGCCTGCACCGATTGTGTGTGCGAATCTTTATGATGTAAAGCTGGGACGCAACGTCTTTGCTTCTTATGTGATGAAGCGTTTTGGCAACAAGAAGATTGCTTTTGTGGGTGCTTCCACACCGACCTCGATGGAGACGGAGGCGTATGCTTTCCGTGACGATGAGGGCAATGTCATCTACGACCTGCAGATTCAAGATATTCCAGCGCTGGTGCAGAAGGCGGTGGATGATGCCAGACGTGCTGGTGCTGACTACGTGATACTCGATTCCCATCTGGGTGAGGAGGAAACCAATCGTAACTCCGATTCCCATACCGTGGTGGCGAATACGACGGGTATCGACATCGTGTTGGACGGACACAGCCATGCTGTCATCGTGGCTGATACCGTGAAGAACAAAGTGGGTAAGCCCGTTGTAGTGTCACAGACAGGTACAAAGTTTGCCAACATCGGAAAACTCGTCATCACTCCCGACGGAAAGATGACCACGGAGCTGATTCCGATTGAGAAGGTGACGGTGAAGGATGCCTATGTGGCAGAACTGACGGACAGCATCCACGCCATCCTGGAGGAGCAGACGAGCCGTGTGATTTGTAACAGTGAGGTGCCTCTGCGCATTCTCGACGATGAGGGGAATGAGATTGCCCGTATGGGGGAGACGAATGCTGGTGACATCGTAACGGATGCTTATCGTCTGATGACAGGTTCCGATATCGCTGTGCTCAATAGCGGTAGTATCCGTAACGAGCTGAAGAAAACGGGTAAACTGACGTATGGCGATTTCCTGACCTTGTTGCCTTATGACAACTACATCGTAGTGGCTGAGGTGAAGGGTAGCACCATCCTCAACATGCTCAAGAAACTCGTCAGCTTCCTGCCAAAGCCTGACGGACAGTTCCCACAGGTGTCTGGCTTGAAGTTCACCACACGCGTGAAAGACCACAGTGTGAGCGATGTGCAGGTACTCAATGGTGCCACTCAGCGCTATGAACCTATCAACCCCGACCGCACTTACACCATTGCCACTACCAAGTATTGTGTGACGGATGGTGGACTTCACAATACGCTTCAGGGATGCCCCATCGTGATGGAGACGAAGAAGACGTATAATGAAATCTTCATCGAATACGTGTCTGATAGATTGAATGGACACATCGGTCAAGAGTATGCGAAACCACAGGGACGCATCACAGTGGTGAAATAAGATGTGTGATGTGAAGAAAACGAAGAGGGCTGACACTGCGGTGTCAGCCCTCTTCGTTGGATTTATTGTTGCAAGCTAATTATTCAGCTACTTCTTCGTCGTCAGCTTCCTCTGCTTCAGGAGCCTCTTCGACGGGAGCTTCTTCTGCTACAGGAGCTGCCTTAGGAGCTTCCTTCTGCTTAGCTGGATTCTTCTCACCGTCCTCGTTAACCACCTCGAATGGGATGGCAACGGATACTTCACGGTGGAAGTGAGCAACAGCCTCATAATCGCCGAGGGTCTTTACGCCCTTGATGGTGATGAGCTTGCTGTCAATCTCAAGACCCTTCTCTGCCAATGCAGCAGCAACTTCCTTGGGACCGATGGAACCATAGATGTTGCGACCTTCAGAAACACGTGCCTTGATAGTGAGAGAAACACCCTCGAACTTCTTAGCCAGTGCTTCAGCATCTGCCTTGATCTTTGCAATCTTTTTAGCGCGCTGCTTCAATTCCTCGTTGAGCTGCTTGATGGCTTTCTCAGTAGCGAGCACTGCGAAACCCTGAGGAAGAAGATAGTTGCGACCATAACCGTCCTTCACTGTGAGGACTTCGTCCTTATAGCCTAAGCCATGAACGTCTTGCTTAAGAATGATTTTCATACTGTCTTACCTCCTATTTTTTATTTCAACAAGTCTGCTACGTATGGGAGGAGTGCAAGGTGACGTGCACGCTTCACTGCCTGAGCCACGCGGCGCTGATACTTCAGAGAAGTGCCTGTGATACGACGAGGAAGAATCTTACCCTGCTCGTTGAGGAACTTCTTCAGGAATTCTGGATCTTTGTAGTCGATGTACTTGATACCGCTCTTCTTGAAACGGCAATACTTCTTCTTCTTAACATCTACAGTAGTAGGAGTCAAGTATCTGATTTCTGATGGTGCTGCCATAATTAAGCCTCCTTCTTGTTACGACGCTTCTCAGCATATGCTGCAGCGTACTTTTCGTTCTTAACTGTGAGGTAGCGGAGCACACGCTCGTCGCGGCGCATCTGCAACTCCAACTTAGCAATCACTGTGGGTTCGGCCTTGAACTCGACCATCTGGTAGAAACCAGAAGTCTTCTTCTGAATAGGATAAGCTAATGCCTTCAAACCCCAATTCTCGGTGCTGATGATTTCAGCGCCCTTGTCCTTGAGGTAGTTGACAAACTTATCTGCCGCTTCCTTCATCTGAACATCAGACAAAACGGGAGTTAAAATGAAAACGGTTTCGTATTGATTCATAAGATCAATAATGTAAGTTTGATTTGTTAATAATGTTATTAATTGTGCTCTTGTTTTTGCAAAAGCGGTGCAAAGGTACGAATAAGTGAGCACATGGCAAAATAAAACAGGCTTTTTTTGTGTCTTGTCGAACGAAAGAACCTTCGACGTGGTCAAAGTGCGGATTATTTTTGTATAATTAGCTATGAAATACACTTTTTTGGTACCTAAATGAAAAATTCTTGCTGAAAAGTTTCTTTGTTTGGAGAAAAAGTCGTTATTTTGTACTTGATTTGATTGATAACAACAAAAAACTAGATAGATACAATGAAAAAAAATCTTGGTATTTTACTTATCGTGTTAGGCGCATTGCTGCTTATCCTTTGCGCATTTGTCCCCTTCATGGGTGACTTGGCTGACCAGAACTGGTACACTTGGGGAAGCCTCTTCCTCATTATCGCAGGTCTTCTGACGCACATCTTCATGAACAAGAAATTGGAGGCATAGTGACACGAGGTGCTTGCGGGCAGATGGTCTCAGGTGCTGATTTCTATGCATTTATTAAGAATAAAGGTGGACACCAGGGTGCCCACCTTTTTTGTGTTTAGCTGTTGTCAGTCAACTGCTTTTTTCCCGCCATCTTCGGTGATGACCAATTTGTATCCTTTGCCATGCACGTTGATGATTTCCACGTTGGGGTCAGCTCTCAAGTGCTTGCGCAACTTAGTGATATACACATCCATTGAACGGGCATTGAAGTAATTGTCATCAATCCAAATGGTCTTGAGTGCATAATCACGTTGCAAGAGCTCATTTTGGCGGTTGCTAAGCAGGGTGAGCAACTCTGCCTCTTTGGTGGTGAGTTTCTCCTGTTTGTTGCCAATGGAGAGAATCTGCTTCTGGGTGTCGAAAGTGAACTGACCAATCTGACGAACTGCAGTTTCCTTATTCTTCTTGCCACGTACACGACGGAGAATCGCCTCAATGCGGAACACCACTTCTTCCATAGAGAATGGCTTAGTGATGTAGTCGTCAGCACCAAGTTCGAAACCTTCGCGCACGTCGTCTTTCAGGTTCTTGGCTGTGAGGAACATAAATGGCATGTCGTAGTTCAGTTCCTTGATTTTGCTTGCCAGGGTGAAGCCATCCATGCGAGGCATCATCACGTCAAGGATGCAAAGGCTGAAGTTGCCTTGCAGGAACGTGTCGAAACCTTCTTCACCATCTTGGCAGAGTGTGGTGCTATAGCCCTTTGCCTCAAGGTATTCGCGGAGAAGCATGCCGAGGCTCTCGTCGTCTTCACAAAGAAGGATGTTCACTTCTTCAAGTCTTTCATCTGTAATCATAGTTGTAAATGTTTTAATTGTTTTATTATTTTTGTTTTATGTGTTAATCATTCATTTTCAGTTTAATGATAAATTTTGTACCGATCCCTAACTCGCTTTCAGCAACAATGGTGCCTTTGTGATCTTTCACAATCTTGTACACGTATGCCAATCCGAGTCCGAATCCCTTTACGTCGTGCAAATTTCCTGTATGCACACGATAGAACTTTTCGAAAATGCGCTTCAGGTCTTCTTTCTTGATACCGATACCATTGTCCTTGATGGAGATGCAGAGTAATCCAGGTTCATTCCATGTCTCCACATTAAGCTCGAGGTCTGCATCCTTTCGACGGTACTTAACGGCATTGTCCATCAGATTGAAGATAACATTGGTGAAATGCATGTCATCCACACAAATATTGGGGTCGGTGGCATTGAGGTTGGTGATAATTTTTCCACCGTTTCTTTCAACTTTCAATGCAAAAGTGTGGGTCACTCCTGATATCAGCTCGTTGATGTCAACTTCCTTCATATGGAGGTTTGCTCGTTGGTTCTCATACATGGAGAGTTGCAATACCTTCTCCACTTGGAAACGGAGGCGTTTCGTCTCATCAATGATGGTTGAGGTGAGCCGTTGCAAAAGGGCCGGTGTCTTACTGACGGATTCGTCGCCCAGCATCTGTGCCGCCAAAGAAATGGAGGAGATGGGGGTCTTGAACTCATGCGTCATGTTGTTGATGAAGTCGTTCTTCAATTCTGTCAGTTTCTTCTGTCTGAACACCAATATGAGTGTGACAATGAAGGTGATGAGCAGAATGAGCGTAAAGATGAACGATGGAATCATGAACCACATCGACCGCCAGATGTATTTGCCTAAATTGGGGAAGTGTACCTTCAAAATGCCGCCACATTGTACGGGATCGTTTCTGAAGAGTGTTACAGTGAAAACCTTTGTATTCCCCGTCTCGTCATAGTCTGAACATTGATAAACTTTTTGTCCATTGCTGGTGCTGACGACAAAGTGGTAGGGAATATTGACGCCGTTGTTGTTCAGCTGTGTCTTGAGGATTTGGTCTAATTCTATAAAGTCGATGCGCTCAGAAAGGGGACGATCACTGGCTGTATAGAGGATGCTGTAAATCACCTCATCCACCAGCTTCTTTTCTGTGGCATACCGCATGTCCATGATTTCTTTCAGTGAACGCAAACGGTCATTGTTGTTAGACGTCTTCTTGGTGAAGTACTTGTCTGACAGGTTCGTACTGACGGTCGTTTCACGTGAGGTGAATACGCTGCCATCTTTAGCAATCACCTGATGCATATGTTGCACGACAGAGGAATCTGTGTTGGCATAGATGGAATCGTATGCAGTGGCGATACCATTCATGGCATCTGAGCCTTCCTCCAGATACCGCTTTGTCTCCGACAACTCTAGTTGATGGGCTGTTTCGTAGAGACTACGGTTGACGGATTCCTCGAAATATTCATAGCGCAGGGAGGTCACCTCTTCAATATACCGCATCTGCATAATCAGCAAACTGGCAAAAGAGATGCCCATGACTATCGCGAGGACTATGATGGTTGATTTCTTCATTTTTTATTTCTTTGCTACAAATTTAGCTCAATTCTTAAAATAAGAACGTCAAAAGACTCAAAAATATTGTTGTAAAGTTAAAATATTGATATATGTTAATAGAAATAATGAATTTACTTATTAATTTGTTAAATAGAATATGAAAAGGGAAACCTGTATAAGCAGGTTCCCCTTTTTTCTTATTGCATAGGCAGACGTAGTCAACGCTATGCACCATTTGAAGGTGTTTAATCCTCGTCCTTGCTCTGTTCCTCGAATTCCTTCATCAGTTTTTGCTGGATGTCAGTTGGAACAAGTTCGTAAGAGGCAAACTTCATAATGAAGCTGGCACGACCACCTGTGATGGAACTGAGGGTAGTAGAGTAGCTTGACAAGCTCTTCAATGGCACTTTGGCGATCAACTTCTCGTAGCCGTTCTCACTTTCACTACCGATGATCATACCACGACGCCCCTGAAGGTCGGACATCACGTCACCCATCTTGTCACCAGGAACGAATACCTCTACGTCGTAGATTGGTTCCAGCAACTTTGGACCTGCCTCCTTGAAAGCGTCGGAGAATGCGTGACGACCAGCCAACATGAATGAAAGTTCGTTGGAGTCAACGGGGTGCATCTTACCATCGTAAACAACAACGCGAACGTCGCGGGCATAAGAACCAGTCAGAGGACCTTGCTCCATGCGGCTCATGATACCCTTTAGAATTGCAGGCATGAAGCGAGTGTCGATTGCACCACCCACCACAGAGTTGATGAACACGAGTTTTCCACCCCATTCGAGGTCAACTTCTTCCTTGCTCTTGGCATTGATCTTAAACTCTTGATTGCCAAACTTATAAGATGTTGGGTCTGGCATGCCGTCGTAGTAAGGTTCTACGATGAGGTGTACTTCACCAAACTGACCTGCACCACCTGATTGCTTCTTGTGACGATAGTCAGCACGGGCAGCCTTGGTGATGGTCTCGCGGTATGGAATCTTGGGCTCCTCAAACTTGATGTTGATTTTCTCATTGTTCTCCATACGCCACTTCAGTGTGCGGAGGTGGAACTCGCCTTGACCCTTCACAAGCGTCTGTCTCAGTTCCTTAGACTGTTCCAGGATCCATGTTGGATCTTCTTGTGACATCTTTTGGATGGCAGCCACCATCTTTTCTGTATCTCCTTCATTCTCTGCCCTGACAGAACGGATGTATTTAGGATCTGGGTACTTCACAAAATTGAAACGATGCTCGCAATCCTTACCAGCCAGCGTATTGCCTGTGCGTACATCCTTCAGCTTCACCGTACATCCAATGTCACCTGCCACCAATTCTTCCACCTTGATGCGGTTTGCACCAGCACAGCAGAACAATTGAGCCATGCGCTCTTTCGAACCACGGTCGGTGTTGGTCAAGTCATCACCTTCGTGTACCTTACCTGACATCACCTTGAAGTACTGCACACCACCGATATGTGGCTCGTTGGCAGTCTTGAAGAAATAAAGGGAAGTAGGAGCGTTTGGATCTGGCTTCACCTCTTCTCCACGAGTGTTGTGTACTTGAGGCATCTCGTCAACGAATGGAACCACATTGCCGAGGAACTCCATCAAACGACGTACACCCATGTCTTTGGTAGCACATACACAGAACACAGGGAACATGCTTCGTGTTGCCAATCCTCTACGGATGCCTAAACGAAGTTCGTCTTCTGTCAATGCTTCGGTCTCAAAGAATTTCTCCATCAAACCCTCATCGTTCTCAGCCGCTGCCTCCACGAGGGCACGATGCATTTCCATTGCCTTGTCCATCTCTTCTGCTGGAATCTCCTCGATGATAGGAGCACCACCTTCAGGCTTCCAAGAATATTTCTTCATCAGCAGCACGTCAATGAGGCTGTTGAAATCAGGACCTTCATTCAGCGGATACTGGATAGGAACCACTTTGGGACCATAAATGCCGATGAGACTATCGAGCACTTGGTGGTAGTCACACTTTTCAGAGTCGAGTTGGTTCACGAGGAAGATAACGGGTTTGCCCAACTTCTCTGTGTAACGGAAATGGTTCTGTGTACCCACCTCTGGTCCATACTGACCATTGATAAGCAACAATGCTGTGTCTGTTACATTCAAAGCTGTCATGGCAGCGCCCACGAAGTCGTCAGCACCTGGACAGTCGATGATGTTCAATTTCTTGTTGTTCCACTCTACATGGAAAACGGTAGAGAATACACTGTAGCCATATTCCTGTTCCACTGGGAAGTAGTCGCTCACGGTGTTTTTCTGTGTGATGCGACCACGACGGCTAATGATTCCTGCTTCATACAAAAGTGCTTCGGTAAGAGTGGTCTTACCGGCACCGTCATTGCCAAGCAAGGCAATGTTCTTGATTTCGTTGGTTTGGTAAACTTTCATTGTTTAGGTTAGATTTATGATTGTTTATTGTAATTGTTCGAAAAACGGCATAAAATTACTGCTTTTTATCGGGATGGAGCGAAAAAAACTTATGTTATTTAACATTTTTCATTATTATTAAGGAAATAATAAGTAAATTTGTCCTCACATGGCAGGTATTTACATACATATCCCCTTTTGCAAGTCGCGATGCATCTATTGTGGCTTCTTTTCCACCACTTCGCTTCAACAGCGTCATGTCTATGTCGATGCGGTGGTAGAAGAGTTGCGGCATCGTCGGAATTTTCTGGCTGGTGAACCAGTAGATACAATCTATTTTGGAGGAGGCACACCCTCTCAATTGCCACCAGATGAATTGGAGAGGATTCTTGGTGCCATTCATAATATATATAATGTACGCGAGAAAGCCGAAGTGACCCTCGAAGGGAATCCTGATGACATGACTCCTGAGCTGTTGCAGCGTTTCCGACAGATGGGAATCAATCGACTCAGCATGGGAGTGCAGACATTTGACGAGGAACGTTTACGTTTTCTTCATCGTCGTCACACCGCTGAACAAGCCATGAAGGCTGTTCATGATGCACAAGAGGCAGGCTTCTCCAACATTAGCATAGACCTTATGTTTGGATTTCCTGACCAGACACTTGACGAGTGGAAATGTGATGTACAGACAGCACTTTCTTTGCAGGTTCAACACTTGTCAGCGTATTCCCTGATGTATGAAGAGGGAACGGTGCTTGAGCGGATGCTTACTGAAGGTGTGATTGCAGAAGTGGACGAAGAGGTGTCTTTGCAGATGTACGAATATCTGATAGATGCATTGGGGGGGGCGGGCTATGAACATTATGAACTCAGTAACTTTTCTCTGCCCGGTATGCAGTCATGTCATAATTCCAGTTATTGGCATGGTGTCCCATATCTGGGAGTTGGGGCAGGGGCACATTCCTATGATGGTAGCAATCGATTCCATCATCCAGATTCATTGGAACACTACATGGCGAATCCCTGTGCATTGGTGACTGAACATCTGACTGAGCACGAGCGCTACGATGAATACGTTTTCACATCCCTCCGCACTTCTGAAGGGCTTCACCTCTCCGATTTGGAACGCCGTTTTGGTGTGGCTCATAAAGAATACTGCCTTCAGAATGTACAGAAGCATCTGAAGGCAGGTCTCTTGTCGCTTACGAGTGATACGCTTTGTCTCACTCGTCGTGGACTTTTTATTTCTAACGAGGTCATGTCTGACCTCATGTGGGATGAATAATTATGGTAGCAACTCAGCCATCTTGTCCAAGAGGTCTTTGCCTCTCAAATCCTTGGCAATGATGTTACCTTTCTCATCCACCAGCACATTGGCAGGAATGGCTTGTACATGATAAGTGGCGCATGCTTCGCTTTCCCAACCCTTCAGGTCACTCATCTGTGGCCAAGGCATCTTGAGGTCTTCGATAGCCTTCACCCACGAATCTTTCTCATTGTCGAGCGAAACGCCGACCACCTCAAAACCTTTGTCGTGAAACTTTGTATAGGTTTCCACCACTGTTGGCATCTCTGCACGGCAAGGACCGCACCATGAAGCCCAGAAATCTATCAGTACATATTTGCTCTTGCCCACATAGTCACTCAACTTGATACTCTTGCCATTGGGATCGTCCATCTTCAAGTCTGTGTAAGCATGACCAATAGCCGTCGATTCCTGAGCCTTTTTCTCTGCCATGATTGCCTTATAAACAGGGAAGTTGGGCTGTTTCTCACCGAAGAGTTTCAAAATCTCCTCGTTATCCTCTTCTGAGAAGTTGAACGAACAGAAAGCAAACAGCATGTCGCTGCATGCGGAAGGCACATGGTCAATGATGAACTTCTTTTGAAATGCCTGCATCACTTTGTTCAGCGAATCTAACTTCTCTTGTGCAGCCAGCCTTTCAGCTTCACTTTTGGTGGAGTCTGAGCTGATTTGCCAAGGTCCGTCCATTTGCTGACCAATTTTGCCACACTGCTCCTCAAACTCATCATATAGTTTTCCATTAGGACCACCTTCAATCTTACTCTCACCCTCACCTTTGATCAGTTCTGCCTTGATTTCACCCTTTTCCAGAATGAATTGTGCCATCGTGGTGGGTTCACCCTCATGGATGGGCATCAACCAACGCAAGGCAGCACCCTCACACTCACCGTTAAATTCGAACTTGCCGTCCTTGATGATGGCAGTATCTGTCGGGACCATGTTGAAATACCCTTGCATTTCGCAGATGAACACAGTATCGCCCTCTTGAGTACCCTCTGCAGTACCCGTGATGGTGTATGCATTCTCTGACTTCTGCGAACAAGCTGCTGTCAGCATCAGGACAGCCGCCAGCATGACAAAAAACTTACTTTTCATATTCGTCATTCGATGATTTAGTGTTGCTTGTATTGCTAAAACAATTGCAAAGATACTTTTTTTTTTTTATATGATATAACTTTTCAAGATAAAATATATTGTGTGTCCGTACACAATGCACACTTTTGCTTCAAAAGTGCTCATTTTTTACCTTAAAAAATATTTTTTTTAATGAAAAGGTAAAAAAAAGAGATTTCCGAGAACATCGTATCTTAAAAAGTGCGTAACTTTGCAGCGGTTTTGAAAGCAAATTAATTGTTTAACAAATTAAAAGTAAAAGAAATTATGAAGAAGTTGGTTTTCGCAGCTGTTGCTGCAATCGCTCTCACAGCATCTGTATCTTTCGTATCTTGCGACAAGAAGGCTCCTGCAGCTGACACTGTAGCAGTTGACTCTACTGTTGTTGAGGATACTGTAGTTGCAGCTGACACTGTAGCAGCTGACACTGTAGCAGCTGACACTATCGCTGAATAATCTGAAGCGATTTTAGAGCGCAACTTTCGGGATGTTAGAATCCCCCAAGAGAATGGAACCTGCAAGACATTGTCTCGCAGGTTTTTTTATTGAAAAAATCGGACTACTTGAGGGTAATCCGATTTTATTGTTTATGAATCCGATTCATTTCTTATGATGCCATACTGATGCCACGTTCAAATGCCATGTGGCGGAGGTTGAGAATGGCATAGCGCATACGACCAAGGGCAGTGTTGATGCTACAATTGGTTTTCTCTGCAATTTCTTTGAAGGATAGTTCATCGTAAACACGCATGAGGAGCACCTCGCGTTGTGGATCAGGCAACTGAGCGATAAGTTCTTTGACTTCTGCAAGCGTTTGCTGATCAATCATTTCCTGCTCGCGGTTCTCATTGATGGCGATATCGGCACGATTGAAGAGATCCATCTCTGACTCATCGTTGGAGATAATCTGAGAGGTTGGGGTAGTGCGGTAGTAATCAATGAGGTGATTGTGGACGATGCGCATCATCCATGAAGAAAATTTTCCATTTTCTGTATATTGCCCATTCTTAACACGGACAATAATCTTAACGAAGACGTCTTGAAAGAGATCTTCGGCAAGTTCCTGGTTTTTGACTGAATAGAGAAGATAAGAAAAAACCTTACTCTCGTAACGCTTCAACAAAATGTCGAATGCATTATTATTGCCTTCTTGATATAAACATACCAACTGCTCGTCGGTAAGTTCACGGAGCTGTTTCATTATGCTTTTGTCTTTGGTTTAGCGTAATGTCTCTTCTATAGGCAATAAATTTTGAATGTTAATATTTAGGTTTTTTTACTTTTTGCGCTGCAAAGTAAGGTATTTTCTATTTAATTAGCAAATTTTTTACAAAAAAAATGCATTTTCTTTGATTTTTAGTCCTCTGAGCAGGTCGGAGACAGGCATTCTCTTTTTGCCTTCAAGTTGTAATGTCTTGATAATAATCCATCCGTCAGCAGTGGCTACCTTCAGGTTGTTTTTGCCATCAGTGGCGATGGTTCCTGGTTTGCTTTGAGTAGTTGTAACATCCTTTTCTACTTCATAGATCTTTACAGACTTACCCTCTAAAGTTGTCCATGCAGCGGGGTAGGGGGAGAGTCCACGGATAAAGTCGTAAATGCGTTTGGTGAGTTGGTTCCAATCAATACGGCAGGTGTCACGGAAAATCTTAGGTGCTGGGGTGAGTGGCACATCCTTGAATTGGTCTTGCGGAATGGACGTGACAGTGCCTGCGATGATGTTATCGACAGTTTCAGTGACAAGTTTTCCACTTAATACCATCAGTTTGTCATGCACCATCTCTACATTATCAGACTCTTCTATAGGAATACGCACCTGCTGGATAATGTCTCCCGTGTCAATCTCATGCTTGAGGAAGAATGTTGTGATGCCTGTTTCTGTCTCTCCGTTGATGACAGCCCAGTTGATGGGTGCTGCACCTCGGTACTTGGGCAGGAGACTGGCATGTGCATTAAAGGTGCCAAGGGGCGGCATACTCCATACGACTTCAGGAAGCATACGGAACGCAACGACTATTTGCAAATCGGCCTTCAATGCTCTCAACTCCTCTATAAAGACAGGATCTTTCAACTTCTCTGGTTGCATGACTTTGAGATTGTGTTCAAGAGCATATTGCTTCACAGGGCTAGGTTGGAGTACACTCCCGTGTCGTCCGATGGGTTTATCAGGCATGGTGACAACAGCAATAACGTTGTAACCACCTTCCACAAGAGCACGAAGACTTTCCACCGCAAAGTCAGGGGTGCCCATATATATGATTCTAAGATTTTCTTTTGTCATAATTCAATCCTTCAATCCTTCAATTCTTCAATTCTTTTATTCTTGGCTGAATTTGATCAGGGTTTCACGATAACTCGTAAAGAGTCCAGATCGTGAAACAAAGCCAATATATAAATGATCTTCATCGACGACAGGAAGATTCCACGCCCCTGTTTCTTCAAATTTCTTTGCGGCAATTTTCAGGGAATCGCTCACCATCAAAGTGGCTGGCGGCTCTTTCATGAACTGGTTGACGGTGTATTGACGATAGAGTTCGGGACGGAACATATAAAGTCGCACAGAGTCAAGTGACACAACACCCAAAAGTTGTCCGCCTGCATCGACCACTGGGAAAATATTACGGTGCGATTTTGCAATGGTAACGATGAACTGATTTAATGGCATGTTGGGCGTAACTGTTTTATAATCACGCTCTATGACCGATTGCAGTTTCAGCAATGTGAGGATGGCATTATCCTTGTTGTGGGTGATGAGTTGTCCTCGACGTGCCAGACGCATCGCATAAATGCTGTGGGGCTCGAAGATGTTGATAGTAAGGTAGGAAACAACAGACACAATCATCAGAGGCACAAAGAGATTGTAACCTCCTGTGAGTTCGGCAATCAGGAAGATGCCTGTGAGGGGAGCGTGCATCACGCCCGACATCAAACCTGCCATACCATAAAGTCCACAGTTCTTAGGGGAGAGATAACCTGATTCTCCCATGATAAGTCCAAGACTCGTGTCCCAAAGGTTGGCGAAGAGAAAACCTGCGATGCAACCAAGGAAAAGACTTGGAGCAAAGACTCCACCACATCCGCCACCTCCGTTAGTGGCTGTGGTGGCAAACACCTTGAGCAGAAGCACCAATCCAAGGTAGATAAGCAGGTTGCTGTCGTTCTCGTAGAAAAGGGTGTTGTGCATGATCTCTTTGGCAGAGGCACTGTTGATGAGCTGATTGATCACATCGTAACCTTCACCATACATAGCTGGGAAGAAGTAAATCAAGATACCCAACACGATGGCACCTAAAAAGAACTTATAACGCTTCTTCTTGATCTTTCCAAAGATACCCTCCAGCCAGTTCATCGTGCGAGTGAAGTAGAGACTCACTAAACCGCAGGCGATACCCAAAAGGATGCAGCCAGGGATGATGTCGATGCTGAAAGCCTTGTTGAGATTGAAATCAAACAGGGGAGCAGTTCCGTAGAAGGCGTAGGACACGCATACGGAAGTGATGCTGGTGACCATCAGTGGTAACAGGGAAGAGAAACTCAGATCGAGCATGAGTACCTCAAGCACGAATACCAACCCCGCAATAGGCGCCTTGAACACGCCAGACACAGCACCTGCAGCACCACATCCGACGAGTAGCATCAAGGTCTTGGGAGGCAAATGGAACCGTTTGCCAAAGTCTGAACCCCATGCAGCACCTGTCAGCACGATAGGTGCCTCGGCTCCCACAGAACCACCAAAACCAATGGTGATGGCACTGGCGATGATGCTTGACCAACGGTTGTGCGACTTGATACGGCTACGACCTCTCGACATCGCATATAGAATCTTCGTGACTCCATGACTGATGTCGCCACGAACAATGTATTTGACAAAGAGCAGGGAGAGGAGAATACCAATCGCTGGGAAGAGCAGATAGAGCAGGTTGGTGTCTTCAGCCACAAAACCTGATGTAAGCAGGTGTTTAATCTCCTCAATCAAGGATTTCAAGACGAAAGCAGCTAGACCTGTGCACACACCTACCATCAGGCTAATCATCAGTACGATTTGCCGTTCTGAATGATCACCCTTCAGCCATTCGGTGATAGCTTGATTGAGCTTGATTTCCTTGCGTCTGATCCTTGTAAGATTCATGGTTATTCTCTGATAATGGTGAATTGACCGTTGGCATTCATTTTGATAATGCTACTGGGCTTATGCTTCTCGCGACTCTGTCTGCTGTACTTGACCACATAGTCAACCGCATTCTTAATCTCGTCGCTGATTTCTTCGAATGTTTGTGGGGTGGGTTCTCCACTAATGTTGGCGCTGGTGCTGACAATGGGCTTCTGAAAACGGAAACAGAGTTCTTTGCTAAACTCCTCTTTCGTAATTCTCAATCCCGCACTGCCGTCTTCAGCAATCACATTGGGAGCCAAGCCTGTCACGTTGTCAAAAATGACGGTGAGAGGCTTTTCACTCAACTCAATCATATCCCAAGTCACATCTGCCACATTCCTGACATAGCGTTGCAAGCGTACATCGCTATCCACCAAGCAGATGAGTGCCTTGCTGTCTTCCCTCTTCTTGATGGCAAAGACTTTCTTCACGGCTTCCTCGTTGGTGGCATCACATCCGATGCCCCAGACCGTGTCGGTCGGGTAGAGGATGACACCGCCTGCCTTCATCACTTCAATCGCTTTCTTTACTTCGTCTTGTAACATATAATTGATCTTCTCTGCCTTACGGGCTAGTTAAAATTCACTGGTGAAGTGGAACTTGATATGCTTGAAATCCTGTTGTGCCATTTGCAACACATAATTGGAATCTGCCAGGAAAACATCTCGTCCCTCCTTGTCTTTTGCCATATATTGATACTTGCGCTTCTTGAAAGCATCCAATTCGGCATCATCATCGCTCTCAATCCAACATGCCTTGTAAAGACTCACAGGTTTCCATTTACACTTGGCATTGTATTCGTTCTCCAAACGATACTGAATGACTTCGAACTGCAACTGTCCCACCGTACCGATAATCTTGCGATTGTTGAATTGATTCACAAACAGCTGTGCCACACCTTCGTCCATCAATTGATTGATACCCTTCTCCAACTGTTTTGTCTTCATGGGGTCTGCGTTCTCAATGTACTTGAACATCTCAGGTGAGAAACTGGGCAATCCCTTGAAGTGCAACAGCTCTCCCTCTGTCAGTGTGTCACCAATCTTGAAGATACCGTTGTCTGGCAAACCCACAATGTCACCAGGATATGCTTCTTCTATCGTACTCTTTCGTTGTGCCATGAATTGTGTAGGACTGGAGAAACGTACCGTTTTTCCATTTCTTACGTGCAAATAGGGGGCGTTCCTAACGAACTTGCCCGAGCAAACCTTGCAGAATGCCGTACAAGAACGGTGATTGGGGTCGATGTTGGCTGTAATCTTGAAGATGAATCCTGTGAACTTAGGTTCTTCTGGTTGCACCATACGCTCTTCCGCCGTCGTGGGTCGTGGATTGGGGGCAATCTTCACGAAGCAGTCAAGGAGTTCTTGTACACCGAAGTTGTTCAAGGCGGAGCCGAAGAAAACGGGTGCCACTTCTGCTTCCAGATAGGTGTTCACATCGAATGTGTCATACACACCGTCAATCATTTCCAAGTCCTCACGCAACTTCTCTGCATCTTCTTTCCCTACACGCTCATCCAGTTCTTCCGAGTTGATATCCACATTCACCTTTTCTGTCACCATCTGCTTATTGGGGGTGAAGAGGTTGAGGTTCTCCTCGTAGATGTTATAAACACCTTTGAATCGTGCTCCTTGATTGATAGGCCAAGAGAGGGGACGCACGTTGATTTGCAATTCGCTTTCCACCTCGTCAAGCAAGTCGAAGGGGTCTTTACCCTCACGGTCCATCTTGTTGATGAACACAATCACAGGTGTTTTCCTCATACGGCACACAGTCATCAATTTGCGTGTCTGTGCCTCCACACCTTTTGCACCATCAATCACGATAATGGCAGAATCCACTGCGGTCAAGGTCCTGAACGTATCTTCCGCAAAGTCTTGGTGACCCGGTGTGTCAAGAATATTTACTTTATAGTCCTGATAGTCAAACTCCATCACGGAGGTGCTCACGGAGATACCTCTTTGTTTCTCAATCTCCATCCAGTCAGAGGTGGCGGTCTTCTTGATTTTGTTGCTCTTCACTGCACCAGCCACCTGAATCTGACCGCCAAACAGCAGCAGTTTCTCCGTCAACGTGGTCTTACCCGCATCAGGGTGCGAGATAATCGCAAATGTTCTTCTTCTTTCTATTTCGTTCATGTGTTATTGCTTCAATTTTTCAATACACTCTCTTAAAGAGTCTTCCCAATAAGGCACTTCGATGCCGTAGGTGTTCTTGATTTTCGTCTTGTCCAGCACGGAATAGTGAGGTCTTTTTGCGGGGGTGGGGTATTCCGATGTGTGGAGTGGTCTCACGTGGCAGGTTGTAATGCCTGCAATCCTGTGGATGGCTTTGGTGAAATCATACCACGAAATGACACCCTCGTTAGAGAAGTGGTAGATGCCAGGCACGATGCCCTTGTTGATCGCCACAAAGATAGCAGCCGCCAAATCTCTTGCATAGGTTGGTGTGCCCACTTGGTCAAAAATGACGCCCAGCTCAGGCTTTTCTTTACCTAAACGAATCATCGTCTTCACGAAGTTGTTGCCAAAGGTAGAGTAGAGCCAAGCCGTACGGATGATGAGATAGTTCTTGCAATTTGCCTTCACGCTCTCCTCACCTGCCAACTTCGTGCGTCCATAGACAGAGTTTGGACAAGTAGGCAATTCTTCCGTCATGGGTGTGTAATTAGTGCCGTCAAACACATAGTCCGTGCTGATTTGCACCATGCTGCCCCCACGCTTTCCAACAGCCTTTGCCAGATAGCCAGGAGCGATATTATTGAGCAGGTTGCAAAACTCTTCGTTATCCTCTGCCTTATCCACAGCCGTAAACGCTGCACAGTTCACGATGCAGTCAATCTTGTTTGCCTCCACGAACGCCTCCACCTCGTCTTCGTTTGTGATGTCCAGTTTCTGTGCAATGCTTCCCTCTGGAATCACTACATCCGTAAAGAAATACGTGTGTTGTGCATTCTCCTTTGCCAACAACTGCATCTCATTGCCGAGTTGTCCGTTGCATCCTGTCACTAAAATATTCATATCTCTTTCTATAATCTTAAATCTCAAACCTCTTATCGTATCTTTAGCACGCTTGGCTTGCCAAGAAACCTCAAACCTCCAATCTCAAACCTCCAACTCTCCCTCCTTGTCCTTCTTGTAATAGTCGCAGAGCAGACCGATGAACTTGGCGATGTTGTCAATAGCTGTAGCTGTTTCCGCCGACACTTCTTTCTTCTGCATTCGTAGCAACATCACTCCATACAGCGCATCAAAGCAATTTTCAATTTCGTTCTTCTCCTGACTCTCAGCACTCTTTGCCCGCAACTCCACAATGAAGGGCAATGCCTTGTAATAAGCAGCTGAGTAGAATGGATGCTTGCTCGACTTCAACAACTGGGCATGTAGGTCTGTCAGTAAGATGATGATGTTCTTGTTCACCTGCAGATGTCCTTTCTCTGTCACACCCTCCTCACGCATCATCTCAATCAGATGTTCATACCATCCCTTCAGCTCCTCGCTTTTCTCTGCATCCAAGCCGAACTGTGGCACATATTCCTTTGCCATCTTCTCCGCATCCAAGCCAAACGCACGCACCACATCCTCTACTTGCCACATATACAGCAAGTACTCCGCTATATTTTTCTTCCTCAATTGTTCTGCTACAAACATACTCTTATACTGGTTCGTTATCTCCGAAAGGAATATAATGGAATGTGTGGCCCGTCAATGCATAGACAATCATCAAGGCACTCACCACCATCACAATGATGCCGATAATTCGGTTGATGCGCCAAATCACCTGATTGCTGAAACGGGCTCTCACCTTATCCACCAACCAAGTCAAGCCAAACCACCAAGCCAATGCACCTGCCACAATGGACAGATAACCCATTGTCTGTGCCAGCCAGTTGCCTGCCAAGATAAACGTGAACTGACCGAACAATGCCACAAACAACAAGATAATCAACGGATTGGAAACCGTAATGGCAAAGCCCGAAATGATGAATCCCGTCAGTTTGTGCTTCGTCTCTACGGGTGATTCTCTGTCCACCACTTTCTGCTTTGGAATGCTTTTGAAGGTGTAGATACCAAAGGCAAACAACAGGGCAGAGCCAATAATTTTAATCCACAAAGCGATGATAGGGTCTTCGATGATGTCCACCACCAGATACATGAAATAACCAGTGATGATGGCATACAGAATGTCGCTGATGCTTGCTCCGATACCTGTGGCAAAACCTTCCCAACGTCCCTTATTCAAAGTGCGTTGCACGGTCAGAATACCTACAGGTCCCATAGGGGCTGAAGCCAGCACGCCAATTAGAAAACCTTTCATTATTTCCTCAAACACACCCACATTCTGCATCCATTCCTGGAAGTTCAGTTCGGGTATCTGGGGAATCGCTTGTAAAATCATAAAATGCTTAATAATCGTTTTAGAGTGCAAAGGTACACATTTTTCACCTTTTCTTATTCACTTTTCACTTCTTTTTCATATCTTTGCCCCAAAATCAACAAAAAGAAGAAGATGAACGAACAGAAAGCATACTCTATCGGGGTTGATCTTGGAGGAACCAACACCGTCTTTGGCATTGTCAACGCACAAGGTGACATTGTTGCCCAGAACTCCATCAAGACGCAAGCTTACGGCACTGCTGAAGCCTTTGTTGAGGCTGGCGTAGCATGTCTCCGTCCTCTCATTGATCAAGTGGGCGGCATAGACAATATCGCTGGTATGGGTATTGGTGCTCCCAATGCTAACTACTACACGGGTTCCATCGAAACCGCTCCCAACATTGCATGGGCACACGACCGCATCGTGCCCCTTGCCCAAATGTTCTCCACCCAACTCTCAACCCTCAACTCTCACCCCTCAACTCTTTTCCCCGTCAAAATGACCAACGATGCCAATGCCGCAGCGATGGGTGAGATGGCATACGGAGTGGCTCGTGGCATGAAGAACTTTATTGTCATCACGCTCGGCACGGGTGTGGGTTCTGGTATTGTGGTGAACGGACAGCTTGTCTATGGTCACGATGGTTTCGCAGGAGAATTGGGTCATGTCATCACGGTACGAGGCAAAGAAGGTCGTCTTTGTGGATGTGGTCGTACAGGCTGTCTTGAAACTTATTGCTCGGCAACAGGTGTGGCACGTACAGCTCGTGAAATCCTCACCACCACCGACCGCCCGTCTCTACTTCGCAACAAACCCATTGACCAGATTGAATCCCTTGATGTCTCCATCGCAGCCAGTCAAGGTGATGAAATCGCCAACGAAATCTTCCAGTTCACAGGCAAGATGCTGGGTGAGGCATGTGCCGACTTCACAGCCTTCTCCTCTCCCGAAGCCTTCATCTTCTTTGGTGGTCTTTGCAAGGCAGGCGACCTCATCATGAAACCCATTGAGGAATCCTATAACAAGAGCGTCATGCCCATCTTCCGAGGCAAAGCCAAATTCCTCATCAGCGGCCTCATGAATGCCAACGCCGCCGTCCTGGGTGCATCAGCATTAGCGTGGGAGGAGTGAAAAGGCTCAGCCCCATCAAAATTCCATCGTAAAACCAACCGTGTTTGAGTTACCCACTAATTACTGCAGTTAGTGGGTAACTCAAAATGACTTTAAAACAAAGTGGCTTTGAGACTGCTTCCGTTCCCCTCAATACGCCACTCGTAAATTTAGTGGCAGTAGACCATTATGAACAAAATTATGGCGCCAATCACTAATAGTATTTGAGATATCAGCAACCTGCCTTGATGGAGTCTATCAAAAATCCATTTTAGATTCTTTCCTTTCTTCCGTGAAGAAATTGTTGTCTGAAGTGTATCTCAGGTATCTGAGTTTCAGCACATCTTCTATTTTGATATTGTGGCTCTTGATGTAATAATTGACGGTTTGCTTCCACGATTTATACAAATCCACATTAGGACGGAAATAATTGGAACAATATCGAATCTCTTCATAAGGATATGAATGGTTTTCAAACACATTACGAATAGTTTCTAATTGTATCAACATATTACAAATAATCTTTGGCATATTTTTCCATCTCAAAACATCATTAACATAAATGTCACCTCTTCCTCCTGCAGAGAATTTGTCGCGAAGACTGGAACTAATGATGGAATAGCGAGAACACAACCATAAAGCGAGGTTCTGAAATTTGGTCGTTTCATTACCGAATATTTCAGGGAACAATATATATGCGCATGCTTTCAGAAACTCCTGTGTGGGTCGGTCAATGATATCCCACATACGAATGTTTCCTATCTCCTGCAAAGTAGGCATTATTTCCGCACTCACATTGGCATCCGAACCAATCCACCAAGGCATTTCTCCTTTCTTCCCACTTGCTCTAAATTTTTCACGATAATATTTCCTGACAAGTTCTATTTGGTCAGATGATTCCCTAAAAGTATCATAGTTGACTTGCATCTTCCCAAAGATGGTTTGACTGCTATTTTTCAAGTCCATATTAATAAGATAACGTGGACTATGCGTTACAGCGATGTCGTATAGACAATCCTCATATGGCTTGCATCGGAAGTCTATATCAGGGGCAGATAAACGTCCAAAAAGCAGATACACTTTCTTTACTTGTTCTTCTCTCAGACTCTCCACAATGCTGCTTCCTGTTGATATCCATGAGTGCTCTTTGGTTGATTTCACTTCAACGCCAAACCTGTTTCCAAACAAGATGTCAGGAAAATGTTGTTTCAAAGCATGGCGGATATCTTCTGGGCAGATGTCAAACTCTGAGGCAAAAGAACGCATCTTGTCAAGGACAACTCCTTCAAGTTTCTCACCATTTTGGTTACTGTAATAGGTGATGTTGTTCTTGGCGTCTTTCCTTAAGGCTTCTGTGGTAACTTGCATAAAGCGAGCGAAACGTGCTTCCTCTTTATTCCTGAGATTTATTGCAATGTAGTTGCTGTCATCCATCTTTTTCTGAAAAATATAAAGGTAAAACTTCTTCTATTCTTTTCGCAATATGATATGCAAGCACTGGTGGAACGGCATTGCCAATTACCTTGTAAGCTGCTGAAGAACTTAATAGAAATCCACGTCCTTTATCACTTCTCATGACAAAGTGATAATCAGGGGGGAATGTCTGGATTAAAGCACACTCACGTGGAGTGAGTCTTCGTTCATCCAATCCGTTTAACAGCTCTTCTGTATGTGTACCGCCATGTTCTGCCGAGAGTCGTCGAAACTCAATGTTCCCATGATGCTCAGAACGAATAGTGGGACCAATTGAATTAAGTTTTATCTCCGTTTGTCCTTGACTTCCATTACTGAGATATTTTGCTTTGGAATAGATTTTCTGTGCCAAGTCAAATGCGTCATCAGGTTCTGGCAAATCTGCAAGAACATCACTTGTTGTGACCATTGGCAAGAGTTGCCCCCCTTCTATAGTACATCTATGAGTTGGTTGGGGATAAGGATTATATCTTTCAGGAACACAATCTTGCGTCAAAGCTCGATAAGCTTCTTTCTTTAGTCCCTCTATACGAATTCCTATAAAAATAACGCGTTCTCTGGATTCAGGAACACCATAATTGCCAGCATGAAGAACTTGAGGATTCAACACAATATATCCATTCCCATCTGCTGAGGCAAAATCTTGTTGGATGATGTCCTTAACGTCGCCCAAACTCACCAAACCTTTCACATTCTCGGCTATAAATATTTTCGGACGAGTAATGTCTATCACTTGTTTCATCCAGTAATATAATTTTCCTCGACTCTCTTCTGTTGGTACATCTTCAGCACGTAAATGTCCTTCATGGTCTTTTTGAGAATCAAATCCCTTACGTTTGCCCGCAATACTGAAATCCTGGCACGGGAAACCTCCTGTCACCACGTCAATTTGTTTCGGAAAGATGTCTGCACCACTATTGTGCATCTTTACCAAATCCACTATACTCATGAGCTTGTATGTTTCAGGAGTGTGCCTATATCTGCTCATGAATGTTGTCCATCCGACTTTAGCTTCTGGTAGAATGTCATTGGCAAACACCGTGTTGAAACGATTCTTACAAAGAAAAACCCATTTGTCATTTATTACATGGTCTATAAAAGAACTGTTTGGGGCAAAACTCTTTCTAGGGGCAATGAAGCCTCCTTCAAAACCAATATCCATACCCCCGCAACCTGAAAACAGCGACAGCAAGCGATATCCTTGAGTAGGAGTTTCTTCTTCTAGGAAATGGATTGGAATCTGAGATTCTTGAACAAAACCAATGTTTTCTTCCTCTGACTCTATCCGAGCATAATATTCTGAGAGATGTAACATGATATGATGATGCGTTTAATTAGCATCGACTATCAGTCACACTATAACACAAAAGAAGCGTGATGCTCCATTGCGCATAGCAAGAGGCGGCGTCGGATGGAGCCTCTGTCTCGTTTACTGGATGCATCACGCTGTGCGTGTGCATCGCTAATACAACGAGAACAGAAGAACCATTATAGTCCACCTGTCACATATTATTTCTGTGCTTGTTATACCAAATAGAGTTTCCGACGCTCTTGGCTATGCGCGAAATAATAGCGAATGCTTTTGTTATAGTCCGGATTTTTCCCCGAACCGATGGCAAAGGTAGAGAAAACTTTGAGAACCACAAAAACAATTTTCTTCTTTTTTTCAATAAGCGGCACTTATTCCTGAATAAGGGCAGGTTATTGCCCAATAAGGAACGCTTATTGTTCAGCAGAGGCAGGTTATTGGGAAATAAGCCACGAGTATTGAACAGCAGAGGCAGGTTATTGGGAAATATACTTTATAGAGAAAAATCAGCCTAAACGCGTGACAGTTACAGTTGTGACAGTTAAAAAACAAGCACTACATATCTCTTTAAATACTATCTAATTAATTCATATATATATAGTTATATAGAATATAGAGAAAAGTGCGATACCCTTAAAAATAAACTGTCACAACTGTAACTGTCACACTCAGTTGTTTGTCTTTTTTTTAAAAGGCTGTAATACAATAAGATGCAGCATATTCTCATTTCCCAACTCAAGACACTAATGGATTAGAATAGGACAGTTTCCTTCAAAAATAGGCTTTTTTAGGGCTCAAAAACAGGCATAAACCTTGTGTTTTGATGCCATATCTGCCACTTTGTGCCCTCGAAGGCTTTTCAAAAAATCAGCCTCAACATCTCATTTGGAGGGGTATTTGTCGTCAAATGACCAGTCTCAATACAAAAAGTAGGGGTAGAATTGCAAATAAATTGTCCCCTCGAACTTACAGTTGCACCCTCCCGAGCCTGCAAGTGTTCCCCCGAGGAGCCAACAAGTGTACCCTCGGGAGGCAACAAAACACCTCAACGTATTCGACTGACAAGGTTTTCAGTACGATTTAAACGATGTTGACAAGTAATTCAGTTTAACCCGGTGAAAACTGTCAAGTGAAATCAAGAAAAGGCAAAATTTCCTTATCCTCCAAACTTTTCTAAAACTTTTTTTTCAATAACGCACGCTTATTCCTCAGCAGAGGCACCTTATTTCTTAATAACGCACGAGTATTGAACAGCAGAGGCGAGTTATTGGAAGTCCAAGCCAAGCGGAAGGGGAGTCCGAGCCAAGCGGACTATCAGAGAGTGCCAAGCGGACTACCAGAAGGCTGTTTTTAAATTGCCGACGGCAAAGCACAAAAGAGGCGGCGGCAAAGTATCGTTTTGCCGACGGCAAAAGGTAGGATTGCCGTCGGCAATTTTTTGCAATCCCTAAGGGAAATTTTTGTTACCCCTAGGGGCTGCAAAATTTTCCCTTAGGGGGAAGCAATTTTTGCTGCCTAGTTAGAGAAAAATATTTTCCTCACGGGGGCGCAAGATCTCTCCCGTGGGGGCACAAAAATTGGAAGGGTAAGAGGAAGTTTTTCTTGGAAAAGAGAACTTTTTTGCAAAAAGACCTAACAACCTAACATTTTGCTTGCATTTAACTGTATATCAACCATATTCGTATGTTAGGTCTATAAACAAGACCTAACATTAACCTAACATTTTAATCTCACACTGATATCTCTTTGACTGCTGCCTGATAAGGTGAGTGTTAGGTCCATGTTAGGTCTTCGCACAAGACCTAACGTAGACAACTAACTGAACCACAATCCATTTGAAGACGAATGTTAGGTTGTTAGGGTATTTTACGATATGCTACATTTTACCTGCCAATCGTTGGAGCAGTTTGAGGAGCACTTGCCAAATGTCGTGGATTGTGGAGAGTTCGATGCGTTCGCTGGTGGAGTGGGGCTCTACGATGCGAGGACCGATGCTGGCGATTTGGATGCCGGGATAGTGCTGCACAAAGAAACCTGCCTCGAGGACAAAGTGCATCGCCACCATGCGGGGACGCCAACCCAACACGTCTTGGAAGGTGTCGCTAACCAGTTGAAGGAAAGGAGATTGTTGGTCTTCTTGCCATGCAGGAGCGGACATCACGACTTCGGATTTTGGAAAGACTTTGGCGATTTCTTGGCTGAGGGCAGCCATATCGTCGTCGATGAAACTGCGCGTGTGAGTGGAGACGAAGATGTGGTCTTTTTCTGTCACGATGCGTCCTATATTGTTGGATGTCTCCACTGTTCCTGGCATCGTCTTGCTCATCTTCACCACACCTTGTGGCACTTGCTCCAGACAGTTCACCAATGCTGTCAGAACCTCTTGAGGAATGATGGTGTCGAGCTGTTCACAAGCTTCGATGCAACAATGAATGTGTGGGTCGGTATTGCCAAATTCCTCATGCATCCAATGATTGATGTTCTCGATGGTTTGTTGGAGGTATTCGGAAGCCTCTCCTGTAGGGATGCGCGCGATGATTTCGCCTTTCGAGGCAATCGAGGCGTTGGCTTCACCTAGATTGATGTGAGCCACCTCTATGTCGTTCCGTTGACTGATAGCCTTAAGGATGGATTTTGCTGGGAGGATTGCGCTGCAACGTCCCTTGTTGATGTCCACGCCTGAGTGTCCGCCCAGTCCTCCTTCTATTCGGATGCGACTCCAGCAAAGCCCTTCTGGCACGGGCTTTCGCTGTATTGGGATGCGATGAAACTGCAAGCAGGCTCCTGCAGCACCTGTTGTGATGGTGTCATAGTCTTCAGAATCGAGGTTGATGACCTTGCGACCTTTGAGGAAATCCTTGCTCAACTGCGAGGCCCCCGACATACCATCCTCTTCGTTTGTGGTGGTGATGACCTCTAATGCTGGATGCACGATGCTGTCGTCTTCAAGAACGGCAAGTGCCATTGAAAGTCCGATGCCATTATCCGCTCCCAACGACGTGCCTCGTGCCTTCATCCAACCGTTTTCCTCATACGCCTCGATGGAATCTTTCAGCGGATCAGCCATCCCGACACAAACCATATCCATGTGGTTGAGCAGCACGATGGGTTCTGCCTTTTCACACCCAGGGCTGGCAGCTTTACGGATCACCACGCAATTCTCCTTGTCACGCTCATATTCCAGATGGAGTCGCTCTGCAAACTGGCAGAGATAGTCAGCCACCCGTTCTTCATGATGAGAAGGACGTGGTATTTGGTTCAGTTCACGAAAGATGCTGAAGACGCATTCTATTGTATTCGTCTTTGTTGTCATATGCTGTTGTTTTTCTTGCAAAGTTACAGTTTTTTCTTTGTATTTATACAATAATGTGGAAGTTTTTACGTTTTTATGTTAGAATATGTAGGAATGGGGCTTGAGGCCTCACAACACAGACGTTGCATCTTGAAACGGATTCTTCGAAATATATTATATATCTTATTGGTTATGACGAGCATAAGTGCTATCGCGAAAGTGAGCGGTAGTAATGTGTTCTCGTCATCCAGTGTTGTGTCGGGGGATTCGGTGAAGGTGAAGAAGACGGATTATCCGCAAGATGCCCACTCGGAGGAGTTTTCTTTGGACTTGCAAGACCCTGAGAACCTGAAGCCAGACACAGCGGTATATGACGAAAAATCAGGCTATTACAAGGTAGGTACAAAGTTGGGCGACAACTTCTTGAGCCAACCTTGGATGTTGACCCCTCAGGAGTATATGAAGTGGTCAGAGCAGAAGTCTTTCCGCGATTATTTCAAGGTGAGGAACGATTCTTTGTTCACGACGAAAGGGAAGGAGAAGTTTGACTTCACCAACATGCACTTCGATTTGGGACCCGCAGAGAAGATTTTCGGTCCTGGCGGTGTGCAGATCAATACACGAGGTAGTGCGGAGCTGAAATTCGGCTACAATTACAAGTTTGTGGACAACCCGTCCCTCTCAGAACGTGCCCGTGTGACCAAAGCATTCGACTTTGACGAGAAAATCAACATCAATGTGGATGCAAAGGTGGGAAACCAGATGGATTTCAACATCAGGTACGACACAGATGCCACCTTTGAGTTTGACAAGAAGAACCTGAAACTTGCCTACGAAGGAAAGGAAGATGACATTGTGAAGAAGTTGGAGGCAGGTTATGTAGATTTTCCTACCAACTCAAGTCTTATCAGGGGTTCTAATGTCCTGTTCGGTATCAGGACGGACTTGCAATTCGGACGTTTGAAATTGCAAACTGTGCTGAGCCAGAAGAAGACACAATCAACCACTGTTGGCAGCCGAGGGGGCAATCAAGTGGACACGTATGAAATTCAGGCATACGATTACGATGAGAACCGTCACTTCTTCCTTGCTCACTACTTCCACGATACTTACGACAAGGCATGCTCCACCTTGCCGAATATCATCAGCGGTATCACCATCAACCGCATTGAGGTTTGGCTGACCAACACGGGCGGACAGACCATGAACACCCGCAATATCGTGGGTTTGGTGGATTTGGCGGAAGGTGTCAAAATCGGCAACAGCATTTGGGCTGGCTCCCGACTCGAAATCCCTAGCAACGAGAGCAACAAACAATATGCCCAGATGGTCAGCACCTACGTTGATGCCCGCAACATGGATCAGACGAGTCAGGTGCTGAATCCTGTGATGGTTGGTGGTATCGAGTATGAGAAGGTGGAAAATGCGCGTTTGCTCTCTTCTTCGGAATACACCTTGAATCAGCACTTGGGATACATCAGTTTGAAAACCAATCTTCAGCCTAATCAAGTGCTGGCTGTGGCATACGAGTACACCTACAACGGACAGACCTATCAGGTAGGTGAGTTCTCTGCTGACCAAAAAGATAACGACAAGGCGCTGTTCGTGAAGTTGCTGAAGAACACATCTGGTTCGCCTAGAATTGCCAACTGGGATTTGATGATGAAGAACGTGTATAACCTGAAAGCAACCTCTGTGCAACGGGAAAAATTCAAGATGGACATCAAGTATCTGAGCGATACGACAGGTGTGAACATCAGCTACATTCCTGAAGAGCCTTTCAAACAAACCACATTGCTGAAGATGATGAACTTAGACCGTCTGGATGATAACCAAAAGACGAACCCTAACGGCAGGTTTGACTTTATCGAGGGCTACACCATCCAATCGCAGACGGGACGTGTCATCTTCCCCGTCGTGGAGCCTTTTGGTGACTGGCTGCGACAGAAGTTGGGAAATGATGACCTGGCTGACAAATATTGCTACGATCAACTTTACGATTCCACCAAGATCGTGGCGAAACAGATAGCCGAGAAGAACAAATTCACGTTGACTGGTGAATACAAGGCGACCAGCGGTAGCGAAATCTCCCTCGGAACTACGAGCATCGCTCCAGGTTCCGTGAAGGTGACAGCAGGCGGTGTCACCCTGACAGAAGGTACCGACTATAGTATCGATTACTACAGGGGTGTGGTCAAAATCATCAATCAGAGTCTCATTGATGCCGGCACAAATGTGAGTGTCAGTGTTGAAGACTTGGACACTTTCTCCTTCATGCGCAAGACCATGCTGGGCTTGAACTGGGATTATGACTTCTCCAAGAACTTCAACATTGGTGGTACTTTCCTGAGGGTGAAGGAGAAGCCACTCACTTCTAAAGTGACGATGGGTAGTGAACCGCTGAACAACACCATGTGGGGTTTCCATATCAATTGGAAACAAAACTCACAATGGCTCACCAATATGCTCGACAAGCTGCCACTTCTTAACCTGAGCGCCCCCTCCACCATCTCTTTCACGGGCGAATATGCCCAACTGAAAGCAGAAACGTCGGAGGACACGCAGGGCAATGCGTCTTATCTGGATGACTTTGAACGCACCAAAATGCCTCACAGCGTGAGCAACCCGAAGGAGTGGGTGTTGTCTTCTACACCATCTCATCTGGAATATGGTAAACTCTCCAACGATGTGAAATATGGCTACAACCGTGCTCGACTGGCATGGTATAGGATTGACCCACTGTTCACACGCCGCTCTTCTTCGATGACTCCTGCGCACATCAAAGCTGACGTTAACCAACTGTCCAACCACTATGTGCGTGAGGTCTATGTGCGTGAGGTCTATCCGAACCGCGACACCAATACGGGTGATGCCAACACGTTGGACATCCTCAACTTGGCATACTATCCTTCAGAACGTGGTCCTTACAACCTCGATACGGATGTGGATCAAAATGCCCATCTGAATGATCCTAAGAAGCGATGGGGAGGTATGATGAAGAAACTGGACTTCAGCGACTTTGAAACCAGCAACATTCAATATATTGAATTCTGGATGCTCGACCCATTCATCTACACGAAGGATGACCGACGCTATGGCGGCGACCTCTATTTCAACTTGGGCGACATCAGCGAAGATGTGCTGAAGGATGGAAAGAAGGCGTATGAGAGTGGTATGCCTGTCAACAATGCCTCTACTTATGTGGAGACGCTGTGGGGACGTGTGCCCAGCGAAAAATCTGTGGTCTATTCATTCTCCAACGAAAGTGGTGCTCGTCCCAAGCAGGATATCGGTTTGAATGGCCTTTCAGATGTGGAGGAACGTTCTTATGGCATTTATGCTGACTACCTCAACGCCCTGAAGGGTAAGGTGAGCACAGCCGCCTACGATTCCATTTTTGAAGACCCTGCAGGTGACGACTACCACTACTTCAGAGGCAGCGACTTCGATGCCGCTCACACGTCCATCCTCGAACGCTACAAATACATCAACTCACCTGAAGGCAACTCACCCAATAGCGGTGGCACGGGCGAACGATATTCCACAGCCTACAAGAGCACGCCCGATGCCGAGGATGTGAACTCCGACTACACGATGAACGAGTATGAGAACTTCTACGAGTACCACATCAGCCTCCGTCCGCAGGATATGGTGGTTGGTCGGAACTACATTGTTGATTCTCGTGAAACCAGTGTCGGACTTCGCAACGGAAACAAAGAGAATGCCACTTGGTATCAGTTCCGCATCCCAGTGGATGAGTATGACAGCAAGGAGGGAACCATCAACGATTTCTCCAGCATCCGCTTCATGCGAATGTACATGACAGGATTCGAAGAGCCTATCGTGGTGCGTCTGGCAAACCTTGATTTGGTGGAAGGTGAATGGCGTACCTACACACAAGCCCTTTACACGAATGAGAAGCCCAGTGTGAGCGGAAGCATCGTGCCATCTGCCGTCAACATCGAGGAAAATAACGACAAAACTCCTGTGAACTACGTGCTGCCTCCAGGCATCACCCGTGTGCTCGATCCTTCACAGCCTCAGCTCTCGCAAGAGAATGAGCAGGCGTTGGCACTCTCCGTCGAGAATTTGGCATCAGGTGATGCACGAGCTGTGTACAAGACGATGAATATGGACTTCCGCAACTACAAGCACCTGCAGATGTTCGTTCATGCCAATGCGATGGAGGGTGACACCGAGCTGCAAGACAACCAGATGAGTCTCTTCATCCGAATGGGTAGCGACTACAAGAGCAACTACTACGAATATGAGATACCGCTCAAACTCACCCCCGCGGGACATTACGATACCTACACAGCACAAGGTTGCAAGGCTGTATGGCCAGAGGAGAACATGCTCGACATTGACTTCAGCACTTTCACCGACCTCAAGCATGAACGTAACAAGGCAAGGGCGAATGGTTCGGCAAGTTATACGCAACTCTATTATGCTTATGACAAGAACCGTCCCAACAACAAGGTGAGCATCATTGGTAATCCTTCGTTGGGAGAAGTGAAGACGATGATGATGGGTGTGCGCAACAATGGTCGTCGCACAAGTGATGTGGAGGTGTGGGTGAACGAACTTCGTATGCAGGACTATAGCACAGAAGGAGGTTGGGCAGCACAAGGTAACCTGAATGTACAGATGTCTGACCTGGGTTCTGTCAATGTGACGGGTCATGTGGAAACTGCGGGATTTGGCGGATTGGAGGACAAGGTGTCTCAACGCAGAAATGATAACCTCTATGAGTGGAGCGTCACCACACAATTCCAGTTAGGTAAGTTCTTCCCTGATAAGTGGAAAATGAACCTGCCGCTCTACTATTCTTACTCTTGGCAAAAACTCTCGCCCAAGTACAATCCTTTCGACACTGACATGCTGCTAAAGGATGCCCTTGACGAATGTGAGAACAAGGCTGCACGTGACTCACTCAGCAATCTTACTGAAAGCATTGTCAAAAACAAGAACCTGTCGCTTTCCAACTGGAGATCGAACGTCCAGAGCCGTAAGCCAATGCCTTATGACCCTGCCAACTTTACGTTTAGCTACAGTTACAGCCAACGCTACAAGACAGGTGAGACCACCGTGTATGAGAATGAGGAGAATTGGCGTCTTAACCTCGGATACAATTACTCACCAAAGTACAAGCCGCTGGAGCCTTTCAAGAACCTGAAGGGCAAGTCAAAGTGGCTCGATATCATCAAGGCGCAGAACCTTCAATGGCTGCCACAAAGCCTCTCGTTCAACACCGACCTCACACGCAGTTATTACGAATTCCAGGAACGGGACATTGATGCGGGTACCAAGATGCCTGTTATCTTCTCGGACCAGATTCTTTGGAATCGTGACCTTACAGTGAAATGGGATATTTTCAAGGCACTCAAGATGTCGTGGACATCCTCCACTCATGCTGAAATAGAGGAGCCCAATGTCATCGTCAACAAGCATCTATATCCTAACGAGTATGCTGCATGGAAAGACTCTGTGAAGCGGAGTCTTGCATCCTTTGGACGTCCACTTACTTACCGGAGTACTTTCAACGGCTCCTATCAGGTGCCTATCAATAAGATACCAATCTTTGATTGGATTACAGCCGATGGCACTTACAACGCTAACTATAACTGGACACGAGGCACAGAACTGGAAGACGGTACCTCGCTCGGAAACACTGCCAGCACTCAACGTACCGTCAACCTCAATGGACGCCTGAACTTCGAAACACTTTACAAGAAATGGAAATTCTTGGCTGATGCAGAAAAACGACTCTCTGGCAACACCAAGAAGAATACATCCAACACCCGTCAGAACACAGCCTCCAGAAACGCTAGGACTGCTGCTAAAGAGGGAGATGAAGAGAAAGAAAGCGATAGCAAGAGTAGCAAGAATAGCAAAGATAGCAAGGACAAGACGGCAAAGAACGACGCCAGCAAGAAGTCCAAAGGATTTACCAAAGAGGTGACCCTTAACGACTCTACCAGCACGGAGGTGAAGCACAGCCAAAACTCCAAGCGACTTATTGTGCGTGCCACTACCGCTGAGGGAAAGATCTATAAGCTGAAATATAAGAAAGTGGATGCCAATACCATCAAGGTGAAGAACCAAGACACCATCCCAATCAAGATCAACGTAGTTGCTAAACGTCCATTGGATGACCTCTCATGGTACAAGACAGCACAGGTGTTCGCACGAGGACTTATGATGGTGCGCAATGCCAGCATCTCTTATCGCAATACCTATGCACTCACTCTTCCTGGTTTCCGTACAGAAGTGGGTGACGCTTTCGGACAGAAGCACATTGATGGTCTTCTTTCTCCTGGTATTCCATTTGCCCTCGGTGCTGTGAGTGACAACTATATAGACAAGGCGGCAAGACACGGATGGCTCATGCAGAATGACAGCAATATCACCACTCCTGCCACATCAGCAGCGATGGAAGACCTCCAGCTGAAAGCCACTCTGGAGCCTATCAAAGATCTCAAGATTGACCTCACAGCCACTCGTACCGTCAATAAGTCTCGCAGCATCCAGTTCATGTATGAAGGAATGCCTGCGACTCAAAGCGGTTCGTTCTCAATGACGGTCATCTCTATCGGTTCCGCATTCGAGTCAGGTGGTAACATCAACAACAACTATCACTCGAAGCACTTCGAGAAATTCCTCAAGAACCTGCCGATTGTGAAGAGCCGCATCGAAGCACGCTATGCCAATGTCACCTATCCCAAGAGGGCGGGTAGTGAATGGGCAGGAAAGACCTATAATCCAGAGAATGGCGGAGTGGAACTTTATTCTGCCGACGTGATGGTGCCTGCATTCCTCTCTGCTTACTGTGGAGGTAATGCTATTTCCTCTCCACTCGACATTTTCCCAGCCATCTCACGCCTCATGCCGAACTGGAGCCTCTCCTATGGTGGACTGATTAAGCTCTCCCCATGGTTTGCTGACCACTTCAAGAGTTTCAATATCAATCATGCCTATAAGAGCGTTTACTCAGTCGGAGCCTACAATTCCTACTCCAACTTCATGGAGTACATGAATGGTTGGGGATTCATCAAGGATGTCACCACAGGCAACCCTATCCCTTCTTCCATGTACAACGTCTCCACCGTTAGCATCAATGAGTCCTTCTCACCTTTCATCGGTGTTGATATGGCTTTCAATAGTGGTATGACTGCCACATTGAAATACAACAAGACTCGCACCCTCAACCTTTCTATGACGAGTGTTGCCCTTACAGAAAACTTCTCTAATGACATTGAAGTTGGTATGGGCTATAAAATCAAAGACATCGGTCTCTTTGGTGCCAAGAGCATCCAAAGCAATGAAAGCAGAAAGTCCAAGTCGAAATCCAAGAACAAGAAAGATAATACAACCACCAACACCAATGCACGTACACGCAACACTGTGAGCCACGACCTTGACCTCAAGGCTAATTTCACCTACCGTCTGCAAAATGCCCTCAACCGCAACATACAGACTGCTGTGACTACTGCTACCAGTGGAGCCACTGCCTATCACTTCAGCCTTACAGGTAACTATACTTTCAGTCGTCTCCTCAGTCTCACAGGATTCTTCGATTGGCAGCGTAATGTGCCCCTCGTGTCACAATCCTCTTATCCTACTACGACCGTTGATTTCGGTGTCAGCATGAAATTCTCATTAACGAGGTAAAGTGATTTCACCCTTCACCCTGACGATAATTATAACCCCTCAAATAATGAAACAATTTATCACGATCCTCCTTCTCACGATTCCGACTCTGAATCTGTGCGCCCAGAATCTTCAGAAGGGTGCTTATGGTTATCTTTACTGCCACATGAGCGACAATGGTGAATTCACCGCTTATGCCCTCAGTCGCGACGGACTTCACTATCACGACCTCAACGAAGGAAAAGCCATCATGGATGCACAGAAGCTGGCTGGTATCGAGGGAGGACAGCGTGATGCATATGTGTGTCGCAAGTCGGATTCAGGAAATGGCTATCTGATGGTGACAACAGATATGTGTGTTGCCAAGAGCAAGCAGTGGTACAACTACGGCATCAACCTCCTCAAAAGTGACGACCTCATCCATTGGACATCCACCACGTTCGATTTTCGCAAAGGCAACGAAATCTTCTGTGACCCTGAAAGTCCTGACATCATTGTCGACTGGAGCAAGATTAATCGTGTGTGGGCACCCCAAATCTTCTGGGACCCTGATTATGTATGGAAGAATGGTGAGAAAGGGGGGTACTTCATCTACTACTCCATCTGGAGTTTCAACGAAGATGACAAGTACGACCGAATGGTGTATAGCTATGCAGACAAGACCTTCACCAAACTCACCAAGCCACGCATTCTCTTCGATTGGGGCTATGCCACGATTGATGCAGACATCAACTATCTGAAGAGTGATGGCAAGTATCACATGCTCATCAAGAAAGAAGGAGGACATCCGGGTATCTTCCAAACCAAAGCCGACCATCTCACAGGACCTTGGCCAGAGCCCGATGAAAGCGACTTTGTAAGTTTCGAGGGTAACAAGAAATGCGAAGGCAGCAGTGCCTTTCAGATTGTCGGAGAGAAAGGGTGGCGTGTGGCATACATCCAATATAGTGACCGTCCCAAGCACTACCGCATTTGTCAAACCGACGAATACCTCAAGGGCTTCCACTCCCCTGCAGACATTCAAGGAGTCACCGCTCCTCAGCATGGCAGCTTCATGCGCCTCACCAAGAAGGAATACAAACGATTGGAAAAACACTTCCGTTAGAAGGGGTATCCCACTGCGAAGTGAACCGTCATAGAGTCCTTGAACCTTGGAATGTTGTAATAAGTTGATTTGCCTGTATCGTAGGGCAAATGGATTCCTACACCCAAGTCAAGACGCAGGATGAGAAAGTCGAGATCGTAACGAAGTCCGCAACCTGTACCGACAGCCATCGTATTGAAGAAACCGCCATCACCTAACTTTCCACCCACTTGATAGGCATCATCACGCATGAGCCACACATTGCCGGCATCGACAAAGAGTGCTCCTTGGAAGGCATTGATGATGGGGAAACGATACTCAGCATTCATCTCCAACTTCACATCACCCGTTTGGGCTAAATAGATGCCCAAATAGTCATCGCGGAAACGTCCAGGACCAATGCTACGAATGGAGAAGGCTCGGATACTGTTGGCACCACCCACATAGAAGAGTTCGCTGTAGGGTGCATAGTCGGAGTTTCCGTATGACCAAATAGCTCCCAGTTGTATACGAGTGGCGATAGAAGTCTTTTCTGTGATGTGGAAGATGTTCTTGAGTTGGAAATTGAACTTAAGGAACTGCGAATAAGGCGTGGAGAGCAGCTTCTTATCCTTTTGATAGTAATTAAATCCCAGTATAGCGTTGGTGAGGTTGAGGAAGTTAGATGACTGCTTCACCGTTCCCTCAAAGTGCATCGTATGACGAATGCGGTTGTTCCACGTGTTGTCGTAAGTGATGGTGTATTGCTGTGCAGGAATGAACACATCTTGCAGAGACACGTAGAGGGCTTGATTGAAAAAGTAGATGGAATCAAAACGGTCTGTCGTGTTCTGCATCTTATTGTAGGTGACCGTCAGAGGAGTCAACTTATGGCTCCATGAACGGGACGTCTGGAAATCGTAGGTTGCCTCAATCGTGGAGGACATCAAACGATAGTAGTATGCTCGTTTTCGTTGCTCCAAAGTCACCTTGAACTCTGTTGAGGTGGGGTATTTGTAGAAACGCTTGTTGAGCCAAGGGAACGCAATCCAAGGATAAGACAGAGAGACGTCGAGTGCTGCCAGATAGGAATTGACGCGTTCTTCTTCCCCATACATTTTCCTTGTGGTCCATTCATAACTGCCTCGAACGCCCACCGACAAAGTCTCGCCATGACGGAACGCATTACGCTTGGAGACAGTGACACCTCCTGCAGGACCAATCTGAGAGTTGGACTTATGGGTGAAGCTGAAATCGCACTCAGCATCAATCAGTTGATCCATCGTCAGGTCAATACGCGTGTCAATAGTGTCATTCAAACTGGTGGTGTCACGAGGGGTGAAGGCAAGCCTGACATTCGAGAAGATGTCCATGCGATGCAGGTTGGTCAACGTCTGATCCACACTGGATTGATTGAACATCTGGCGAGAATGGAACTTGAAGTTCTTCATCACCACACGTGGAGCGATCGGGATTTTCTCACCTTGATAAGCAATCTTCAGCCGACGACGCTGAATGGAATCATCAAACACTTCTGCCTCACCATTCCTACGACGTCGTTGCCCAGCCATTCTGGTGCGGCTCTTACGGATATACACACTGGTATTGCCGAAATAGAATTGACGAGATGCATAGTCAGGCACATCCAAATCAGGCACCACCAGCAACTTCACCCGATAAGGGATGTTGGTGGAATCGGCAAAGTAATTGATGTAATCAGGACGATAATAATACAAGCCATTGTTGCGGAAAGCACTCACGATGCGATCTTTCTCGTTGGTGAGGTTGAGTGTGGAGAACTGGTCACCTTGATGAAGGTATGCCTCCTTCTCTGTAGCATGAATGATGCTGTCCTGTATGCTATCGCGGAAAGCATAGCGGATGCTGTCATAGAGATAAGGCTCACCCAAATGGATGTCGTAGGCAATGCGTTGCTTGCGAGGGTTCTTCTGGTCAATGAGGGTGTAATCCACATTTCCACGGAAATAACCGTAGTTCTGCAAGATGTTGGTTGCCACTTTGGTGCGCGTCTCAGGCGACACGCTGGAAATGGTGACAGGTGTGCCTGCAAAGGAGTTGAACATCCACTTGTTGAATCCCTTTCGAGGCTTATCCACATAGGCATTATAAATCCAAAGTCCCACCTGCAGGGGGCTTCGCTTGGACGAACTGCCCAAGAGGGAGCCATTGGGCTTGTATGCCAACGCCGCTTTCACTTCCGTCACAGCCACATCTTCAGCAGGGGTTCCTTTCTGTCCATGCACCTTCATCTTCTTCACACCCGTATAGAGTTTCTCTCCCTCTGGCAGATGGTCAGTGGTGGAGCAAGCCACAAAGAGGCAAGCTATACATATATATATTATGTGTCGTAACGTTTTCATTGTGTTCTATCTTCTGTCTTGTCAGCATTGAGGTTATCTTCTGTATTCTCAGCATTGATGTTGTCTTCCTGCTGCTCCACTTCCTTCTTGCGTCGTTTCCAGATGACCAAGTCGGAGAGTTTGTCCACTTTCTTACGCAGCACCACACCAAATCCGTTCCTGTCCAGTTCGCCTTCAATCAAGCTGGAGTAGTCTTTCTCGTGGAAAAGACGGATATACTGTGTGCCGCCATTATTGAGTCGCCATTCCAACGACACGTTGTCGATGTAGGCACCTGACTCACTGCGTCTCGTCGTATTGTTGTCAGAACTTACCTTACCACCGATAATCACATTCAGGCGGTCGGAGAAGAACTTGCGCGAGAACTGGAAGGAGTAATCTGTGCGTCTCGAACCATCTTCACGAACCGTTTGTCCCACACCCACACTCACATTCACCATCGTTGAGAGTGCATTGCCGGCAATCTTGTTGATTTCATCCTCCAAGAAACCACTCAGCGCATCGCCAGCAGCCAATCCCTTGCCGTTGGTACTAGACAGATACATACCCGTTGCCAACATGCCGACTGCCAGTTTGTTGCGATCCTCTGCTGAACTTGCCGCCAGTTCGTTCTGCACCGATTGGTCTTCAGGAGCATCGATGATGAATTCCAATCCCATGTTCTGCAAGGTGTTGGAAATCTTCAAACCAACGTCGAATGGCACCGTTCGGGTAGAGCCGTCACTCTTGGCAACAGAGGCTTTCACACGCTCTGTAGCGGTGATGTTAAGAAGTGGGTTGTCTGGTTGTCCCGTGAACTCGATGTATGAACCCGGATGGATGGAGAAGGTCTTGAGTGGAATGACAGGAAGGGTGTATTTCATCTCACCCTCGTTGATGGTGTAGCGACCCTGCATGTTGAACACACCTGATGGCGTGTACGACATCGTGATGTTACCACCACCCTGCACATTGACGTAACTCTGCTTATCTGCCGAGAACTCACCACGCAGTTTGGCACCATCCTCGATGCTCAGCACCAAGTTCATATCGATACCCATATAGGTCTTCTTCGGGATGGATTCCTTTGGAGGCGGTGGCGCATTGAAATCGACAAAAGTGACAATGTCTTCCAGTCGGTCGGTCTGATAGAGTGCCGTTTCCGACAAAATGTAGGTGATGTTTGTGGTAGGCAACACACGCACAAGACCACGCACCGTCAAATCCTTCGTGGAACCGATGACACGGGCAAAGAAGTCACCATACATATCGCCATACAGCAACTTTTGGCTGCTATAGGGTGACTCAACCAGTTTGAAGTTCCTGCCGTTGAGCGAGAGCGACATGAAGATTTCATCGAAGTTGGCGAAATCGACATAACCGTTCAGCGTAAGCGGATTGGTCACATCAGCCCCATAGAATTTGTACGAATCGAAATCAATACGGCTATTGTTGAAGATGAGCGAGTCGTTTGCCAAAGCGAGGTCGATGCTGTAAGGCTTGGAGAGCACATGCACATCCTTGGGCAGCAACGCACCATTGAACAGCAATGCGCTCATCGGACCTGTCACCTTCATCTCACCAGCCATTGCTCCACTGAAGCCCACCAACTGGTCAGGCATGAACGGAGACAACATCTCCATAGGCACATCCAAGAATTGGAGTTTGGCGTCCAGTGCTCCTTCTCCCTCTGCATTGTAAGTGCCGTCAAGTTCGAGGATGTCAAGGTTATTATAAGCCAATGTTCCATCAATCACATGACGGGTTTCTCCTTCTGGCATATAGGTGAAGCGTGAGGACACATTACCCACATTCATACCTTCGTAGGCAAAGCGCTCAGCATTAAAGGAGCCTTCCACCATGAAGTTTTCTCCCTGGTCGATATAGGTGGCATCCACATTCAAGATACCACTCATGGAAGGGATTCCTGGCATCGGCAACACCGTCAGCAACTCCTGAATGTTGAGGTCATTGGCGATGATATTGGCGATTTGTTTCCCAATGGCACTTTCATCGGCATACACAGCCAAGTAGGTGCTGTCCGACAAGCTCGCCAGACGCACATCGGCAAGGAACGGCTTGTCAGGACGGGTGATGATGTAGTTGTCGCTATTGACTGAGAATTCCCGATAGGCGATAATGGGTGTCTTCGGATACAAATTGAATGTCACACAAGTGTCGCTTGCCAGACCTTTCACACCCAAGTCTATACCCTTGCGGTCTTTCTTGTCGAAGTAGGTCAGGTGGGCATCCACCTCATTCGCTTTCAGGTAACCGTCCAGATAGGCACGGAAAGCTGGAAGCAGGGGTTGGTCGTTACATTGCACACCCACACGATAGTCAAACTTCGTGGAGTCTTGTGCCAGTTCAAAGAAAGCAGTGTCCACCCTCACGCTGTCCTTCCTGAAGTCATACAGATGTCCGTTGCCCATCAAGCCTGTGTGGGGTGAAGCCTCCACATCGGCAACAAACTCCCTGAATTCGATGCCATAGGTCTCAAGGATGTCGGTGAAGGGGTTGTCGCTGCCTGCTGCAACATGCAAGGTCAGTTCTGGCAGATAAGACCTCAGCACATTGAGATCCACATCACGCTTCTTGAATTGGCTCACCGCCTCCTTCTGCAGCTTTTCCACCTTTGGCATCAGGTTGAACATATTGTATGGAGCAAAGAACGTGAAGTCGAGGTCACCCGTCTGGATGGTGGCAGAAGTCGTGTCCTTCAATGCCTCGGCAAACAGATAGAACGCATTCGTATGGATGCTGTCGTTCCCCAACTTCAAGTGGAATGTCTCCACCTGCGATTCCACACGCACCAGTTTGTCCATATTGTAGGAGAACTGCATGGTGCCGTTCGCACGGGTCGTCAGCACATCCTCGCTGAAGCCCATGCTCTGCAAATCGGCATAAGGCAGGTTAAGGTCAAGCACACCCTCTATCAAGTTACGTTTCAGCGTTCCGTCAAAAGTCAGGTCAGTCTTCACCTGGTCGTTTTCAGCCGTCAATGCCAACTGCAAGTTGCCCCCCTTCAAGGTGGCATCAGCATCCACGTTACTGAGGTTCACCTTGCCCATATAGCCATTGGAGAGATGAGCGGTGGCATCCAGTGTGGTGGAGGTCGAGAGGAAATCAAAGCCCCTGCCGTTCACCTTTGCTTTACCCGTCAGGACGGTTCGTTCCTCCATCGGCACATAGTTGTTCACCACCAGATTGTTGAACACCAAATCAGCCCTGTAGGCATCAGATGCCATCACATAGCCGCCATCCAAATCGATGCTTGCCCCATGCGCATCCTTTGCTTTCAGGTTGGTCTTCAGAGAGAGGTCATTCGCCACATCCCACAAGGTCACGCTGCCATCCACGACAGCCAAGCCTGGGGCTTTCAGGTGCAACTGAGGCACATTCAGCGTTTCGAGGTTACCCTCCGCCTTCAACTGCACCTCCATCGGACGCACGGACAGCTGCCTGTTCAGCATCGTGCACACATCCTTCGTGTCTGGTCCTCCCATGCGCGTGAAGAAGATGACATCACCCTTGCCGATTTGTCCTTCCCCAATCAGGGAGAACGTGCCCGGATTCACCTCGTCGAAGGCATTCATGTCCATCCGATACGCCACCGTCAGGTCGCTGTCAGCCGTCTTCATGTGGAGGTGAGGCACCGTCAGGGAGAGCGTGTCCATCTCCACCCTACCCTGTGTTTCCGTAATGGTCAGGCCCGATTGCTCCACACCTGCGAGTTGACGGATATTCAATGCCATCTCGCCCGTTTTACCCTTGTATTCAAAGGAATCCACCTCCATGTTGATTTCGCTGAAAAGCATGTGGGAGGGGTCAAACTGCTGAGGGTATCGAGGGTCGTTTCGATACTCAAACCCAGCCTTCGAGTTCTTGAGTTCCAATTGAGGAACCTGATAGATTTCATTTCCGAGGTCAATGAATGCCGAGGCGTGGGCTTCCGCAAAGTGGGCAGTTGCCCAAGTGCTGTCGGCTTGTGGAGTGAGCAACACAGCCGCTTTCACATTCTCCAACGCCAAGTCATCCACTTGGATTTTCCATTTCACGTCGCTGGTGGTCGTGTCTTCTGGCACCGTGTCATTCAGCAGCACCATCAAGTCGGCATCCCTCAACAGTGCCTTGTTAACCACAGCAAGCTCTTCCTTGATGTCTGTGCTGTGGCTATCAAGACTCAGTTCTGCAAGGTCTCCCTTGATCACAAAAGAGTCAATCAACCCCTTCGTGTTCAACTTGGCGTCATACAGATGGATGCCATCCACCTCCGCCTTCAGTTCCAGCAACGGCAACGCCTTGATGCTGATGTCCAATTCTTTGGCATACACCACCGTGTCGCCCTCCTGAATGGCCAGCAATCCTCCCATCGAGAGATCGAGCGGGAACTTCAGGTGGACACTCTCCACCGTCACATCCATGCCCATCTCCTCACTCAGAATCTCAGCAGCCTTATCCACTGCGAACTTCTGGACAGGAGGCGTATAGAGCAGTACGAAAAGCAACAGCAATAAGAAGATTGGAGTTAGCACAATCCCCAGAAGGATGCGCCAACTCCAACCCAAAAACGTATACTTTCCGTACCTTTTCACATTACAAGTTTGGATTGATCTTGCTCCACTCAGAAATTGGAGGAACAATGTTCAGCGTTACGAGTTCGTCACGCATCTTGCAAAGGTGCTCGTAAGAAGCATCCAACTTTGCCATTTCCTCTGCTGTGCCAGTAGGCATCTTGTAAGTGCAGCCGTTCGTGTCGAGCGTGGTGTCCATTGCCATCATGATGTGGTTGTACTTCTCGTTGCAAACGTAAGTACCAGCAGGCCAACGGAACTTCTCACCGCCCATCACAGAGCGAATCATCTCCACAGAGCAGTAAGCAGGGCTTTGCCAAGAAGAACGTCCGCGAAGCTCGATAATCTTCGCACCACCCTTCGTCACATCCACCTTCAGCTGCTCCCACTCCTCCTGTGTGCAAGCAGGAGTGCCGATCAACTCGTTGAGAGGCTTGCCAGCCACCTTCACAGCGCTGCCAAACACAGCCATCTGCTCACCGTGACCACCATAAGTAGCGCAACCAGTCACCTCATACTGCTTCACACCAAACTTCTTAGCCAAAGCAGACTGCAGACGAGTAGAGTCGAGTGCGGCAAGAGTGGTCACCTGACCTGGCTTCAAACCTGAATACAACAGCGTCACCAGACCTGTCAAGTCAGCAGGGTTGAAAATCACAGTCACGTGCTTCACATCAGGGCAGTAAGTCTTGATGTTCTGACCCAGTTCCTCTGCAATCTTGCAGTTGCCAGCCAGAAGATCCTCACGAGTCATGCCAGCCTTCCGGGGAGCACCACCAGAAGAAATGATGTACTTGGCATCCTTGAACGCCTCAGCCACATCAGTGGTAGCCGTCAGGTTCACGCCGTCATAACCACAATGGAACATCTCTTCCATCACACCCTCCATACCAGGAGCATACACGTCATAAAGACACACATTAGGAGTCAGCTTCATCGTCAAAGCCAACTGAACCATAGTGGAACCGATAGCACCACCAGCGCCTACTATAACAAGCTTGTCATTAGTTAAAAATCCCATAATACTATTGTTTAATTTAAGCGTTATACATTATATGTGCAAAGATACCCCTTTTCCCGCTAACACACAAATAAAACCTTGCTTTTTTCTCGAAATAATGCAACTTTCTTCTTTTACCTTCCCCAAACCATACCTGTTGTAAAGAAAAATTTACACGATCAGTGAGAATAAAGGTGCTAATCTGTTTAGTATATGTTGTGCTTAAAAACAACGGCGTATCGAGACGATACGCCGCATATTTGCAAGAATTATGTGTAGTTTGTTTACTTCATTGAATATACCACGTCCATGATGGCCTTTCCAATTTCGTCTGCAGCCTCCATCGTGGCAGCTTCGGAATAGACGCGGATGATGGGCTCTGTGTTGGACTTGCGGAGATGCACCCACTTGTCTGGGAAGTCAATTTTCACACCATCGATGTCGTTCACTTCCACACCTTCCTTTCCTGTGTACATTGCTTTGACTTTGGCGAGGATGGCATCCACGTCGGTGGAAGCATCGAGGTCAATGCGGTTCTTGGCGATGGCATAATCTGGATAGGTGGCACGAAGTTGGCTGACGGTCAGTCCGGGTTTTGCCTCGCGTTCGTGTGCCAGATGACTGAGGAAGAGGGCGATACCAACGAGGGCATCGCGGCCGTAGTGAGCGGCTGGGTAGATGACGCCACCATTACCTTCACCTCCAATGACGGTGTTGGTCTCCTTCATTTTGGTTACTACGTTCACTTCTCCTACTGCTGCTGCATTGTACTGCATACCATACTTGCGAGTGACATCGCGAAGGGCACGGGTGGAGGAGAGGTTGCTCACTGTGTTGCCAGATGTGTGCTTGAGAATGTAATCAGCTACCGTAACAAGGGTGTATTCTTCACCATACATCTTTCCGTCTTCACAGATGAAAGCGAGACGGTCCACGTCGGGGTCAACCACGAAGCCCACATCGTTCCCTCCCTTTGCCATGAGTCCCATGATGTCGGAAAGGTTCTTCTCCAATGGCTCAGGATTATGCTGGAAGTCGCCCGTAGGCTCTGCATAGAGTGGGGTGACGTGTTCCACACCTAATGCCTTGAAGAGTTTAGGCAGGATGACACCGCCAACAGAGTTGATACTGTCGAATGCCACACGAAAATTCTGCTTCTTGATGGCAGCGACATCCACGAGGTCAAGCCCTAGCACCAGATCAATGTGTTTCTGGTCGTAGGAGTTGTCCTCGATGTACTTACCGAGACCATCTACATCTGCATAGTCGAAATCTTCTGCTTCGGCAATCTTGAGCACCTCGTTACCCTCTACGGCATTGAGGAACTCACCTTTTTCGTTCAGAAGTTTGAGGGCATTCCAATGACGGGGATTGTGACTGGCTGTGATGATGATACCACCACAGGCACCTTCCATCGTGACTGCTATCTCAGTCGTGGGAGTGGAAGCAAGTCCAATGTTCACTACATCGAAGCCCATACCCATCAGGGTGCCACACACAACATTCTTGACCATCTCGCCAGAGATGCGGGCATCGCGACCCACCACAATCTTGTTGCTCTCAATCTTGGTGGTACGGCGAATCAATGTTGCGTATGCGCTTGTGAATTTCACAATATCGAGGGGATTCAATCCCTCACCGGCACGTCCGCCAATCGTTCCGCGGATGCCTGAAATAGATTTAATCAAACTCATATCGTATATATTGGTTTAATAATTCGGTGGAATCATGTAAGTGATCTCGTAGTAGAAGGGTTGTACTTTACCTGAAGCATTGCTGGTGCCAGAGGAATGTGGTACGATGATACGTACCTTGGCTTCCTCACCATCTGTTTTGGTCAGTCGGATGAAATCCAGAGGTTTAAGCCATCCTTGGGGCACGACAGAACCATAGACTTCCTTCATGGTGCCAATGGTGAAGGATGCTGTGTAGCTGCGACTATAGTGGTCATATGTACACATCATCTCATCAATTTTGCTGGTCATGTCCTTATAGATGGTCAGGTTGGTGTTGGTGGTGTCGCCTCCCTGAATGTCATATTCGAGGAACTTGCAGAGGATAGGACGAGTGACAGTGGTGTCTTTCCTCTGTTTTGCCAATTCCATCATTGTGGGACCTTCTCCCTTGCGGACAATCTGCATGTAGATACCATCGTTGCCGAAACGGACAAACTCGTTCTTGGAGAGGTCGGTCATGCTGTCTTGTGCATAGAACTGTTCTTCTGTGATGGGATTGATCTTGCCCACAAAGTCATTGTCCTGAAGAAACTGTCCGATGGATCGTTCTTCTTTCTTTTTCTTCTCGGCATAAGTCTCACCATCACTACAGCTGATGGTAAATATGGAAGTGCTCACGACACATGTCGCGAGCACCAAATAGAGTAATTTCTTCACTGATTATTTCTTCTTTTTGTCATTGTTTACAGGTTCAAAATATTCTTCCTCCTCAGTGGTAGGCTCTACGTCTGCTGCCTCAGAAGAATCCTTTTTCTTGGCCAGATATTCTGGTAAGGCAAGACCTGCCTGATCAAAGAGTTCGTGGAGTGGGGGAACGCTTTTCATCAAACCGCTGAGGAAATTGGCTGTGCTGCCTTTTCCGTCAGCTGAATTGCCTGAATCCCAAACGGTAACGTGGTCGATATTGATACCCTTGACGGCTTCCACTTGCGTCTTGACGAGTTCTGGCAACTTCTCGAGAAGGAGGAGCATGTATGCTTTGTTGGCTTCGCCACCAGCTGCTTGTACCATCTTGTCGTAACCTTGTGCCTGACGACTCAGAATCTCGAAGAGACCCCTTGCCTCAGCTTCCATTTTGGCGTAAGCAGCATCAGCTTCACCCTTTGCATTCACGCGAATTTTCTCAGCTTCAGCTTCAGCTTCGATGATTTTACGTTTCTTTTCAATCTCTTGGCTGACGAGCACGTTGGCACTCTGAGTGGCGCGTTCGCGATCAGCACGGGCTTCCTCGGCTTTCTGCTCTGCTGAATAAGCCTCTTCAAGTGCCTTAGCGGCTGCCACCTTTTCAGCTGCAATTGCTTTGCGCTGTGCCTCTGCCTCGCGTTCACGACGATCAGCATCGGAGTTGGCGATCTGAACCTTTGCCTCATTCTCACCCTGCACAGCTAATGCATTGGCCTCAGCCGTACGGATACGGGTTTCTCGGTTGGCTTCGGCTTTACCGATTTCACCAAACTTCTCCTGTTCAGCCACACGTACTTTGGCCTCGTTGATAGCCTTGGCTGCGGCTTCCTGACCTAAAGCCTCGATGTAACCGCTCTCGTCGTTGATGTCGGTCACGTTCACGTTGATGAGGCGAAGACCAATCTTCTTCAATTCCACCTCGACGTTGCTGGAAATCGCCTCCAGGAACTTGTCACGGTCAGAGTTCAATTCCTCAATACTCATCGTGGCAATCACCAGACGTAACTGACCGAAAAGTATGTCTCGTGCCAGTTCCTGAATCTGACCAGCTGTGAGACCCAACAGACGCTCGGCTGCTGCCGTCATACTCTCTGCGTCAGTAGAGATACCCACTGTAAATCGACAAGGCACGTCCACACGGATATTCTGACGTGACAGGGCGTTGGTCAGGTTGGCATCAATGCTGATGGGGGTCAGACTCAGGTATGCATAATCCTGAATGATAGGCCACACGAAAGTACCACCACCATGCACGCACTTGGCACTGCCTCGGTTACCTGTGGTTCCATAAACTACCAGAATTTTGTCAGATGGACATCTTCTGTAACGATTGATGATGGAGATGAGAAGCACGATGGCTACCACCACTGCTACAATAATAAGATAGGTCATGATATTTACGATATTTTATAGTTTACTATTTACAATTTAATTTATTTTACTAAAACGGTGAAGCCATCGATAACACTGACGACCTCAGCCTTCTGCCCGCTGGTGAGACCTTCACCTTCAGTCATGGCATCGAATTCATGGACAGAACCATTGAGGCTCACCTGCACTTTGCCTTTACCACCCTTCTGGGCGGGAATGCGCAGATAAACATCCACAGTCTTGCCTACGCAGTCTTCAATGTTGAAGGCTCCGTTGTGCTCCAGTTTCTTGGTTTGCTTTTTGATGAAGAAGAACATGAGTACGAATGCTGCACCTACCAATACGGCGATGAGTGTGAGCAACCACTTGTTCTCAATGGCTCCGCTAAAGCAAACGCCACCCCAGCCAAAACCGACGATAAAGTTGACGAAGTTCTTGATGCTGAACAGCGAAATACCACCACCTAAGTCCATCGTGTCGGCACCGTCGAAGTCCACATCCATATCACTGCTGTCCATACCAATCAAGGTCAGCACCATCTGAATAATGAAAATGATGGAGCCGACGATAGCACATCCCCAGAACACTTGCATAAAGGTGTCCATTTCTTGAAAGGTTTCTAGAAAAGACATCCCCGTCTCTACTGGAGGGATAGGGGCTGCATCTAAAAAAAATAACATAGTTCTTAATGTTTTGGTTGAAACTCGCCACAAAGATAAGAAGAAATTAGGAATTAGAAATTAGGAATTAGGAATTATTTGTCATCTGGGCATATTTTTTTGAAAAAGTAACAAATCCTTGCAAAAACTCTAAACTCTAAACTCTAAACTCTAAACTTTTTTCTTACCTTTGCAGCCGAAAAATAAAAATGTATAGTATGAAGATAGGATTTGACAACGAGAAATACCTTAGGATTCAGTCTCAACACATTCGGGAACGTATTGCCCAGTTTGATGGCAAACTATACCTTGAGTTGGGAGGCAAACTTTTCGACGACCACCATGCTTCGCGTGTGTTGCCTGGATTCAAGCCTGACAGCAAACTGCGAATGTTTGCACAATTGCGTGACAGCCTCGAAATTGTGATTGTGATTAGTGCAGAGGATATTGAGAAGAACAAGATGCGAGCAGATTTGGGTATCACTTATGACGAAGATGTTTTGCGTTTGCGGGATGAGTTCATGAGTCGTGATTTTTATGTGGGATCTGTGGTTATCACGCATTATGATGGTCAGCGTGCTGCTGATCAATTTCGCCACCGTTTGGAACGCCTGGGCATCAAGTCCTACTGTCACTATCTCATCGACGGCTATCCCCATAATGTGGAATTGATAGCTTCTGACAATGGTTTTGGCAAGAATGACTATGTGGAGACTACTCGTCCGCTCGTCATTGTGACAGCTCCAGGTCCTGGTAGTGGTAAAATGGCTGTGTGTCTTAGCCAGCTCTACGGAGAGAACAAGCGTGGAATCCGTGCCGGGTATGCCAAATTTGAGACATTCCCCGTGTGGAACCTTCCGCTGAAACACCCTGTCAATATCGCATACGAGGCTGCGACGGCAGATCTTAATGACGTGAACATGATTGACCCCTTCCATTTCGACGCTTACGGAAAAGTGGCAATCAATTACAACCGTGATATTGAGATTTTCCCTGTGCTCAATGCGCTTTTCGAGGGCATTTATGGCGAGAATCCATACAAGTCACCAACAGATATGGGCGTGAACATGGTGGGATTCTGTATCAGTAATAATGAAGTGTGTAGCCAAGCCTCTAAAGACGAAATCATCCGTCGTTACTACGATGCTACGAACAAATTGGCAGATGGCGCCTGCAACGAGAACGAAGTGAGCAAGATACAGATGCTTTTCAATCAAGCAAAACTCACCACCTCTGATCGTCGTGTCACAGTTGCCGCTAATGAAAGGAAGGCTCAGACAGGCGTTCATTGTGCTGCAATGGAAATGGAAGACGGAACCATCATTACCTCCAAGACGGGAGATTTGCTCGGATGCTGTGCTGCTCTTCTGCTCAATGTGATGAAACATCTTGCGGGTATTGGCCATGACATCAAACTCATTCCTCAGAGTATGATTGAACCTATCCAGAAGACGAAGATTGACTATTTACGTGGTACCAACCCGCGTCTCCACACCGATGAAGTACTGGTGGCTATTTCCGTTCTCTCTCAGCATGATGAGAACTGTCGTCGCGCCTTGGAACAGCTCCCTAAACTCCGTGGATGTCAGATGCATACCACGGTGATGTTGGGTGAGGTGGACCGTAAGATTCTGAAACGATTGGGTTGCGGACTCACTTGCGATCCCGTGAAGAAAAAGTAACACTTTGAAGACTTTTTATATAGAATGATAAGTAATATGTGAACAAATAATGGAGGGCTGATCAGTCCTCCATTATTTGTTGAATTTTTTCAAAAGTCATTCCTTCGAAACCGTTTAAGACGTAATTGCATTTGTCTTGAATTTCCTCTTGGGTGTGTCCTGTGGCAAGTCCTATGGTGAAAATACCTGATGCCATTCCTGCCTGCAACCCCGTATAAGCATCTTCGAACACGACGCATTCATCGATATCGGCACCAAACACTTTCGCTCCTAAGAGGTAACAGTCTGGGGCAGGCTTAGAAGCAGTGAAGTCCTCGGCTGTGAGCACCTTGTCGAAGAGAATGTCAAAATTGGGTATCTGTTGCTTCACACTCTCCATCTTGGGAATGTTGGAACTGGTCACAACAGCACATTTCACGCCATTGTTCTTAAGATCTTTAAGGAATTCAAGCGCCCCAGGGTAGAACTCATAACACATTTGTGCCTCCCAAGCATTCAACCCTTCTGTAATTTCCTTTTGCCATTGAGGATCTGGAAAATAAGTGCTAAATATTTGGGTGAGGGTGGTACCCTTGATGATATATTCGAGTCGCGGTATGTCAGGACGGTATTTCCTCGCAGTTGCTCCCCAGAAGATGGTATATTGATCTTCCGTATCCACTAATGTGCCGTCTAAATCGAATAATGCCACCTTCAACCGACGGCGTCGAGGTATGTTTCTGTCACCTTTTACAAACAGTTCGCCCCAAGGCATTGCCGTTTTCTCATCTTCGATGTCTTCGTTCCGTTTTGTCCAAAAAGTTGCCATAGAGAATTAATTTCTGTGCAAAGATAGTCTATTTTTTAGAATCTCTTGCTATTATACACAAAAAAAATGAAATCCATCACGGACTTCACTTTCCTCGTCATCTTTCATTAATCCTGAAAGAGTGAACAAAATCTTTTACTAACCTAAAACCTATTGTATAACCTATGTCTAATTAACTGCTTCTTGTTTATCCTATGTAAAAACAATCTATTTTACCAAAACCAATTAACCTTACTGAGCTCTGTTTTTTATCTCACCTTAACACTAATACCTATATTTACCTATATTATATGATAACTTTTCAATTGATGTCTGAGGCTTCGATAAGCCATCTTTTCTTTTGACGCTGCAAAGTTACGACCTTTTTGTGGCGTGATACGAATTATTGATAAAAAAACTTTGAAAAAAGCTTGTTTAATTGATGTATATCAAGGTATGTGTGCGCACACAAAGGATTGTCTTGTATTTTATTATGAAGAAACTGCTGCTGTTATGACATGCTCCTTTACTTACCAATGGAAGGAAGAAAAGTGTTTGGAAGAGTGCCCTTATGGATGTCTTCAAATGTATTGTTATGTTTCTTTTTATATATAGTTATGTTTCCTTTTTAGCCCTATTTTTCTTGTAAAATTGTTACGAAAAGCCCTATTTTAAGGCTTTTTTTGATTTTTTTCTCCTTTTTTCGAAAAAAAACTAATTATTTTTGAGAAAAAGTTTGTTTGTAATGAAGTGATTCTCTATATTTGTACCACAATTTCGAAAGTATATTTAATGAGATAAAGGAGGATCGCTTATGTATAGTATCATTTCATCCATCATCATAGCCATTTTGGTGATAGCTTTGGCGATCATTATATATATGTATTATAAGGAAAAAGCCAATGTGGGGAAGTATAAGCAGGGTATGAAGGCGCAGAAGGAGTATTTACAGAATATGAGCCACGATATCCGAACCCCGATGAATGCCATTTGCGGCTTTTCCCAGATTCTTTGTAACAAGCAGATTCGCGACATGCTGTCGGAAGAAGAAATCGCCGAATATGGCGTGATTATTCAGAGCAATACTGATTTGTTGAGCAACCTGGTGAATGACATTCTTGATATCTCAGATATGGAAAGCGGCAAGTATCGCCTGAATATCGGTGCTTGTAATGTGAATGATGTGTGCCGAAAAGCCATCAGTACTGTGAAATATCGTTGTCCTGAGGGCGTGAATATGTATATGACCTCAGAAGTGGATGACGACTACACGATTGAAAGTGATTCAAGACGTGTGGAGCAAGTGATCATGAACTTCCTGACCAATGCAGAGAAGCATACTGAAGAAGGTGAGATTCATGTCCATGTCTCATTGAAGGAGAACCCGAGTATGATCACCTTCTCTGTGACAGACACAGGAGAGGGCGTGCCTCCAGAGAAGGCAGAACTGATTTTCGGACGTTTCGAGAAGCTCAACACGATGAATGGCGGTACAGGATTGGGTTTGCCCATCTGTCGAAAGATTGCCACGCAATTGGGTGGTGAAACGAAGCTCGACCTTACGCATCAGGGGAAGGGAGCGCGTTTTATCTTCACGCATCCTATTTCAACCTCGTTAACGGCACAATCTACATGATTTGAATCTGTTTTGAAAGAAGCAAATAAAAAGGCTACCCGTCAATTTGGGGTAGCCTTTATTGTTTTTATAATGACTTTTCCTAACAAGTAGAGTAGGATTGCTAATAGGATGTAGCCCACATAAATGAGTGTTGTCCATGAAACCACGATATAGACCATCATCGCTGCTCCCACAATCTTGGTCAGGTGGATGATGCCTGGCATGAAATAGAAATGGTGATACACCTCGTCAATGACAGCGATGAGGGTGATGATGACCAGCCACAGCACCACTACTAGCGTTGCCATGATGGGAGGCAACACCAACGGATTGAGGGTAGGGTGGAAATAATACTCTTGCCAGAATTCGGGCACGAAGTTTTGAACGGAAGCATACAGCGAAGCCATGATGGCGACAAACAGGAGGAACAGAGCAGGGTAGGGACTTTGCATCTCGTCGAGAAAATCGAGGAGGTGTAGCAATTCCTTTCCTTTGACGGTCTTTTTCCTCCCAATGATGAAAGCGATGAGACCAATGACAATCAATGCCGACATCCAGATGACGCGGCTGCTGGAGAGAGCATCCAACAGCTCGGAGATGAGGTCGTCGGGTGTTGCCCCTTTCAGCAACTCACTTTCAGGAATCCATCCCATCGTCGTTTGGTTGCTTGCCACTTTCACCCAGATGGAGTCAATGGAATCCCCTGGGATCGTCTTGATGGCAGCTACGGCGATGATGTCATTCTTATAGACGTGACAAGTGTCCAGAAGGAGATCGCCCTCACGAGGGATGAGTTGCAACGAATCCGCCTTCACCAAGAAGTTGAAGTTTTCGGAGTAATGGTGCGTCAGTCGGAACATCAGGGAATCCACCTGCTGAGGGGTGATGTTCATGAGCGTGGTGTCCTCCGTACTTGCTGTATCGACGATATTGACGATGGTGAGCACAGAGTCGCTGTCGGAAGGAGTGCCCTCCGAGGGTTGCGAAACCGTTCCTCCCACGCAAGAGACGATGAGAGTGGTGAGGATGATATAGAAGAACTTTCTCATGGCAGGTATAGTTTCATGAAACAGTTGTGACAATCGAAATCCAAAAGGAACGTGGCACCATTCGCCAGTTTCAGCGCCAATTGTTCTTTTCTGGCTGTTGGCTTTTCCCTTAGGCACAAGCCCAATTGACGTCTGATGCAGTATTTGGTGATCATGACAGGCGTTGCCTTGTCGTGCGTGAGTTCGTACGGCTTTTCCACCTCAATGCTGACGGGTTGATGCGCTTGCCGCTCCAAAGGATAATATTTTTCTCTTTCAAACCTCAATGCATCCGATAGTTCGCGTCGCCATTGACTCAGCATGGAGGAAGGAATGAAATAGTTCTTTTTCAGGTGTATGTTGACGTCCTGAGCCTCAAAAATGGTGTCTCCGAGCTTGCTCAGTTGCCGTTCTATATTGTCCTTCTGATGGCTACGTGCCAATTCGAAAGATTCCTGAATGGCGACAGAAGCCGTCAATCCGTCCTCGTCTGTCATCGTGATGTGGTCTTCGTACACATCAATGACCACGCCAATCTTTCTCTCAGCGGAGGGTTTGCTGAGCATCTTGTCCCATTCGAGGTCTTGATTGCGATAGTATTGGATGCCCTTCTGTGGACGGAAAATGTCGGCATTGTTCACACGGAATCCCACCAGTTTCCCTCTTTCAAGATAGCAAAGTCCATCCCCATTATGCAGGATGGTGTCTTTCGTCACAGGTTCTCCCATTGCCTTAGGGGTGTCGATATTGGCATCTGGTTTGCTGACATCCTTTACGAATCCTCGATTGAAGCTCTTCAGCACGTCGGGCTTGAACTTCAGATGCACCACACCAGAGGAAGCACGACAATATTCTGTTGGATGCTTGGCAATGATGGCGTTCAGGGCTTCGGAATAGGCGGCAGTCACGTTCTTCACATAATCTGCCTCTTTCAACCTTCCTTCAATCTTCAGCGAGGTGGCTCCTGCCTGCAACAGTTCTTCGAGCTGGTCGATTCGGCAGTTGTCTTTCAGGGACAGTAAGTGCTTCTCTTTCATCACCGTCTTGCCGTCAGCAAGGAGGTCGAACGCCATACGACACACTTGGGCGCATTCTCCTCGGTTGGCACTCCTGCCAAACAACGCCTCGCTGGCGTTGCATCGTCCACTCAGACAAACACACAATGCCCCATGCACAAAGACTTCGAGTTGAGTGTCAGGGCATTTCTCATGGATGGCTGTGATTTCATCGAGGGTCAATTCCCTTGCCAAGACCACCTGACGGAATCCCAAGCCTGCCAGCATCTCCACCTTCTCCACCGTTCGGTTGTCCATCTGGGTGCTCGCGTGGAGTGGGATAGGGGGCAGGTTGAGCGAGAGGAGTCGCAAATCCTGCACAATCAGGGCATCCACTTGGATGTCGTGAAGTTTCCAGATGAGCCGTTCCACTTCCTGCATCTCATTCTCGAAGACGAGGGTGTTGACGGTCACGTACACCTTTGCCTTGTAGAGATGGGCGAAGTTCACCAGTCGCTCGATGTCTTCCACGCTGTTGCTGGCAGCAGCACGGGCGCCATGGGATGTGGCACCTATATAGACAGCATCAGCACCGTGGCGTATTGCCTCGATGCCAATGTCTGCTGTCTTAGCCGGAGCGAGAAGTTCGATGCTTCGCATTATTCCTTTATATCATCGATATTGAATGGCGTTTCTTGATACACGTAGTAATTCAGCCAGTTGGTGTAGAGCAGGTTGGCAGCAGCTCGCCATCTCACGATTGGCATCTGTGTTGGATCATCCTTCGGATAGTAGTTCTGTGGTAGGTTGATGGGCTTTCCCTTCGCGATATCACGTTTGTACTCGCTGTCCAAAGTGAGTGGTGAATACTCCAAATGGCAGGTGATGAAGAACTCTCTGCCGTTGCGCGCCTCCACGATGGTCACGCCAGCTTCGTCACTTTCAGCGATGATATGGAGTCCTTGCACTTTCTCGATGTCCTTGTGATAGACCTCGCAATGTCGGCTGTGTGGAGCAAAGAACACATCGTCGAAGCCTCTGAAGATAGGCAATTCAGGAGAAAGCATCCGATGCTCGAACACACCAAAAATCTTGTTGGAGGTGTTGTACTTGGGCACTCCGTAGAAATGGTACAGTCCTGCAAACGCTGCCCAACACACATAGATGGTGCTGGTCACGTGGCTGTGTGCCCAGTTGAACACTTTCTGCAGTTCCTCCCAATAAGTCACCTCCTCAAAGTTGATGAACTCCAGTGGCGCACCCGTCACGATGAGTCCGTCGTACTTCTCCTTCTTCATGTCCTCGAAGTTGCGATAGAACGCCATCATGTGCTCGATGGGAGTGTTCTTGCTGGTGTGTGACTTGATTTTCATGAACTCCACCCTGATCTGCAACGCTGAGTTCGAGAGGATGCGGATGAAATCCGTCTCCGTCGTGATCTTCAGCGGCATCAGGTTGAGCACAGCCAGTCGGAGCGGACGAATCTGCTGACTGTCCGCCCGCTTATAGCCCATCGTGAAGATGTTTTCCTGCTTCAGTTCATCGATGGCTGGGAGTTGATCGGGTAAGATTAATGGCATGATGTAGAGTTGAAGGATTGAAGAATTGAAAAATTGAAGTTTTTTGCCGACGCGATGTGAGAACACGCCGTATGGCAACTTCAATCCTTCAATTCTTTAATTTTTCAATTTTGTTTAATGTAGTTCACAATCCATTCACCCACTTCCTTGGTACCGTACTTTGCTCCACCTTCCACTTGAATCTCTGGTGTGCGCACATTCTGGTCGAGTGATGCGTTCACAGCCTCGCGGATGAGGGCACCCTCTTCCTTCAAGCCGAAGTATTCATACAGCATGGCAACAGACAGAATCTGAGCCAATGGGTTTGCGATGTTCAAGCCCTTAGCCTGTGGCCAGCTGCCGTGGATTGGCTCAAACACTGGGGTGTGCTCACCTGTTGATGCAGATGGCAGAAGACCCATAGAGCCTGTGATGCAAGAGCCTTCGTCAGTGAGGATGTCACCAAAGGTGTTCTCAGTCACCATCACGTCGAAGAACTTAGGTTCCTGAATCATGCGCATGGAAGCATTGTCCACATACATGAAGTCGGTCGTCACGTCTGGATACTGAGGTGCCATTTCCTGAGCGACAGCACGCCACAGACGGCTTGATGCCAGCACGTTCGCCTTGTCCACCACAGTCAAGTGCTTTCTGCGCTGACGGGCATACTGGTATGCCACCTTCAAGATGCGCTCCACCTCGGCACGAGAGTAAGCGTTGGTGTCGTAGGCATAATCGTTGCCTTCCTTCTTCTCGCCAAAATACATACCGCCAGTCAACTCGCGGATGCAGATGAAGTCGGCACCACGCACCAACTCGTCCTTCAGTGGAGACTTGTGCACGAGGCAGTCGAAAGTGGTCACAGGACGGATGTTGGCAAACAAGCCCAGCTTCTTTCTCATCGCCAAGAGACCCTGCTCTGGACGCACCTTGGCGTTGGGGTTGTTGTCAAACTTGGGATCGCCCACTGATGCGAAGAGCACAGCGTCAGCATCCATGCATGTCTGGAAAGTGTCCTCTGGGAATGGGTCACCCACCTCATCGATGGCGTGAGCTCCACAGATCGCCTCCTTGTAACTTACTTCGTGTCCAAACTTCTCGGCGATAGCGCTACATACAGCCACGCCCTGTTCCATAATCTCTGGTCCGATACCGTCACCGGCCAGCACTGCAATTTTCAATTTCATATTCGTTCATTAGAATTGAAGAATTGAAGAATTGAAGAATTGAAGTTTTTGCTGACGCGATGTGAGAACACGCCGAATGGCAACTTCAATTTTTCAATTTTTCAATCTTTTAATTTTTAATTATAGATTCTTTCGTGTATCACTTTGTCCTCCATGAAGCACGGATGCACAGGACCATAGCCGTGTCCGAACTCATATTCCGCTCCTAAGGCGATTGCCTTGCTGATGAACTCCTCACCCTTCTCCACAGCCTTCAGCAAATCATAGCCTTTCGCCAAGTAGGTGGCGATAGCAGAAGAGAATGAGTCGCTTGTGCCGTTCACGTTGTGTGTGGGGATGCGTCGTTTCCTGAACTCCTTCACCTCACCCGTCTCAGCATTATACAGGAAATCCGACAGCATATCCTGAGCCGATGCACCACGTCCTGCATAGACCTGGCTCTCCATGCTCTTGATGATGACGCTGTTGCCCCATTGTCCCAGCTCCTTGATGTCTTCAGTGATGTTCGTGATCTTCCTTTTCAGCAACACCTCCGCCTCACGGAAGTTCGGGGTGATGAGCGTTGCCAGCGGAAACAACTCTTCCTTGTAGGCATCAATGCTCTCGTCACTCACCAACTGCACGCCGTTGCTGTCCACAATCACAGGGTCAATCACCTTCTTCACGTTGGGGTATCGTTTCAGCACACCAGCCACACCATGAATGATTTCAGGTCGGGGCAACACGCCCGTCTTGATGCATTGTGCGCCCACATCTCCAAGGAACGACTCCGCCTGACTCGTCACCAGTTCAGCTGGCAGAGGCGTCACGCTCTTCACTTGCCTCGTGTCCTCATCCACAATGCCTGTCAGCGCACAAGCCGCATAGCCTCCACAAGCCGTGATCGCCTTGATGTCTGCCTGCATGCCGGCACTACCTAGAGGCTCGCTGCCCGCAATCACAAACACGATGTTCAGTTGCTTCTTCATGTACATTATTTATAAATCGGGTGCAAAGTTACGATTAAGTGAGCACAATACAAAGGAAAAACTTAAGTTTTTACTCTTATTGTCGAACGAGGGTACCTATTTAAAAGCGAAAAAGCGCTAATCTCACGACTGGCACTTTTCTGTTCTCAATAAGTATTAATTTTTTTTAAGGTAAAAAGATTGTTTTTAGGATGTTGCAAAGGTACGGACTTTTGCACTTGTGAACAAGCCCAAAAACATGTTTCTTAACATCTGTGTTCGGACACAGCCCCTTTTTTAGCCCTTTTTTCACCTTTTTTCTTAAAAAAATGCATAAAATGTTACATGATAGAGGCGACTTTTTTACATCTTATCAATTGGACTTCTCATTTTTGAAGGTGAAATTCTTGCTTATCTCAGTTATTTTTCGTATCTTTGCAAAAGAAATGACGTTGGAGCGACGAATGCTCGCTCAAGCAAAAAAGGAATACAACACAAGGTTTTTGCCGTCCGCCCCCACATATAAGGGCGGACGCTCGCAGATGTACGGGCGCCCGCCCTTATTTATGCGCCCGCCCGTCCAAATCTGGTTACACCCTGCTTCTCTCCCTGTTACCTAGGGGTAGGGGGATTTCCCCTGTTGCATAGGGGTGTTGTTCCTTTATCCCCCTTGTGGAATATTCACTTTCACTCATTCACCAACACTTTTCCGTCTTCTGTCATTCCTTCCACACTCAGGTTTAAAAAATGCAATTATCTTTCTTGTGTAGGTCTAAAAGTGGAATGAGATGTTCATTTTTGCTGATTTGTTGTTATTTATTATTAAATATGTGTCGATTTTTCTTGTGAACATGGGATTTATGTGTAACTTTGCACCGTTTTTTAAGGTGTATTTTAAAAATTAGGTAAATGTCTGTGAAAATGAAAGGCAGAAATTGGTTGCTGAGCCTTGGGGTGCTGATGGCGTGTGCGTTGTCTGTGAAGGCTCAAGAGGTGAATGGCGGTTCGGTCGGAACGATGAACCTGACGTTGGCGAAGGCGATTGAGATTGCCCTGGCTGAGAACCCCACCATTCATGTTGCCGACAAGGAGATAGAATTGAAAAAGATTGCTGACACGGAGGCTTGGCAAAGTTTGCTGCCTTCGGTGGATGCTACATTGTCGTTGACGGATAACATTCTGGTGGCTGAAATGGTGACGGGAATGGGTAAGTTTAAGATGGGCGTGGATGGTACGCTGACGGCTGTCGGCAATGTCACCCTGAGCTTGCCTGTGTTTGCTCCAGCTGTGTATCAGAACATGAAACTGACGAAAGAGGACATCCTGCTGGCTCAGGAGAAATCTCGTGGCAGCCGTCTGGATCTCATCAATCAGGTGACAAAGGCATATTATGGCGCGCTGTTGTCGAGCGACAGCTATGAGGTGATGAAGCGCAGCTATGGTGTGGCAAAGGATAACTTCGACGTGGTGAATGAGAAGTACAAGGTGGGCAGAGTGAGTGAGTATGACAAAATCAGTGCTGAGGTGCAGGCGAGGAACATGAATGCGTCGATGGTGAATGCCCAGACGGGTAAGACTTTGGCGCTCTTGCAGCTGAAGGTGCTGATGGGTGTGACGGCTGATGTGGATATCGTGATTGACGATTCGCTGAAAGCCTATGAGAATGGATTGACGTTGGCTGACACAGAGGTGCTGCTGTCGGAACTGGACAACAACTCTTCACTCCGTCAATTGGATCAGAGCATGACGTTGCTGGAACGTAGCCAGAAGCTGTTGCGCACGGGCTTCATGCCGACGGTGGCTTTGCAGCTGACGGGTCAGTACCAGAGTTATGCCAACAATAACTGGAACATCTGGAATTATCATTTCTCACCCAGTTCGACACTCTCGATTGCAGTGAGCATTCCTATTTTCCATGCGAGCAACTGGACGAAGCTGAAGAGCAACAAGATTCAGATTGCGCAGTTGGAGGACAACCGCCTCAATGCGCGTCGTCAGTTGTCGTTGGCTGCTGAGAGCTACAGGCAGAATATGGCAAGTTCGATTGCGCAGACAGCAAGTAACGCTGAGGCTGTGAAGCAGGCAGAGAAGGCGGTGATGATTGCCGGCAAGCGTTATGAGGTGGGTCGTGGAACCATCCTCGAACTGAACCAGAGTGAGACCGCACAGACGCAGGCAGAACTGACTTATGTGCAGAGCATTTATGACTATTTGAAGAATAAGGCTGACCTTGACTACACGTTGGGTCGGGAGACATATTTGAAATAATCAAAAGATATGAGATACATCAAGACTTTATCGCTGGTCGCTCTTGCCCTGTTGGCTTTTGCCTGCAAGAGCGAAGACAAGGCTGGAACTGCCCAGCAGGCAAAGGTGCAGGTGAAAATCGCGAAGGTGACAAGCGAGGACATCCCGCAAACTGAGACTTACACCGCTACGGTGGAGAGTGACGTGAAGAACAACATTGCGCCCAACACTCCTTATCGCATTGAGAAAATCTATGTGGATGTGGGCGACAACGTGCGCAAGGGTCAGGTGCTCGTGCAGTTGGATGCCAGCAACCTGCAGCAGCTGAAGTTACAGGTGGAGAATCAGAAGATTGAGTTCAACCGTACTTCACAGCTCTATCAAGTGGGTGGTGCCAGCAAGGCTGAGTATGACAACGCCAAGTTGCAGCTGGATGTGCTCTCCACGCAGTTGAGACAGTTGATGCAGAACACGCAGCTGGTGGCTCCCATCAGTGGTGTGGTGACTGCCCGCAACTACGACAGTGGCGATATGTACAGCAACACCAACCCCATCCTGACCATCGAGCAGACGAATCCTGTGAAGGTGATGGTGAACATCTCTGAAGTGTATTACAAGCAGGTGTTTAAGGGCATGCCGGTGGATATCCAATTGGATGCCTACGAGGGTGAGACCTTCTATGGCAAGGTGACGATTGTCTATCCAACGATTGACCAATCCACTCACACGTTCCCTGTGGAGGTGACCATCAGCAATCCTAACCAGAAGGTGCGTCCAGGTATGTTTGCACGTGCAACGGTGAACTTCGGCGACAAGAATCACGTGCTGGTGCCTGATGAGGCATTGGTGAAGCAGATTGGTGCCGGCGACCGCTACGTGTATGTGTACAAAGGTGGCAAGGTGTCATACAACAAGGTGGAACTGGGTAAGCATATCGGCACAAAATACGAGATTCTCAGTGGTGTGAACCCTGGTGACGATGTGGTGATTGCCGGTCAGAGCCGCTTGGCGAATGGTAAGGAAGTGGAAGTGGTAAAGTAAACGATTTATGAGTCTATACGAAGGTGCGGTCAAACGACCGATTATGACCAGTCTCTGCTTTTTGGCAGTGATTATATTGGGTATCTTTTCGTTGATTAAGTTGCCCATTGACCTCTATCCGGATATTGATACGAACACCATCATGGTGATGACGTACTATACGGGAGCCAGTGCAGAGGATATCGAGAACAATGTGACGCGTCCGTTGGAGAACACGCTCAACTCAGTGGAGCACATCAAGCACGTGACGAGTAACAGCCGTGAAAACGTGTCGGTGATCACGCTGGAGTTTGAGTATGGTTACGATATTGACGCGTTGACGAATAATGTGCGAGACAAGTTGGACATGGTGTCGAACTCGCTGCCTGATGATGCGCAGACACCTATCCTGTTCAAGTTCTCGACGGATATGATTCCAATCCTGTTGCTTTCTGTGCAGGCAGACGAGTCGCAGCAGGCACTCTACAAGATTCTTGATGACAACGTGGCGAACCCATTGGCTCGTATCGACGGAGTGGGTACGGTGAGCATCGTGGGTGCTCCCCAACGTGAGATCAACATCTACATGAATCCTCAGAAGATGGAGGCTTACAATCTGAGTCCTACTCAGGTGGCAAGTGCCATCTCTGCTGAGAACCACAACGTGACAAACGGTACGGTGGATGTCGGTACCCAGACTTATGTGGTGCGTGTGGAGGGTGAGTTTGACGACCCGAAGCAGATGGAGGGTGTGATTGTGGGCACTCACAATGGTGTGAATGTCTATCTGCGTGATGTGGCTCGCATCGTGGATAATGTGGAAGAGCGTGCACAACGTACTTTCACGAATGGTCAGCAAGGTGCTATTGTGGTCATTCAGAAGCAGAGCGGTGCCAACTCGGTGGATATTTCCAACAAGGTGCTGGATATGATGCCAACCTTGCAGCAGAACCTGCCTTCAGACGTGAAGCTGGGTATCATTGTCAATACTTCAGAAAATATCTTGTACACCATCGGCACGTTGGAAGAGACGATTGCTTACGCCATGTTGTTCGTGGCTTTGGTGGTGTTCGTCTTCTTGGGTAGATGGCGTGCAACGACCATCATCATCATCACCATCCCGATGTCGTTGATTGCCTCGTTCATCTATCTGTATGCAACGGGCGGTTCGCTCAACATGATATCGTTGTCGTGTCTCTCCATCGCTATCGGTAATGTGGTGGACGACGCCATTGTGGTGTTGGAGAATGTGACGACGCATATAGAACGAGGGTCTGACCCGAAACAGGCGGCTATCCATGCAACGAATGAGGTGGCTATTTCCGTGATTGCCTCAACGTTGACGATGATTGCCGTGTTCTTCCCATTGACGATGGTGACGGGTATGTCGGGTGTGCTCTTCAAGCAGCTGGGTTGGATGATGTGTATCATCATGACCATCTCCACCACCAGTGCGTTGTCGTTCACTCCAATGCTTTGTTCACAGATGCTTCGTTTGCAGAAGAAGCAGGGCAAGCTCTTCAAGAAACTGTATGGTCCTATCAGCAAGGCACTTGACCATCTGGACACGTGGTATGAGCAGCGTATCAACTGGGCAGTTCGTCATCGTTGGACGATTGTCACAGCTTGTATCGTGCTCTTCGTGGTCAGCTTTGGTATTGCCTATCTGGTGGGTGTCAAGAGTGAGTTCTTCCCAGCCAACGACTCTGGTCGTATTGGTGCCAGCCTCCAGTTGCCAATTGGTACTCGTGTGGAGAAGTCTGAGGAACTGGCAAAGGCAATGGTGGAGAAATGGCAGCAGCGTTATGGCGATGATATGCGTTCATGTAACTTCACGGTAGGTCAGGCAGGTGATGCCAACACCTTCTCGTCGTTGTCAGATAATGGTTCTCATATCATCTCATTCAATATCATGATGGTGCCGTCCAATCAGCGTGAGAAGAGTCTTGCCACGATTTGTGACGAAATGCGTGCTGACCTGAAGCAGATTCCTGAACTGGCGAAGTTCATGGTGAATCTCGGTGGTAACCAAGGTGGTCGAGGCATGGGTGGTCAGTCAACGGCAACCTTCGAGATATATGGTTACGATATGGACTCCACTTATCGTGTGGCTGAAGTGATGGCGAAGAAGTTCCGTGAGAGTGAGATGATCACGCAGGTGAATATCTCTCGTTCTGACTATCAGCCAGAGATTGTGGTCAACTTCGACCGTGACAAACTGGCTCAGCAGGGAATTGGACTTGCCTCTGCTGCCAACGCTGTCCGTTCACTCATTTACGGTTCTGTATTGAGCCGCTATCGTGAGGATGGTGAGGAGTACGACATCAAGGTGCGCTATGAACCCACAGCCCGTCGTTCTGTGGAAGACATAGAGAATATGGTCATCCCTAATGCAAGAGGGGAGAATGTGCGTTTGCGCGATATTGCCACTGTTTCAGAAAGTTCCATTCCTCCTACCATCGAGCGTAAGGACCGTCAGCGTATCGTCACTGTGAGTGCCGTGCTGGCAGATGGTTATGCTCTCTCTGATGGTGTGGAATTGGGTGAGTCTTTCTATCCAGACCTCAACATCCCAGCAGGTGTGATCGTGCAGGTGGCTGGTTCGTATGAAGACCAGCAAGACTCCAACCGTGACCTCGGTACGTTGGGCATCCTGATCATCATCCTGGTGTTTATCGTGATGGCAGCACAGTTCGAATCCATGACCTACCCATTCATCATCATTCTTTCCGTGCCATTCGCGGCATCAGGTGTCATCATTGCCTTGATGCTTACAGGCACCAGCGTGAACATCATGTCTATGCTGGGAGGTATCATGCTGATTGGTATTGTGGTGAAGAACGGTATCGTGCTGATTGACTACACGCAGTTGCTGCGTGAACGAGGCATCGGATTGATTCGTTCTGCAGTCATGGCAGCCCGTTCCCGTTTGCGTCCTATCCTTATGACCACATTGACCACCATTCTGGGTATGTTGCCAATGGCAGCCAGTCATGGTGTGGGTGCAGAGATGTGGCGTCCATTGGGTATCTCCGTCATCGGTGGTTTGACTGTGTCCACCATCCTGACCTTGATATATGTTCCGTCTATGTTCTGTATTTTCGGCTCTGTGGGCGTGAAGCGTCAGCGTCGTAAGATTAGAGAAAAGCGTGAACTCGATGCTTACTGGAAGGAGCATAAGGCAGAAGAGATGTTGACCTCCACTCGTGTCAGCGTGATGGAGCAGAATGCAATGCGTGACATCAATAATTTCAGAGAGTAGGACAAGATGAAGACAGTTTTTATTGTATATGACCAGGCTCATCACGATGATGTGATTGAAGCCCTTAACGAGTCCACCGTGCGTGGTTACACCCTTGTTGAACAAGTAGGAGGACGTGGCACCAAAGGAGGTGATCCACACCTTGGTTCACACGCATGGCCATCTATGAACAGTACCATCTTTTCCGTTGTGGAAGATGATAGGGTGGAGCCATTGCTCAAACGTCTCAAACAACTGGACTTGGATAACCCAATGCTTGGACTTCGTGCCTTTGTTTGGAATGTAGAGCAAAGTATTTGACATCAGCATCATACGATAAGACCCAAAGAAAAGTGGGGCGCACAAACATGTGCGTCCCACTTCTTTCTCAACTGTTATTGCTTGCTTCCTATTCGTGGATATTCACCTCGAAGATATCCACGCAATTGCCTCCACCGTTGCTACGTCCTTGTGACGTGGTGAAGACGTATTTGCCGTTGAGAGACACTTCCAATCCTACAGGATAACTGTCAATAGACATCGAAGTGACCACTTGGAATGATTTTACATCCACCACATAGAGGGTACTGCTGGCGTTGCAAGCAGCATAGATATAACGTCCATCTGGTGAGAACTCGATAGTTCGTGCACCATTGCCCACCTTGCAGTTCTCCCATCCTGAAAGGGATGTGGTTTTGGTGGTAGAAGCCTTGAGGGCAGGAATGGCATCGAGGAACTTTGTGAGTGGCATCCGTTGGATGTATCCGTCTCGGTTAATGCTGAGGTAAACATATCCGTTGCGAATCAATAGGTGACGCAAATTGTACATATTACCCGTGATGCGTCCTAAATACTGCATGGATTCGAGATCCACCACGGCGATACCGTTATTGCCAGCCATACAACCCACGAGCAGGTAGTGGTTGTCAGGGGTAAATGCCGTTCCACGTAGGCAGTAACCGCTGTCATCATCGCGGTCAACCTGCTTGGTCATGCTGAAATTGAGTTTCAGTTTTTGGTCAATCACTGCCAGATAGGTGTAATGCCAATCGAAAGGATTCTCACTCTCAATGTTGATAATACCCACCGTGTTGTCACCCCATTGTGTGATGGCTACAAGTTTTCCGTCTGGCGAAGTGGCAATCATCTTGGGAAGAGGACCCGTATCCATAAGTCGGATGATGCTGTCTGTTTCCGTATTGATGATGGCAACAGCAGAGGGGTCTTGGGCATTGATGTCGTAATCACGACGATAATAGGGAACCCACAAGTATCTTCCTCCATGCGTGAAACAGCTTTCCACCGGTTTGCCATAGAAGGCTCCCCAACCTCCAAAAGGAGAGGCGGGGTGTTTCGCATCGGGCAAGTAGTGTGTGAACTCGTAAAATGGCTTAAAGTTTTTGCCCAGCAGCACCGTGTCAGCATCCGTGAAGTCATGACGGATGACCTTCATCTTCTCGTTCGTTTGGAAGTCATACACAATAGTGGTGGCACCTTCAAGGGAATTTACGTAATATTTGGTGGCATTGGGGTGCATGTTCACCGACTTGGGTGAGTTGATGTCCTTATCAGCAGTCGCTGTTTCAGTAGGAGCATAGTACTGCTTCTTGCCAATCAGTTTGATGCTGAAAGTGCTGTCGCTATTGTAGGCGGTTGTGCCAATGGAGGGATGCACAATCTTTGCCACCTGGGCATAGCCCCCTAGCCCCCAAAGGGGGAGGGCTAACGCGATGAGTATTTTTATAGTCATTCTGTTCATAGTCTAAACCTCAAATCTCTTATCGTTTCTTTAGCACGCTTGGCTTGCCAAGAACCTTCAACTCGGCGGAGCCAAACCTCAAACCTTTATTTATACGTCACCTTGAAGATGTCCACAGCATTGCCTCCACCCTTGCCAGAGTGTCCTTGGGCTGTGGTGAACACAAACCTACCGTCCTTGGACACATCAAGTCCCACAGGATAGCTATCAGCAGAAATGCTGGTAAGCACCTTCATCGTATTGGCATCAACCACATAGAGGGCACTGGCGTTGTTGCAGGCAGCAAAGATGTATTTGCCCGAAGGAGAAAGCTCGATAGTACGAGCACCTGCTCCGACTTTGCAGTTCTGCCAACCAGTTACCGTTCCACGTTTGTTTTGCATCTTAGGAATTGCATCCAATATTGTGCTGAGTGCAATCTTCTGTACATAACCTGCACCGTTGATGCTTAGATACAAGTAGCCGTTCTTCAGCACAAGATGGCGGACATTTGCCATCATGCCCTGCAAACGTCCCAGATACTCTGACTTTTGCAAGTCAATCACGGCAATGCCACCACCACCTCCCATGCAACCGACGAGCAAGTAGTGATTGTCGGGGGTGAACACTGTGCCACGTAATGCATAGCCACTGCCTGCATCACGGTTTACCGAACTCGTGAGGCTATAATTCAATTTCAATTGATAATCCACAATGTGGCATGCCTTGTGCTTCCATTGCTTGGGGTCAGTACTGCTGATGTCGATGATGCCTACGGTGTTGTTGCCCCAGTGAGAGATCGCCACATACTTGCCGTCAGGCGAAGTAGCAATCATTTTGGGCAGTGGACCTGTTTCCATCAGACGGATAATCTTGTCTGTCTGTGTGTCAATAATGGCAACGGCTGAAGGATCTTGGGCATTGATGTCGTAAGAACGTCGATAGTAGGGCACCCACAAATAACGTCCACCATGCGTGAAGGTGCTCTCCACGGGTTTGCCATAGAATGTGTTCAGGTGGTTGTTTTGGTAATGGGTGAAAGGGTAGAATCCAGATGGCTTGCTCCACAAATGAGCATCCTTGGTGTGGTCAAACTGATGTTTGATGACTGCTAACTTCTTGAAAGTCTGAAAGTCATACACCACAGTTGTGGCACCCTCCAATGAATTTACATAAAACTTCTTGCCATTCGGATGTACGTTCACCGACTTAGGTGAATTGATGTCAGGATCAGCTGTTCCTTTTTCACCTGGAGCATAGAATTGCTTTTTGCCGATGAGTTCGATACTGATGCGACCATCTGCTGATTGGGCTGTCTTGCCAATCTTGGGACGCACCAACTGTGCTTGAGCCAGCAGGGGGAAAGCAACCGAAAAAAGAAGGAGTAACTGCTTGAATCTCATTTTTTTCTTTTTTTAATGGAAACGATATGCAAAGGTAGAGATTTTTTCCGTATCTTTGCACATCATTTGTATTAAAAATCATTGTTTATGTCTCGATATATCCTCATTCTCATCCTTTTTGTGTGCAGCATAGCCAGTCATGCACAAGACACCAGTAAGGCTTATCGCAATACAGTGGCAGGTAGTTACAACTTTTGGTTTTATCGTCCAGACGAGGATGAGAGTGATGGTGTACATCGTCCTCTACTTATATTTCTACATGGTGCCAGCCTTTGTGGAACAGATTTGAATAAAGTGAAGAAATATGGTCCCATGGAAGCACTTAAACGTGGTCGTGCGATTGACTGCTATGTGCTTGCCCCTCAGAACCCTGGTGGTGCATGGAAACCTGAGAAAATCATGAAACTCATTGAGTGGGCTGAGGCAAATTTCCATATTGACAGCGACCGTATTTACTGTTATGGTATGAGTCTTGGTGGTTACGGAACACTCGATATGTGTGCTACTTATCCTGACCGAATCGCAGCTGGTATGGCGATGTGTGGTGGAGCTACTGTCAAAGACCTCAGCGGGCTCTCTCGTATCCCCATGTGGATTGTGCATGGAACTGCAGATACAGCCGTTCCTGTCTCTGCTTCTGACCGTGTGGTCGAAGCAATTAAAAAAACAGGTGACGAATCGCGCCTTATCTACACCCGTATGCCAGGTATCAATCATGGTCGTCTGGCGCGCCTCTTTTACTGCTATCAGACCTATGATTGGATGTTCTCCCATTCTCTCAAAGATGAAGACCGTCCCATCAATCGTGACTTCGAAATCACGCCTCAGCTCCTTCAGAACGCTTATCATGACCTTGGGCGCAATGCCAACTTTGCCACTTATGACTAATCAGTTCACGTGCTGAACGTTTTTCATAGATAGACAACCAAAAACTTAATAAACAAATATGAAACTTAATCTTTTCCTTATCTCATTTTTCTTTTCAGCCTTTACAGCAACAGCACAAACAGCTAAAGAAGAAATCTATGCCGACATTTTGAAGTCTGGTTCCAACTACATGGCATATCAGGCACCTAACCAAGTCCTGACCCCCGCTCCCAAAGGCTATGAGCCTTTCTACATGTCTCACTACGGACGTCATGGTTCCCGTTGACTCATTAATGAAAATGAATATTCTGGTGTCTTGCGTGTGTTCCGTCGTGCCAACGAATTGGGTAAGCTCACTCCTTTCGGCAAAGAAGCCTTAGAGAAACTGGAACGCTTTTATCCTACCACACGTGGGCGTTTGGGTGAACTCTCTGATATCGGCGAACAGCAGCATCATGGTATTGGTCGTCGCATGACGGAACATTTCCCTGAAATTTTTAGTGGCAAGGATGCCGAGGTTGATGCACGAAGCACCGTTGTCATCCGCTGCATCCTCAGTATGACTGCCGAGTGTGAGGAACTTACTGCGTTCAATCCTAAGATGAAGATGCACAATGACGTGAGTGAGTCTTTCCAGTATTATCTCAACCATAATTTCAGTCAGCGCCTCCGCGATGCCAGCCGTGACCGATCCAATATTGTTAGTCACTACAGCAAATTATACACTCATCCCGAACGCTTCTGTCGTGCTCTCTTCAACGATGAGTCCTATTGGAACGATGAAGATTTCCGTCCGCGTTCTTTCATGCGCTCCGTCTTCAATGTTGTCACCAACATGCAGAGTCACAGCTTTGGCGAGGATATGTGGAACCTCTTCACTACTGAAGAGTGCTACGATCTTTGGAAAATCGTCAACATCGACTGGTATCTGGGTTATGGAGCTGCTCCACAAACAGGTAGCATCATGCAGTTCAACCAGGCAGATCTTCTGCACAATATGATTGAAACCACAGATACTGTGATGGCAAGCAAAACCTTCAAGAACGGTGCCACTCTCCGCTTTGGACATGAGGTGTGCGTTATGCCGCTTGCTTGTCTTTTGGAGTTAGATAGCTGTGGACGCCAAGTACAAGATCTTGATCATCTTGAAGACTATTGGGTCAATTACCGTATCTATCCGATGGCTTGCAATATTCAGCTCGTTTTCTATCGTTCGAAGAAGCAGAAGGATGCCCCCATCCTTGTCAAGGCACTCCTCAATGAGAAAGAAGCAACGCTTCCCGTTCCTACCGACCAGTACCCTTACTACAAGTGGGAGGACCTTCGTGCCTACTACCTCAAGAGACTCAAGGAGTTTGAGGACAAACGGTCATAAAACAAGTTGGAAAATATACTCATGAATAAGGAGGGTGTTCGCGAACACCCTCCTTATTCATGAGTTACTTTAAGTTTTATCTTACAGCTGTGAAGTTCTCGTTGAGCGTGAAAGTCTTTTCGTAGCCCTTGGTCTTGACAGTGTAGGTTTCACCCACCTGAAAGGCTGCACTGCTCACGAGGCTGGCGCTGCGTCGGAGGGAGAAAGGAACGGTAATGGTCTCGAGAAGTTTGTTTTTGCTGTCGTAGAGATAGACGGGTTCTTCCTTCACGATGTTGATGCCAATCAGCAGGGCAGAAGGCTGCTTGGATGTGTAGTTAGTAGGTACGGAAGGCATTTCACCCATTCCTCCTCCAACAGTGAAGATGGTGCCACCTTCGATGACGAGTGGGGCGAAGTCGCAGTCAAGTCCTTCTTCTGGTGAACCTGCCTGACTCCAAGCATAGACCGTTCCACCTGTGATGATGATGGCAGGGTCTGTGTCCTCTTGGTTGTTGTTGCCTCCGAATGGCATGAAGAAACCACCTTTGGGATTGGAATCGACGGCATCATTACCTCTACTTCGGGCAATGACAGTGCCCCCATTGAATTCGATGGTGGCGTTGGCATTGATGGCATCATCGGGACTCATCACATCCACGAGCCCACCATTGACGACCACTCCTTCCTTTCCTTCGATGCCTTCAGCACCAGCCGTAGAGGTCTTGACGGTCACCTTGCCGCTATTGATGATGATTTTACCTTTCGAAGCAATACCTTTGGTGCTTGCGACATACTTGCGCTTGCCTCCGAAGCCCATGCCTCCACCTTCTTCATCCTCTTCACCTTCCTCACCAGGGTTTCCGAAACCGCCAAAGCCGCCTCCGAAGCCGCCAAAGTCAGGCATACCCCCTTCGCCGAAGTTGGGAAAGCCTTCTCCAAAGTTAGGGAACCCACCTCGTCGGGTGCTGTCATTGCCTTCAGGGCGCATACCACCAAAACCAGGGAAGCCTCCTCCAAAGTTGGGGAACCCACCTTGTCGAGTGCTGTCATTGCCTTCTGGGCGCATACCTCCAAAGCCTGGGAAACCTCCTCCGAAGTTGGGGAACCCACCCTCTGGCATTTGGAATCCGCCTTCCGGCATCTGGAAGTTTCCGAAGTCAGGCATTTCACCTCCGCCAAAACCTCCGAAGCCTCCAAAACTGAAAGGCTTCTCGCCCAAGTGGTTACCAGAAGTGGTCACGTTGAGGGTGAGGTCTTCGATGGTGATATCATCCTTTGTCTTGATACCTCGACAACCATCACCTGTTGCGACGATGTTGAGAGTGCCCTTACCCGAGAGAAGCAGTTTGTCTTTTGCCCAAATGACGGCAGCCTTGTGGTTGGCTGTATCGTTGCAAGCCGTGATGGTGAGGGTGTTCTCAGTGCCATCAGCGACCGCCACTTCCACCTTCTTCTTATTCTTCAAGTCGATGGGTGCACCTTCCTGACTGGTGAGGTTCAGTTTATCAAGCGTCACCTTTGCCTTACCAGCGGTTTTGAGGATGAGCTGTCCATCCTCACTCTTGCCTGTGAGGCGCACACTCAGTTTGTGTGCAGTATATTTGCTATCAATGTTCACATTGGCACCCTTCACTGTGACAGTCACGCTGTCTTTTTCTTTTTGATCCACTTTCACTGTGGAACCATTGTAACGGATGGTGATGTCTTCTGCCTGGCACACGCTACTCATCAGAAAGGGGAGTGCCCATACAAGTATCCTTTTCATATATTAATAATGAATAATAGTATTGAATGATTGGTTGAATTGCTTGTTGGATGTGTTGAGGGGTGGAAAAGATTAAAACCTCTATCGTTTTTTAGAATTATTTATCAAAATCCATGTTCAGATTTGTTGGTTTCGCGAAAAAGCCTTTACTTTGTGGAGAATAACGAAAAACAGCATGGACTACTTAGATATAGCAGGACAAGAAGATGTTTTTTCTTCTTATGTAGCGGAGGATGCGAAGGTGCACAATCGTGAGATGAATCTGGCGTGGCGATTTGTGTCCAACACCAATGTGTCGGTGTTTCTGACGGGTAAGGCCGGAACTGGAAAAACCACGTTTCTGCGAACCCTTCGTGAAAAGACTCCGAAGCGAATGGTGGTGCTGGCTCCTACGGGTGTGGCAGCCATCAATGCGCAGGGACAGACGATACACTCATTCTTTCAGTTACCCTTTGGTCCGATCGTGCCAGGGATGACCATCAAGGAGAGAGGCACCTACAACAAGATGAGCAAGGAAAAGAAGAACCTCATCAAGACGTTGGACTTGTTGGTGATTGACGAGATTTCGATGGTGCGTTGTGATGTGCTGGATGCAGTTGATCAGGAATTGCGTAAATATCGTGATCGAGGAAAACCCTTTGGTGGTGTGCAGTTATTGCTGATTGGCGATTTGCAACAGTTGGCTCCTGTGGCGCAAGAAAAGGAATGGGCATTGCTGTCACCTTATTACAACACTCCTTACTTCTTTGGTAGTAAGGCTTTGCAGCAGATTCCTTATGTGACCATCGAACTGAAATACATCTATCGACAACAGGATGCCGAGTTCATCGACCTGTTGGGAAAGATACGCACCAATCAGGTGAACACCTCTGTGATGAACGCCCTCAATGCCCGTCATGTACCTGATTTCGTGCCGCCAAAGAATGAGGATTGGATTCGTCTGACGACACATAACCGAATGGCGCAAAGCTACAACAAAAAGCAGCTGGAGGCATTGAAGACGAAGGAAATGACTTTTGTGGCAGAAGTTCATAAGAACTTCCCTGAGAGCAGTTATCCTGCCGATGAACGATTGGTGCTGAAAGAGGGAGCACAGGTGATGTTTATCAAGAACGACCCCAACCCTGGCAAGGAATACTATAACGGCAAGATTGGAACTGTGACGGGAGTGGTGTGGGATGATGAGACAGACGAACGGCTCATCAAGGTGCATTGCAAGGAGGATGACCGAACGATTTGTGTGCCACAGTTGACTTGGGAGAACACCAAATATGTGATTGATGAAGAGACGAAGGAAATCCGTGAGGAGGTGGACGGCACGTTCAAGCAATATCCTTTGCGTCTGGCTTGGGCTATCACAGTTCACAAGAGTCAGGGCTTGACGTTCGATCATGCAGTCTTGGATATTACCGATTCCTTCACGCATGGTCAGGTTTATGTGGCGTTGAGCCGTTGTCGTACGCTTGAAGGAATGGTGTTGGCACGCCCTTTGATGTCAGGCTCAGTCATCACAGATTCCTCCGTCAACGCCTATATTGACCATGAGTTGGCAGAGGCGCAGCAGACGGAAGGAAAGTTGCCACAGATGATGTGGGAATACTACTTCTCGTTGCTGAACGAACTCTTTGATCATCAACGCCTCAAGAAGGATATGGAATATCTGATGCGTGTGGTGAATGAGCATCTGTATGCTTCCTCTCCAGCTTTGTTGGATGTGTTGAAGGAGACGTTGCCAAAGTTGGAGAGTGAAGTGGTGGAAGTGTCGCCGAAGTTTCAAAAGCAATATGGGACCTTGATGCAACAGAGTGGCACCTCCTTCACCCAGAATGAGAAACTGCAAGAGCGATTGAAGGCGGGTATGACTTATTTCGAGGAAAAGCTGCACGAACTGCTCGACCCAGTGTTGGCGCGCACGAAGGTGGTCATCAACAACAAGCAAGTGGCAAAGCAATATAATAATGCGTTGGATGCTTTCACGTTGTCCTATCAATTGAAAGTGGGCATCTTCTCTCGCCTCAAGGAAGAAGGCTTTTCCATTCGTGCCTATCTGAATGCTAAAGCGAAAGCGGCACTTGACGAGGTGGTGATTGATGAGAAGGAAGTGAAGGTGAAGAAGAAAAAGGTGAAGGAGGAGAAGCCCAAGAAAGAGAAGGTGGACACCAGGGGATTGACCTATAAAATGTTTCGTGAAGGGAAGAGCATCAAGGAGATTGCTGCAGAAAGGTCTTTGACGGTTGGAACGGTCGAGAATCATCTTTCCTATTTCGTGGAGCAAGGTGAGTTGAAGGTGAATGAGGTGGTGAGCACCCAGCATCAGAAAATCATTCGTGGCATCGTCAAGTCGTTCAACAAAGCCTTTTCGTTGAGCGATGTGAAGAACCTGCTTCCCAACGACTATACCTACGCAGAAATCAAGTTGGTCATTGCAGATATGAAGAGGGAATGACCGATTAGGGGTGTAATCGGAAAAAAATGCACGTTTCTTTTGTTTCTGTGCGAGGAATATCGTACCTTTGCAACTTGTATAGACTATTAACAAATAAAAAAGATAAGAATATGGAACAAATGGACTGGTCAAGCCTTGGCTTCGGCTATCGCAAGACTGACTACAATGTACGCTGTTACTATCGTGACGGCAAATGGGGCGAGATTGAAGTTTGCTCCGAAGAGACTATCCCACTTCACATGGCAGCCACCTGTCTGCACTATGGTCAGGAGGCTTTCGAAGGTTTGAAAGCATATCGTTGTCCTGATGGTAAGGTGCGTGTGTTCCGCAGCGACGAGAATGCTGCTCGTCTGCAGAGCACCTGTCGTGGTATTTTGATGCCAGAACTGCCTACTGAGAAGTTCAATGAGATGGTGGATAAGGTGGTGCGCCTGAATGAGCGTTTCATCCCTCCATATGAGACGGGTGCAACGCTGTACATTCGTCCTTTGCTCATTGGTACGAGTGCACAGGTAGGTGTTCATCCTGCTGATGAGTATCTGTTCATGATTTTCGTGACACCAGTAGGTCCTTACTTCAAAGGTGGTTTCTCTTGCAACGACTATGTGATCATTCGTGAGTACGACCGTTCTGCTCCTCTTGGCACAGGTATCTATAAGGTGGGTGGTAACTATGCTGCTTCTCTTCGTGCCAACAAGATGGCGCACGACCTCGGTTATGCTTGCGAGTTCTACCTCGATGCCAAGGAAAAGAAGTACATGGATGAGTGTGGTGCCGCTAACTTCTTCGGTATCAAGAACAACACCTATGTGACACCCAAGTCAACTTCTATCCTTCCTTCTATCACCAACAAGTCACTCATGCAGTTGGCAGAGGATCTTGGTTTGAAGGTGGAGCGTCGTCAGATTCCTGAGGATGAGTTGGCAACCTTTGAAGAGGCTGGTGCTTGTGGTACTGCTGCTGTGATTTCTCCTATCGGTAAGATTGACGACTTGGAGGAGAAGAAGTCCTTCCAGATTTCCAAGGACGGCAAGCCAGGTCCTATCTCTGAGAAATTGTATAACAAACTGCGTGGCATCCAGTATGGTACAGAGCCAGACATTCACGGATGGACACGAGTAGTGATTGAATAAAAAACAGACTAATTAACAAAAAACTATGAAACCAACATTATTTCTCCTTGCTGCGGGAATGGGTAGCCGCTATGGTGGCTTGAAGCAGTTGGATGGTCTTGGACCTAATGGTGAGACCATCATGGATTATTCTATCTACGATGCCATTCAGGCAGGCTTCGGCAAGATTGTCTGGGTGATTCGTAAGGACTTCGAGGAGCAGTTCCGCACACAGATTCTCTCTAAGTATGAGGGTGTCATCCCTTGCGAACTTTGCTTCCAGGGCATCGACAGCCTCCCAGAGGGTTTCAAGTGTCCTGAGGGACGTGTGAAGCCTTGGGGTACCAACCACGCTGTGTTGATGGGTAAGGACGTCATCAAGGAGCCTTTCTGCGTTATCAACTGCGATGACTTCTATGGTCGTGACGCTTTCATGTCTATCGGCAAGTACCTCTCTAACCTCCCAGCAGGTTCCAAGAACAAGTATGCGATGGTGGGCTTCCGTTGCTGCAACACACTTTCTGAGAACGGTTCTGTGGCTCGTGGTGTCTGTATGTACGACGACAACCGTCACCTCGTGGATGTGGTGGAGCGTACAGAGATTCTGCGTCAGGCAGATAAGGGTAATGCCATCTGCTACAAGGATGAACAGGGCGAGTGGACTCCACTGGAAGAGAATGTGCCTGTCAGCATGAACATGTGGGGCTTCACTCCTGACTACTTCGAATACAGCGAGGCAGAGTTCAAGGAGTTCCTTTCTGACCCCAAGAACATGGAGAACCTGAAGGCTGAGTTCTTCATCCCATTGATGGTGAACAAGCTGATCAAGAGCGGCACAGCCACTGTTGAGGTGCTCGACACCACTTCTGTATGGTTTGGCGTGACTTACTCAGCAGACCGTCAGGCAACCGTTGACCGCATTGCCAAGTTGGTGGCAGACGGAGTATATCCCAACAAACTTTTTTAAGTAAAGATTCATGAATGGAGTTGGAGAAGTGGATACTTCTTTAACTCCATTATTTTCTAAATACAAGAATATGAAAGGAATCGTGCTCGCTGGTGGTTCAGGTACCAGACTTTACCCCATCACGAAGGGCGTGAGCAAGCAGCTCTTGCCGATTTTTGACAAACCAATGGTGTATTATCCCATCTCAGTGCTGATGCTGGCTGGTATCAGGGATATCCTGATTATCTCCACTCCATACGATTTGCCAGGTTTCAAGCGTTTGCTGGGCGATGGCAGCGACTATGGTGTGCATTTCGAATATGCTGAACAGCCATCACCTGATGGATTGGCGCAGGCATTCATCATTGGTGAGAAGTTCGTGGGGAATGATGATGTGTGCCTCGTGTTGGGCGACAACATCTTCCATGGTCATGGATTCTCTGACATGCTGAGAGCGTGTGTGGAGGATGCCAAGGCGGGTAAGGCAAGCGTGTTCGGCTATTGGGTGCAAGACCCAGAGCGTTATGGTGTGGCTGAGTTCGATGAGGAGGGCAACTGTCTTTCTATCGAAGAGAAGCCCAAAGAGCCTAAGAGCAACTATGCAGTGGTGGGTCTCTACTTCTATCCCAACAAGGTGGTGGAAGTGGCGAAGCACATCAAGCCATCGGCACGTGGTGAGTTGGAAATCACCACCGTCAATCAGGAGTTCCTCGATGAGAAGAACCTCAAAGTGCAACTCTTGGGACGTGGTTTTGCTTGGCTCGATACAGGTACCCACGATTCCCTCTCCGAAGCCTCCACTTTCATCGAGGTGCTGGAGAAGCGTACAGGTCTCAAGATTGCCTGCTTGGAAGGCATTGCCTATCGCAACGGCTGGATCACCACAGAGAAGTTGCGTGAACTGGCTCAGCCTATGTTAAAGAACGAGTATGGTCAATACTTGCAGAAACTGGCTGACACCAAATACTTTGGCAGAGTCAAATAAGTGCCATTGGACGAATTACTATTTACTATTTCTATTTATTGATCAAGATGAAAGCATTGAAATGGACCGCTGGTGCATTGCTCTTGTTGATGGCATGCACAGGAAACAAGGCTGCTTCTGCCCAAGATGGCGATGCAGGTGACTCTGCGGCTGCAGTTCCAGAGTCAGACACCCTGGTGTTTGAACAGGTGAAATACAGGGACTCAGTGGAGTACAAAGTGAAAATCGTCGATTACAGTAGCGACGAAGACCCTGCACCTTATGAGATTGCTACAGTGATGGATCGCTTTGAAGGCATCTCCTTGAAGGCGGTGGCTGGCAAACCTGAGGTGGTGGAATTCATCAACCAGTGGTTGACCATCGATGCTGATCCTCTGGAGAATGTGGAAGCTCCTGTCACTGCCGAAAAGGTGGCAGAGGTGTATGCCAAGCTGAAGGAGAAAGGTGTGACCGATGTCCGTTCGGCGTTGATAGCAAGGTGTGCTGGTAATGTGAATGCCGTTGTAGCAACAGACGATCCTGATGAGATGGAAGAGATGTCGTTTGAGTCTGCCAACGAATACGAATCTTCGATAGAGGTGTATTGGCAGACCAAGAACCTCCTCACCTTATGGGATTCGGGTTACGACTACAATGCTGGTGCAGCTCATGGCATTCCTTGGGGATTTGGACGCACCTTCGACCTGAAGAACCTGCGTATCCTCACGTTGGATGACATCGTCACCAAGGCTGGACGTCCTGCTGTGCTGAAGATGATTATTGCTTCGTTGCAGGATGAGTATGGTGAAGAGGGTATGCTGAATGCTCCCGAAGACATTGACTTCCCATATTGTGACCCTTCGCTGATGGCAAAAGGTGTGGCATTCGACTATGGACCTTACGAGATTGGTCCCTATGCCTTGGGTATGCCACAGGCACTCATTCCTTACGACAAGATCAAGCCTTACCTCACTCCAGAAGTGAAGGAGTTGTTAGGCATGAAATAAAAGGATAGGCTGATGAAGAAACTGAGAAACAAATGGCTGTTGTGGACAAGCCGTGTGTTGTCGTCAGCGATAGCATTGTTGGGCTTGTCCTCTTGTTGGTTCCAGCCTTGCATGTATGGTGTGCCTGACCCTAAGTGGAATCCTGATTCGACTGGGATGGATTCCATCAAGTCTGACACGTCGAAATTAGATTCGGCAACCAGACCTCCTCGCGAGCCGGTATTT
>JAGCDQ010000073.1 GCA_017651245.1 Bacteroidaceae bacterium | reverse complement strand
TCCGCATGATAGTTCGATGGGAACAAGGGGCGGAGTGCGCGGTCAACGAGACGGCAGGTCAGAATCTCTTCATCGCTTGCCTTGCCTTCGCGCTTAGTGAAACCTCCAGGAAAACGGCCGTTAGCCGCATACTTCTCTCGATACTCTACCTGGAGTGGCATAAAATCTGTTCCCGGTACTGCATCTTTCGCTGCGCAAACAGTGGCGAGGAGCATCGTGTCTCCCATACGGAGCATTACGGAACCATCCGCTTGTTTTGCGAGCTTTCCTGTTTCGATGCTGATTTCTCTTCCATCAGGCAACGAAACCTTCTTTGTAATTACGTTCATCTTGTTTGTTGAAAAATATATAAAAACATCTAACGTCGTGCCACGCACGGCACGATCCTTTTTACTCTAAAATAGTCAAAAATCGGACAAAGGTAGCCTTTTTTTCTCATTCGTCAGCCATCTTTGCCCGAAAATCTTCGTTTTCTTATGTTTTTTAGCAGTTTACGAGGGCTTTTAGCCTCAAAAACCGCCACAATCTTCATTCTTCACACACACACTACTGCAAGACAATCAGATAAGGGGAAGTACCCCAGAACTGTTCCGCATTGGTGATTTTGAGCGTCGAAGTACCATCATCGTTCTTGGTCAGCGTATAGCTCGATTCAGGCTTCTCGGTCAGGAGTTTGGGTGATTTCGAAGCAATCACCAAGGTGTTGAAGCTACGCGTGTCCACCTGATGGAACACACTATTATCAATATTGGAATAGTTAGCGCGCTTCTTACCCAGAAGATTTCCCGACATCAGACCCAGATTCTTCAATTCATTTTTCGTGCCCACGATGTAGAACGCCTGGTTCAAACGGTTCTCCTGCTCAATCGTCTGAGCTTTCAGATTACCCGATTCCACCGTCAAAGCTCCCACTTGATCGCTCAGTTTCGCAATCCTGGCATCTTTGGTCTTCATGCTTTCCTCCAGCTTGGCAATGCCTGCACTCTTCTCTTCCAACTGCAAGCTCAAATACTCCAGCACCTTTTTCAGGTTGTTGATAGCATCTCCGTTCGAAAGGCTATCTGCTGTCATCTGGTCAATCTCTGCCTTCTTTCTATCCAACATTTCCCGTAATGCCTGCAATTGTGAGAGCATCACATCACGAGGAGTTGAATCATCAAATTGAGTCAGCAAAGCCTCCTGCTGCTGGATAGAGTCAAGGCTCAATGCCACAGCATTAAGCATTTCGCTCATTTGTTCCACATCTCGCTGTTGCAAAGAGTCCAGTTCTTCCATATCAGCACCCGCGAAAGCCTGATAGAATTTGTCGCATGACACCAACGTCGTGAGCAGTACCCCCGCGAGAAGAATCTTGATCGTTTTCATTTCCAGATTATATTAGTCTTAAATCTTCGTAAAAGCGTAAACGCATTGCAAATGTAGGCATTTTCTTCTTTTCCACAAAAGAAAACGGATAAAAAAACGAAAAAACCGTTTTCTTCGGCAGTTGTTTTGTTGGAAATCAAAAAAGAAGTACCTTTGCAAAAAGATTGGGAAACAATGAAGATATTTATGACAATAATAGTGGCAGGAGCCTTGATGATGACTTCCTGCGACAACACCCCGAAGTTCCAAGTGGAAGGAACGATTGAAGGGGCAAAGGATTCAATGCTGTATTTCACTCAAAGCACGTTGGATGGCGTGCAGAAGTTGGATTCTGTGAAACTGAAGGAAGACGGAGCGTTTGCTTTCAAGGCGGTGGCTCCGACGGAAGCACCAGAGTTTTATGCCTTGCAGATCGGAGGGCACGTCATCAATTTCTCGGTGGATAGCACGGAGAACATCACCATCACCGCCAAGTTGCCGACGATGGAAAAGGAATACACGATTGAAGGCAATGAAAGCAGCAAGAAAATCAAGGAAATCAGTCGGATGCAACAGGAAGTGCAAGCACGGATTGTGACGTTCGAGAAGAATCAGGATATGCTGCCGGGTGACCAGCGTGACAGTATTGAGAACATCCTGAACAACTATAAGGAACGCATGAAGACGGACTTCATTTTTGCTGATCCAACATCGGCTGCAGCATACTATGCAGTGTGCCAAAGCATCACCGACTTAGGCGGCACCTTCATGCTGTTCAATCCCCTCACCGACCGCAACGACGTGAAGTGCTACGCCACAATAGCAAATGCGTGGGATGCAACTTATCATGATGCTCCACGCACACAGCAAATCTGCAACATGGCCATCAAGGGAATGGACAACACGGCCTCCCCACAGCAGAAGGTGCTGGATGTGGATGAAAGCAAGGTGTCAGAGATTGGTATCATCGACATCAACCTGCCCGACATCAACAGCAAGACACACAGCATTCGCGACCTGAAAGGCAAGGTGGTGCTCATTGACTTCACCATATACGAAGCCAATGAATCGGCTGAACGTACCCGACAGATGCGTTCCCTCTATGAGAAGTATCATGCACAGGGTTTCGAGATTTACCAGATTTCTCTCGACGAGGACATCCACTTCTGGAAATTCTCCTGCGAGAACCTCCCTTGGGTGTGTGTGCATGAAACGGATGGAACCACCACCAACATCTACAACGTCAGCAACATCCCCACGTTCTTCCTTGTTAATCGACAAAACGAGATTGTCCTCCGCAGCGACTTCATGGAAGGCACCTTGGAGGACAATATTCAGCAACTTCTTTAAGGAGGAATTACACGAACTCTTCTCCTAAATTGATTTGTGCGTCGTTCACAAACTTTCGGATGTTCTTCTGGTCACCTTTCTTGCAGATGACCAGCACGTTGCCTTCTTCCACCACAACGTAGTCTTCCAGTCCCTGCACCACTGCCACGTGTCCGTCGGGCAACTTGATGATGCAGTCCTTGCAGTCGTAGAGGAGTGACTTCGAGTCGATGACCACATTGCCCATATCCGACTGAGGCAGGGCTTCGTGCACAGCTGCCCATGTACCAAGGTCTGCCCATCCGAAGTGGCAAAGCATCACGTCCACATTGTCCGACTTCTCCAGCACACTTTGTTCCAGACTCATATTCGGACATTTCGAGAAGAGCTCCATCAACTGATCAGCGATATATTCACCTGCTTTATACTTCGCCATCACCCCTTCCACAATGATAGAGAATTCCTCGCTGGCACCCTTCAACGCATCCAGGAACGAGTCGGCGCTCCACATGAAAAGACCCGTGTTCCACAAGAACTCACCACTCTCGTAGAAAATCTTGGCAAAGTCGTTAGCAGGCTTCTCCGTAAAACTCCTCACCTTATAGATGTGGGTGTTTTCCTCCAGTTCCTCTGCCATCTGGATATAACCGTAAGACACTTCGGGGCGACTGGGCTTGGCACCCATCGTCAGCTGCACTTCATTCTTCCCCACGAAATCCAAGCCTCTCAGCACATCCTGCTGAAAAGCCTCATAGTCCGTGATGTTCTGGTCGGAGGGGCTGACGATGAACCTTCCATCCGGACAACGACGCTTGATCTCCAACGCTGCCCACGTCACAGCAGGCACCGTATTTCTACGCATCGGTTCCATCAGGATGTTATCATACTTCATTCCAGGTATTTGTTCCTTCACCAATTGACGATAGTTCTCGTTCGTCACGATGATGATGTTGTCCGTATCAATAAAGCCTGCAAATCGTTCATAGGTCATTTGGAGCAAAGTCTTTCCTGTCCCCAGCACATCAATGAATTGCTTTGGCTTCTTCTCACGACTCATTGGCCAAAGGCGAGATCCCAGTCCGCCTGCCAATATCACACAATAATTTCGTTTGTCCATATTCACCTTATCGTTTTAGTCGGTGTTTGTTTAGGTTAGTTGATTTTGGTTTGCGAATATAGACATAATAATAAAGCCTACCAAATAAATCGGAAAAAAAGTGGAAAATGTAACATTATTTAGGAAATGGAAGACAAAAAAGGGGGACGTTTTCACGTCCCTCCCTCATTTCTTCTGCTGCGATGCACCCGAAGTGGCATCCACTGGCACTTGCTTCTTTTCAGATGGTGCGCCGTCGCTCACCACACTTGCCTCAAAGCCTCCTTTCTTCAGGGCGGCAAGGATTTTCTTCGAATCCGTCTTGGCGGTATCATAGGTCACCATCACCTGTTTGGTGGCTGGATCGCCCTCCACCTTCTTCACGCCAGCCGTCAGGCGCAATTGGTTCTTCACCTTTGTCAGGGCTTCCACCGTCTGCACCTCGGGGGTTGTCTTCACCACCAGCTGCTTCAGTTCTGCCGCCATCGCGGTGGCACAGCACATCAGCGCCGCCACCATCAAAGCCATTGTCTTTTTCATTTTCTTGCTATCATTAATTCATTAAACGTTTTTCTACCTTTTATATAATATTGCCAGAGGAGGGAGAACTCCACACGTTCTGGCACTCGTTCGTTCTGACGGATCTGCTGAATGTGGCGACGGTCCTTTTCGAAATCAGGACGCATCTTGTGGAAGGCTCGTCGCGCTTTGAAGACAGCAGAGCAGTTCTTCGGGTCGCCCTTGAGGAGAAATTGGAAGGCTGCCAGATAGTCGAGGAAACAACGCACACGCATCACACTCTTCAGTTCCTGCTCAGGCAGATTCTTGTATAGCATCAGGAGATTGTTGCGGAAGTTAAGGAAAGTCTTTCGGGGATTGCCCTGATTGAGCGTCGCACCTCCCAGATGATATGCCTGACTTTGGGCAATGCAGACGATGCTCTTGCCCATCGTTCGGAGTCGCCAACAGAGGTCTATCTCTTCCATGTGGGCAAAGAAACGACCATCCAGTCCCCCACTCTCCCGCCAGTCAGAAGCACGAACCATCAAGGCGGCACCCGTTCCCCACAACAGCGGCACTATCTCATCATACTGTCCCTCATCCTGCTCCACCGTATCCATCACACGACCCCGACAGAAGGGATAGCCATACTTGTCGAGGAAACCACCAGCAGCACCAGCGTACTCAAAAGATTTGAGGTTTGAGGTTTGAGGTTTGAGATTTAGGGTTGGACGTAGGGCGAGGAGTTTGGGTTGGCAGGCAGCGCAGTCGGGATGTTCATCCATATACTGAATCATGGGCGCGTCCCAATCCTTTTGACGGATTTCCACATCGGAATTGAGCAGGAGGTAATACTCATAGTCAGGCAATTGTGCCAAGGCTCGATTGTAGCCCTCTGCAAAACCGAAGTTCTGTTCCAGTACCACCACGGGAACATCGGGGAACTCTCGCTGCAGCATCGTCACACTTCCATCCGTCGAGGCATTGTCCGCCACGATGACTTCACCCACACTGTTGGCAATGACCGTGGGCAAGTACTGGCGCATCATCTCCACGCCGTTCCAGTTCAATATGACAATTGCGAGTTTCTTCATTTCAATGTTCAACTTACGATCTCACCTATCATTGCATCACCCTCTTTGTTGAATGCTCCGAGTTTCACCAACACAATCTGGTTGTCCTTGTCGGGCATGTTGGGCACTTCCACACGAATATAGTTGTCGGTGAAGCCGTTCATGAAGGGTTTGCGAGGTGAGGAATGTTCGAGAAGAGCGGGTCGTGTAGTGCCGATGAAGCGAGCGTAGAAGTCATGGGTCTTCTGTGCTGAGAGAGCAAGAACCCGTTGACTGCGTTCATGCTTTTCCTGCGGGGTCACCACATGGGGAATCTCCAATGCCTTCGTGCCTGGACGTTCGGAATAGGAGAACACATGATATTGCGACACATCGATGCTCTCCATGAAGTCGTAGGCTTTCTGGAAGTATTCGGCAGTCTCGCCACGAGTGCCCACAATCACATCCACTCCAATGAAAGCATCGGGCATCACTTCACGAATCTTCTCCATCTTATGACGGAACAAGGCGGTGTCGTAACGACGGTGCATGAGTTTCAGCACCTCGTCGCATCCACTCTGAAGAGGCACGTGGAAATGCGGCATAAAGCGTTTGGAACCGGCACAGAATTCGATGATTTCATCCATCAGGAGGTTGGGTTCGATACTGGAAATGCGATAACGCTCGATGCCCTCCACTTGGTCGAGCGCCTTCACCAAGTCGAAGAAGGTCTCGCCTGTGGAACGTCCGAAGTCACCGATGTTCACACCTGTGATGACTATTTCCTTGCCACCTTCCTGAGCCACTTGTTCGGCTTGTTTCACCAACGAGGCAATGCTTCCGTTACGGCTCTTGCCACGAGCAATCGGTATGGTGCAATAGGTGCAATAATAGTTGCAACCATCCTGCACCTTGAGGAAATAGCGGGTTCTGTCCCCTCGCGAGCAAGCACCAAAGAAAGGCCAAGCCCCCTTCTTTCCTGCGGACATCTCCTCTTCTATAGAAAGAGAGGCATTCGGTGTGTTGGTCATTCCGTTGAGGATGGCAGGGATGATGTTCGCTTTTTGTTCGCTGCCCAAGACGAGGTCAACGCCTGGAGTCTCGCTGATTTCCTGCGGTTTCAATTGAGCATAACAACCCGTCACCACCACAAACGCACCTGGATGCTGCTTCACCAATCGGTGAATCGCCTGTCGGCATTTGTGGTCAGCCACCTCAGTCACGCTGCAAGTGTTCACGATGCAAATATCCGCCACTTCGCCCCGCTGTGCCTTCGTCACTCCATAGCGCATGAGTTCCTGCGCCACCGTGCTCGTCTCAGCGAAGTTCAGTTTGCATCCCAGCGTGAAAAACGCCGCTTTCTTGCCCTGCAATATGCTCGAATCTATCATTTCTGGCTTGCTTTGTGTGCAAAGGTAAGGAAAAAATGTGTAACTTTGCATCACGAAACTACAATTTAATCATTTATCAATCAACAAAAACATGAAACACCTGTTATCAGCAATTCTTTTGTGCGCTATTTCACTCACAACCAGCGCACAGTTCGGACCAGCTCGTCCACAGCAAGACCTGCCTGGCAAACCATCACTTTGGAACATTCGCGGAAGACAATATCCCCGCGTTTTACCCGACAATCGTGTCGTGTTCCGCATTCAGGCTCCCAATGCCCAGAAAGTGCAGATAGACCTCGGCAAACGCTACGATATGCAGAAGGGTGAGGATGGCGCATGGACTTGCACCACAGACCCACAGACCGAAGGTTTCCATTACTATTTCCTCTATATCGACGGTGTGCAAGTGGCAGACCCCAACAGCGAATCCTTCTATGGATGCAGCATGATGTCGAGCGGTTTGGAGATTCCATACGATGCCACCAAGGCTGACCGCTTTGCTTTCAAGGATGTGCCTCATGGCGACGTGCATCGCAAGCGCTACTACTCTCATGTGGATAATGCGTGGAAGACGATGTATGTCTATACTCCACCTACATACGATCAGGAAAAGCGTGACTATCCCGTGCTCTATCTCCAGCATGGTGGTGGTGAAGATGAACGTGGTTGGAGCCAGCAGGGTCTCACCGACATCATCCTCGACAACCTCATCGCTGAGGGTAAGGCTGTGCCGATGATCATCGCCATGTTGGATGGTAACACCAGCGACTTCACCGCCGAACTCACCAAGGAGGGCATCCCCTTCGTAGAGAAGAATTTCCGTGCCAAGAAAGGAATGGAGAACCGCGGTTTGGCTGGTCTTTCGATGGGTGGTATCCACACGCTCAATACCCTCATCGCTCAGCCTGACCTCGTCAGCTATGTGGGCGTGTTCAGCTCTGGCTGGTTCAAGAACAATGGCAGTCCAGGCATGGGTGGCAGCAACGACCAGAACTACTCCGTGCTGAAGGAGAAGAAGGATATCTACAACAAGAACATCAAGAAGTTCTGGTTCTCGATGGGTGGTCAGGAAGACATCGCCTATGAGAACTGCAAGGAGATGCGTCGCCGTCTCGATGAGATTGGCATCAAGTACGAATACTATGAGTACCCTGGTGGTCACACATGGCCTGTATGGCGTGAAAGCATCTACCAGTTTGCCCAGATGATTTTCAAATAAATAAAGAATTCACATATATCTTATAAGCAAATGAGTTTCATGATTGCATTGGCGGTGGCTGTGTTGCCCGCCATCCTATTATTGGTTTACATCTTCAAGAAAGATGCGAAACCCGAACCGAAGGGACAGATTTGGAAGGCGATTCTGCTGGGTGCTGCCACCGTCATCCCGATTGTGTTTATCGAGAATATCATTAGTGTCATTCTCTTCGGAGAGGGCGGTGAGGCAACGTCCTTCTTCGGACATTGTGCGGACGCCTTCTTTGTCGCAGCCCTTCCAGAAGAGGGTTTCAAGCTGTTGGCATTGTGGCTCGTGTTGAGAAAGAATCCATATTTCGACGAGCATTTCGACGGTATCGTGTATTCGGTGTGCGTGGGCTTGGGATTTGCCACCATCGAGAACATCTTCTACGTAGTGGGCGACGGCGACTGGGCTTCCGTAGGTATTGCCAGAGCCATCTTCTCCGTGCCAGGACACTACGCCTTTGCAGTGCTGATGGGTTACTACTACGCTCAACACCATTTCGTGAAGCGTTCGTTCCTGAATGGCATCAACATCTTGGCAGTGCCTGTGATTGCCCACGGCGTATACGACGCCATCGTGATGAACATCGGCATCAGCGAATATCTCGTCCTGCCCATCTTGGCATTGCTCATCTTCTTCTGCGTGAAGATGCACAAGATGTGCAAGAAGAAAATCACGGCACAATTGGAGCTTGACAAGGCGGGAAATTTGGAGGCATAAAAATAAATGTGCTGAATTGCATAATAAACTCTTTTTCGGTTCGTTATTGTTAGTAGAAAGAGAAAAACGTAAAAGCAAATGCCTATGAACGATTCTACTCCATCTGACAAAACATCCAAAATGGCCGAATTGAAAAAATTGGTGAGTCCCTCAAAGGACACGCTGTTTTTCCTGCAATTGTTTGCAAGAGTTTATGAGCCCAAGATAATGATGGGCGTGGCATAAATGAGTTAACGCTTTTTGGACACAAGTAAGGTACTTTCTGCTCTCGCCTCCTCGGATGAGGTGAGAGAACTTGCCAAGCGCATCAGAAATGGCAAGGTGAAACAAATGAGGGCTGACGGACTTTGTGGTTCGTCGGCTGCTCTGTTGTTGGCATCCATCGCCAGCGGGAAGGGAAACTACCCGAATATGCTGGTCGTAATGAACGACATGGACGATGCGGGCTATATGTACCACGACCTCATCCAAATGATGGGCGACGAACGAGTATTGTTCTTCCCGTCGTCATACAAGCGAGCCATCAAGTACAATCAGAAGGATGCAGGGAATGAAATTCTGAGGACAAAGACGCTCTCCTTGACCCTTCCCCATCATGAGGAGGGCGACCATCCTGACAGAGAAGGATTCCTGATTGTGACTTATCCCGATGCTTTGGCGGAACAAGTGATATCGAAGCAGGACTTGGATGAGCGCACATTGGCGGTGAAGGTGGGCGATGAGTTCGACATCAGCCAGTTGGAGGAGAAGATTTTCGAATTGGGTTTCCAACGAGTGGATTATGTCTATGAGCCTGGACAATTCGCTGTAAGAGGTAGTATCGTAGATGTGTATTCGTACTCTTCCGATATGCCTTACCGAATTGACTTCTTCGGCGATGAGGTGGACAGCATTCGTTCGTTCGATGTGCAGAACCAGTTGAGTCAGGGCAAGGTGGAGATGATGACGATTGTAAGCCCCCCGACCCCCGAAGGGGGAGGGTTGACACAACGTGTTTCATCTTCTGCTAACGACAAAGATAGCGAATGCCCTCCCCCTTTGGGGGCTGGGGGGCTTATCTCCTTCTTGGAGTTCTTGCCCAAGGACACGCTCATCGTGACACAGAGTCTTGTCTATATTTGTGACAAGATTGCACAGATTCACGAGGAAGGTTTTTCGAATCAGGCGAAGACCGAGGCAGACACGAATGCAGAGACATTAGCAGCCCAGTTCATCATCGATGAAGATACCTTCAAGAAACAGATTGTGGAGTTCCGACATCTGGAATTGAAACAGGGAAGCACCACCGACGAAAAGAGTATCCATTTCCATATAGAGCCTCAACCCCTCTTCCACAAGAACTTTGATTTGGTCAGCCAGGAGTTTCATCGTTTGATGGATGATGGCTACAAGATTTGTATCTTTTCGGACAGCGAAAAGCAGATTGCCCGCTTGCAGAACATCTTTGAGGAACAATCGAAAATGGAGGCGGATGCCATCCATTTCAATCCAGTCAATAAGGCGATCCACGAAGGGTTCATCGACCATTCGCTGAAGATTTGCTTCTTCACCGATCATCAAATCTTCGACCGTTTCCACAAGTACAACCTGAAGAGCGACAAGGCTCGTCGGGGTAAGGTGGCACTGACGCTGAAGGAGATTCAGCAGTTCGAGATTGGCGATTACGTGGTGCATATCGACCACGGTGTGGGACGTTTCGGAGGTCTAGTGCGAGTGCCACAGGGCAATGTGATGCAGGAGATGATCAAAATCACCTACCAGCACGAGGACACGGTCTATGTGTCCATTCATGCCCTGCACAAGATATCCAAATACAAAGGCAAGGAGGGTGAACCGCCACGACTGAACAAGATAGGTGGTGGAGCGTGGGAACGCATGAAGGAGCGGGTGAAGACAAAGGTGAAGGACATCGCCCGCGACCTCATCCAACTCTATGCCGCCCGACTGAAGGAGAAGGGATTTGCCTACTCGAAGGACAGCTATATGCAACATGAGTTGGAGGCCAGTTTCGTGTATGAGGACACGCCCGACCAGTTGAAAGCCACACAGGATGTGAAGGCAGACATGGAGAAGGCTCGTCCGATGGACCGACTCGTCTGCGGCGATGTGGGCTTCGGCAAGACCGAGGTGGCAATCCGTGCGGCATTCAAGGCAGCAACCGACGGCAAGCAAGTGGCGGTGATGGTGCCGACCACCGTGCTGGCTTATCAGCATTTCCAGACTTTCTCCTCCCGATTGAAAGAGTTTCCTGTCAGGGTGGAATACCTCACGAGAGCCAGAACCCCGAAAGACACGAAGGAGGTGCTGGACGACCTCAAGGCGGGAAAAGTCGATATCATCATCGGCACGCACAAACTGATTGGCAAGCAAGTGCAGTTCAAAGACCTCGGACTCCTCATCATCGACGAGGAGCAGAAGTTTGGCGTATCGACCAAGGAGAAACTGCGTGCCATGAAAGTGAATGTCGACACCCTCACGTTGACGGCGACCCCCATTCCGCGCACCTTGCAGTTCTCGCTGATGGGTGCCAGAGACCTCTCCATCATCCAGACGCCGCCACCCAACCGCTACCCCATCCAGACGGAGATTCACACCTTCTCACCAGAAATCTTCGCTGAGGCCATCAACTTCGAGATGAGCCGCAACGGTCAGGTGTTCATCGTGAACAACAAAATCAGCAACCTCCACGAATTGGAGGAGATGATTCACAAATATGTGCCTGATGCCAGGGTGTGTGTCGGTCATGGACAGATGAATCCGCAGGAGTTGGAGAAAATCATCCTCGACTTCATGAACTACGACTATGACGTGATGCTCTCCACCACCATCGTGGAGAACGGCATCGACGTGCCCAACGCCAACACCATCATCATCAACAGCGCACAGAACTACGGACTGTCCGACATCCACCAGATGCGTGGACGTGTGGGTCGCAGCAACCGCAAGGCATTCTGCTACCTCATCGCTCCCCCACTCGCGGCGCTGAATGATGTCACCCGTCGCCGTCTGCAAGCCGTGGAGAATTTCAGCGATCTCGGCAGCGGCATCCACATCGCCATGCAGGATCTCGACATTCGTGGTGCGGGCAATATGCTCGGCGCCGAGCAGAGCGGCTTCATCACCGACCTCGGCTACGAGACCTACCAGAAGATTCTCAACGAGGCAGTCGCTGAGTTGAAGGAGAACGAATTCACGGAACTCTTTGCCGACGACAAGGACGAGGAGGGACGAATCAGCGGCGAGAAATTCGTGACTGAGACGATGGTGGAGAGCGACATCCCCGCCTTCTTCCCTGAGGAATACGTGCCCAGCAGTCCTGAGCGCATGAGCCTCTATCGGGATCTCGACAACCTCATCTCGCCCCAGCAGTTGGAAGACTACCAGAAACATCTCATCGACCGTTTTGGACCCATCCCAGCCGTCGGCGAGGAGTTGCTCAACGTCATGCCCATCAAGTGGACCTGCCAGCGTCTCGGCTTTGAGAAAATCGTGCTCAAGATGGGTCGCATGATTCTCTACTTCGCCACCGACGACGCCTACTTCCAGAGCCGTGCCTTCGAGAAAGTCCTCACCTACATCGCCTCCCACGGCAGAGGCTGCACCTTCCGCGACGGTGAACGAAAATCCCTCCTCATCAAAGGCGTCTCCACGATGGAAGGTGCCCTAAGCATTCTGAACGCAATGCTGCAACGCGAATCCCATTCATAATGTAAATATACAACGAAAAGAGGCTGGCACCACCATGATGTCAGCCTCTTCTCTCTACTCTTGAACCTCTTGAACCTCTTGAACACCTGAAACCTGAATCTTAAAATCTGACATCATTTCCTCCCAAGGACGATAATGCTTATTCGCTTTCTTCGCCCCAACTGGCACCTCCTCCAGATTCTTACGTTCGCGTTCCTTCAGCAGTTTATATTCTGCCACACTCTCTTCCACCGTCATCGGCTCCTCGAAGATGGCATCGTCGATGAAGGGAAGGTCATCGCCAGAACCGCTGGTCGAGAACACCACACGCTGCAAGTCCTTCGTGTTCGTGTCCATCTCGATATGAAGGATCATTGCCACCCTCACCTGATTCTCCAAGATGGTCTTGCCCCGTTCACGTCGGCACACCAGATGCCAACCGCCGCTGGGCGACCTCTCCAGCATCAGCAAGCCTATTTCCTCCACCACGCAACGACCGATGTTGCGTGGGCTTGTTTTTGCATCTTCTTGATTATTGGATGCCAGTTCTCTTTTTCTTCGTCGAACTTTCACCTTCCTTCGACGAACAGACACTCACAAAGGCAAAAATAATCAAAAAAAAAGGTGAATGAAGAGTTAAAATCGATTATGTTGATAAAAAAAACACTATTTCTTTTGGAAAGATAGCGCTTTTGTTTTTATATTTGCCAACAAATGGACAAGAAAATCTGAATATTAATATCATAACACGAACAAACATGAAAAATCTAAAATTTTATCTTGCCACGTTTTTGATGGCATTGGCATTTGCTGCCTGTGGCAGTGATGATGGTGAAGAGACTGGCGGTGGCGGTCAGGACAAGCCTGACAATCCAGATACTCCCACGCAGGTGGAAATGAAAATCTCCGTACTGAAGAACGCTGATCAACAAGAGCAGGCAGTGCCACGATTGGTGGCCGAATGGGGTGACAACATGTTTGCACAGGTGGTTGACCCGAACCATCCAGAGGTGATGATGTTCCAATACATCAACAGCGACAAGGGCTATGATGTGGTGGCCGTGGTGACGGAACACAACATCTTCTTTATGAAGTACAATCCTGTATTGGACAAGGCCTTCCCTGAGGAAGCGCTGGTTGCCAGTGATGATGACGGGTTCTCGACTCTTTCTTCATGCACGGTTGACTGGAAGAACAACAAGCTTGAGTATAAAAAGACGGTGCCTTTCAGCACGGACGCAAAGGCGAGGGCGAGAATGGCGACACGAGGTGAGAATGACCTCATCAAGAAACCTTTCTTCGATATGTTTGACGAGATGAGTTCGAACATCAGCCAAATCAAGGATAAGATGAAGGTGTTTGGCACGCTGGGAAAGTCAGCGACGCTCTTGTGCGACATCTGGACGGAGGGGCTGATTCCAGTCATGAAGTACCAGCTCTATGATGACGACAAGGTTGCCCAACAGCAGTACGTGCAGGATTACTTCAAGGGCAAGGCGACTGATTGGGTGAAGGGCAAGATTGAAGGAAAGCTGAATGATAAGGTGGACGAGATGACTGACTATCTGTGCACGATAACAGGTGTGGAGAAAGAGGATGTGAATCTGTGCTTATGGGCGTATGACAACTTATATCGCCCTAAGGACACAGCTACTGAGAAGCCAGCCAAAGAAACGGAGAGGCTTGTAAGCTCAGGCATGCAAGCTGCCATTGACTTCAGCGCGAAGGTTGTGGCTGCCGATCCAGTTTTCAATGAGACACAAAATGTTCCTGGTGAGGACGACCCTGAGTGGTGGGATGAAGATGAGGATGAAGATGA
>JAGCDQ010000072.1 GCA_017651245.1 Bacteroidaceae bacterium | reverse complement strand
TGGCTTCCCCTACTATAAGATCTTCGACAAAGAGGGAAAACTCTACGACATCAATGCTGATGCTCGCAATGTGGGCGCGATGAAAATATTCTTCAATAAAGTGGATAAGAAAGAGAAATAAATATATGAAAAGAACAATTATCACTTTCGTGCTGGTCATGCTTATCTTGCCTTTCAATATGGAGGCAAAGACGAAGAAGAAGGAGAAGAAGGAGGAGGTGCCACAGCTGATAAACTATCCGAGTGCCGACTGGGGTGAGTATCGAATGCATGGTGGCGAGGTGGTCATCAAGGGAAATGTGATAGTGGATGACCCTGCGAAGTTGAAGAAGCTGAACAACAACGTCGATGTCATCATGCGTGACTACATTGTGCGAAAGGAGGAAACCATCCCCATCAAATTCGAGGATGACGGCACGTTCTCGCTCAATGTCCATGTGCCATACCCCATGTTTGTGCTCGTCTATCCGATGGCAGGAGTGTATGCCTGTCCGGGCGACACAGTCGAGCTGACGTTTGACGCCATGAAACCCATGCAAAAAATGGGAGACAATGTTACATTGAGCGGAAATGGTGTCAGTGCCGAGGCGAGCAAGTTGTTCTTCCCCTTCATGTACAAGTACCTCATGCCCCTGCAAAGCGAAACCCATGTGGCACATCCTGACTCGCTGCTGAACTGGAGAGACACACAGGTGGCAAGGCTGGATGATTTGGTGCGCCAGATGAATGCAGGCTTGCCCGAACTCGAAGGCTGCTCACCCAGGACATCCGACGTCCTCCGCACGTTCTTGGTTTCGCAATACTTGTATGAAATCTGCCACCGCTACTACTTGTTCATGGACTTCGTGAAAGAGAATGACGGCGTTTACGACATTGACAAGGAAGCCTATTGGCAACAGTATTTCAGCTTCTTGGCACCTCGCGAGAAGTACCTGCTCGACAACCCGCTATTGATGGTTGCCGGCGATGAGATCTTCTTCAACAGAATGGAGTACACCCTCATGGAACCCATAGATCAATCCAGCCTTAAGAGCGGCGGATACCCCATTGACTTTTATCCAGAGACGGCAGAAATCTGGGCAAGAGAAGGCTACATCAGCCTACGCGAAGCAAGAGGACAGGCCATGAACAAGCTGCACGAAAAGCTGAATCTCAGCCCCACGAACTTCTGTGCACAGGTTTGTATGGTTCGTGATCTGTTCTACAAATTGGAATGGGGTACCGACTATGATTCTGCTGCCGAGGAGGTGGCTAGCACATTGCCCTACATCACCAACCCCGAGCTGATGCGCCGTGTCGTGTTGCAATACCGCGAGTTCGTGAAGGTGAAAGAGTCGGAAAAGCAATTTGTTGATGCCAACAGCCTGCGTCCCTCTTCTGATGTGGAAGGCATGAGTGATGGTGAGAAAATACTCCGCAAGCTCGTCGAACCTTATCAGGGCAAGCTTATCTATGTGGACATCTGGGGAACATGGTGCGCTCCTTGCCGAGAGAACTTGAAGGACTCGTGGAGGGTGAGGGAAGCCCTGAAAGACTACGACATCGTCTATCTCTTTTTGGCTAACAACAGCAGCGACGAGGCGTGGAAGAGCGTCATCAGCGAGTACAACCTGACGGGACCGAACTGCGTCCACTACAACCTGCCCGAAGACCAGCAAAGCGCCATCGAACGCTACATGGGTGTCAACGGCTATCCCACCTACAAGCTTATCGACAAACAGGGTGTCATCCGTGAAATAAATACCGACCCACATGATATTGAAGGGTTGTTAAGACTGATAGAGAAACTGAAATAAACTATATGAAAAGAACAATTCTTACTTTCGTGCTGGCAGTTACCTGCATGCTGACAAGAGTTCAAGGTTAAAGAAAGGAGAGGCTCCGAATGGGGTCTCTCCTTGTATTTTCAAGCTGCTTGTTTCTTGGCTCTCCACATGCACCAGGCACCTAAAATGACGAAGGGGATGGAGAGGAGTTGCCCCATGTCGAGCGGCATGCCCTGTTCGAAACTCACCTGTTCTTTCTTCAGGAACTCGATGAAGAAGCGGAAGGTGAAGATGGTGGCGAGGCAGAAACCGAAATAAAAGCCCGTTCCGACGGCTATGCGCGATTTTTCTGGCATGCCCTGGGACTTGTACCACTGCCAGTAAATCAACGCGCCAGCGACGAAAATAACGAGGTAGGCGATGGCTTCGTAGAGCTGGGCAGGATGTCGGGGTGCGAGTGCTCCATCAACGAGGGCTTCGCGTGTATGGAAAATGAAGCCCCAAGCCAAGTCGGTAGGGTTGCCGATGATTTCGGAGTTCATCAGGTTACCCAGTCGGATACAACAAGCAGTGGCAGGCACAGCAATAGCGATGTTGTCCATCACCACCCAAGGTTTGAGCTTCATCTTGCGCCAATAGAGCATCATGGCGATGATCAAGCCGATGGTGCCTCCATGCGAGGCAAGACCCTCATAACCCGTGAATTTCCAAGAGCCGTCCGCCATCTGGTGGAAGGGAACGAGCATCTCGATGAATCCCTTCCAGCTGGTCAGGTAATAACTGGGTTCGTAGAAGATGCAATGACCCAGTCGAGCACCCACGAGCACACCCACGAAGCAATAGAAGAAGAGGGGTTCAAACTTCTCTTCCTCTATCTTCTGGTGCTTGTAGAGTCGTTGCACTATCAGATAGGCAAACAGCAAGCCGAGGCACCACAGCATGGAGTACCAACGAACGCTGTACGAACCTATCGAAAAAACCTCAACGGAGGGCTGCCAATCGATGAAACCAACCATAATTATACATTAAATCTGAAGTGCATGATGTCGCCGTCCTGCACCACATAGTCCTTGCCTTCCACAGCGAGTTTGCCCGCCTCACGTACAGCGGCTTCGGAGCCATATTTGATGTAATCGTCGTACTTGATGACTTCAGCACGGATGAAACCCTTCTCGAAGTCGGTGTGGATGACACCAGCACACTGAGGAGCCTTCCATCCCTTGCGCACCGTCCATGCCTTCACTTCCATTTCACCAGCGGTGATGAAGGTCTGCAGGTTGAGCAGCGAGTAGATGGCCTTGATGAGTCGGTTGCAACCACTCTCTTCCAAACCCAAGTCGTCGAGGAACATCTGCTTCTCCTCGTAGCTTTCCAACTCGGCGATGTCGGCTTCTGTCTGGGCACTGATGATCATCAACTCGGCATCTTCGCCCTTGATCGCCTCACGCACTTTTTCCACGTAGGCATTGCCTGTCTTGGCACTCGCGTCATCGACGTTGCACACATAGAGCACAGGCTTGGTGGTCAGCAGGAACATATTCTTGGCAGCCACCACCTCTTCGTCGTTCTCTGGTTGAACGGTGCGGGCAGAAAGTCCCTTCTCCAGTGCTTCCTTGTAGCGAAGCAGGAGTCCGTACTCCACCTTGGCATTTTTGTCATGACCCACATTCGCCAGCTTCTCGGTCTTCTTGATGCGCTGCTCGACGGTTTCGAGGTCTTTCAGCTGCAACTCGGTATCGATAATCTCCTTGTCGCGCACAGGGTCAACGGAACCATCGACATGCACGATGTTGCCATTGTCGAAACAACGGAGCACATGGATGATGGCGTCGCACTCACGGATGTTGCCCAAGAACTGATTTCCAAGACCTTCACCCTGACTGGCACCCTTCACCAAACCAGCAATATCGACAATATCGCACACGGCTGGCACAATCCTGCCCGGATGCACCAACTCTGCCAATTTCGTCAGTCGCTCGTCAGGCACACTCACCTGACCCAACTGCGCATCAATCGTACAAAAAGGAAAATTCGCTGCCTGCGCTTTTGCGCTCGACAAACAATTAAAAAGTGTTGACTTACCCACATTCGGCAAACCCACAATTCCAGCTTTTAATGCCATATCTTGTTCTTTTTCTGATAATCTGTCACTTAATTTGGTGCAAAGTTAGGCATTTTTGGCGAAAATTGACTAACTTTGCAGCCGATTTTCAATCAAGAACGATAAAACTAAAAACGAAACAACGAAAATAATATGGACAAATTCAGTTATGCGCTTGGTCTTGGCATCGGTCAGCAGCTCAAGCAAATGGGACTCAAAGGTAAACTCGTCATCAACGATTTCGCAGCTTCTATCACGGATGTGCTCGAAGACAATCAGCTTCAGGTGAGCCATCAGGAAGGTCAGCAGATTGTGAATGCTTTCTTCCGTGAATTGGAACAGAAGCAGAATGCCGCCAAGGCAGCCGCTGGCAAGGCAGCCAAGGAAGAGGGTGCGAAGTTCCTGGCAGAGAATGCCAAGAAGGAAGGCGTCATCGTGACCAAGAGCGGTCTTCAGTACGAAGTGCTCACTGAAGGCACTGGCAAGCAACCCAAGGCAACCGACACCGTTCGTTGCCACTACGAGGGTCGTCTGCTCGACGGCACCATCTTCGACAGCAGCTACAAGCGCAACGCACCAGCAGACTTCGGTCTTCAGCAGGTCATCGCTGGCTGGACGGAAGGTGTGCAGCTCATGTCAGAGGGAGCCAAGTTCCGTTTCTACATCCCTTACATGCTCGCCTATGGAGAGGGTGGGGCAGGTGCATCTATTCCTCCATTCGCCACACTCATCTTTGATGTGGAACTGATTAAGGTGTTGTAAAAAAGACAAGACAATGGAATACAATTTCAGAGAGATAGAGAAAAAATGGCAACAGAAGTGGGTGGAAGAGAAAACCTACAAGGTTGCCGAAGATAACAGCAAACCCAAGTTCTATGTGCTGAACATGTTCCCTTATCCAAGTGGTGCAGGTCTGCATGTGGGACACCCACTGGGTTACATTGCCAGCGACATCTATGCCCGTTTCAAGCGTCTGCAGGGATTCAATGTGCTGAACCCCATGGGATATGACGCTTACGGCTTGCCTGCTGAACAGTATGCCATCCAGACAGGTCAGCATCCAGAGAAGACCACCTTTGCCAACATTGACCGCTATCGTGAGCAGTTGGACAAGATTGGCTTCTGCTTCGACTGGGACAGGGAAGTGCGTACTTGTGCCCCCAACTACTACAAGTGGACACAGTGGGCTTTCCAGAAGATGTTCAACTCGTTCTTCTGCAACAAGTGCCAGTCAGCGCAACCCATCGAAAAGCTGATTGAACGCTTCGAGGAGAAGGGTACGGAAGACCTGGATGTGGCTCAGACGGAGAACCTCTCCTTCACCGCTGCCGAATGGAAGGCAATGGACGAGAAGCAGAAGAGTGACGTGTTGATGAACTACCGCATCGCTTTCATGGGCGAGACAATGGTGAACTGGTGTGCTGGTTTGGGCACTGTGTTGGCGAATGACGAAGTGGTGGACGGCGTGAGTGTGCGTGGTGGATTCCCTGTGGAGCAGAAGAAGATGCGCCAGTGGTGCCTCCGTGTAAGTGCTTACTCACAGCGTTTGCTCGACGGCTTGGAGACCATCCAGTGGAGCGACTCCATCAAGGAAACCCAGAAGAACTGGATTGGTCGTTCAGAAGGTACTGAGGTGAAATTCAAGATTGCTGATTCAGACGAGAGCTTCACGATCTTCACCACCCGTGCTGACACGATGTTTGGTGTGACTTTCATGGTGCTGGCTCCTGAGAGTGAACTGGTGGAGAAGGTGACGACAGCAGAGCAGAAAGCTGCTGTGGAGGAGTATATCAAGTACGTGAAAGGTCGTACAGAACGTGAACGCATGATTGACCACAAGGTGACGGGTGTGTTCTCAGGTTCGTATGCCATCAATCCTTTCACAGGCGAAAAGAATCCTATCTGGATTTCAGAATACGTGTTGGCTGGGTATGGTACAGGTGCCATCATGGCTGTGCCTGCTCACGACTCTCGTGACTACGCTTTTGCCAAGCACTTCAACCTCCCCATCATCCCATTGATTGAGGGTGCCGACATCAGCGAAGAGAGTTACGATGCCAAGGAAGGTATCGTGACCAACTCACCTCGCCAGGATGTGAAGCCATTCATTAACTTCAGCCTCAACGGATTGACTGTGAAGGAAGCCATTGCTGCCACCAAGAAGTTTGTGAAGGAAGCAGGATTGGGTCGTGTGAAGGTGAACTACCGTCTGCGCGATGCCATCTTCTCCCGTCAGCGTTATTGGGGCGAACCCTTCCCTGTCTATTACAAGAACGGCATCCCAACGATGATTCCAGAGGAGTGCCTGCCTATCGAACTGCCTGAAGTAGATAAGTTCTTGCCTACTGAAACAGGAGAACCACCACTCGGCAATGCCACCGTTTGGGCTTGGGACGAAGTGAACAAGAAGATTGTGGAGAACAGCAAGATTGACAACAAGACGGTGTTCCCCATCGAGCTCTACACGATGCCTGGTTTTGCTGGTAGCTCTGCTTACTATCTCCGCTATATGGACCCACACAACACAGAGGCACTCGTCAGCAAGGCAGCAGATGAGTACTGGCAGAATGTGGATCTCTATGTAGGTGGTAGCGAACACGCAACTGGTCACTTGATCTATAGCCGTTTCTGGAACAAGTTTCTCTTCGACTTGGGTGTTTCCTGCAAGGAAGAGCCATTCCAGAAGCTCATCAACCAGGGTATGATTCAGGGACGAAGCAACTTTGTGTATCGCATCAAGGACACGAACACGTTTGTTTCTTTCGACAAGAAGGACGGCTACGACGTGACGCCTATCCATGTGGATGTGAACATCGTGAGTGCCGACATCCTCGACGTGGAGGCCTTCAAGGCTTGGCGTCCTGAATATGCCACCGCTGAATTCATCCTCAACGACGAGGGCAAGTACATCTGCGGATGGGCAGTGGAGAAGATGTCGAAGTCGATGTTCAACGTGGTGAATCCCGATATGATTGTAGAGAAGTTTGGTGCTGACACCCTGCGTCTCTATGAAATGTTCCTCGGTCCTGTAGAACAAAGCAAGCCTTGGGACACGAACGGCATCGACGGTTGTCACCGCTTCCTGAAGAAACTCTGGAAGTTCATGACCAACGAAGACGGTACAATCAATGCCACCGATGGTGCTGCCTCCAAGGAGGAACTCAAAGCCCTCCACACGCTCATCAAGAAGGTGACAGCAGACATCGAAGTGTTCTCTTATAACACCTCCATCGCTGCCTTCATGGTGTGCCTCAACGAACTCACGAAGTTGAAGAGCACGAGCCGCGAGGTGAAGGAAGCACTTGTCATTCTCTTGGCACCTTTCTGTCCTCACTTGGCTGAGGAATTGTGGCACTTGCTTGGTAACAACACCACTGTTTGTGATGCACCTTGGCCAGCCTTCAACGAGGATTATCTGGTGGAGGATTCTGTAAAGATGATGGTGGCATTCAACGGCAAGGCACGTTTCCCATTGGAATTCCCTGCCAATGTCACGAAGGAAGAAGCTGAAAAGGCTGCACTTGCCGACCCACAATCAGCGAAGTGGATGGAAGGCTTCACCGTGGCGAAAGTCATCGTGGTGCCTGGCAAGATGATCAACGTGGTATTGAAGAAATAAATGACTGAGCAAAGCTCGACATTGCGCAAGCTCTCCTTCTTTGGAGGTTGGGGTGCAGAACTGAAGGATTACGCCCTCATTGCCTTAGGTGTCCTCCTGTATTCTATCGGCATGACTGTGTTCATGCTGCCATACAGCTTGACCATTGGTGGTGTGGCGGGTATTGCATCCATCATCTACTACACGACAGGGGTGGAAGTGCAAGTGACGTATGTGACTGTCAACATCTTCCTGCTGATTCTGGCGGTGAAGATGTTGGGCATCCGTTTCTGCATCAAGACTATCTATGCCGTTGCCCTCATGACGTTCACGTTGTGGTTTATACAACGACTCATAGAGACGCCTGACCCAGCCAACCCAGGAACGATGATGCTGCCCAAACTGATTGGCGACGAGTCTTTCATGGCGTGTGTTTTGGGAGCCATCTGTCAAGGAGTGGGATTGTCGTTGTGTTTTGAGCATAACGGCTCGACAGGAGGTGCTGACATCATTGCCTTGATTGTCAGGAAATATCGCACCTCCTCCATCGGTTCCATACTGATGGTCTTGGACTTCATCGTCATTTCTTCTTGCTACTTCATCTTCCACGATTGGTTCCGGGTGATTTTCGGCTTTGTGATGCTGTTCATCAGTTCGATGACACTCGATTATTGTATCCGTCGCCGCCATCAGTCAGTGCAATTCATGATTTTCTCTCGCAATCCTGATGCTATTGCTGATGCCATCGTGGCAACTCATCATGGTGTGACGGTATTGGATGGAGAGGGATGGTTTACGCATACTGACCGAAAGGTGATTGTCAGCATCATTCGTCGTCGTGAACAAACGATGATGCAACGCATGATTCAGCAGATTGACCCTTACGCTTTTGTCAGCATGACGGATGCCAGTGGTGTGTGGGGCGAAGGTTTTGATCAGTTCAAGGTGAGGGAGAAGAAGCCTCGTTCTGAACGTCACAAGAAGAATAAGGTGCTGGTGTGTGTGACCAACAATACGACGAAGATTGACACTGCTCAGCAAGTGTTGGGTGATTGGTATGATATCCGTTCGCTGCTGCAGGTGGGTTGCGACACCCGCAAGGAATTCTATTCGGTGGTGCTGGGACAGGAACCTCGCAAACGTGTTTCGTTTGTCAAGAAATTCTTTGGCTTTGATGCTTTCTATTTGGCCAAGGACGGCACAGTCACGCTTGTGCAAGGCAACTATGGAGAAGCCGAATATGACATTACGGAACACAAGAGCTTGGAAGACCTGAAGACCTATCTGGAATCCAAGACGAAGAAGCGCTGAAAGGCTTTTTCTTCACTTCAATCATTGTATCAGATGGAAAAGAAGAAACACATCTACACGGAGCAGGAGGCTTATCAGAAGCTTTCTGCACTGTGTGCGATGAGTGAACAATGCTGTCATGATGTGATGATGAAGATGAAACGATGGGAGGTCGCTCAGGAATTGGCTGAAAAGATTGTGGCACGACTGGTGAAGGAAAGGTTCATTGATGAGGAACGCTTTGCAAGGGCATTCGTGAGGGATAAGTTTCGTTATAACCATTGGGGTAGGGTGAAGATTGAACTGGAACTGAGGAAGAAGAAGATTGCCCAACGGCATATTGAGATGGGATTGGAGGAACTGCAAGAAGAAGACAACCTAAACACCTTGCGTGAACTCATTCAAAAGAAACGCCCATCCGTGAAAGGAAAGAACGAATATGAAATCAGGGGAAAACTCATCCGCTTCGCTTTGGGAAGAGGATTTCAGATGGATGATATTGTTAAGGTAGTGGGAGATTTGGATGAGTGTATTGACTGACATCTTTGATTTCTTGATGCCCAGACATTGCATCATGTGTGGGGAAAGGTTGATGGGGCAGGAAAAGCACATTTGTACACGCTGTTTCATGCACTTACCCTTCACAGAATATCATTTGGTGGAACATAGCTTGTTGGAGAAGCAGTTTTGGGGCTTGTTTCCCATCGAAAAAGCAGTATCGATGTTTCATCACGATGGTGAGAAAACACGACATATCATCTATCATATCAAGTATTGGAATCATCCAGAAATAGGGCACTATTTGGCAAGAATCTATGCGAAAGAGTTACAGGAGCACCATTTCTTTGATGATATTGATGTACTCATCCCCTTGCCGCTTCATTGGAAAAGACAGTTGAAACGACACTACAACCAAAGTCACTATATTTGTAAGGGTATCAGCGAAATCACTGGTATTCCTGTTGACAAGCATGTGGTGAAGCGAGCCAAGAACAATCCTTCACAAACGCATCTCAATGCTCACCAACGATCGGACAATGTATCGGATATTTTCCAACTCATACATCCTGAAAAAATCAAAGGAAAGCACGTACTTCTTGTGGATGATGTGACTACCACAGGAGCCACGATTGCTTCTTGTGCCAAAGAGTTGGCTAAAGTGCCTGATGTGAAGATTTCTGTACTGACATTGGCAATCGCTTCACGTTTAGCCATTCCTGCCTTGAATGAGGACAATATCGAAGCGTCTGTGTATGGTGTGCCTCTGATGGAATAAGAACCTCAGGCTTTCACATATTCTTCAATGGGTTGTCCGAAAGCCGTATTGATTGCTTTCAATTTAGCTGCTTCAGAAAGCACAGGAGCTTTTATCTTTCCATTGATAGTGTTCACTCCCTTTTCGACGTAACATTCATCCCACAATCCGCTATCGATAAACGACTGAATCAATTCAGCACCTCCCTCTACAAGTACTGTCTGCATGCCATCTTCATCAAGTTGATGAAGAATGTGAGCAACATCTGTGGATTGAATCAAATGAAAACCTTCTGGGAGCGTCAATGGTTGAGAAGACACCACATATCGTTTAGGTGATTTGCCTATCCATTCACGCACATTCAAGGAAGGATGATCCACTTCAAAGGTCTTTCTTCCTATCAAGATGGCTTGATGTTCTGCCCGACGTTTGTGGCAAATCATCTGGGTGTAAGCATTGGAAATATGCCCATCTATGAAACCATCTGCTGATTCTGCCCATTTCAATGTGACAAAAGGACGATGCTGAGCATGATAAGTCATGAAGCGCTTGTTGAGTGCTTTGCATTCTTCTTCCAACACACCAACTTTCACTTCGATACCAGCATCTTTCAACTTCTGGATACCTCTTCCTTGCACTTTGGCAAATGGATCTTGACAACCAATCACACAACGCTTAAAAAATTTACTTACCAACAAATCAGCACAAGGAGGTGTCTTACCATAATGACTGCAAGGTTCCAAACTAACATAAATCGTGCTGTCTTTCAATAAGTGTTCATTCTCTGGCTTCACAGATGCACAAGCTTTCACTTCTGCATGACCTTCTCCACAACGCACATGATAGCCTTCTCCTATGATTTTATCATCATATACAATCACAGCACCCACCATTGGATTAGGTTGTGCATTCAACATCCCATTTTTGGCAAGTTGAATACATCTTCTCATATACTTTTCATCAGTTATCAACATATCTTTCATAACTTATCCACTTAGTTATTAACACTTGCAAAATTAGGAAGAAATATTGGAAATGAAAAATATTCAATCATTTTAATTCTCAAATATTTGCAATGTCAAAGAAAACCTGTAAATTTGCCACTTATTAATAACTTATCAACAAGGTTATTCACAGATTATCAACAATAACTATCAACAAACTTATCAACAGAATCATGAGCGACGGAAACTTCAACAGACAACTATTGCCAAAAAATGAACTTTCTTCTGGATTGCGGGCAGGTAAGGCTCAGATGAGAGTGAAAGCAGAACAAGCTTTCGAACAAGTGGTTAACGACTTCATTCTGAATGATTACGAACTCAAAGAAGCTATGAAAAAGCGATTTATGGAACTTTTGAGACAATAAAACTGAATGTGAAAAAATCATGAGATGTTGACAATATTGTTCATAACTCTATTGATAACTTTTTAATAACTTCTAATAATTTTTTTTGGATATTTCATCACAATTTTTATACCTCCATTCTTTTCAAACCACCAAAAAAAGTTATTATTTTTTTTCAAAAATTTTTCCATACCATATCTACAAGTTTTACACAATCTAAATACTTGATTTACATACTACTTAGAAAACTTATCCACATTATCAACACACTAATAATACCATCATATAATTCTTTTAAAATTTAAAATAAAAAAGAATATATATAATGATAGGATGATAAAAAAAGCGATATGCTCGTTAGGTGAACATATCGCTTGATTTGTATGGGTGAATTTGGTTATTTCTTCCACATCACTTTCTTACCATTCAGGTAACTTATTTTATTCAGGTAAACATGAGATTTCATCACTCTCCGTTTTGCTCCATTATTCTCAGGATCTGATGGGGTGGTGAATAACATGAACATACCGTTTCCACTAATATCGACAAACTTGCCATCTTTGTCCTTGATGCCATAAGTGACAGCATAATAACTATCATAGTTGAGGTTTGTAAAGCTGTAAGGAATCTTTTCTTCTCCCAAGCTTGGAGTGGAGAAATGAATCTTCTGATATTCCTGAGGATTCTCAAAGAGGGAATCAACCTTGAAATCGAAAGTTTCCATATCGATGGTGATCAACATCGCATAAATATCTTGGGAAGAAACTTTATCATCAAAGTTCTTCGAAATCATCGTACCCTTGATGGCGTTGTCATCAAGAATGTATTCAACTTCATCAGCAATGTTATCTACAGTCATCTCGTAAGTTTGTCCCTTGGTGATGATGCTGAATTGTGCGAGAGGTTCTTCGCTCACAGGAGTAATAATATAATAGGTTTGTTTACCCACTTCTGTAGGAGCATAAGACAAGGTGACAGTTCCTTCTCCCTTTTGATCAGGTGTCCAAGTCTCACCTGTCAGTTTCTGGTAAGTATTATTCTCATTCTTATGAGCCAGGAAGACAGGAATGGATTTGTAAGTGTTGTTGCCATAAAGATTCAAAGTGACCTTGAATTTTTCGTTTTGAGCCACTTCAGTCTTATTGTAAGCGATATTCATCAGTTTGATGATATCCTTGAACGCCTCTTTCAGTTGTGCCTGTTTGTCAGAGATAGTGATGCTCAAGGCAAAATCATCAGCTAGTTTCATATCTTTCCATTCTTTGTCGCCAGTCACCTTACAAATAGGCTTCAACAGATAAGTGCCATTACTGAGATCTTTCGACAGCTGTATCTTATCATCCATCTTGTAAGATTTGCCATAAGTGCAAGTGATATCTTCATAAAGTGGATAAGTACGTAATCTCTGCTTATTCGTGTTGTAAAGTGCCACACCTATATCATAATTATGGTCTCCCTGAGGCAATCCATTGTTTTGGAAATACACTAGGAACTTCACCTCATCAGGAAAATCTACACCAACACCAGAACGTGTGATGGTTGATTCTTCCATCCCATCCAGAACAAAGCTTTCCAGCATCAAAGGATCTGCAGAAGATACAGCATTATTGTCACCATCATTATCATCACTACATGACATGAATGCACTTGAAACGGCCATCAAAGCCAAGAAAGGTAAAAAGAATTTAAGTTTCATAATTGATTGTTAGTTTGGTTTAGTGGTTGCAAAGGTAGTACAAAATTTCTTTCAAACAAAGAGAATGAAAAATAATTTTTTTTCTTAAGAATTGTTGTGTGGTTCAAAAATGTTTCGTACTTTTGCAATTGAAGAGTCCCAAAAAAATATAATATATTCACGAATATGAAGAATCTAATTTTTTCTTCTCCTAAAACGACACGTTCATCTAATTTTGAACTTTTGCGTATAATATGTATGTTGTTTATCGTATTAGGACATTTAATTATGGCTCATAATGATGTAGGTGTAGGAGAGTATATGGTTTCACATATAATTAGACCTTTTTCTGTTGTGGCTGTAAATATATTTGTTATGATATCAGGCTATTTCGGAATAAAATTTAAGTTAGAAAGATTGATAAAATTATGTACACAGACGTGGTTTTATTCAGTTGGTGCATTTCTTGTCGTAGTAGTATTAGGATTACATGTGATAGATTACAAAAAAGATTTTCTTGTTTTTTCCCTGTTTTCAGCAAACAATACTGGTTTGTAACGGCTTATATTGCCCTATATTGTATAGCACCATTTATAAATGAAGCTATTGAAAAAATAAATGTATTATATTATAAAAGGGGATTGCTGGTTGGTTTTCTTTTGTTTTATATGTGGTCAACTTTTTGCTTTTTGTTGAATGCACCACAATTAGTAGAAGATTCGGGATATGGAATAGTGAATTTTGTGTATTTATACTTGCTTGGACGATATATTAGACTTTATTATGAAGATAGAGGATCTGCATTATCCTATATAATTTTATATGCTTTCTCATGTTTTCTTTTGTTCCTTTCCCAATATTTACTAAGTCGTTTCTTGGGATTTGAATATAGTTCATGGCTGAGTTATAATACTATTTTTGTTTTTTTTGCAGCAATATTTCTTTTTATGTTTTTCAAGAATATATCAATACATATACCAATCATAAATGTTTTAGCTGCGCCTTGTTTAGCTGTATATCTTTTCCATTTAACACCATATGGTTGGAAATATCTTGTGGATATATTAATGATTAGAAATGCGAGAAATATAGTGTATGTTGGGATGTTATTAGGTTATCCTTTCATTATTTATATTGTTGGTTTTTGTATAGAGAAAATAAGATTATTTATGGGAACATGGTTGGAGAATCGTATCTGTACTATGGTAAGTATGTTTATAGAAAAAAGTTGCAAAGGTAAATCAAAATCTTAATGCCTCCAAATATTTTTACGAAAAAGACAAATCTTTGTGCCTCAGTTAGGGAAATACTTTTTTGATGGAAAGCTTATCCTTTTTCTGCTACCCATCGTTTGAAAAATGGGTCTTCTATTTCGTATTGATCAGTTTTGATAACATAGCCCTGCTTCATCAATTTCTTGAGGACACTGAAAGTGGTGCTGGTGGGAATGGTTTTGTCGGCAAAAGGAGTTGTGCCATTTGATTGACTTAATTCTTGGAGTACACGACGATCTGACTTATTGAAATTAAGCCAGAGACGTTCAAAATCAAGGTCATGCAGCGTGACGAGTCTCTCAATTGCTTTAGGGATGATGTCTATTGTTTCATGTTCGTAATTGACCAAATCCCATACTTGAGAGGCTATCTGTTGTGTGTAATATGGATGACAATTGGTAAATGCAAGGATGTCTTCAGCCAATTCAGGATTCAGCCTTTCAGAGATATATAATTTGAAATCCTCGTAAGGAATTTTTGCCAATCGCATAAGTTGACCGAAATGGTAGAAAGGTGACTTCTTTTTCTCAAATATGCTTTCCATCATCGACTCCTGGCTTCCCAAGAACACATAGTTGATGTGTTTTTGTGTCTGCATAATAGCACGTAACTGTTTGTCAAAATTCTTGATACCTTCAATTTCCTGAAACTCATCCAGTACGACAATAAGTCGATTCTTTTCTGTACTGACTTTCTGCAACAATTCCATTGCATCTTCCAAAATAACATCTGTGTTCATCGTTGGATTGAACGCCACATCAACTGATCCATTCATGGGATTGGTTGAAATGGTTGGGACTACTCGAAAATGAGTCATCAGATGTTTCATCTTTTCAACAGGATAAAGCCTGAAAAGTGCACTCATCAAACGACTGGCAAAGTTTTGAACACTTGTCACGCTCTGCATATTAATGACAATATGTTTGCGTTCTGTTTGCTCAAGGGCTTTGTTCACAAGACTTGACTTGCCAAAACGTCGAGGACTGATCAGCACCAGATGGTTTTCACTTTGCAGAATCTGCTGCACATATTGTAGTTCTTTCGTTCTGTCAGTAAAGTACTTACCATCAACGATAGTTCCGAATTTGAAAGGATTTTCCATATTGCGATTTTTTTCGTTGCGAAAATTTTCGCAAAGGTATAAATTGTTTTTGATACAACAAAAAATATGTTGTTTTTTTTGAATATAAACTGTTTTTGTCTTATTTTTGTCACCCTATTATGTCACTTTGTCACCCTTGTCAGTTCGTTTGAGGGGCTGGTATGTTCTTTGTTGATAGGTTTCTGTGGATTTTGAAGTCTATACAATATCATAAGTGTCCCGTTAAAATTGGGACGAGTTAAATATTAATCAAACAACCCCGGAATAAGGGGACCAGATTGCTCTTTGACATCATTGGAATAAGTCTTATCGAATAGTTCTCTGAGTGACGTTTTGTCCGTGAGCGAC
>JAGCDQ010000071.1 GCA_017651245.1 Bacteroidaceae bacterium | reverse complement strand
TTGAAAGTTGAAAATTGAAAATTATTGCGGCAAGCCGCCGAAGGGAAAATAGGGAAAAACAGGGAAAAATAAATAAAAATAGTTTTATATCTTTACTTGTATTTTTATATTTTTTCTTCGGCGCCACCGGCGCAACTAAGTTAAGGTTAAAGGTTAAAGACCATGGAAAAGAAGCGTTGGATTGAGTTGGCGGTGAAGATTGTAGTAGCTGCACTCACAGCATTCCTGACCGCATTGGGAACGACCTCTTGCATGCGATGCATGCTGTAAAGGTTAAAGTTAAGAGGCTATGCAAGATTGTCCAAATTGAAATTGTGGATGACTTCGAGGAAGAGTGCCTGGGGAACTTCGTTTCGCCAGGCGCTTTCGTTTTTCACCTTGGCGATGAAACGGGTGGTGACGGAGTGGGTGTAGCCCAACTTGCGCAACAGCCAGTAGATGTAGAGGGGATAGAGGGTCTTCCACAAGAAATAGGCGAGGGAAGAGAGGTGGAGACGCATGTCGATGAAGCGATTGAGATAGTAGATATAGGTCTTCCCGAGCGGCTCGACATGGGCGACGGAAGCGTTCACCTTGTGATAAATCTTGGAGGTGAGCACGCATGCCATCTTCCTCCCTTGCTTGTTCATGCGCAGGCAGAATTCGAAGTCTTCCTCGCCGAAGAAGAAGCGCTCGGTGAGCAAGGTGCCATCTCGTTGCAACAGGGAGGCATCGGCATAGAGGGCGCAGCCGGTGAGGAAGGTGACGGGGATGTGTCCTGTTTCCTTAATGCTCTGGAGGGGCTGCTTGGCGTAGTGATATTTGCGGAGTCCCCATTTCTGCTTGCCGCCTGCATTCCAGATGAAGTTGCGGTCGCTGTTGTAGCAGATGAGAGGGGTGAGCGCCATGTGGTCGGGGTGTGCTTTGGCAAAGGATTCCAACTGCTGGAGGAAGTCGGGCTCGACGATGGTGTCGTTGTTGAGCAGCAGGTAGTGGTCGGGCTTTGCCGATGCGATGAGTCGGATGGCGGTGTTGTTGCCCCGCGCGAATCCGAGGTTCTCGCCTGTCTTGTAGAGGATGAACTCGTGGTTCGCAGGTTGCTCCTTCAAATTGTCTCCATTGTTCACTACTTGATGCACCATGTTTTCATCTTGAAAGTATTTCTCAATTCTTGCAACGGAATCATCTGTCGACCCATTGTCTGCCACCACACAAAAATAATCGTCCTCCACACGTCGGAGCGAGTCAATGCATTCGAGCGTGTCGGATGCACCGTTCCAGTTGAGCATGATGATGGCAGTCATACGTCGCTATCTTAATATTTTTCGATGAGTTTCTTGTATCGCCAGTTGTCTATCTTCGTGTTGAGCCTCTTCCACGCATAGGCGGGAAGGAAGCAGAAGATGAAGAAGAGGATGGCGTGGAACTTGCTGTCGCCGAAGACGACTTCCCAAGTGAGCAGCTCGTATTTGACGAGGGTGATTTTACTGGAGGAGATGCTGCCAGAGTGCAGACGGTAGTAGGCGAGTGGCTCTTTGAGTCCGTAGGCGTAGTGGCACTTTTGCAGAATCTGGAGCACGTGGGCATAGTCCTGACGCTTGCGCTGGGTGGGCATGTACATCTTGCCGCCCGTCTTCTCGGTGTCGTAAATGCAGGTGAGGAATCCCACCTTGTCGTCGCATTTGGTCTGGAAGAGGCTCTGTCGCGATGGGACGATGATGATGCCCGTGTTGCGACCCTGTTCGTCGCAGGTGATGTAGGAGGCATACACCATGCAGCAGTCTTTCTCCTGCATGAACGCCAGTTGCTTCTCCAGTTTGGTGGGCATCCAGCGGTCGTCGCTGTCGCAGTAGGCGATGTAGCGTCCCTGCGCATGTTCGATACACTTGTTGCGCGTGTGACCGGCTCCCATGTTCGTTTCGGCATAGATAACCTTCACGCGTGAATCCTTCTGTTCATAGGCTTTGAGAATGTCGCGCGTGCCATCGGTGGAGCAGTCGTCTGTGATGATGAGTTCGAGATTTTTGTAGGTCTGGTTCAGCACACAATCAATGCTCTCCGTGAGCCATTGGGCAGAATTGTAGGTGGGCATGATAACCGAAACAAGAGCCTGTGTCATAAATGAATCTCGCGTTAGTTGATTTCTGATTTAAGATTGTTGACAACCCACATGAAGATGAGATATATGGCGATGTCAATGCCATAGATGTAGGTGATGTCCATGCCTCCTCCGTACAGGCCATAGTTGATTAGGCAGATGACGATGAACAGCGTAATGATCACTGCGAGGGTTTGGTGCATGTCAAGCCCCATCTGCATGATGCAATGGTGGATATGCGTCTTGTCAGGCTCGAACATGGCCTTGCCGTTGAACTTGCGCCACAATGCCACGCGGATGACATCGATGCAGGGGAGGAACACAAGGGTGAAGGAAATCAATAGGGATTCCTCGCGGTAGATGAAAACCTGATGTCCGTTGGACATTTGGTATTTGATGGCAAGGTATGCGATGACATAGCCAAGGAAAAGGCTGCCTGAATCGCCCATGAAGGTCTTGAGACGTCCTACCTTGCCGTACATGTTGAAGAAGAAGAAAGCAAGGGTGGCTCCTGCCAAACTGATGCTGATCAAGCTGAAGAGGTAGGCTCCGAGGTCGTAATACAGGTAAGCGTATGAACTGAGAATCAGGAAAGCCAATCCTGAAGCCAATCCGTCGATGCCATCGATGAGGTTGATGGCGTTGACGATAAGCAGGATGATGAACACGGTGAGGGGATAGCCAATCCAGATGGGAATCTCATGAATACCGAAGAGGCCGTGTAGGTTACTGATCATCAGATTGCACAAGGGGAAGATGAGGGCGGCAATGGTCTGGATGATAAACTTATGGGTGGCCTTCATGCCTTTTAGGTCATCGAACACACCAATAATGTAAATCATGATGGCACCGACAACCATCATCACATTCGACATTCCAATTTGAAAGTCTTTGTGGATGCCCTGATACATGATGAGCAAGGTGATGATGACGCTTAATCCTAAAGATGGCATGAACAAGGTGCCTCCAAGTCTCGGTATGCTGTACTTGTGCACTTTCCGCGCATTGGGCATGTCGAAAAGCCCATACGTGTTGCAGAGCCTTACGACAAGCGGCGTGCACACCAGCGAGAACACGAGGCTGATGGCAAAGGCAATGATGATGTAGGTGTAGTTGATGATCATGCTATCTTCCTTGTTACATATATATAACGTGAAAAATTGTTATATATTGTGAAGCATGACTAATTTTTCCCGTACAATACGAATATTTTTGTGTGGAACTAATATTTCCGGAAATGGAGACGATAGGACGCACTCTTGAGCACCATCGTGCCGCTGCTCAATTTCTCAATCTGGAAATGCTCCTCAGTATCTGTGATGCCCAAAGGGAGCAGCATCTCTGTGTCTTCTATGGGAACAAGTTCGTTCTTGGTGATGGCTTGGTAAGGGCTGTGAATGGCAAGTTGATTGCCCTCAAGACTGTAGCGGAAGAAGATTCGGAGGTTGCGGTTGTCGATGTCCCTCACTTGCAGCAGGTTGTCCTGAATGCCCCAATAGATGTAGCTGTAGGTCATGTCGCTGACTTCTTCAGTAGCCAAGTCTTCCATCTGGCGCAATTGCCAGTTCCCATCCATCTTGTCATTGTTCATCACGTCCAACTCACAGGACGCGAGAAAGAGGCAGGAGAGTAATATGTAAAGAAAATGTTTCATGTGTGTCATCGTTCGAGTCTTAAAGTGAGCATGCCGCCCGTGTTATTGCCCATCAGTTCGCCACGGTCAAAACCGAAGGAGGCTCCGATGCTGAGTCCTTGGAACAGCTGGTCAGCATTGTATTCTGTGTTGATGCCTATACTGACGTTGCGCTTCGGATTGGGGTAGGGCATGTCATAGGTGCCAAGCCCTTCCTGCCATGAGGCACGAAGGCGATAATGCAGGTTTGGGGTGGGTTGCCCGGCTATGCCGACATGCCATGCAGTGAATCGGTTGCATTGGAAAAGAAGATTCTCGTCGTCGTTGTAGATGGGTGAACGATAAAGAGGGTTGCCCAATGTCTGTCCCCAATGCTGCCACCCTGGTTTGAGCGAATTGTTGTAGTAGTTGTCCACACCTGCAAGCTGGGTGGTCACATAGGGGTTGCGGTCGCTGTAAACAGGACCACTTTGGTAACGGGTGTAAACATATTCCAATACTGCATCGCTGATCCAGTGAAAGTGCTTTAAGTGCACGTCGGCTCCCAACATGATGTCCTTGAGCGGATAGACGATGTAGCGATCGTCTTTTTTCTTCATCTGCCCATTTTCATAGACATAACCATCGTAATTGATGTGGAACATGGCTGAGTGATCCTCGAAGAAATGATCGGCATAGAGACCGTAAGTGGCAGCCTTGGTGTCGTAATTGAGCCTGAGCACCCAACTGCCCAGTAAGTTGCCCTCGTTATTCTTGATGTCTCCGTCGTGGGCATCAGTTCCTCCACCTACGATGGCGTGCCAGAAGCCCTTGAGATTGTGGCTGGCTTTTGTCAGTTCGTAGCCATCCTCGACACGCTCATAGTGAGTGCCGCCGAACTGTGTTGCCATCTCCAAGCCAGCTTCTACGTTGAAGGGCTTTTCTTTCTTTCCGAATCTCAGATAGCCAGCTTTGGTGTGCATGAGCACATCTTTGTCGTAGTGGCTGCGTCCATGAACAAAGTTTTTCTGGAAGTTGTTGTCGGTGAAGAGACCGAAGGCAAAATGCCCCTTGAAGCCCAGGAATCCTTTTGTGAAGGGAATGTCCCAATAGTCGGGTAGAGCAAGTCGAATCTCAGGATAGGGCCGGGCATTGATACCAAACGTCTGTGAGCCACTACTCAACTCGTTGTTCTTCAACTGTATGGGTTGCTCTTTCTGCCCAATGGTGAGCATTCCTTTCAGCCATCGCACGTCGGCATAAAGCTGCTGTACGAAGAAATCGCTGGTGTGGTTGGAGGAAACGACCAGGTCTGCACCATATCCAATGCCCCAATGTCTGTCAGCATCTTGCTCCACGCTCCTGAAGATACCTCCACGAAGATAGGCGGAGTTCCTTTCGACAGAGGGTAGGCCGTATCGGTTGGCTGTGAGCCAAAGGGGCGCATTCTTCCCATCGGACAATGTCCCCGACATTTCGATAGAATAAGAAATGCCTTTACCCAAATCAGGCGATTGGGCAAAGGCATTGATGGTAGTTGCCAAAAATGAGATGAGAAAAACTTTCTTCATGATAATGGCATGATGAGTTTTACTTGGCGAACGCAACAGCACGAGTTTCACGGATAACGGTGATTTTCACCTGTCCTGGGTAGGTCATCTCATCTTGGATCTTCTTGGCGATGTCAGCGCTGAGTGCATCAATCTCCTTGTCAGAAATCTTGTCGGCACCTACGATGACACGTAGCTCGCGACCTGCCTGAATAGCGTAGGTCTTGGTGACACCTGGATAGCTTGCTGCCAAGTTCTCGAGGTCGTTCAGACGCTTGAGGTATGCCTCGACAATCTCACGACGTGCACCAGGACGTGCACCACTGATGGCATCACAAACCTGTACGATAGGAGCCAGCAAAGTGGTCATCTCCATCTCGTCGTGGTGAGCACCGATAGCATTGCAGATATCAGGTTTCTCCTTGTATTTCTCAGCCAATTGTGCACCATAGAGCGCATGTGGAATCTCGATCTGCTCATCTGGCACCTTGCCGATATCGTGTAACAAACCAGCACGACGTGCCTTCTTGGGGTTGAGACCTAATTCTGCTGCCATCACCGCACAGAGATTTGCTGTTTCACGTGCGTGCTGCAAGAGGTTCTGACCATAAGAAGAACGGTATTTCATCTTACCAACGATGCGTACCAATTCAGGATGCAAACCGTGTACACCCATATCAATACATGTACGCTTACCAGTTTCCACAATCTCGTCTTCCACCTGCTTCTTCACCTTAGCTACCACTTCTTCGATGCGGGCTGGATGGATACGACCATCAGCAACCAACTGATGGAGTGCCAAGCGACAGATCTCACGACGGATAGGGTCAAAAGCGCTGATGACGATAGCCTCCGGAGTGTCATCCACGACAATTTCAGTACCTGTAGCAGCCTCCAAAGCACGGATGTTACGACCTTCTCGACCAATCACTCGACCTTTCACTTCGTCGGACTCAATGTGGAACACGCTGACGGAATTTTCCACAGCTGTTTCACTTGCCACACGCTGAATAGATTGGATGACAATCTTCTTAGCCTCTTTGTTGGCAGTCATCTTTGCCTCGTCAATAATCTCATTGATATATTGTTGAGCCTGCGTTTTTGCCTCATCTTTTAATGATTCGATGAGGGCCTCTCTGGCTTCTTCTGTCGTCAGACCTGAGATTGCTTCCAACTTTGAACGTTGGTCAGTGATGAGCAGATCCAGCTTTTCTTGCTGTTTTGAAAGGCTGATTCTTTGAGATTCCACCTCATTCTGCTTTTTCTGAAGGTCGTCACTCTGCTGATTTAACGTGAGTTCGCGCTGCTTGAGCTTGTTCTCGTATGCCTGCATCTTTTGGTTGCGCTGGTTGGCTTCTTTATCCAGCTCAGACTTCCTGTTCAAGAACTTTTCCTTGAGCTCTAATTGTTTCTTTTCTTTGAGTGCATCTGCCTCAATTTCAGCCTCTTTAATGATTTGGTTGTACCTCTGCTTAATGATATAGCGGAATAGGATGAAGCCTATCACGCTTCCTAAAATCAAGCAGCCAATCGCAATGCTTATTGTTAGTATTATATCCATCTTAATAATTTTTATTTATTGGGTTTTACAATATTGAAAAAAGCACAATTCAAGTCATTCACATCTGGATATTTATGTGAACACCTGAAATTGTGCCTTAAAGTTCGTGATATAGGAAACAGCTTCACATTATTATAATTAATGTATGAGGCTGTTTGTGTCTTACTTGAGGTCGAGAGTTCCTATCTCTTTTTCAAGATCATGCATCATCTCTATGTATGGCTGTGTATCTGTCCTGTTGGATGCCTTCACGGCTTCGGCAGAGGTGTTAAGCATGGCCATTACATAATAGTATTTGTCATTTGTCAAATTTGGGTAAGCATCACGCAGTCTTTGAATGCGGCGCTGGATGTTGGCTGCAGCGTCACGATAGATTTTTTCCTCTTCTGGTGATGATACCTGAAGAGGCAACTGGATACCCTCAATCGTTACGTTGATGTTTAGTTTGTTCGCCATGACAAATTCACTCTTTTTTGTGGATAAGCTGTATTCTTACGTGCTTGTTCGAATGCTTATTCATTTATATCGCTACCGTCACCTTCCGTGCCGGTGGATAGAATGCTGATACATTTGTTAATCTCTCGAACCAATCGGGTGATTTTCATCTTTGAGTCCTTGATGTCGGCATCGCTGATTTCAATCATCTTGGCCAATTTCAGATTGTTGTAATCATTTTTGCTCTGAGTCAATTCGGCTTGAAGCCTCTTGATTTCGCTATCTTTGCCTTCCAGTTCAGCATACAAGTCGGCATTTTCTTGCTTAAGCACACGGAATTGAGCGAGGACCTGACGTATCTTCGCTTCAAAGTTCTTCATTGACTGTCTTTCTTCTGCTGTCATTTGAATGGGTTGTGTGCGTTGAACACAGATTACGAAATTTTATGCAAATTTATACAATTGAATGGATTTAACCAACCCTTTTGTCTATTTTTTTTAAGTTTTTCCTTATTTTTTCATTTTGGCTTGTGCCTTTGCCACTTCTTCGTCGGATGGATTAGGCTCTTTTTTTGCCAAAGTGATGAGATTATAGACATATTCTTGAATCCATGCCTCACTGAATCCGAGCATTTGCTGATAACGGCGCACAGAGAATACGGATTTCCTCACACCATCATCATCCCAAGTGTCCTTGGTCAGGATGTCATGCACTGTGCTGTCGGTCAATTTCTTCACCATCTTCTTCATGAATCCAGGGATTCGAAACTTCCATTTCAGGATATTACCCACTAGCATCATAGTGTCTTGAGTGAAACCTTGGAATAGATAAAGATAACGACCCACGTCGTTTTGCGTGCGGCATCCTTTTTTGATGCTTTGGTCAATTTCCTTGAAAAAACCGTCGCTAATACCATACAGGTCTTGCAGCATCTTGGCACATGCCTTTTTCTCTCCGAGTCCTAATTTGTTGTTGATTGTTGCAACATGAAGTGTGCGTTTGAATGTGAGCAGGTCGGGTAGGGCGGAGAGATTGGAGATACCAAGGTTTGCCGCCAATACACTTTGGAAGTAAACACGAATCAATGTCATGAAGTCTTCCATTCCTCCCACATTTTCCTTCTTCTTTTTGAAAATATCTAAGAAAGCCATTATTGATGTTTTTTGTTTTTTATTATTTATTTATTAATCTATATGTAATTTGTTGTCTGTTTCGTATGCATTCCCGTTTTCTTTCCTAAACTTGTTGGTGATTGTTTTAGCAATAATCTTGAGGTCAAGCAGGAATGTCCAGTTCTCTATGTACTCGATGTCCTTCTTCACACGTCCCTCCATTTGGTCTATGTAGCGAGCCTCTCCACGAAAACCTGTCACCTGTGCCAATCCTGTGATACCGGGCTTTGCGAAATATCGTACCATGAAATGGCTGATGAGTCTTGAATAAGCAGATGTCTGCTGCACCATATATGGACGTGGTCCCACGATAGACATGTCGCCGATAAAGACGTTGATGAATTGCGGAAATTCGTCGATGTTGTTTTTCTGCATAAATTCACCAAATGGATAAGTTGGACTATTCTGTTTTTCGTCCGCATCATTGGTCACTTTTGTCGTGCGGAACTTGATGCATTTGAATATTTTGCCATCTAAGCCTGTCCGTTCCTGAAGGAAGAAGATGGGTCCTGGCGATTGCATCTTGTCCATGATGGCCACCCAAAGCAACACCCATGGGAAAATTAGCAAAAGGATTAATGCAGAGAATATGATGTCAAACACTCTTTTGGTCAATTTGTTGATACCATTTCTCAAAGGTTCCTCACGACGGACAATAACTGGGATGTTTTCCATGAACGAAATCGTCATGTTGCCCTTGAATACATTGATGGCAGGAATATAATAAAAGCGTATCAAATGATTGTCACAGAATTTACTCATCATGTTGATGGTGTCATGCTGCTCTTTTGGGAAATAGCCGTATATCTCGTTGATTTCAGGGTGTGTGGTAAGCCATCCATATATGTCGCTCACGCCTCCTATTCTCTTTTCTGCAATTTCTTCGTTGTTGCATATCCCGTCATAAAAGAAACCGACGATATTGTATCCGTGGATAGGGGTCTTGAGCTTTTCGTATAGTTGATAAACTGTTGCCTCGTTTCCAATCAGCACAACATTCTTCAGATTCTTCTTTTTTGCTCTGGCTCCTGTGAGTATCGCCTTCAAAATGAAACGCTCTGTAAGCAAGAAAACAAAATAGGCCATCATGGAATAGAAGAGAAAGGCCCGGGGAAAATTTGCAAAAGGGCGAGAGACGAAAATAATTAGTGAGACAAAAAGAAGCATCATGAAACAGGTTGATGCAATCCTTTTGATGATGGCTTCAGCCTTGATGAACCGTAAAGGGATGAGGGAGGGAAACAAGAAATAACTGAAAGAAAAGCTGATGATATAGATAAGAATCACCCATGGAAGATTGTTGATGTGGTTGACCAAATCAGGTGCCACATGGCACATGAGTTTATGGAGCCCAATCATGAATGCTGTCAATAATACCGTGTCAATGATGTACACGCCAAATTGGAGATTCTTTTCTGTCCTCATTGTTGTTTGAATGAATAATCTCAACTCGCAGTGGACGGAAAGTCCTGTTTGCTCGCATAAGACTACACTTTATCTATATATTGATGTCTTTAAGACCTAAGAGACAATTTAACTAATTCTTTGCAAAGTTATAGAAAAAAAGTAGAAACAAAAACATTTCTTGAAGAATTTGCACGTTTCCCCTCTCTGAAAAAGTGTTTTTATCTATGATTGTGACAAAAAAGGCGTTGTTTACCGTCAATAAGGGCGTGGATTTCTTATATTTTTGGATAAATAGTTTCTTAAGTGAAATATTATCGTTACCTTTGCATCAAATCTTCCATGCAATGAAAGTAGTCAATTTCGCAAAGCAAAACACTGTTATAAACCAGTATGTTGCAGAATTGCGCGCTGTCAATATACAGAAAGACCGTGCCCGCTTTCGGCATAACTTGGCCCGTATCGGTCAAATGATAGCCTATGAAATCAGCAAGACACTTCAGTATTCAGAGAAGATGATTGAAACCCCTCTTGCTATGGCAAAAGCCTCTACTGCTGATAATGAGATTGTTCTTTCCACTATCTTCCGTGCAGGCTTACCTTTCCATCAGGGATTTCTTGATGTGTTTGACAATGCAGGGAATGCTTTTGTGTCAGCTTATCGATACTACAAAGACAAGGAATGCAAGGATGTCGGCATCAAGATTGAGTATATTGCTTCTCCTGATTTGACAGGCAAGACTCTCATCATTGCAGATCCGATGTTGGCAACGGGAGGAAGCCTGGAATTGGGTTATCACGCATTTTGTACCAAGGGCGTTCCTGCCACCGTGCATCTATGTTGTGTCATTGCCGCACAGAAAGGTGTTGATTATATCAAGAAGGCATTTGCTGATTATGACAATGTGACACTATGGTGTGCTGCGATTGATCCTGAATTGAACGAGCATTGTTATATTGTACCAGGCTTGGGTGACGCAGGTGACCTGGCTTATGGTGACAAACTTTAGTATTCATGTAATAAAAAGAAAATGGAGTCAGACAGTTATCCGGCGGAAAACAGTGGCCGCCTTATAAATTCTGTTGATAATAACATGATGAACAACTTAAAAGGTGTAAACGTATGGATGCTCAGATAGGCCTTTTAATCATCTACATGTTGTTGTCGTTATTGATTTCAGCACTTTGTTCTGTGCTCGAAGCTACGATTCTTTCAACCCCCATGTCATATATCACTACCCTGGAGACACAAGGTGCCAGGGGATGGCAGCGACTCAAACAGTATAAGACCAATATTGACCGTCCTATTTCTGCTATTCTGATTGTCAATACGATTGCTAATACTGTGGGCGCAACCTTAGTGGGTTCCACGGCGGCAGGATATGCTTCCTCCCACTATGCAACTTCTGACGAGACTAGTCTTTTTGTCGGTATCGTGTCAGGTGTGTTCACTTTCCTCATTCTTGTTTTCTCTGAGATTGTGCCTAAGACGATAGGCTCAACCTACTGGCGTAAACTTGCGTTGCCAGCAAGCAGTATCATACACATATATATAATAATGACATATGTGCTGGTGATTCTGTTGGAGAAAATCACGCATGTGGTTGGAAATACTACCACGCAGGAGTCGGTCACTCGTGATGAAGTGGCAGCGATGGTAACGGTGGGCACAGAAGAAGGTGTGTTGGAAAAGAAGGAGAATCGTATGATTCAGAACTTGCTGAAGCTTGATAGTGTGGCTGCTCATGAAATCATGACGCCAAGTGTGGTGGTGGCGATGGCTGAGGAGGAGATGACATTGAGCGAGTTCTATCATGATGAAGAATATAAGAACTTCTCTCGTATTCCTGTCTACAAAGGAGAGGAGAGTGATTACATCACGGGCTATGTTCTTCGTCAGGAGATTTTGGAAAAATTGGCGGAGGATAAGTTCGACACTAAACTGGGTGAATTGGCTCGTCCCATTCTTTCTTTCTCTGAAGACGAGGATGTGTCCACCATTTGGGAAAAACTGCTCGAGAAGAAGGAGCATATCTCCATTATCATTGATGAATATGGTACATTGCGAGGCATCGTCACGCTGGAGGATGTCATCGAGACCATGTTGGGCTTTGAAATCGTTGACGAGAAAGATGAGGTGGTTGATATGCAGGAACTTGCGAAGGCTCAGTGGAAGCAAATGCAGAAGGAACAGCACAAATAGCCCATCCCTAATAAAATTTGATATCTTCAATCACCTGTGCACCAACGTGTTCGTTGAGTGTGCGGGCTAATGCTCTGTGTTGCATGAGAAGATTCTGCTTGACGGCAGGGGAGGTGATTTGGACGTGCAGGGTTTGGTTTTTGATGAAGATATCCCCAGTGTAGCGTTGAATCTGTGCCCCCATCACTTCTGGCCACGCCTGAATCAGACGGAATTGATTGTAAGGGGTTTCAATCCCATTGAGGCGCATGAATTGTTGGATGACAGCGTCAACTCGTTCTGTATTACTTTTCCTCATTTTTTCACATCCATTATTTATTCTCCACGTTAATCCGTCACATTTCCGGCATCCACATGGAAGATTTTGTAATTACCTTGTGAGCGTTCTAGAATCTTGTCGAGGTGCTCACGATTGGTGTCGGTGATGAAGATTTGTCCGAAGGCATCGCTGGCAACAAGATTGACGATTTGCTCCACACGTTGAGCGTCGAGCTTGTCGAAGATGTCATCCAGGAGGAGCAGGGGAGTGGTCTTGCTGCCTGTGCGCTTGAGAAAGTCGAATTGGGCGAGTTTCAGCGAAATCATGTATGTCTTGTTCTGTCCTTGTGAGCCTTCACGCTTGATGGGAAAACCATCTAGTGCCATCTCCAGTTCGTCTTTGTGAATGCCGTGGAGGGAGTAGCCCATGATGCGGTCTTTTGGGCGGTCGCGCTGGATGATGTCGAGCAAGTTGCCCCGTTGGCAATGGCTGGTGTAGCGAAGCGACACAGTTTCGTTCCCTCTAGATATGGCTGAATAGAATTGCTGGAACACGGGAATAAACTCTTCGATGAATGCCTGCCTTTTGGCATAAATGCGTTCTCCGTTCTCTGCCATCATCTCCTCATAGATGCCCATCACGCCTTCGTCTGGCTCCTCTTCTGCTTTCAACAGGGCATTTCGTTGCTGCAGAGCTTTGTTGTATGCCATCAGGTCGGTCATATACTCCGAGTCATATTGCGAAATGACCATGTCCATGAGTCGGCGACGTTCGTCGCTGCCACCGTTGATGATGGCAGAGTCGTTGGGCGAGGCGATGATGAGTGGCAAAAGTCCGATGTGCTCCGTCAATCGCTTGTATTCCTTTTTGTTGCGCTTCACGTGCTTCTTCTGATGCTGTTTCATGCCGATGGAGATTTCCTCCTCTATGCCGTTCAGGTCGTAGATCCCCTGCACCATCATCATTTCCTCTCCATGACGTATGTTCATCGAGTCGATGCTGTTTGCCATACTCTTGGTAAGGGAGAGAAAATAGATGGCGTCGAGCACGTTCGTCTTACCCTCTCCGTTGTGTCCCACGAAGCAGTTCATCTTCGGCGAGAACTCCAGTTCTGCCGTGGCGATGTTGCGATAGTTTAGTATGGCCAGCTTTTTCAGAATCATGGGGCAAAGGTAGTGCAAATCGAACGAACTACCAAATATATTTGAGTAAAGTATTAGAAAAACTGCCATTATGGAAATACTCAATCTCGAAATGAATAAATCCCCAAGATTTGGGGAAGAACAAACTTTTCTTCGGTGAAGAAGACCTCTTTCTGCTCTTAATATTTGACGTGATGACGGAAAAGTGTGGATGTTTTTTGTTTTTTTCTTGAAAAATAATTGTAACGTCAGAAGAAATCACTACTTTTGCATTCGAAAAGAGGAAATGCGGTAGTGGCTCAGTTGGTAGAGCATTGGCTTCCCAAGCCGAGGGTCGCGGGTTCGAGTCCCGTCTACCGCTCAAGGATAAGAACTAAAAGTTGAAACGTTTGACTTTTAGTTTTTAATTTAAAAAGCACGTGGGACTATGCTGATCATGACATTGATTATTGTCGCTGTATTGTTCATCGGCTTTGTGCTGATGAGCACGGAGCAGATGCATCACATCAACCGCGCCACCGTTGCGATGGTGTGTGGTGTGATTGCTTGGGTGATTTACTTGCTGAATGGTGAGGATTTCGTCTTTCTGATGCACGGTGCAGACTACAAGGCGTTTCTGGCTGGTGACGTATCGACCAGCGATAGCCTAAAGTACTTTGTGGCGGAAAAAGTCATCACGAAGTACATTGCTGAGGCATGTTCGGTGATTCTGTTCCTGATTGCCACTAATACGATTGTGGAGGTATTGCACAACAATGGCGTGTTCGATTCGCTGATTGACTGGCTCCGCATGCGCAACAGCCGTGTGTTCCTGTGGGTGGTGTCTCTGCTGACGTTTGCGATTTCTGCCAATGTGGACAACCTGACGACGGTGGTGCTGATGATGAGTATTATCTCGCAGGTGGTGCGCAATCATCACCAACGCATCATCTATGCCTGCACCATCATGATTGCCGCCTGTTTGGGTGGCTGCTTCACGGCGATTGGCGACATCACATCTGTGATGTTGTGGGTGCGTGAGGCAATCACTCCTTCCGCTTACGCTGCAGGTCTTTTCCTACCTGCATTTGTTAGCCTATGTGTTTTCAACCTGTTGATTAGTAAGAAATTGCATGGAAGAGTGGAAATCTATTCGGCATTGTCTCGCTATGATGGCGATGACTCTTATCTGGCTTCGTGGCAGAAGGTGTTGTTGCTGGTGGTGGGTATTGGTGGATTGTGGTTTATCCCTTCGTTCCATTACATTACGAAGCTGCCTCCTTTTTTGGGCTCGCTTTCGGTGTTGGCACTGACATGGGCGGTGGAGGGACTGTGCAATCTGGAGCGGAACGGCAACGTACTCTTGGTGCAGCGTCATTATTTTCGCAATACGGAGTTCATCGGTATGCGCATTATTCTATACTTCATCGGTATTTCGTTGGGAGTGGGTGCTTTTGCTGAATGTGGTGCCCTCGACTTTGTAGGTAATTGGTTGGAAGAGAATGTGAACAACGTATATATATACGGATTGGCTGTTGGAGCTTTCTCCTCGGTGATGGACAATGTGCCGCTGATGATGGCGTGTATGAATATGTTCCAGGTGGATATGGTGGAAGGCTCGACATCAGAGTTTGTGCAGAACGGTACCTACTGGCAGTTGCTCTCATTCTGTTGTGCATGTGGTGGAAGCCTGCTTTTCGTCGGCTCAATGGCAGGACAGGCAGTGCTGGAGGTGGAGAATATTCGTTTCAAATGGTACATCCGTCATTACCTCTGGCGTGCTCTGGTGGCATGGCTGGTGGGATTGGCAGTTTTCTGGCTTACACATTAATATAATATATATGGGAAAGATTCATTGTCTAGGTATACTGACTTCGGGGGGCGATTCTCCAGGCATGAATGCGGCCATTCGTGCTGTGACACGTTCTGCTATCTGCAAGGGTTTCCGTGTGAAAGGAATTTATCGTGGATATGAGGGACTGATGAATGATGAGGTGGAGGAATTCACCACCGAAAGTGTCAGTAACATTGTTGCCCGTGGTGGCACTATCTTGAAGAGTGCCCGTAGCAAAGCTTTCATGACTCCCGAAGGAAGGAAGAAGGCCTATGAGGTAATGCAGAAAGAGGAGATTGACTGTCTGGTGGTGATAGGTGGAAATGGATCCTTGACGGGAGCACGCACCTTTGCCCAGGAATACGATGTGCCATGTATCGGTCTGCCTGGTACGATTGACAATGACCTCTATGGTACAGATTTAACGATAGGATATGACACCACGCTGAACACGATTGTGGAATGTGTGGACAAGATTCGTGACACTGCTAACTCGCACGAGCGAATTTTCTTTGTGGAGGTGATGGGACGTGATGCAGGCTATTTGGCACAAAATAGCGCCATTGCCAGTGGTGCAGAGGCTGCCATCATTCCTGAAGACAGCACGGATGCAGACCAGTTGGAGCATTTCATCGGTCGAGGTATTCGTAAAAGCAAGAACTCCAGTATCGTGATTGTGAGTGAAAGCCCGAAGTGTGGTGCCATGTTCTATGCCGACCGTGTTAAGAAGGAATACCCACAATATGATGTGCGTGTGTCCATCTTGGGACACTTGCAACGTGGCGGCTCTCCTTCAGCCCGTGACCGTATCCTTGCCAGCCGATTGGGGGCAGGTGTGATAGATGCCATTCTCGATGGACAGCGCAATGTGATGATTGGCATCCGTAACGACCAAGTGGTGTACGTACCATTCTCCGATGCCATCCGTTCGGACAAGGGATTGAACAAGGGACTCATCAGAGTGTTGGACGAACTCTCGATATAATTTTTTGTTTTGAATAACCTGCTGACCATATTAGGACCAACTGCTTGTGGCAAGACGACATTCGCCACTCAGTTGGCGTATGAGTTGGAGGGAGAAATCATCAGCGCAGACAGCCGTCAAGTGTATCGTGGTATGGATATCGGCACAGGGAAGGACTTAGCGGATTACCATGTGAAGGACAAGGATATTCCTTACCATCTGATAGACATTGCTGAAGCGGGTACGAGATATAACGTATATGAGTGGCAACGTGACTTTCTGGATGCCTTCGAGAATATCACGAAGAGAGGCAAAACGCCGATTCTGTGTGGTGGAACGGGCATGTACATCGAAAGTGTAATTAAGGGTTATGAGTTTGATGGAAGGAAATTTCCACCCTTCAACTCGTTGATAGTTGGACTCAAGATTGATAGAGACCGTCGAAGAGAGAAAATCAGCCAACGTCTCCGTGCCCGTCTGGAAGAAGGTATGATTGACGAGGTGAAAGGCTTGATAGACAGGGGAGTGTCCACTGAACGGCTGATTCGTTATGGGCTGGAATATAAGTATGTCACGCTTTATTTGTTGGGTGAACTCAAATACGACGAGATGGTGTCTTTGTTGGAGATTGCCATCCATCAGTTTGCCAAACGCCAGATGACGTGGTTTCGTGGAATGGAGGAACGGCGCGGCATCCAGATTCATTGGCTCAGTGTGGAAATGTCGATGGATGAACGTATTGAACAAGTGAAAGAATTATGGAAGAAACAAATCGCATAGGTGTAATCTACAATCCTCATTCAGGCTTTGACAAGTCGCGAAAACGTTGGGAGTTGATTAAGCAGTACATGGAGAAGAGGTGTGTGCAGTATGATTTTCTACAATCCGAAACTCCTGACTCTGTGGAGCGCTTGGCAAAAATGATGTGTGAGAACGGCTACAAGACTATTGTGGTGGTAGGGGGAGACGGTTCACTCAATCGTGCTGTCAATGCCATCATGCAGTTTCGTGAGTCTTTGCTTGAAGATTTCGCCCTTGCCAACATCCCCAATGGTATTGCTAACGATTTTTCTCGTTTTTGGGGCGTTTCAGTGGATGACTACAAATTGGCGATTGACGGCATCATTGCCCATAATGTGAGAAAGATAGATGTGGGTTGTTGTACATATCAGGATGATAGCATACCCCAGCGAAGATACTTCCTAAACTGCATCAACATCGGTTTGGGTGCACGATTGATCAAGACCATGAACGATGCTACACATATCATTGGTTCACGGAAACTATCTGTGATTCCAGCCTTGATCAGTCGTATATTTGAACGGAAGCAATATAGTTTTTCTTTCAAGATAGAGACAGAGGAAATAGAGGATAAATATATGTCTGTGTGTATCGGAAATTGTCATGGATATGGACAGACTCCCAATTCTGTTCCCTATAATGGATTGTTGGATATTTCGCTGATCACTCGTCCTAAATGGTGGCAGCTTTTCGAGGGCTTTTGGTTGTTGGGGAAAGGACGCTTCTTGAACTATAAGAATGTTCACCCATATCGTGCCCGCCAACTAACCGTCAAAGGTATAGATAAAGCATTGGTGTCTCTCGATGGTGTCGTGTTGCAATCGAAGCACCCAGCACCTCTGCGAATTGGAATAGAAAAAGAGGCGCTGAACTTTATTGTTCCGATGGCTCCCGAAGAGTGAAGTGGAGGGGAACCTTATCCAATCTTGTTGATTCTTTCCAAACTCTCTCCATCGATGATTTTGATTTTCTTGCCATCGATGGCGATAATCTTTTCTTGTGCAAATGCCGAGAGAGTACGGATGGCATTTGAGGTGGTCATGTTTGACATGTTGGCGAGGTCTTCGCGTGAGAGATAAATGGATAGAGTGGCTCCATCCTCTTCCAATCCATAATTGTCGCGAAGGAAAATGAGTGATTCAGCCAAACGTCCACGAATGTGTTTCTGTGTGAGGTTGACGGTGCGTTGATCGGAATTACCCACTTCCACCGCCAGTTGTCGAATGAAATAGAGAGCGAGTAGGTTGTTTTCCATCATCCAGCGTTCCATCATCTCGATGGGAATGAGGCAGACGGTGCTAGCTTCGAAAGCGGCAGCAGAGGTGACGTAATTCTGATTGGCAAAATAGGCACGGTAGCCAAAATATTCAACAGGTTTGATGACACGAACAATCTGTGTTCTGCCTCCGATGCCATCCTTGTAGATTTTCACTTTACCGCTAATAAGGCAATGAAACATCTGAGGCACCTCCCCCTCTTGGTAGAGTGTCTCATTTTTCTTGAAATATTGAATGGTCATGTTTTCTTTCAGCTCCTCTTGTTCTTTGGGCGAAAGCATCTGCATGATATCCTGAAGGCTATTGATCGCGTCAACCATCACAGCCGAATCTTTCTTCTTCATTACCTTAAAAACATTTGCAATGCAAAGTTACACACAAGTTGCAAATTATACAAACCTTTTCTTGATTTTTCTGCTTTTTAGCATATTTTTGACTTTTTTTCCATTTTTGTGTGAATTTTTTTTGAAAAAAAAGGAAGAAAGGTTGTGTACACCAAAAAAAGTCCCTAAATTTGAAATTCAAAACCTAACACTCAGATTTGTCAAACAACAATACCTTAAAATACCGCTATGAGTTATTTGCATTTTGATAAAGCTCAAATGACCAATCTGCAAGAGTCTCTACCGAAAGAGATATTGCGGACGAATAGGTCAGGTGCGTATTCCTGCTCCACCATTGTGGACTGCAATACGCGTAAGTACCATGGTTTGTTGGTCGTTCCTGTTAAAGAGCTGGATGGCGAGAATCACGTGCTTCTTTCGTCGCTCGATGAGACAGTCATTCAGCATGGCGCACAATTCAATCTTGGACTTCACAAGTATTCGGGCAATGTGTTCAGTCCCAACGGACATAAATACATCCGTTCGTGCGAATGGGAGAAACTTCCGACAACCATTTATCGTGTAGGTGGTGTAATCCTGAAGAAGGAGAAGGTCTTTCAGCATTTTGAAAACCGTATCCTGATTCGTTACACGCTGCTCGATGCCCATTCTGCCACCACGCTTCGTTTGCGTCCTTTCCTCGCTTTCCGCAGCGTGGAGGATTGCACGCATGAGAATGGCGGTGCCAACAGAAAGTACGATGTGATCGACAACGGAATCAAAACCCGTATGTATCCCGGCTATCCAGAGTTGATGATGCAGCTCAACAAGAAGAATGAGTTTGTGTACGACCCCAACTGGTATCGTGGCATAGAGTATCCGAAGGAACAGGAGTTGGGTTATGAATATCGGGAAGACCTGTATGTGCCTGGCTACTTCGAGTTCGACATCAAGAAAGGGGAGAGCGTAGTGTTCGCTGCAGGATTGAGTGAGTTGAAGACCAATCAGATGAAGAAAATCTTCGACCATGAATACGATGTGCATGTACCACGTACAAACTTCCAGTCCTGTTTGATCAATGCTGCCCATCAGTTCCATTACGAACGAGGTGGTGAAACCTACATCATAGCAGGCTACCCTTGGTTTAAGTGTCGTGCTCGTGACATGTTCGTTTCCTTGCCAGGTCTTACGTTGGCCATCGATGAAGTGGAATATTATGAGAAGGCCATGAAGACTGCCATCAAGGCATTGAATGCTTTTATGGATGGAACGGAATCCGATGTCATGATGGCTGAGATGGATAAACCCGACGTGCTTCTGTGGGCAGTTTGGTGCATTCAGCAATATGCCCGACTGGTCAGTTCTGAGGCAACGATTGAGAAGTATGGAAAGCTAGTCAACAAGATCGTGGACTTCATTCGTCAGAGCAAGCACCCCAATCTTCTTTTGCATGACAATGGGTTGCTCTACACCAATGGACGTGAGCATGCAGTCACTTGGATGAATTCCGAACTGCACGGCACGCCTGTTGTTCCTCGTTCTGGCTATGTGGTGGAAATCAACGCACTTTGGTACAATGCCTTGCTGTTCAATGCCGAGATGCTGATGACGAAAGGCCGTCATGCTGAGGCTGGAGTATATACTCAGCAAGCAGAAATCACAGGCAAGTCCTTCAAGGAAGTGTTCCTGAATGAACATGGTTATCTGCTTGATTACGTGGATGATGGATATATCTCTTGGGAAGTTCGTCCGAATATGCTGATTGCTTCCTCGTTGGAGCATAGTCCACTTACCACGCCTGAACGTAAGAAGATATTTGATATTTGCACCAAGGAGTTACTCACTCCTAAGGGTATGCGTTCCCTCTCACCGAAATCGGGAGCTTACAACCCCATCTATGCAGGTGGTCAGGCGCAGCGTGATGCCGCCTATCATCAAGGTACCGTATGGCCTTGGCTATCTGGTTTCTATCTTGAGACATGCCTGAAGATATACAAGCGAAGCGGACTCTCTTGGGTGGATCGTTGCTTCTTGGGCTTCGAGGAGGAGATGAACTACCACTGCATCGGCACCTTACCAGAACTCTTTGATGGCAATCCGCCATTTAGCGGACGTGGTGCACTTTCCTTTGCCATGAATGTTGCGGCAGTGTTGCGTGTGAACAAGGTTCTTTCTAAATTTTATAATTATTAAAAGGAGGACAGAGGTATGAAAGTTTTAATGTTCGGATGGGAATTCCCTCCAAAGATTTATGGTGGATTGGCAGTCGCTTCCTATGGTATCACCAAAGGAATGGTTGAAGGTCAGCCCGATGCGGAAATCACCTTCTGTCTTCCCAAGCCTTGTGGCGAAGAAGAAAAGTTCCTTCGTATCATTGGCATGAATCAGGTGCCAATCGTCTATCGTGGACACGACTACAACTATGTGAAGAGTCGCATCCCCGATTATATGACGCCAGAGCAGTACTACAACTTCCGCGACCATATCTATGCTGACTTCTCCTATATGAACGTCAACGATATGGGTTGCATGGAATTTGCTGGAGGTTATCCAGGTAATTTGCACGACGAAATCAATAATTTCTCCATTATTGCAGGAGTTGTTGCACGTTCTGAACAGTTCGATATCATCCACGCTCACGACTGGCTCACTTACCCAGCAGGCGTTCATGCTAAGATGGTGAGTGGTAAGCCGTTATGTATCCATGTGCATGCCACCGATTTCGACCGTTCTCGTGGTAAGGTGAATCCCACTGTGTATTCGATTGAGAAGAACGGAATGGATCATGCCGACTGCATCATGTGTGTGTCGGAGTTGACCCGTCAAACCGTCATTCGTGAATACCATCAAGACCCACGCAAGTGCTTTGCAATGCACAATGCCGTCTATCCATTGCCACAGGAATATCTGGACATTCCTCGTGTCGATAACGGCAAGGAAAAGGTGGTCACCTTCCTCGGACGCATCACCATGCAGAAAGGTCCTGAATACTTCATGGAGGCAGCCGACCTCGTGTGCAAGCGTTCCAAGAACATCCGCTTCTGCTTTGCAGGCTCAGGCGACAAGTATTGGGAGATGGTTGACCTCGCAGCAGCCAAGGGCATTGCCGACCGTGTTCACTTCCCTGGCTTCCAACGGGGTAAACAGGTGTATGAGTGCTACAAGGCCAGCGATGTGTTTGTGATGCCATCTGTTTCAGAACCATTCGGCATTGCACCTCTTGAAGCGATGCAGTGTGGCACTCCGTCCATCATCTCTAAGCAATCGGGGTGTGGCGAGATTCTCGACAAAGTCATCAAGGTGGACTATTGGGACATCAATGCGATGGCAGATGCCATTTATTCCCTCTGCACCAACGAAGGTTTACACACCTATCTGCGTGACGAAGGTCTGAAGGAGGTGGCAGAGATCACTTGGGTGAAAGTAGGGCATCGTATCCGCAAGCTCTACGACGAGTGCATCTACAACGGAGGATTTATTCATTAAAACAACGAACTAAACGAATTAATAGAATATGAAAAAGATTTGTCTTTATTTTGAGATTCATCAGATAATCCATCTCAAGCGTTACCGTTTCTTCGACATCGGTCGCGACCATTATTATTATGATGACTACGAGAATGAACGTTCCATCAACTATATAGCAGAACGTAGCTATGTGCCAGCATTGCAGACACTTATTCAAATGTGCAAGGATCATCCTGAATTCAAGGTTGCTTTTTCGCTTTCAGGATGTGGATTGGAACAGCTCGAGTTCCATGCACCTCAAGTAGTTGACCTTTTGCAGGAAATCAATTCAACCGGTCAGGTGGAGTTCCTTTGTGAACCCTATAGCCATGGACTTGCATCGCTGGCTAACGAAGAGAGTTTTGCAGCAGAGGTGAAACGTATGAGTGATCGTATCAAGGAACTCTTTGGCAAGCGTCCAAAGGTGTTCCGCAACTCATCTCTCATCTACAATGACGAAATTGGTGCACAAGTGGCAGCGATGGGCTTCAAGGGCATTCTTACAGAAGGTGCCAAGCAGGTGTTGGGTTGGAAATCGCCTCATTACCTCTATCATTGTGCTTCCGACCCACGTCTCAAGCTGTTGCTTCGCGACATCAATCTCTCTGAGGACATCACAGAACGCTTCACTTCTCATCCCATCATGGCTGACCAGTGGCTCGACTGGATTGCTTCCACCCCAGAGGGCGAAGACATCATCAACATTTTTGGCGAACTCGTCACCTTCGGTATTTTCCATCCTCTCCAGAGTGGCATCCTCGAGTTCCTTAAGGCAATTCCTGTCTTGGCAAAGGAACGCGGCATAGGCTTTGCGCTTCCATCCGAACTTTGTTCTGAGAAGAGCGTGGGCGCCATTGAGGTGCCTTACAACATCTCATGGGTAGATGAAGAACGCGACACCTCTTGCTGGCTGGGTAACGTGATGCAGCGTGAGGCATTCAACAAGCTTTATAGCGTGGCAGATCGTGTGCGTGTGTGTGGTGACCGCCGCATTCAGATGGATTGGGACTGCTTGCAAGCTTCCAACAATTTCCGCTTCATGACTACTAAGCCTGGTTATCAGTATCGTGGCATATACGACAGTCCTTACGATGCGTTCACCAACTACATGAACATCCTGGGCGACTTCATCTCTCGTGTCAACAACCTCTATGGTGGTGCCGACAACGAGGAAATTGACGGACTCATCACGATGATCAAGAATCAGGGTGACGAATTGGCAAACAAGGATAAGGAGATTGAGCGTCTGCGCAAGAAGCTGGAGAAGTACGAAGCACCAGCCGCAGCAGAGAAGCAGGCTCCTGCTCCTAAGGCGCCAGCTAAGAAAGCTCCGGCCAAGAAAGCCCCAGCCAAGAAGGCTGCTCCTGCTGCAAAGACGGCATCAGCACCCAAGGCTGCTGAAGTGAAGAAGGAACCCGCTAAGAAAGCTCCTGCTGAAAAGGCTCCGGCCAAGAAGGCTACACCTAAGAAGAAGTAGCTTCAGGCACTAAAAGCAAAGCGTCCAAGATGGAACATCAAGTTTCTCTTGGACGCTTGTTTTTTATGGATTCAAAACGATAGAAGCGTTTCTGCCGATTTATGCGTTCTGATGATATGCCACCATACCTTCGAGGGGAGATTGCAAAATCGTGCCGACCTTGAAACCATAACGGGCAGCTGCTTCGGAAAGTTCTTGCTGGTAGTAGAGAGCAATGCTGCCAACGAAGTGGATGGTGGTTGGTTTTGGATTGAGCGTTGAGAGTTTAGCATTCAATGGGAGGATGTTGCGCTGGAAGAACTGATCGAAACAGTCGAGCAAGAAAGCGTGAATGGCAGGATGTTCCCTGTGTCTCGAACAGAAGGGACTGAATGAGGCTAGATAGCGGTTGGGGAGGGAAGTACGATAGACACGCTGGATGATGTTTGCCTGCGTCTCATGGGTTTCCTCGAAAAATAACTGGGCGATGTCGTCAGGCAGTTGCTTCTTGAAGATGTCACCCACGAGCCGTTTGCCAATGTACGCACCACTACCTTCATCACCAAGAATGTAGCCGAGGGCAGGGATGCCTGGGTACAGGTCACGTCCATCGTAGTAGCAGGAGTTGCTTCCTGTGCCGAGAATGGCGACGATGCCTGGCTGACGTCCACAAAGTCCTCGTGCTGCCCCCAGCATGTCACTCTCCACTCGGATGATGCCCGACGTTCCAATCACCTGTCGCAAAGTGCTGGCAACTATTGGTGATTTCTCAGGAGTGCATCCAGCTCCATAGAAATAGACGGACAAATAATGACAATTGACTGTCGAGAGTTTAGGCATTAGTTCATGTTGGAGGATGGCACAAATATCTTCCTCGTTCTGTTGGAACGGATTGATGCCTTGTGTGTAGATGACGTTTTGGGGATTGTTGGTGAGGCACCATGCAGTTTTGGTAGAGCCGCTGTCTGCGATGAGGGCTACATTTGTCAGATTTTTCATGTGCGAATTGTTATTTTAGGACAAAATTAGGATTTTCTTGTCGAAAGAAGAAGCTTTTTTAGCATTTTTTAGTTTTTAGTTTCCAGTTTTTGGCATTTAGTTCGTATCTTTGCACTTTCTTAAATGAATTTAAGATAAAAACAGAACGAAACTTGACCATTATGAGTAAAAGCATGAACCTTAACAACAACCTTGTCATTATGGCAGGAGGTGTGGGGAGCCGTTTCTGGCCCATGAGCACAACGGAGTACCCCAAACAGTTTATTGATGTTTTTGGGACAGGGCGCACTTTCATTCAAATGACTTACGACCGTTTCAAGGGCTTGATTGCCCCTGAGAACGTGTGGGTGGTCACTTCACAGAAATATGCAAATATCGTTGCTCAGCAACTTCCAGATATTCCGAGAGAGAACATTCTGATGGAACCATGTCGTCGCAACACGGCTCCATGTATTGCCTATGTGAGTTGGCGCATCAAGGCTAAGAATCCGACGGCTAACCTTGTCATCACACCAGCAGACCATCTTGTCACCGATGTGGTGGAGTTCCAACGGGTGATCACTTCTGCCCTCAATTTCACGGCTGAGACCGATGCTATCGTCACACTGGGTATGACACCCACTCGTCCTGAGACGGGCTATGGATATATTCAGGCGGACATGCAGGTGCCTTCGTTGAGGAACAAGGAGATATATCGTGTGGATTCGTTCAAGGAGAAGCCTGATTACAAGACTGCCGTGCAGTATGTCAAGAAACGCGACTTTTTCTGGAACTCAGGCATCTTCATCTGGAACGTGAGCACGATTGTGAACTCGCTTCGCATCTACGAACCTGAGATTTCCCAGATATTTGAGGACTTGCTGCCATACTACGGAACTGACAAGGAACAGGCGTTGATTGACGAGCAGTTCCCTAAGTGTCAGAGCATCTCCATCGACTATGCTGTGATGGAACGTGCCGACGAAATCTTCGTGTTCCCAGCCGACTTCGGTTGGAGCGATGTGGGCACATGGGGTTCGCTCCATACGTTGGCACCCACCGACAAGCAAGGCAACAATGTGATAGGAGAGAACGTGAAGTTGTATGAAACCAAGAATTGTGTGGTGCATACGACCGAAGAGAAGCGTGTGGTGGTTCAGGGCTTGGATGGCTACATCGTGGCGGAGAAGAATAACACGTTGCTGATTTGCAAACTGGAGGAGGAGCAGCGCATCAAAGAGTTCTCCGCAGAATGACCATAGGGTGACATGAAGGGATTTTCCAGGGGATTAATGCTCATAGCATGCTTGTCAGTGTCTTTTGTATCGAGAGGTACGGAAGACACTGATATTGTTATGCCCGACACGGTGCCGAAGTTCATCTACTCGGTCGGTGGTGGTGCGGGCATGAATCACCTGTTCAACATCGAGATGCGAGGGGAGAAACTTGTCAAGCGAGGGTGGGGTGGAGCCTACGAACTCTTCATGACCTCACAGGCAAATCCCCTTGACACCGCCATCAGCGTGTATGACCGCGTGTTTGGTTTCCCGACCCTTGAGGCAGGTGTACAGATGCTTGACTACAGCCACACTCGACTCCATACGGGTGACACCCCCTACATGTCCACTGTGGGTTATGTGTGGTCGGCATACATCGGGTTCCGTCGCGACATCTATCGCAATCGAAGGTGGTCTTTCGGTTATGGATTGGAGAACGGACTTTGCTTGTGTTCCGACCCTTATGAGAAAGCCAGCAACGTCGATAACGACATGATCGGTCAGCACCTCTCCATGTACTTCGGATTGGGCATCTTTGCTGGCTATCGCCCCATGCCACGAATGGAATTGAGTTTGGGCTTCGAATACAAGCACGTGTCGAATGGTGCCACCGACCGACCCAACAAAGGTTCCAATTCCTACGGATTGACCGTTCGTGGACGCTACGACCTCAACCGCCCCGACTCTGACAGTGGACTGACCTTCGAGCAGCGACTGGCACGCCTGCAAGCCTTCAAGCGTGAGCCCTTCGACCCCTTCTTCTATCTCGACATCAATGCCTCAGTGGGTTTTCGCACCCTCTATGAGGAATGGCTTCTGCGTCGTGACTACCTGCCTCCCACCGACGACCGCTATCACGAAGGGGAAATCGGACTCCACACCACTTGGAGTGCGGCATTTGTCCCCATGTTCCGCTACAACCAGGTGCACGCCTCAGGCATCGGCTTGGAATACACCTTTGCAGGCTATTCAGGGCGCATTCCCTATATCGAGCATGAGATAGGTGTTGACAAACACTACAACCACAGCAAGCACGTCCTCAGCATCTCAGGCCACCACGAGGTCTATTACAAGAACCTTTCCCTCGCTATGTCCGTCGGCACCTACCTCTTCCGTCAGCATGGATGGGTGCAACGGAAATACGAGCCCTGGCTCATCGAGACCGTCGGTCTCCGCTACTATCCCCAATTCTTCAAGCCCTTCTACCTCGGCTATAACCTCAAAGCCAACCTCGGCAAAGCCTACTCCATGGAAATCAAGGTCGGCATGCATACAGGACACTGGCGGTTGAAGAAACACAAAAACGGAAAATGAAAAAGAGAGGGTGTGGCAATTACCACACCCTCTTTGGTTGATTTGTGAGATAAGATACTGAAGATTATGCTTCTGCTGCGGGAGCCTCAACTTCTGCGGGAGCTTCTTCAGCTGGAGCCTCTGCCTCTGCCTGAGCGGCAAGAGCGGCAGCCTTCTTCTCAGCAATCTTAGCTGCGAGAGCCTCATTGGCTTTCTTCTCAGCAGCCAGACGTGCCTTCTTCTCGGCAGCCTTGTCAGCTGCGTCCTTGTCAGCAGCCTTCTGCTCCTTAGCTTCCTTCTCTTTCTTCCAAGCCTCAAACTTGGCTTCTGCAGCAGCCTCGTCGAAGGCACCCTTCTTCACACCACCGAGGAGGTGCTTCTTCAGGTAAACGCCTTCCTTAGAAAGGATGTTGCGAACGGTGTCAGTAGGCTGAGCACCAACGAGCACCCAATGAAGGGCACGCTCAAAGTTCAAATCAATTGTTGCAGGGTTGGTGTTAGGGTTGTAAGTACCAACCTTCTCGATGAAGCGACCATCACGTGGTGCCTGTGCATTAGCAATCACGATGCTGTAGAAAGCGTAGTTCTTGCGACCGTGACGCTGCAAACGAATTCTTGTTGCCATTTTGCAATAAAAATGTTTAATTATTAATGATTATGTCGCCAACTCGTGACGACGTGAACTTTGTCACTAACTCGTAATGACGGTGCAAAGTTACGGCTTTTTTCTTTCATTTTCCGTCAAAAAGCAAAAACTTTTCACTTTTTCATGTGATTTTTGTGTTTTTCCTTTATTGGTAGGATTAAATTTAGTACTTTTGCCATGTTAAGTTGTAATCTCTACTTTGCATTTTGCTACTATATGTTGGCAAGTATCTGTCATAATTATAGTCATGCAGTTATTATGAAAGAGACAATAGAGCATCAGGGAGTGATAGAATCAGTGGAAGGACGTCATGTGAGGGTGAACATTCTTCAGGTGGCGGCGTGCAGTGGATGCAAGGCTCGTTCGTTGTGCTCGTCCAGCGAGAGCAAGGAGAAAATCATTGATGTGTATGAGGATGATGCTGCGATGACTTATCGAGTGGGGGAGCAGGTGAAGGTGTGTGGCGCCCTGAGCATGGGCAAGCTGGCAGTGCGACTGGCATTTGGTGTGCCAGTGGTGCTGATCGTGGTGTGGATGCTGGTGGCGATGGTGTGGCTGAAGTGGGGCGAACTGACGTCGGTGGGTGTGCTGGCGTTGATTCTGGCGGCATATTTTTACATATTATATATTAATAGGGAAAGAATGGCAAGGGACTTTGCCTTCTGGATAGAGAAACAATCAAAAACAAACTAAATAACATTTTATGGATATTCAAGTGATTCTAATTGCTGTGGCGGCTTTGGCAATCTTGGGCTTCGTGCTTGCATTGTTGCTGTTTGTGGTGTCAAAGCGGTTCGCAGTGAAGGAAGATCCCCGATTGGGTCAGGTGCTTGAAGCGTTGCCCGGTGCGAACTGTGGCGGATGTGGCTTTCCAGGTTGTGGCGGTATGGCTGCTGCTTGTGTGAAGGCTGCTGATGAAGGTTCGCTGGAAGGACTGAACTGTCCTGTGGGTGGTGCTGACTGCATGGGACAGATTGCGGGTATCTTGGGCATGGAAGTGGCTGCGGCAACTCCCAAGCTGGCGATCGTGCGATGCAACGGTACGTGTGAGAAACGTCCTCATGTGCGTGAGTACGACGGAGTGATGAGTTGCCGTGTGGCGAACACCACTTGTATGGGTGAGACTCAGTGCTCTTATGGCTGTCTCGGTTGTGGCGACTGTGTGGCTGCCTGTCAGTTTGATGCACTCCACATGAACCCTGAGACAGGTCTTCCTGAGGTGGATGCCGAGAAGTGTACTGCCTGTGGTGCTTGTCAGAAGGCTTGTCCGCGTGGCATCATGGAGGTGCGCAACGTGAGTGGTGAGAACAAGGATGCCTTTGTGGTGACTTGTATGAACATGGACAAGGGTGCTGAGGCGATGAAGATTTGCGCCAGCTCCTGCATTGCCTGCAAGAAGTGTCAGAACGCTTGTGGCAGCGATGCTGTGCATGTGGGCAACAATGTGGCATATATCAATCCTGAGGCTTGTGTGCTTTGTGGTGCTTGCTTCGAGGCTTGTCCTCGTGGCGCCATCGCTTCTGTCAGCATCAAGGGTGTGGAACGCAGGGATACGCACAATGCGCTTCCTGGTGCTGCCAAACCTGCTGTCAAGGCTGCTCTTGCTGGTGCGCCTGAGAATCAGGGTGCTCCTGCTGCGCCTGCCAAACCAGCCAAGGAGTGGAAGCCGATTGAAATCAAGTTTGACGCTCCGCTCATGCCGAGTCAGCAGATTCTCCTTGCAGGTCCGAAGGACATCAGCAATCCTGCTCCTGCAGCCAAAGATGTTAAATTCGAAGATAAGCGCACAGACGCTCCACTTCCACCAAGCCAGTTGATTCTGCTTGGCCTTAAATAGTAAATGAGCTTATGAAAACATTTAGAATAGGTGGTGTTCATCCAGCGGAGAACAAGCTCTCTGCTGCTGAACCAATCAAGGTGGCAGAATTGCCGAAGGTGGCTGTGTTCCCAATGGGACAGCACATCGGTGCCCCTGCTATTCCTTGTGTGCAGAAAGGTGACAAGGTGAAGGTCGGAACGCAGATTGGAACGCCGATGGAGAAGGCGCTCTCCACATCCATCTTCTCTTCTGTCAGCGGTACAGTGTTGAAAGTGGACACGGTGGTGGATGCCAGCGGTTACAAGAAGCCTGCTGTCTATATCACGGTGGAAGGTGATGAATGGGAAGAGGGCATTGACCGCAGCGACAAGCTGGTCACGTTGGCTGACAAGCCCGAACTCACCCCTGAAACCATTATCGAGAAAGTGAAGAATGCTGGTATCGTCGGCATGGGTGGTGCTTGTTTCCCCACACATGTGAAGTTGATGCCTCCTCCACAGTTCAAGCCCGAATGGGTCATCATCAACGCTGTGGAGTGTGAGCCTTACCTCACTGCCGACCATCGTCTGATGCTCGAAAAGGCAGATGAGGTGCTGGTGGGTGTGGAACTGCTCATGAAGGCTGCCAAAGTGACGAAGGGCTTCATCGGCATCGAGGAGAACAAGCCTGATGCCATCAAGCTGATGACGGAGAAATGTGCTGCCCAGCATCCGAATATCGAGGTCGTTCCCCTGAAGACGAAATATCCACAGGGTGGTGAGAAACAGCTGATTGATGCCGTTGTGCGTCGTCAGGTTCCTGCTCCTCCTGCCTTGCCTGTATCCGTTGGAGCAATCATTCAGAATGTGGGTACTGCTTTTGCTGTGTATGAGGCAGTTATGAAGAACAAACCACTCTTCGAGCGTATCGTCACTGTGACGGGTAAAGGTCTCCAGAAGCCCAGCAACTTCCTCACTCGTATGGGTACGCCCATGAGCCAGTTGATTGAGGCTTGTGGCGGTCTGCCAGAGGGTGACGTGAAGGTGATTGGTGGTGGTCCGATGATGGGTAAGGCACTTGTGAATACAGAGGTGCCTATCTGCAAAGGCTCGTCGGGTGTGCTCATCATGAGTGGCGACGATGTGCGTCGTGGTGAACCAGAAGCCTGCATCCGTTGTGGCAAGTGTGTGAGTGCCTGCCCAATGGGTCTTGAACCTTATCTCCTCGCCACTTGCTCAGGCAAGAAGATGTGGGACAAGGTGGAGGCAGAGGATGTCACCAGCTGCATCGAGTGTGGCTCGTGCCAGTTCACTTGTCCGTCGAAGCGTCCGCTGCTCGACCTCATCCGCATGGGTAAAACAACTGTAATGACTAATATTCGCGCCCGTCAGATGGCTGCAAAAAAATAGAATAATTTACGATTTTACAATTTACGATTGACGATTGATTGGGTCATTTAGTGATTGAACTATTTGCCATTCGGATAGAAAAATCATTAAATTGTTCAAATCGAAAAATAAATAGTAAATAGTAAATCGACAAATAGTAAATATTTATATGAGTAAATTAGTAGTATCACTTTCACCTCACGTGCATAGCGGTGACTCTGTGCAGAAGAACATGTATTGGGTGTGCATCGCCCTCGTGCCTGCTCTTATCTGCTCATTCATCAGCTTTGGTGTGGGGGCAATCATAACCACAGCCATCTCGGTGGCTGCGTGTGTGTTCTTCGAGTGGGCTATCAACAAGTTCATGCTGAAGAACCCCAAGTGTACCATTTGTGAAGGCTCTGCCATTCTCACGGGTATTCTGCTTGCATTCAACATGCCCAGCAACATTGCGCCTTGGATCATTATCGTGGGTGCTTTGTTCGCTATCGGCATCGTCAAGATGACCTTTGGCGGTTTGGGTTGCAACCTCTTCAACCCAGCCCTTGCAGGTCGTGCCTTTCTGCTCATCTCGTTCCCTGTGCAGATGACCACTTGGCCCACTCCTGGACAGGGCTTTGGCACTTATCTCGATGCCACTACAGGCGCAACGCCGCTGTCTATCATGAAGGCTGCGTTCAAGAGTGGCAATCCTGAGTTGCTGAATGAGCTTCCTTCTTTCCAAGACATGCTGCTTGGCAATACGGGTGGCTGTCTGGGTGAAGTTTGTGCGGCTGCCCTGATTCTGGGCTTCATCATTCTGTTGGTGAAGAAGGTCATCACCTGGCATATCCCTGTCAGCATCTTGGTGACGGTGGCTGTGTTCTCAGGACTTCTCAACCTCGCCAATCCTGTTTATGCCAATCCATTGGCTGAGCTGATGAGTGGTGGTTTGCTGTTGGGTGCCATCTTCATGGCGACCGACTATGTGACTTCGCCGATGAGCAAGAACGGACAGTTGATCTATGGTGTTGCCATCGGTTTCCTGACCGTCATTATCCGCGCTTATGGTGCTTATCCTGAGGGTATGTCGTTTGCCATCCTCATCATGAACGCCTTTGTGCCCCTCATCAACAATAAGTTCAAACCAAAGCGCTTCGGTGAAGCCATAAAATAATTTACGATTTTATCATTTACGATTGACGATTGATTGGGTCATTTAGTGATTGAACTATTTGCCATTCGGATAGAAAAATGATTAAATTGCTCAAATCGAAAAATAAATTGTAAATAGTAAATTGACAAATAGTAAATAATAAGATGAAAAAGTTAAAGTCTTCATTAACGAATATGTTGGCGGTGCTTACCGTCATCGCCATCGTGGCAGCGGGCGTGCTGGCTTCAGTCAATGCGGTCACAGCTCCTCAGATAGAGAAAATCAATGCAGAGAACTTGGCTGCTGGCATCAAGGCTGTGATGGGCAGCGACGATATCAAGGTGTCAGAACCTTGGGAAGTGGATGCTTTCACTGCCTACGACATCAACGACAAGCAGGGCAATCTGCTGGGTAAGGCAGTGGTCACTACAGAGAATGGTTTTGGCGGTCCAATCAAGGTGTTGGTTGGTTTCGATACAGAAGGAAAGATCCTCGGCTACACAGTGCTCGAGCACGCTGAGACTCCAGGTCTTGGTGCGAAGGCAGGGGAGTGGTTCCAGGATAAAATCATTGGTATGAATCCTGGTGTCAACAACTTCACAGTCAGCAAGGACGGTGGCGAAGTGGATGCCATCACAGCTTCCACCATCACCAGTCGCGCTTTCCTCCGTGCCATCCAGAATGCCTACGACAAGATCATTGCAGGTCAGGATGTCACCTCTGGTGCATCCCAGCAAGCATCTGCTGCAGATATGGGAACTCCCGAAGTCATTGAATAGACGTGGAATTTACGATTTCACAATTTACGATTTACGATTGATTTTTCAATTTGATTATTTAGAGATTTGATGGATAAGACTGAATTGCAAGAGAGGATGACTTCCTTTGCGGTACGTATTGTAAAGATGGTCGATGCGATGCCTTCAACGGTGTCTGCAAGCTAATGAAATCGTAAAATCAACAAAATCGTAAATAAATAGTAAATAGTAAATCGTCAAATAGTAAATTAAGTATATATGAATAATTTCAAAGTATTGGTGAATGGTATCATCAAAGAGAATCCGACATTTGTCCTGCTTTTGGGTATGTGTCCAACGCTCGGTACCACTTCTTCCGCTATCAACGGTATGTCGATGGGACTCGCCACGATGTGCGTGCTCATTGTTTCCAACTTCATCATTGCCCTCATCAAGAAACTCATTCCTGATGCTGTGCGCATCCCTTCCTACATCGTGGTCATCGCCAGTCTTGTGACGGTGCTCCAGATGGTCATCAAGGCGTATGCACCAGAGATTGACAAGAGCCTCGGACTCTTCATCCCACTGATCGTGGTGAACTGTATCATCCTCGGTCGTGCTGAGTCGTTCGCTGCCAAGAACGGAGCCATCGCTTCCATCTTCGACGGTATCGGCATCGGTCTCGGTTTCACCATCGCACTCACCTGTCTGGGTGCTGTGCGTGAATTGCTGGGCACAGGAGCCATCTTCGGCGTCACCCTGTGGGGCGAGAACTACGGTATGCTCATGTTTGTGTTGGCACCTGGTGCCTTCCTCGCACTTGGCTACTTGATTGTATTGTTTAACAAACTCACCAAGAAAGCTTAGTAATAATTTACGATTTTACAATTTACGATTGACGATTGATTGGGTCATTTAGTGATTGAACTATTAGCCATCCGGATAGAAAAAATGATTAAATTGCTCAAATTGAAAAATAAATAGTAAATAGTAAATCGACAAATAGTAAATAATCTCTATGGATTACGTATTAAGTCTTGTTTTGATTATCATTGTTGCCATCTTCGTCAACAACGTCGTTTTGGCACAGTTCCTCGGCATCTGTCCTTTCTTGGGTGTGTCGAAGAAAGTGGATACCGCTTCAGGCATGGGTATGGCTGTGACTGCCGTCTTGGTGGTTGCCACCATCGTCACCTATCTCTTGCAGGTGTATGTGCTCAATGCCTTTGGTCTCGAATATCTTCAGACAATTGCTTTCATCCTCGTCATTGCTGCCTTGGTGCAGATGATTGAGATTATCCTCAAGAAGACCATGCCCGCCCTCTATCAAGCACTGGGTGTGTTTCTTCCCCTCATCACCACCAACTGCTGTATCTTGGGTGTTGCCATTCTGGTCATCCAGAAGGACTACGACCTGCTCGAAGGCATCGTGTATGCACTCTCCACAGGTATCGGCTTCCTCCTCGCGATGGTGCTCTTTGCGGGTCTCCGCGAGCAGCTCGACTTGGTGGATGTGCCAAAGGCTTTCCGTGGTGTGCCTATCGCGCTCGTCACCGCTTCTCTCCTTGCGATGGCCTTCATGGGCTTCTCAGGTGTCGATGGCGGTCTGAAAATACTCTTCGGATTGTAAAAGTGGATTAAACCTTTCTGTGTTTATTTGTGTCCAAAAGATTGTAAATCTTTTATTCATTAATAAATTTAATCACTCTAATTCTAAAACAAAACTTATGAAAAGTTATTTGAAGACATTGGCTCTCGGTGCTTCACTTCTTAGCGCTACAGTCATGATGGCACAACCAGGTGGTGGTTTCCCAGGCGGAGGTTTCCCTGGTGGCGGCTTCCCCGGTGGAGGTGGTTTTGGTGGCGGCTTCGGCGGTTTCGGAGGCGACCAGAGCTCACAGGCGAAGGCTGAGTATTCTGAGAAATTCTCTGACATCAACTATGCTGGTGATGACGGTCAGGTTTACCACATGCTGGATATCTATCTTCCCAAGGACGTGAAGGAGAAGTATCCTGTTGTGGTGCACATCTACGGAAGTGCTTGGGGTAGCAACAGCTCTAAGGGTGCTGCCGATATCAACACGATTTGTGCTGCACTGCTCAAGGCTGGTTATGCTGTGGTGACTCCTAACCACCGCTCTATCGGTGATGGTAAATGGCCTGCTCAGGTGAATGACATCAAGGCGGTTATCCGTTTCATCCGCGCCAATGCTGCCAAGTATAAATTCGATACTTCTTTCATCGCTACATCTGGTTTCTCTTCAGGTGGTCATCTGTCTGCTGTGACAGCACTCTCAAATGGTGTGAAGGTGGCTAAGCAGGGCAATGCAGAGTATGATGTGGAAGGTAGCGTAGGTCCTTACACCAAGGAGTCAAGCTACGTGAACGCATTCTGCGACTGGTCAGGTCCTACGGAACTGCTCCAGATGGAGTGTGGCAACGCAATGGTGTTTGGTGGCAAGGGCAACACCCCAGAGGAACAGCTCATCGGCGCTCCAAAGGAGGGTAATGAGAGCAAGTTCTTGTTGCTGAGTGCATCAGGCTATATCGACAAGAATGATGTTCCTGGTTACATCTTCCACGGCGACAAGGACTTCGTGGTGGCATCTTGTGTGAGCCAGTACCTCTATGACCAGCTCCAGAAGGCTGGTGTGGAGAGCTACATCGTTCGTGAGCCAGAAGGTGGTCACGGCATGGGTATGTATTCAGAGGAAAACCTCAAGAAGATGGTGGACTTCCTGAACAAGGTTCGTGCAACGAAGAAGTAAGAAACTTTCCCTTCAAAGAAACATAGTGAAGTCTCTCCACATTGCCTGTGGAGGGACTTTTTTTGTATGTGGTAGATTTGTGTTGAAAAAAAATGGGAATGCTTTGGCGGTTTTTTCGAAAAAGTGTAACTTTGTGGCGATTTTCCGAAGGGGAAATGACGAAGTTTAGATTATTAACGAAAAACATAGCAAGACAATGGAAATAAATAGTTGGTATGAATGCAAAGTGAAGATGGACGTGATGAAGGATGATGGTACGACGAGACCTGAAACTTTCACCTACTTAGTGGATGCGCTGAACTTCACGGAGGCTGAGTCGAGAATCATTGAGGAGGTGAAGCCCTATACAAGTGGCACCCTTGATGTGGCAAACATCAAGCGTGTGAAGTATGGCGAGATTTTCACCAGCGACAGCGATGTGGCTGACAAGTGGTACAAGGTACGTTGTCTCTTCATCACCCTCGATGAGAAGACGCAGACAGAGAAGGAGATTGCCAACAACATGCTGGTACAGGCAGGCACCTTCCATGAGGCGGTGGAACGCTTTGACAAGGGTATGAAGGGTTCGCTGATGGACTACCGCATTGCGACGGTGCAGGAAACGAAGATCATGGATGTGTTCCGCTATGTGGCACGTTCAAAGAAGGAAGAGGAATGATGATCGCGGAGAACCTACAAAAGATCAGAGCGACGCTGAAACCTGATGTCCGACTGGTGGCAGTGTCGAAATATCATCCTGTGGAGGCTTTGCAGGAGGCCTACGACACGGGGCAACGCATCTTTGGTGAGAACCATGTGCAGGAGCTGGTGGCGAAGGAGGAGGTCTTGCCAAAAGATATCGAATGGCACTTCATCGGTCACTTGCAGACGAACAAGGTGAAGTATATTGCCCGATTTGTCAGTCTCATCCATTCTGTGGATTCTGTCAAATTGCTCAAGGAAATCAACAAGCAGGCAGAGAAGTGTGGAAGGACGATTGACGTGCTGCTCCAAATCCATGTGGCAAAAGAGGAAACGAAGTTCGGCTTCACACCTGAGGAGGTGGTGCAGATGCTTGCAGAGGAAGAATGGAAGACCTGTTCCCATGTGCGCATTGTGGGTTTGATGGCGATGGCGACCAATACCGACAATGAGGCTCAGATCACAGAAGAGTTTGAAACAGTGCGACAGCTTTCTGACACATTGAAGGGTCGCTTCTTTGCCGACGAACCCTCCTTCAAGGAAATCTCGATGGGCATGAGTGGTGACTACCTGATTGCCCAGGAGCACGGAAGCACGATGGTGAGAATCGGAAGTCAAATATTCGGAGAACGTATCTATACTAAATAACCATGCCAGCAATCAACCTGAATGACCGACGTCGCGATGTGGCAAGAGACATTTGTCGTGCCTACAATGTGACACTCAGTGTGGAGGCGCTTCATGCCTTCGCCAACATCCTCGTACCCCTGAAAGTCTTGCGTGGATACCATTTGGTCAGCGAGGGTGATGTGTGTAACAATATGTTCTATGTGGACAAGGGAATGGTGTTGCAGCATTACAAGAAAAACAACGCCACCGTCACAGAACACATCAGTCATGAGGGGGATATGGTGATTTGCATTGAGAGTTATTTCTTGCGTGAACCTTCCAAGATTGTCGCATCCACCATCGAACCCAGTGTGGTTTATGGCATTCCTCGTGATGCGTTGGAGACTATCGCCAGCCATTCGTTTGAATTGTGCAGGCTCATCTTTGCCATCTATCAGCGTTCCCTGATTATTTCCCAGCAGAAAGCGGATGTCCTCCGTTTTGAGACCGCTAAGGAACGCTATATCCGTACGATGCGGGAAAACCCTGAAATCATTCGTCGTGCGCCCCTCCACAATGTCGCTTCTTTCCTCCAGATGACGCCAGAAACCTTGAGCCGTGTGAGGGCACAAGTGACGGAAGAGGGAATCAAGTAGGGGTTAATCTTCTTTTTTAATCGTGCATGAAGGCATGCTGAATTCACAACCGCAGTATTGTTGGTTGTAGAAGTTGTATTCGCGAAGGAGTTGGTTGCGACGATCCTGTAACCCACCTTTGCGCCAGTTCTGTGCCCAGAAGAGGGGAGAGGTTTGAGGTTTGAGGTTTGAGGTTGGAGATTTGAGGTTTGAGGTTACTGCTTCTTGGGCTTGAAGTCCTGCTTGGCTGATTTGTTCGAGGCTCTTCCAACGGGAAGAAGCTAAAGTGGTGGCAAAGTAGGTGATGCCGAGTTGCTGGGCTTGTAGGGCAGTGGCAGTGAGACGCATCCGGAAGCATTGGAGGCATCGGGAACCCCGTTCTGGTTCTGTTTCGAGACCTTGCACTTGCTGGAGCCATGCTTCATGGTCGTAGTCACCATCTATCCATTGAATACCTAAACTTTCTGCATGACGCTTGCTCTCTTGCTTGCGGATTTCATACTCCTCAAGCGGGTAGATGTTGGGGTTGAAATAGAAGATGGTGGGACGGATGTCGTGCTGCAGCATCCACTCGACAATAGCGGAGGAGCAGGGGGCACAACAGGCGTGGAGGAGAACCTCGTGAAGACCTTCGGGGATGAGGATGTCGTTCTTTTTCTTCATGTGGGTGGGTTTCGTGTTGCAAAGTTACAACAATCTCATGAATAATGCGTAACTTTGCAGGGATTTTAAGAAGATTGTAATCATTAGAATGACTGGAAGCTTATGAGCGTGGTAGGATTTGTGAAGAATTGGATGTTGCCGATTGCGATGGCGGTCGGTGTGGCTTCTTATTATATCTATGTGAACATCCCGCTTTTGGATGGAACGCATGAGGTGGTGAATCGTGCGATTGGGTATATTCAACCGACGCTGCTCTTCTGTATGTTGTTTGTGAGTTTCTGTCGGATGCGCATCAAGGAATTGAAACCTCGTGCGTGGATGCTGGAACTCTTGGCGATTCAGGTGGTGAGTTTTGTGGCGATGGGTTTGCTTATCGTGGGAATGCCTGAAGTGCAAGGGCGTGTGGTGATTGAGAGTGCGATGATTTGTATGATTTGTCCGACGGCAACAGCTGCAGCTGTGGTGACGACGCGATTGCATGGGAATGCGAATGTGGTGGTGAGTTACACTTGCCTCATCAATATGGCAGTGTCGTTGGTGGTGCCAGCGATGGTGCCGTTTCTGCATGAGGGTGATCATGCAGGAATGAGTTTTGAAGTATCGTTCCTGCTGATTTTGGCAAAGGTGTTTCCGTTGTTGATTATGCCCTTAGTGGTGGCGTGGTTCGTGCGCCATTTGTTCCCCAAGTTTCATGCTTTCATCTTGCGTCAGAAGAATCTGGCATTCAACTTGTGGGCGGTGTCTCTCTCATTGGCCATTGGAGTGTCTGTGAAAGCATTGGTACATAGTGAAGAGGGCTTCTGGACAATGGTGGGCATCGCTGTGGCTTCGCTGTTGTGCTGTCTGGTGCAATTCGTCTGTGGACGCATCATCGGACGGAAACATGGGGAAGCGGTGGCAGGCACACAAAGTCTTGGACAGAAGAACACAGTGTTTGCCATTTGGATGGGATACACGTTTCTTGACCCCGTCACAGCGTTAGCAGGTGGGTTCTATTCGTTGTGGCACAATCTGGTGAACTCCTGGCAATTGTGGAGGGAGAGAACGGGTAAAGGTTAAGGGTTAAAGGGTAAAGGTTAAAGGTTAAAGGCTGTTAGGGTTAAGGTTATCGTTAACGTTTTCCAAAGAGTTTTTGGATGAGGTCAGAGCGATTCATCTGTCGGAGCAGACGGAGGATGGCTTGACGTTCAGAGGGCTTGTACCAGAAGAAGAATTGACGCTGGGCAAGCTTTTCTTTTTGTGTCTTTGCAGACCAGACAGGTTGAAGGGTGTAGGGATGGATACCTGTGTACCATGTTTCTGTGGAGACTGTCATAGGGGTGGGCGTGAAATCCTGCACCTGTTCCAGTTGGAAATTGAGGTCTTTGGTCAACACTGCCAACTCAGCCATATCTTCAGCGGTGCATCCAGGATGGGAACTGATGAAGTAGGGAATGATTTGCTGACGCAGGTTCTTTCGACGGTTCAAATCGTCGAAGATGCGCTTGAAGTCATAGAAAAGTTGGAAGGAGGGTTTGCGCATGAGGGAAAGCACACGATCAGAAGTGTGTTCTGGAGCCACTTTCAGACGACCACTAACGTGTTTGGTAATCAGTTCCTCTGTGTATTTCCTGTTGATTTGATTGATGCGCTCATCCCCTGTATCATGAAGAAGGAGGTCGTAGCGGACACCCGAACCAATGAAACTCTTCTTGATGCCAGGCAAGGCATCTACAGCCCGATAAATGTCGAGCAGGGCAGAATGGTCGGTGTTGAGATTGGGGCAAATCTTTGGGTGGATGCACGATGGACGTTTGCATTGATGACAAAGGTCCAGCTTCTTTCCATGCATCGCATACATATTGGCAGAAGGTCCTCCGAGGTCGCTCAAATACCCTTTGAAGTCGGGCATCTGTGTGATGGCTTTCACTTCTTTGAGAATACTCTCCTTGCTGCGTGAAGTGATGAACTTCCCTTGATGGGCAGAAATGGTGCAGAAGGCACAACCTCCAAAACAGCCACGATGGAGACAGACGGAGAACTTGATCATCTCATAAGCAGGAATGCGTTTTCCCTTGTATTTGGGATGAGGCAGTCGGGTGTAGGGAAGGTCGAAGGAGTGGTCCAGCTCATCTTGTGTGAGAGGCTGATAAGGAGGATTGACCACAGCAAAGCGTCCATCCACTTCCTGAAGGATGCGTTGGGCGGAATACTTGTTCGATTCTTCCTCGATATGTCGGAAATTCTCTGCTTGTGCTTTTTTGTTATGGAGACACTCTTCGTGACTGTGCAGGAGAATGTCGTCAGGACGGATACCCCCAGGGATTTCCTTCTTTTGCAAGAGGGAAACCGTTTGCTTCTGTGGGAAGCGTGCCATAAGGTTGCGAAACATCTTCACATCAATCTCGCAGTCTTGTTCCATCAACAACTGTGCCAATGACGTCATAGGCTTTTCACCCATTCCATAAATGAGGAGGTCGGCACCTGAGGGATGCAGGATGGTAGGCAGAAGCTTGTCTTGCCAATAATCGTAATGCGTCAAACGACGAAGACTGGCTTCGATGCCACCAATCACCACGGGCACATCAGGATAAAGTTCCTTCAGGATGCGTGTATAGACGATGGTGGGGTATTCAGGTCGAAGGTCGTGCCGTCCATCAGGAGAGTAAGCATCTTCGGAACGGAGACGTTTGTTGGCTGTGTATTTGTTCACCATCGAATCCATCGCACCAGGAGCGATGCCAAAGAAGAGGCGAGGACGGCCCATTTTTTTGAAATCTCGATAATCACCATGCCAGTCAGGTTGAGGCACAATGGCTACCCGCAGTCCTTCTGCTTCGAGGATACGACCAATAACCGCCGCTGCAAAGGAGGGGTGGTCAACGTAGGCATCGGCAGAGAAGAGGATGACATCGAGGGAATCCCAGCCGAGTCGTTCGAGTTCTTTCTTGGTGGTCGGTAGCCAGTTCATTGGGTGATTTGAGGTTTGAGACCTGAATCTTTATGAGTTACTCAAGGAATGCGAGGAATGCCTTGGTGAGTGCGTTCATTTTCTTGCGGTCGGTGATGGATTCGAGTGGGAAACCCAGACGAACAAACCGCTGTTGCTGGGCAATCGCAGCACAGTTCCCATTGGAGTAGGTGAGGATGGCGACTGCCTGACCTGAGGGGGAGAGAACGGAGGGTGAAGGCACACAATAGCTCTCTGGGTTCATGCTGCGATAGATATCGAACGTGAGTCCGCAACCAGTCAGTTGAGTGTTTTGGGTGGAGAGATTCGCCACAACGTTGCCTCCAATGGATGGACATCCACTATTCGCACTACTCATGAGCACTTTACCACCTTGATTGTAGTATTGCTCCACCAGGGAATTGGTACGGCTGTTGAATCGCTTCTGTGTGCCGTAAATCAGGTCAACGATAGGGTAGTTGGAGAGTGATATATTCCCCTCCATGAGTGCCTTTTCGCTGCATGAAGTGAAGGAGTGGGTGCCTGTAAGCATGATGGCACGACCATGAATGACGGGATAGTCGAAGGTGTTGCCCATAAAGAGTTGTCCCTCTAATTCCATTCCACTCATACCCAATCCGTCAGAGGCTTCGCTCCCAGCTTTCGAACGGTCGAAATAGCGTTGTCTGCCGCAGAAACCCGTATAGGCACCATAGGGCACTCCTGGGTCGGCATCAAGGTCAAAACCGCATTCTGTCATGGTGTCAATAACCTTAGGACCTTCCAGTCGAGTGAAAGCGTTAACCACCAGCACAGTCCCTTTATTTTGAGAGGAAATGCCACAAGCCAACACTTCTGATGGGAAGCTCTCACCTCCCTCATTCAATGCAGCCACCTTGAAAGAATACACTTCATCGGGGTTCAAATCGATGGTGTGGCTGGTACTCTTGACAATGACACCATTGTCGAAACCCTGATAGCCTCGACGGGTATAAATGATGTACTCCTTGGGTTTGGCGGTAGGTTCGAGCGGATCATCCACAGGTGTCCAGGAAAGGGTGGCTGTTTGCTTCTGCTCGTTCAGCGTGATCGCGAAATTCTCGACCGGTAACGGCTGAATGACATAGTCGCGCTGATAGAGCGTGGCGATATACTTCACGATGGTCTTATAGACAGAGCGAGAGAGGTCGAACTTGAAATGCGGGTCGTATGCTTGGCGCATATCGGCGAAGTTCTGGTGAGAGAGCATTTCGAGGATGCAAGCAGGAGGCATCGGAGCACGTGCCTCTCCATAGTTACGATTCCAAAGTTGACGCACTTGCCAGCGGTATTTCTTCAAGTCGGTGGTGAAGTTGGTGAGGAACATGCTGATGAGGTCACGCGATACGAACCTATCCATCCCTGCGCCCGTCTTTCCTTCATTAAAGTCAGTCATATAGACACCCAAGGAACCCACGAAAGCATCATCGGTTTTCACGCCTGCATCCGTATGGAATGCCACAGAGATATCGAGTGGCACTTTCAGTCCATCTTCCCGTTTCGGATTGTAGATGGAACCTCCTGAAAGATAATTGATGGAGGCAGAACGGGAGTTGATGTCATTGTTGTAGTCGTTCTCACCAAATGGCTCAGTGTGAATCTTATATGGGAATCCAAACCACTGAACGCTGTACTTGGCAGCTTCTGCCCATCGTGGCAATCCTGATGGACGAACTCTGCCGTTGTGTCCTTCTGGAACGATGTTGCCCATACCCCCTCCAAAGCGTACGGCATCCGCTGAGACGATGCCCTTGTGCTTGCTGTGGTTGGAGAGCGACACCATTCCATAGTTATGTTCTCCTTCGTCGAACTCGAAGGTGCCGAGATACACCCAAGTGCCACCTCCCATCTGCTGGTTCACCTTGAACTCCGTCGTGCCCCCTTTGTGATGAACGGTATAGGTGGCATCATCCACAGAGTTCTCGTAAGATTGGTAAGTCACATACACAGCATATTTCCCTTCTTCGGGAATATTGGGAATCCATTGTGCGATACCCTCATCCTTGAGAGATGAAACGGCAGGAACATAACGAGCTGTGCCATCCGTGAAAGGCGAGTCGCACGACTCATAGATAGCCTTGATCTGTGCGAATCCATGTCGATCAGCTGTTTGCCACTTGAGGCTCTTCTGTTTGCGTCGGAAAGACTCTATGTAAGTACCTCCCTTGTGGGGTTGGTCATTATCTACGATGACTTCATGCGTTTGGTAATCACGTTCTCTGGGTGTGAACACCACAGCACCCGCATTCTCCAGCATGGGGATGATGAACGGAATGACAAAGGTTTGTGAGAACAGGTCTTCTGTGGTGCAGAAGAGTCGAGGACGTTGCCAATACCAATCATCTTTTTCCTGTCGGTAATAGCGTCCGTGACTTTGCCATAGGGCGATATGATTGCCAGCCAATCCCTTGTCGGCAGAGTAGGGGCGAGAGACATTCCTGATCCAAGGTTCTCCATCGTACGTGTCAGCCAGGAGACGCGTGGAGTCTTTCTTGCTTTTTCTGAAGAACATCGGCACCAAGTCCTCGATAGCACGCCCATCCGTCATGATGGTGAGGTCATAGCCTTTTTGTGTGACTGGTACGAAAGAGCGCACCTCCTTGTAAACCCGCTCTACCACCTCTGGCGTGAAATGCTGTTCCTGAAAACCTCCTCCCAGTACAATGCAAATGCTCTCTTCCTCGCTGTTGATGTCGCACGACACGACGGTGGAGGGTTTGATATTGGCATCATAGCGTGTGTAGCTTTCTGCCCATGCCGTCAGTTGGCTTTGCAGGCTCTGCGAATTGCCGTAACAAGGCAGCGCCAACAATATGATTAGTAATAGTTCTCTCATTGCTTGTAGTTTATTTTCTTGAATCCCACCAGTTTGTCATATCGTTCTCCGAAAGGTCTGTGATACACATACACGTAGTATTCATTCTCCGTCTGGTGGAAATCACCCTCGCAGGGTCGAGTCTCTCCCACGTCCTCTCCATCTCTCTTAAACATATACATATAATTGTAGGAGCCTTGCTTCAATGGCAGCACCAACTCATACTGATGGTCAAGCAGGTTGTATTCCATCTTGTACATCTCCTCTATGCGGTTATTGGTCAGGTCGCCAAACAGATACACCTCGCCACCTGCCACCTTGGGCATCTGCAAAGAGAAATGCGTGAAGAAATAGTCGCTCTCCGTGTCGTTGTTGTAGTTATCATCATTCCTCACGTAGAACCGACCGTTTTGGTCTTCGTCATACAGGTAGATGATGCGCTGCTCATCAGTATAGAGAAGGGCGTGGTAGTAGGTGTCGTCAAACTCCATCCTGTTCACATGCATGGTTGGCACATATTCGTCCAGAATCTCAAAACGTCGATACTCATTGCCAGCAGGGAAGATCAGCGCACGATTGTGGTTGAAGATGAGTTTGTTCACCTGCATCAGTGAAGGACTTAATCCCTCCACGTGATTGTCCCATCGACGGTTCTGCACCACAAGATACTTGAAATCGCTCACAGGATTGCTCACCTGATATCCGCTGTAGTTCACGCTGAAGTTCACCTGCTGATGTCTTTCATACGTGTCAATGTCCGTGTTGGCAGTCACATCCACCTCTACACCCACACGAGGCTCAATGACAGAGAAGCAAGCCTGAGCAATCGGTTCATCCTCTCCATCTTCGAAAATGTTCACACGATAATTGCCCGACACCAACAGCTTCGTATTTGTATTCGGCAGGTTCAGCCAGTAGTGGTTGTACTGCACCTCCGTGCCCATGGCTGGCTCATAGTCGTCAATGCGCTGTTCCGCAAATCCTGTCATGTATTCGCTACTCAGCAGGTCACTTGGTTCCCAATCCGCATTGCAATGAGTGATGGTGTAGGTGTATCGCTGATACTGCGCTTGCAAATCATCAAAGCTTATCTCCACACGATGTCCGTCATTCAGCAACATCACCGTCGGCGCATCCCAATTCCCATCCACTTTCACCTGCAACGTTCTGATGCGAGGTGAAAAACAGATGTTCTCTTGGGCAAAGCCCCCCAGCCCCCAAAGGGGGAGGGCTAACGCGATGATATATCGAATGAATCTATACATGATTTCAAACCTGCAAACTCTCACTTCACTTCCACATCCACTTTTCCTCGGATGTCATTCACATTGGCACCCACGTTGAAAGTATATGTGCCGTCAATGATGTCCCAACCACGTTCTTCTTCTTGATACACAGCCAGTTCATCCACAGGGATGGTCATACTGAGTGTTTCACTTTCACCTGGCTCGAGCAGGCGGGTCTTGGCGAATGCCTTGAGTTCTTTGACAGGACGGGGCGTCGTTGTCTGTGGCATCGTCACATAGACTTGTGCCGTTTCCTTGCCTGCCACTTTTCCTGTATTGGTGACCGTCACGTTGACGTTGATGTTATTGCCAATCATCTGAGCGGTTGGCTTGTTGTAGGCAAAGGTAGTGTAGCTCAATCCGTAACCGAAGGGGAAGAGGGGCTTCACGTTGTTTGTGGAGAAATGACGATACCCTACGAAGATGTCTTCCTTGTAGTGAACTTCTCTGTCCACACCAGGGTAGGCTTCTTTGCCATATTGCACGTATGGATAGTCTTCATACTTCTGGGCAAACGTCACAGGCAGTTTTCCACTTGGGCACACCGTTCCGTTCAACACGTTCACGAGTGCCTTGCCAGACTCACTACCCAGATACCAGCAATGAACCAATCCTGCCACATCCTTCAACCAAGGCATGTTGTAAGGGTTACCACCAAAGGTCACCACCACGATGTTCTTCTGAATCTTTGCTAACTCAGAAATCAATTCGTTCTGTCCATAGGGCAGGTCATAGCTTTCGCGGTCACCATTCTCGCAGTCCTGACGTGTGTTCTTGTTCAGACCTCCGATGAAGATGATAAGGTCAGCACCCTTCGCCATCTCCAATGCCTCAGCCTTCAACGAATCCTGCTTGTGGGCATCCAGTCTGTCCACATGGTCATACATCGCACGACCAGAGTAGTAACCCTGGGCATACATGATCATCTGCTCATAATTCCTTTGCAGTTCCTCCAGCGGACTGATGTCGCGCAGGGTCTTCAGTTCTGAAGAACCACCACCTTTGGTGAGGGAACGGGTGGCATTTTCACCCACCACCAGGATTTGGCTGTATTTCTTGTATTTCTCAGGATTCAAGGGCAGGATGTTCCTGTCGTTCTTCAGGAGCACGATGCCCTCCTCACCAATTTGACGGCATACGTCATAGTGTGCCTCAGAACATTGGTTGCCAATCACTTTCTTGGGATTCATTGCTGTACGGAAGATGGTGCGCAACACGCGGCTTGCCTTTTCGTCCAGCACTTCCATTGGCACCTTTCCATCTTTCAGCAGTTGCTCGAACGGATTGCCCAGGTGGTACATCTCATAACCGAACTTGCTTTCTGTCGTCTTGCCGTCTGTGTAGGTGCCCATCTCGATGTCGAGACCTCCTGTGGCAGCTTCATACGTGTCAACCGCTCCGCCCCAGTCACTCACGAGGGCACCGTCCCACTTCCAGTCTCTCTTCAGGATGCCGTTGAGCAGTTCGTCATTGTGGCAGCAATGCACACCCTTCCATTTGTTGTACGAACCCATGATAGTCCAGACGTGAGCCTTTTCAACGGCACGTCTGAAAGGCGCCAGATAGATTTCGTTCATGGCTCTCTCTGACACATTCACGTTGATGCCGAAGCGGTCGGTTTCCTGGTCGTTCAGCACGAAATGCTTCAGACAGCAAGCCACACCGTTTGCCTGTGCCGACTTGATGTAGGGAACCACCATCTCGCCAGCCAGGAAGGGGTCTTCGCCCATATACTCAAACGCACGTCCGTTGAGAGGGGTGCGCTGGATGTTCACGCCAGGACCCAGCATGATGTCCTTGCCTCTGAACGCAAACTCCTCACTCACCGCATTGCCGTAAGCCGATGAGAGTTCCGTGTTCCAAGTGGAAGCCAGACACGTCAGCGAGGGGAATGCCACGATATAGTCGTTCGTCCATTGGGCAGGATTCCATGTGTTCCATTCCAACTCCTCACGCACACCATGAGGACCGTCGTCCATGTTCAGCTGTCGAATACCCAGACGAGGGACACCGGCACTGGTGAACTTACTTTGTGCATGCAGGATTTGCACCTTCTCATGCGTGGTCATTCTACTCAGCGCATCTTTCACGCGCTCTTCGATGGGGGCGTTGGGGTCAAGATAGACCTGTGCTGTTGCTGTCATCGCTGTCAACGTGAAAAGCGATGCAAAGATGAGGTTCTTCTTCATATAGTCTACTATTGTTTTATTTTGATATTGGTATTTACAATCGGATGGTGATGGCCTTGCCGTTGTAAGTGACGGTCTTCCCCTTGGGGTTGTCGAGGTTCAACGGTTGGGCATTGGTGGGTGTGACATACACGATGTTGAATCGGCGTTCTTTCAGCATACCTTCGAACTTACCGTTCCTTTTTCCGAGCGTGAGCGTCTTCTCCTGTTCATTATAACGAATGTCGATGGTGCTGTATTGTCCTTTCTCATAATTGTAGTTGGTGCCTTCGTCCTCGTAGAGCTGGAACTGGGCATCGCAACCTGCATAGACATACAGGTGGATGAGTTCGGCAGATTTCTCGTCACTCCATTCCATCGCAGGACCTATCGGCAGGATGGAACCCTCTGGCACGAAGACGAGGATTCGTTCGTAGGGAGCGTCAATTTCCATTCTACGGTTTGAGGTTGGAGCTTGGAGGTTTGGCTCCGCCGAGCTGAAGGTTGAGGTTTGAGATGCAATGATTTGCTTGCCGGTGTAGAGGTCGTACCAGCCACGTTGCTTGGGAAAATAGACGGTACGGGTGCGAGCCTTGTATTCGCTGACGGGACAAGCCATCAGGGAGGGACCGAACATCCATTGGTCTTTCAGGTCATATACCTGCTCGTCGCCGTTGAAGTCCATCACGAGGGCACGCATCATAGTGTAGTCTTTCAGGTGCACCCAACCTGCCATCGAGTAGAGGTAGGGCATCAGATGATAGCGCAACCGATGATACCACACGATGCTTTCATAGGCGGGATGACCTGCTGGGGCAATGTTCCACACCTCACGCAGCGGCCATTGTCCGTGGGCACGATACAGGGGAATAAAACAGCCGAACTGGTTCCAGCGTGTCTGCAACTCTCTCCATTCCTTCAGGTCGTCATTCTCCTGTTGGGTCTGGTCAAAAAGTTGTTGTGCCCGCACATAGCGGTTCTCCACACAGAAGCCGCCCTGATCCATGCCCCAGAAGGGGAGTCCCGACAGGCAGTAGTTCATGCCTGCCGTCATTTGTGCCCGCATGTCCTCCCAGCGTGTGCCGATATCGCCGCTCCATGTGGCGGTGGAGTATCGCTGCTCACCAGCAAAGCCGCTGCGGGTGAGGAGGAACACACGTTGGTTGGGGTTCACCGACCGCTGTCCGTTGTAGATGGCGTCGGCATTCACGATGCTGTAGGCGTTGAAGTATTCCGTCGAGGTGCCCAAGGCGGTGGAGCCACACAATGCCTTTCTGTACCACATTGGGGTGCAGTCTCTCACGTTGGGTTCAGAGGCATCCATCCACCAGGCATCGATGAGATTTGAGGTTTGAGGTTTGAGGTTTGAGGTTGACGATTTACTATTTACAATTTTTCCTGAGAGACCGGTGTAGAGGTGGTCGTCGAGTTGTTGCCAGAAGAGTTTGCGGGCACTCTCCGAATAGGCGTCGTAGAAGGAGCCGACGTAGCCGGGACCGACCCAGTCGCGGATGTCGTCCTTCACGGCTTGCTGATACATCCAACCCTTGCTGTCTAGTTCCTTGTAGTGGTCGGTGTTCACGTAGAATTTAGGCCACACGCTGATCATGAAGCGTCCATGCATCTCGTGCACCTTGTCCAGCATGCCTTGTGGGTTGGGGTAGCGGGCTGCCTCAAACTCGTGACTTCCCCACTGGTCTTCTTTCCAGTAGTTCCAGTCCTGCACGATGTTGTCGATGGGGATGTGACGCTCTCGGAACTCAGCCAAGGTGCTGGTCAGTTCCTCCTGCGTCTTATAGCGTTCGCGACTTTGCCAGAAGCCCAACACCCACTTCGGATACACGGGAGCCTTGCCGGTCAGGGTGCGGTAGCCGCTGATGACTTCGTCCATATTTTTGCCAGCAATGAAGTAGTAGTCCATGTCGCGGCTCATCTCACTCCAGATGCTCAGTTGCCCCTGTTCCTCTGTCGTGCGGGGAGCAGCCACACGCAAGCCACAATAGCTCACACTGCCGTCGGGTTGCCATTCAATGCGCAGGTCGTTCTTTTCGCCTTGCTTCAGGGGTACCATGAACTTGTAGGCGTTCGGATTCCAAGCCGTGCGCCAACGTTCAGCCACCACTTCTTTGCCGCCTATATATACCTTAATATAACCCGCGTAGTAGAGGATGAACTGGTAGTTGCTCGTCGTGGGAGCCTCTATCGCACCTTCATACACCACCTTCGCTCCTTCCAGCCTGAAGCCTTGGGGAAGGTTCTGGATGCCGGCCTTGTCCGTCTTGCCGATTTCAGAATGGTCGGGTAGGGCGTACTCGAAATACAGTGAATCCTCCTCTCTCACTAATTGCTGACCTCTTCGGTCTGTGTAGGTACCCGTCAGGTGTCCTTCCTTTCCCTCCTTGTCGTAAAGTCGGAACGCATGGTTCAGTTGCAAGTAGTCCTGAGGATTGCCGAAACGGCAGTAGGAGTAGCTGTCCCACAGCAGTCCGTAGTTCTTGTTCGACACCACCATTGGCACTGACACCTTCGTATTGTATTGGAACAAATCCTCGTTCTTGCCCTTCATGTTTAATTCCTCCGACTGATGCTGCCCTAAGCCGTAGAAAGCCTCGTCGGCAGGGCTGTCAAACAGCAGTCGCCAGCTCAGTCCTTGCTTCTGCGCTTCTGTCGGATGTCCGCTGCCCAGTTCCCTTTCAGGTACACGAAACTCCTTGAACGTCTTTCCCTGCACCGCCTCCTGCAACAGCACCTTCCCTTTCGTATCGTAGAAGACAATCCTGCCGTTCGCTTTCGCCACCACAGCCGTCACCTTCTGTGTTTCCACTCTTACACTTCCTGCATCCTCCTTCACGCTGAACTGCGGAGTCCGCTCCTGCATCTCCTTCACTACGATGAGGCTCGCCTCCTTTTGGGGCAGCACCTCCTCACTCGTGGCTCTCACACGGATAATGCCGTCGTCCACCACTTGCAGGCGCACCACACGTGCTTCGCCACCATCGGGGCGAATCGTCACCGACGTGCCCAGTTGCTCCACCACTGAGGCGTTGCATCCCAGGCATCCTAAGATAGTCAGTATGCTCAAAAGAAAATGTCTCATCACTTTTATTTGATGTTGCGAAGTTACGCATAATTTGGGAAACTAAGGTGAATAATACGAATAATTTTGTTCACTAAGAACTATAATGATTATTTAGGGCTGAAATTATTCATATTCTTCCTGTTTATTTATGGAGAAAGTCGTATCTTTGTCACAAAACTACAAAAAGAATGAAGAAACTTTGTCATTATATTTCGAAATACATGGGACTGCTGGTACTGGCAGCAGCGTTGTTGGCACTGGCGTTTCCTACTGCGCTGCAAGCAATACGTCCCACCGTCATCAACTACCTCTTGGGCGTGGTCATGTTCGGCATGGGACTGACACTCAATTTGCAAGACTTCAAGATTGTGTTCAGTCGTCCCAAGGATGTGGTGATAGGCTGTCTGGCACAGTTCACTATCATGCCGTTGCTGGCATGGGGATTGGCTCGACTCTTCTCACTTGATGAGGCATTGGCGTTGGGTGTGGTGCTGGTGGGTTGCTGTCCGGGTGGCACGGCTTCCAATGTGATCACCTATCTGGCGAAAGGTGATCTTGCTCTTTCTGTTGGAATGACAGGCGTGTCCACTTTGCTGGCTCCCTTCATGACCCCTTTGCTCACTTGGGCGTTAGCGGGTAAGAGCGTCGATGTGGATGTGGCAGGCATGTTGCTCAGCATCCTTTGGGTAGTCATCCTTCCTATCGTGGTGGGATTAGTTGTCAAATGGCTTTGGCCCAGGTTCACAGAGAAAGCCATTGATTATCTTCCAGCCATCTCCTCGATAGTCATCGCTATGATTGTTGCCATCGTCATTGGAGCTAACGCCAACAAACTCTTGGCAGGCGGACTCGTTATCCTCATCGTGGTCGTGCTCCACAACCTCTGCGGATTGGGTTTGGGCTATCTTATAGGACGTCTCTTAAGACTTACCGAACCCAAGCAACGTGCCATCTCCATTGAGGTGGGCATGCAGAACTCGGGACTTGCCAGTAGTTTGGCAACCATCCACTTTGCCGCCTATCCCATGGCGACCATCCCAGGCGCCATCTTCAGCGTATGGCATAACATCAGCGGAGCCTTAGTCGCCCGTCTCTATACCAGAAAAAGTTGAGTCCGTTTGGATGCATCCTCTTTGTGATGGTGATGAGTCAGATGGAGTTGTCATTAAAGGAAATCCGAGGATGTTTTGTGAAAAAAGGGGAGGGTATTTGAAAAAATCTTGGTGAAGATGATGATTGGGTGATAATTTTTTCGTAATTTTGCATGATTTTGCGATTTCATGCGGGAAAAGCCCTGCGGAAACGCATTGGACAAAAGAAATTAATCAATAAAAAATAATAAAAAATGGCAGCATTACAAAAAATCAGAAGCAAGGGCGTGCTCCTTGTGTCCATCATCGCCGTGGCGTTGTTCCTCTTCGTCGCCGGCGACTTATTCAGAGGCCTTGAGAGCCTCTTTATGAAATCAAGCCAGCAAGTGGGAGAAGTGGACGGAAAGTCTATCTCTATCCAGGAATACCAGAAGCTGGTGGATGACATGCAGACTTACTATGAGGTTGCTCAGCAGAAGAGTTCTTTCTCTGAGGACGAATTGAACCGCATCAAGGATGAAGCATGGCAGACTTATGTGCAGCAGCAGCTCATTCAGGCTCAGTGCGAAAAACTGGGACTTGCTGTGAGCGACGCTGAGATTTCTGACGTCGTGAAGACTGGTTACAGCCAGATGCTTCAGGTGCCTGTGTTCATGAACCAGCAGACGGGTCGTTATGACTATGCTACGGTGAATCAGTTCCTCACAGAGTACAAGAAACTGAAGGACTCTGGCACTCAGATTCCTGAGGCATACGAGAAGATTTACAAGTACTATCTGTTTGCTCAGCGTCAGATTCGTGACCAGTTGCTCACTCAGAAGTATCAGGTGCTGCTCTCTCAGTGCTTCCTCTCTAACCCAGTGGAGGCTAAGCAGGCTTTCGAAAGCCGTGCTGAGGAGTCTGACATCGTGTTGGCAGCTATTCCTGCTGCTTCAGTGAATGATGACGACGTGAAGGTGACTGACGAGGAACTGACCGCTAAGTACAACGAGGATAAGGAACAGTATCAGCAGGTGATTGAGACGCGCGACGTGAAGATCATTGACGTGCCTGTAGTGGCAAGCGAGGCAGACAAGAAGGCTGCTGAGAAGGAAATTGCTGAATCTGCTGAGAAGTTGGCTGCAGCCACCAGCAATGCAATGGCTGGAAACGCTGTCCGTCAGGCTACTTCTTTGTTGACTTATTCTGATGTGTACAAGACCAAGGATGCTTTCCCAACCATGATTTCTTCCACACTCGACTCTACGGCTGTGGGTACTGTGAAGGCTCCTGCATTCGATGCAATGACCAACACATACTATACTTATAAGGTGCTGGGCAAGACCACACAGGCTGACTCTGTGCTTTTCCGCCAGATGGGTGTGATTGGCAAGGACGAGGCTGATATTGCCAAGAAGGCTGACAGCATCATGACAGCCCTGAATGGTGGTGCGCAGTTCAAGGAGATCGCCAAGAAGTACAACCAGGAGGGTGACTCTTCATGGATCGCTACTGCTCAGTATCAGGGTGCTGCACTCGATGCAGACAATGCGCTCTACATTAACACCATCTTCGGCATGAATGGCGGTGAGACCAAGAAACTGAAGCTGGAGAATGGTTCTACTGTCATTCTGCAAGTGATGAAGACTGCCAACCCTGTGACGAAGTACAATGTGGCTGCAGTGGTGAAGGAACTGAAGTTCTCTGACGACACTTACAGCAAGGAATACAACAAGTTTTCTTCGTTCGTGGCTGAAAACACGACGCTGGAGAAGATGGAGGCAAACGCTGCCAAGAGTGGCTATGTGGTTCGTCCACTCAACGATGTGACTACGAATGCTCACGGCATTTCAGGCATCCGTGCTACTCGCGATGCTCTGAAGTGGGTGTTTGACGATGCGAAGGTAGGTGACATCTCTCCACTTTACGAATGTGGCAGCAATGACCACTTGTTGGTGGTGGCTTTGACTGGCATCAACAAGGAGGGTTACCGTTCACAGGAGAAGCTGAAGGATGACCTGACGGAGATGGTGAAGAACGAGAAGAAGATTGCTAAGATCTACGAGTCAACCAAGAACGTGAAGAGCTTTGCTGAGGCACAGAAACTGAAGAACGTGGTGGTTGACACTCTCAAGCACGTGTCATTCAGCGCACCTGCATTCATTGCTTCTACGGGCGCATCTGAACCACTCGTGAGTGCTGTGGCAGCCAAGACCGCCAAGGGTGCTTTCGCAGGTCCAGTAAAGGGGAACAATGGCGTGTACATGCTTCAGGTCATTGACAAGACCAAGACTGCTGAGAAGTTTGATGCAAAGAACGAAGAGGCATCCATCGGAATGAACCATTTCCGCAATGCTTCGGGCACCATCATCAACTCGCTCTACTTGAAGGCGAAGGTGAAGGATAGCCGTTACAAGTTCTTCTAAAAAGGCGATTACACATTATTTATATATAATAAAGTGGCTGGCGTTATGTCAGCCATTTTTTTATTTTATTGTGTAAAAGTGCATTTTTTTTGAAAAAAAATTTGGTGATAACAAAAAAAGGCACTATATTTGCATCATAAAACGTATTGTATATGGTAAAATCTATACTCAAAATATCAAAGGCCCTTCTATTGATGGTATGCCTGTCATCGGTTCCAGCCACCATGATGGCGGAGGTGGAAGAGATGCAGAATAACCAGATAGAGATGGAGCAGAACGCCATCACCATTGCGGTGAGCGGTTCGACCATCCGTGTGAAGAATGCGGAAGGACTGACACTGGAAATATATGGCATCACGGGCGAAAAGGTCTATACACAGAATATTGACAGTTCGTCAAAAGCCTTCGAACTCAGCCATTTACAGCGTGGTTACTACATTGTCAAGATTGGCAAGTTCACCCGCAAGATATACCTGCACTAAAAAACAAACTCCTTTCCGTTGAGAAAGAGTTAAACATTAATCATAGGCACAAAAGGATGTGAAAGTTTGTCTATTCCGTGTGGATTGAGGGACTTTCACATTTTTTATGTCAAACCATTCCAAACCTAACTTGTCCTAACGGCACAGTCGTGCATCCGAGATGGCAAAGATAGACGAACAAGACATACTGAAAAGGATTCAAGACCCGCAGAGCAAGCGTAAGGCCTTCGAGGAGATTGTCAATGTTTATTCACGCCAGCTCTATTGGAAAATCCATTATGTGGTGCAGAATCACGACGACACGGATGACGTGCTGCAAAACACGTTCATCAAGGCTTGGAGGGGCTTGGAGAGTTTCAAGGGAGATTCAGCCATTTTCACATGGCTCTACAGGATAGCATACAACGAGTCCATCACTTTCCTCAAGCAGAAAAGGCAGATGAGCTCTATCGACGATGAAGACTTTGTGGAACAGGCGAGCTTTGTGGCTGACGAATATTTCGATGGCGACAGCACGCAGGAGTTGCTCATGCAGGCGGTGTCAACGCTGCCCGCCAAGCAAAGGCAGGTGTTCTGCATGAAATACTTCGAGGACAAGAAATACGAAGAGATTTCTGACCTTGTGGGCACCAGTGTGGGAGCGTTGAAAGCCTCCTACCACATAGCCGTGGAGAAAATTACCAATTTCATCAGATCAAAAGAATAAAAAAATCGTTGATACGATTAAACCTTTTAAATAAAAATTAGTCACAGAAATAACGAAACTAAAAAATAGTGTGATTATGAGTACAAAGAACAACCGAATATTAGCCCCTGAGGGCGGCAGATACCCATTCAAGGTGTCTGACGAATATTTCGACAATCTGACTGCTCGTATCATGGAGCAAATTGATGCTGTCGAACAAGAGGTTCCTGAGAAGGTGGAAGAGGTTCCTGCACATAGTACGAAGCTCTTCAGCATCCACAAGAACCGTCGTCGCAACCTGTGGTTCAGCACGATATCTATCGCTGCGTCGCTCGTTTTGATTGCCACTGTGGCACTCAAGTTCATCCCGATGCCTTCATCCACTCCGGTTGAACAGCAAAAGGCTGAAACCACAGTGCAATACACACCTGATAACTACAACGAAGACCTGATGAACTATACAATGGTGGACAACGTGGATGTTTACTATTATCTGGCATCAGAGGGAGACTTCGAAGAATAGTCTCGTCCGAATTGTAGCAATACTCAATAAGCAACATCATCCATGAAGAGATTTGTCTTAGTCATCACAACCTTGCTGGTATGCTTCTGTGTGAACGCACAGAACCAGGCATTTGGCAGGATTCAGAACCCACGTGCGGAATTCAATCCTGAATTGTACACGAAACGTATGAACGAGTTCGTGGCACGTGAGGCGCACCTGACCGATGCTGAATCAGCAAAGTTCTTCCCTCTCCTCAATGAGATGCAGAACAAGCAGCGACAGATTGGGAGACAGCAGAGGGAAATCATGATGAAGGCATTCCGTAATACGAACATCAGTGAGGAGGACTATGAGCAGATGGTGATGCGGATTACAGGGTTGGAGATTGAAAGCAGAAAGGTGGAACAGACCTATTACAAGAAATTCCACACAGTGCTTTCCTGGAAGAAGATTTATGGGGTGAGAGTGGCGTTGGCACGATTCCAAGTGGAAGCCCTGAACCAGTTCCAGCCAGGTAGAGGTGCCACAAACAGATTCACTGTTCCACAGTGGAATAGAAACACCAACAATAACAACAGGAAATAAGTGGACTTGTGTAGAACAAGATATATAGAGTGAAACAATGCGAGGAGATGCCTGAGGGCGTCTCCTTTTTTGTGCTCTTTTCGTTCTCTTCTTCGTTTTATGGGGGATTTTAGATTATTTAGAAATAATTATTTGACCAAAAGGCGTAAAAGCATTAACTTTGCAAGCGATTATGGACAGTTGCAACCATGCAGCCATCCTTGACAATAAGAGATAAAAGACAATAACACCTAAAAAACAAATTCAAATGAAGAAGATTATCATAGCCCTCTTTGCTGTGGCACTTCCCATGATGATGCAAGCCCAAAGCGAAGGTCTTATCGCTCGTAAATCCTATAAGGGAAAAGCCGATATGTCGGTCTATAAAGCCAAAGGAGCCATTCCTGAGGAAGCGGGCAAGGTTGTGTTCAAGGATGTCATCTCTGCACCAGGCAAGGGCAAGGAGGACATTTTCAACAAAGTGGCACAATGGGCAAATCTCCGATATGCGCCTAACACCATGATGGGTGATGATTACAGAGATGCAAACTTCTTTAAGAACATCGAGTATGCCACTGTGAAGGAGGCTGATAAGCAGCGTGGTGTGATTAAATGCCAAGGTGCAGAGGAATTGGTTTTCTCTGTGAAGCCTCTGGCCAAGATTTTCACTCAGGCATTCTATCTGCTCGATCTGAACGTCAGTGACGGCAAGGTGGAATTCATGCTTCACACTTTGTCTTACAACGTGGATCAGGGTGAGGGAGAGTTCATTCGCATGTCGGCGGAAGAATGGATTACAGACGCTGAATGCCTGAACAAGAAGGGTGAGCTGAGACGTGCGAACGGCAAGTTCCGTGTGAAAACGATTGATCTTGTCAACGAACTGAAGAAAGAAATCTCAGAAGCCATCAACAAATAATGAATCAGGAGGACGTTGATAAAATCATAGCGGAGGCTGTTGCGGAGAGCAAGAAGGACAGCCAGAAGAAATGGCATAAAGGCAAGTCGTCCAGCCATAGTGTGGATACTGCCCGCAGGGTGCTGAACTGGACTTTCATGGTGGGCTTCGTTGCTGCCATCGTGATTTATTTTTTGCTGCCAGAACAACGTATGCTTTTCTTCTGTGTCGGCTTTGGTTCCATCGCTGTGAAACTGGTGGAGTTCTATCTGCGATTCATGTTTTGAAACAAACCAGAGACGCTTGGAACGGCTTCTTGTGTTATTTTATATAAGAAAAGTTAAGGTTTTGATTCCAAAATATTTACTGACATTCTTTTTCTGTGTTCTATTAGCTCAGGCAGGCTATGCGCAGCGCATCATTTCAGAGTTGGAAACGAACTCTGATTTATCGATGGATGCCCGTCCAGATTCTGCTGAGACCAAGAAGAAAAAGAAGATTGTTCCCAATGATGTGAGGGCTTGGACCGTCGATGAAAAATATGGCAACATGACTGACACGTATGTTGACACACTTCATCACATGTTCATGAACACCGACCTGCCAGAAGGAATAGAGGGACACTACAATTCGTTGGGCAACGTGGGCTCTCCACGCATGTCTCGCATCTTCATGGAGCGTCCCCTCACGCCCGATTTCATGTTCACCGCTCCTTTCGACATGTTCTTCGTCGATACGGAGAACTTCCGATTCTACAACACGAAATCGCCGTTCATGAATGTGACCTACAACTGGAATGGTTCGAAGAATACGGGTTCTGACCACATCAAAGCCATTTACACCAACAACGCAGGCAAGAAGTTCAATTTTGGCGGCATCTTCGACTACATCTATGGTAGGGGATACTACGACACCCAATCCACTTCCTACATGAATGCTTCGGCATGGGCTTCCTACCTTGCCGACCATTATAAGTTCCACTTCTACTACCAACACAACTTCATGAAGACAGCGGAGAATGGCGGTATAGAAGATGAAGGCTACATCACCAATCCTGAAAATATGGCAAGGGAGTTCACCTCGAACGATATCCCCACCATGCTTACGCAGACTTGGAACCGTCAGGAGCACGACTTGGTGTTCTTCAACCACCATTACGACATGGGCTTCTATCGTGATGAAGAAGTGGATTCTGTCACTATCAAAGAGGTGTTTGTTCCTGTCAGCAAGATCTTCCATTCTCTGAAGCTTCAGAACATGATGCGAAACAATCGTGCTTATCAGGAGACAGAGAACTACCACTCATACACCTATCTGGCAGGAGACTCCACACAGGACTACACGAAGCATTTCTACCTGAAGAGTTTGCTGGGCATTTCGTTGTGTGAGGGATTCAACAAATGGGCGCTGTTTGGACTGAATGCGTATGTGGGATACGAGTTCAACCGTTTCATGTTGCCTGATTCCACTCGATATGGAGGTCTCTACACCAACACGACAAGGTTGGTGGATAAGCAATACTTCAAGGAGCACAATGTCTTGGCTGGCGGACAGATCATCCGTACCCAGGGCACGACCGTGCACTACAATCTCGATGCAGAGTTTGTGGTGGCAGGGGAGGACATCGGGCAGTTTGAGGTGAATGGTCATGCAGAGGTCAATATCCCATTGCTGGGCGATACGGCTCAAGTGGCGCTGAATGCTCACGTCATGAATGTGGGACCCAGCTTCTATTTCGGAAACTATCACGGCAAGCACGCATGGTGGGACAGGGATGTGGACAAGGAATTCAGGCAGCGCCTCGAGGGTGTCATTGACATTCCCCACACCAACACTAAGATTACGCTGGGTGTGGAAAACATCAAGAACTTCTGCTATTTCCAGAATACAGGCTATGAAATGACCACATCGACAGGCAAGACCGTGATCACCAACAATGTGTCTCCCATGCAATGTGGTGACAACATCCAAGTGATCAGTGCCAATCTGCGACAATACTTCAAATTGGGCATTCTCCATTGGGAGAACGACATCACCTATCAGACTTGCAGCCATTCAGACGTCTTGCCGCTTCCAACTGTGTCGCTCTACACCAATCTGTTCTTGCGCTTTAAGATTGCGAAGGTGCTGAAGACGGAGTTTGGTGTTGACATGAAGTACTTTACGGAATACTATGCACCCGACTATTCTCCCGTCATTGGTATGTTCATGAATCAGAACACGCTGAAAAAAGAAAAAGTGGGCAATTACCCACTTCTCTCTGTTTATGCCAATTTTGATTTGAAAAGGACACGCTTCTACGTGATGTACCACCACTTCAACCAGTCGGATGGTCGCTACTTCTGGTCACCTGGCTATCCGATGAACCCTGCCAGCATCCGCTTCGGATTGAGCTGGAACTTCTACGATTAAAGTTCCCGCTGACGGCAGAACATACCGCTGAACTCCTCGTCAATATTCTCCACAGGATCTTCGAAAATGCCGAACACACTCGAACCGCTGCCAGACATGCTGGCATAAAGGGCTCCGAGGTCGTACAGCTTGTCCTTGATGGCAGCAATCTCTGGATATTTGGGGAATACACTTGCCTCAAAGTCATTCACCACTGTATCCTTCCACGTTTCAATCGGCTGTGCCAATAATTCGGGCAATTGTTTCTCTGGGTGCTGCACTTTCACCTTCGCATAGGCATCCTTCGTCGATACAAAGATTTCAGGTTTCACCAACACGAGCTGCTTGTACTTCAAGTTCAGTTCCACAGGATGGAACACATTGCCGATGCCTGTTGCAAACACTGGCTTGTTCTGAATGAAGAACGGACAATCAGCCCCCAACTGAGAACAATAGTCTTCCATCTGCTCAGTGGTCAAGCCCAGCTTGAAACGCTCATTCAGCGTCTTCACTGTGAATGCCCCGTCAGCAGAGCCGCCACCCAAGCCAGCACCTGTAGGAATGTGTTTATACAGTCCGATGCTCACAGGGGGCAGGTCAAAGTCCTTCTTCAGCAGTTTCAATGCCCGCACGACAAGGTTGTCCTCAGGGGAGCCGTCCAACACCGTACCAGTCACTTTCAACCGATAACCACAGGCCGGCGCGTCTTTGTCTATTTCCTGAATCTCCAAGATATCTTGCAGCCCAATAGGATAGAACACTGTTTCCAGATTATGGTAGCCGTCTGGACGCTTCTCTACGACGTTCAGGCCAATGTTAATCTTCGCATTAGGATATACTATCATAATTCCTCATCTTTTAGTTAACGGGGACAAAGGTACGATTAAGTGAACAAAAAACCAAATTATTTTTGATTTTCATCACTCTTCTTCCATCAAATCTTTCAGTTTTCTCACGAGTTTCTCCACAAATGTGGGTGTTTTCGGCTCTTCCTCCCTTGTCACTTCCTCTTCCTCAGGCTCAGAAATCTCTTCCTCTGTCGCTGTTGCTTGAGGAATCTCCACCGTTGTTGGCACTTGCTCTTCTACCTGAGGCTTCTCTTCTATCTTTGGCACCTCATGAGTGCATGAATAAAACTTCTCACGCAAGTCCTTCAGCCGCTTCATCTCATCCTGTTTGGCATGATCCTCGTCCGTTTCGTTCTCCTCCTCATCCTGGTCGAAGCCTGTAGCCACCACAGCCACCTTGATTTCATCGCCCAAGGTGTCATCTGGATAGTGTCCCCACAGTACGTCCAGATTCTCGTCAAAGTTCTCCATGAACTCACTGATTTCCTCCAGTTCATCCATGCGGGCGGGATTCTCGTTGCCACTATACACGATATAGAGCAGGCGACGGATTTTCTGCTTTTCCACATTCGCCACAAGTGGGGAACTGATGGCTTCCGACAATGCCTTGAAAATGCGCTTCTCTCCACTTGCCTTAGCCACCGACACCAAAGCCGCACCTCCATCCTTCATGACGGTACGCACGTCATTGTAGTCTCGGTTGATGCTTCCCTTGACGGTGATGATCTCAGCAATCGTCTTCGTGGCAATGGTCAGCACCTCGTCTGCCTTCTTCAGTCCTTCCTCAAGCGTCAGATTATTGTATCGCTCATTCTCCAGCAACTTTTGGTTGTTGATGACAATCAGCGAATCCACGCATTTCTTCAGCGCATCCATGCCCAGCAGCGCCTTGTCCATACGTTTGCGCATTTCCATCCTGAACGGGAGCGTCACCACGCCTACTGTCAGGATGCCCATTTCCTTTGCCACACGGGCAATCACTGGGGCTGCACCTGTTCCTGTGCCGCCGCCCATACCAGCTGTCACAAACACCATCTTCGTCTCCTCGCCAAACATCGTCTTGATGTCCTCAATGCTCTCCTCTGCCATCTCACGTCCCAGTTCAGGAATTCCTCCTGTACCAAGACCTGGTCCAATCTGCATCTTGTTGGGCACCAAGTTTGCCTTCAGCACCTGACTGTCCGTGTTCGTCACTAGAAAAGACACGTTCTTCACGCCCTCTTCCCACATGTGTTGCACTGCATTTCCGCCACCGCCTCCTACACCGATGACCTTGATAATTCTCTCTGACTTGTCCTCAATGGGAAAGTTGAAAGGAGGTAACTCTTCCTCTTTCATTCAATTCTCAGATTTTAATAAGTTATACAATCATTTTTAGCCAGCCCTCATCGGTTGGCATCTCACTTTATCATATATTCTCGGGCACAAAGTTACAAAAAGAGAGAGACAATTCCAAATGTCTCCCTCGCTTTTTTTTGACAAAACTAAAAAAATCTCTCTCTTTTTGCCGTTTTTACAAATGTAAAGGTAAATTTGTAAAATACTTCCTATTTCTTTAATTCGAGCATACGAATCTGTTTTTCAAGAGCATGCACTTCCGCTTGCAGTTCCTTGATGCGTGTTTCCAGATTGAGAATCTGCTGCTTGGCAGTAGGGGAGGTCTCTCGCATCTGCTGCAGTTGCTCGTAGAGGGTGGTGAGGTTCTTGGACTTCTGAAGCCAGTCGCTGCATTGTTTTCTTGCCTCGTTGGAGGTGAAGTCATTCAGCGTGTAGCAAGTTCTGGCGTCGTTGAGGACAAACTCAAAGTCCCTCACACGATTGACTTTTGACCTTTGACCTTTGACCTTTGCCAGACGACGGCTGGCTTCTGCCTTCGCCTCCTTCTGTTCATCGGTCAGTGGAAGGGCAGTGATGGATTGGAGCGATGCGAGGGCACGAAGTTCGTTCAAGTCAGTGGTCTCATAGTCGATGGTTTGGCGCGACTCGTTGGGAACGAATGTGTAGATGCACACCTTGCCGTCAGGCTGGTAGCGGTCGCTGGCAAACCATCCGAGGTTGGCTGATTCGTCAATGACGAGCATATAGTCATTGGCATAGGAGTTGTAGGGGAGTCCCATGTTCTCCGCCTGATAGAACCGCTTGGAATCGGAGTCGTATCGCGTGGCGTAGAGGTCGTAGTTTCCATAGCCATCCTCACATCGTGCCGCGAAATAGAAGGTCTGTCCGTCGGGCATGAGGAAGGGGTAGTTGATGTCGCCCTCAATGCCGAGTCCTTCGATGCTCTCACCTTCTGTGAGCGTTCCGTCCTCCAGATAGTAGCGTGTCAGGCCCTCTGCTTGAGGTTGGGGAGCGATCACCATACCGTTCAGTTGTGTCTGGTACTGAACGATGTCCCCCTTCTCAGAGAGGGAGAGGGAGCCCAGGTCGGCAGAAAGAGGGTAGGCGTTGAGAAACGCTTTCTTGTCCACGACAACGCTGTCCACAATAAGCACTCTGTCCACGCCTCTCAATCCGTTCTCTCCCTTGTGGCAGATGTCAACCACCTTGTCATATTCTTCCGTTGATTGGCGTTTCCGCTTGGCTGTCTGGATGAGTTTCTTGGCACTCGCATCAGCCTTGCTGAACCGCAGCGCCATGATGTCTTCATTCAGGTCCTCCATCGCTGAGATAGGAGTCAAATAGGGATATGTCAGAGGCACTGATGGCACAATGCTGTCAGTTTGTGCGTGAGCCATAAGAGCCACGCAAGCCACTGCAATATATGTCGCAATTCTTTTCATTCTATCTATTCTTTAACCCTTAACCTTTACCCTTTACCCTTAACCTTTACCCTTAACCTTTACCCTTAACCTTTACACCAGTTCCACAATCGTGATTCCAGCCCCACCAAATCGGATGTCCTCATCGTAGAAGTCTGCCACAGGAGGCATGGTGTTGAGATATTGTCGGATAACGGTCTTGAGCGCGCCAGTGCCCGTTCCGTGCAGAATCTTCACACGAGAGGCTCTGGCAACGCAGGCATCGTCAATAAAATACGTGACGGCTTGGATGGCTTCGTCTCCTCGCATACCCCTCACATCGAGTTGTTCCTTGAAGTTGAGGGTGGTGTTGCGGATTTCGTTGCGTGTCTGCACACTCACAAACGTGGAAGCCACATTCTTCTCCTTCTTGGGCGCTTCTGCTGGCTCAAGGCGGTTCAGCTTCACATTGGTGGTGATGTGTCCGAAGACAACCGTTGCCTCGTTGCCGCTGATTTTCTGGATCTGTCCGATGGTCGTCTGCCCAATCATCCTCACGTAATCGTTGGCTTTGAGCGGTTGCTTCTCCACTTCCGCCGTTGTATTCCCATTCTGCACAGCCACTCCCTTGGGGGCTTGTGGGGCATTCTTCTTCTCTTCCTTCCTTTTCCTCCTTGCCATCAGTTTCTCCATTTGCCTTCTGATTTTCTCATCGGCAATTTCAGGGTCAATCTCGCGGATGTCGTGCTTGAAATCCGCAAGGTCTTGGCGAATCAGGCGCGTGCGTTCCTTCTCCGCTTGTGCCTCCTTGATGTCCTTGATGGTTTGTTCAATCTTGGCGTTCGACTCTTTCAGCATCTGCTCAGCCTCCTCCTTGGCGCGTGAGATGATGACCTTGCGTTCATCGTGCAGCTTCTGGATGTCCTCCTCGTAGCGTTGGATGGTTTGTTCCATCTGCTTCTCATGTTGGTGGATGCTCTGTCGTTTCTGCTCCCAGTAGCGCTTGTCGCGCACGATGTCTTGCAGGTATTTGTCGGAGTTGATGTAGTCCTTGCCCACAATCTCGCTTGCATCCTTGATCACCTCGTCAGGGATACCCGTCTTGCGGGCAATCTCGATGGCGAACGAACTGCCCGGATTGCCGATGGAGAGTCGGAAGAGCGGTTGCATCAGCTGACGGTCATACAGCATGGCGCCATTCACGATGCCCTCCGTCTCTTGGGCATAGTGCTTCAGGTTCTGGTAGTGGGTGGTGATGACGCCAAAGGCACGTTTCTTGTTGAACACCTTCAGCATCGCCTCCGCCATCGCCCCACCAATCTGGGGTTCCGTGCCTCCGCCAAACTCATCGATGAGGATGAGGCTCTTCCCGTCGCAATGCTTCATCATGTTCTTCATGTTGAGCAAGTGGGAAGAATAGGTCGAGAGGTCGTTCTCCAGACTCTGCTCATCGCCGATGTCGATGAAGATGCTGCGGAAGATGCCGAACACGCTGCTCTTGGCAACCGGAACGGGCATTCCGCATTGGAACATATATTGCAACAAACCTGTGGTCTTCAGACAGACAGACTTACCGCCAGCGTTAGGTCCCGAGATGAGCAAGATGCGTTGTTTGCCATTCAGTTTGATGTCGAGCGGAACGACCTTGCGAGGCTCCTCGTCTTGATGCTGGAAATTGTAGTTTCTGAACTTCAGATCCAGCAACGGATGCACGGCGATAGCCCAATCCAGCACCTGCTTGTTCTCCATGCGAGGCTCTGTGCTGTTGCTGGTGATGGCGAACTTAGCCTTGGCACGGATGAAATCCATCTTGGCGAGGAACTCATAGGCAAACAGCATCTCCTCCACTTCTGGGCGCACCGTCTGCGTGAACTCTAGGAGAATGCGGTGAATCTCCTTGCGCTCCTCACTTTCCAGTTCACGAATCTTGTTGTTCGCCTCCACCACCTCGGCAGGTTCAATGAAGACCGTCTTTCCCGTGTCCGACTCATCATGCACGATGCCTCGAATCTTCCTCTTCATGGCAGGAGCCACAGGAATGACCAGACGACCATCGCGGAGGGTGGGAGAGATGTCCTTGTCAATGAGTCCTTCCCCCTTCGCCGATTTGAGGATGTTCTGCAAGGCACGAGATACGCTGCCAGCAGTGGAAGCCAATTCCCGCCGAATCTCCATGAGGGTGGGGGATGCCGTGTCCTTCACGTGCCCGTACTTGTCCAGAATCTGGTCAATGCGTTTCACCATCTGCGGATAAGTCTTCACATCCTGTGTCAAGGCATAGAGGTATGGGAACACAGGGATGGTGTTTTCCTCGTCAGAACAACGGTGGAGGAAAGAGACAATCTGGTGAATGGTCGAAAGAGACCGTTGCAAGTTGAAAAGTTCCTCCACCTCCAGGCAAGTGTTCTGGATGCGGATACGTTTCAGCGAAGGACGCACATCGAAAAAGTTCTGGTCGGGGAAGTCCTCCTCTTGCAAGATGCGCACAAACTCCATCGTCTGTCTCACCAGCCTGTGGATATCATCGAAATTGACCGAAAACACCATCTCCCTCACCTGTTCCTCGCCCAAGGGACAGAGGCACAAAGCCGTGAGGTGTTGGCGTATCTGGTCAAACCCAATCTTCTGTTCGTATGTAGTTGGATAAATCATCGTGTGCAAAGGTACGAAAAAAATAGGGAGAAGAAAAAAGTTCTGGCAAAATTTTGCGGAGAGAACCCAGACTCACATGGTTCAACCCTTGTGGAGTCCGCTTGGTTCTGACTCCCAATAACCTGCCTCTGCTCATCAATACTCGTGCTTTATGAGCACTATTATAGAAAGAACACCCCAAAGTTCTTTTACATAATTCTAACCCGTTCACAAAAAGAGACTCTCACTCAATCGAGTGGGAGCCTCTCCTTCTTTAACCGATAACCGTTAACCGTTACAGCCTTCAGTTTTTTATGCTCCCATGAGAGAAATAGTATAAAATAACCTAACAACCTAACATTTGTTCTCAGATGAGTTGTGGTTCAGAGAGTTGCCTATGTTAGGTCTCACGCAGAGACCTAACATAGACCTAACACTCACCTTATCAAGGGTTTTCGTTCTTTTTGTTTTTTCTGTCTTTTTTCGGAATCTAAAATTTCGCGTAGATTAGAGAGATTTGTGTTCGAAAAATATCTGTGTTATCTGTGCTATCTGCGTGAGACTAAAATGTTAGGTCTATGTTAGGTGTTTAGGAAACACCTAACGTTCCTAAATCCCTTTGTACATCAGGGTTTGAGGCTTGTCATGTTAGGTTGTTAGGTCTTTTTGCAAAAAAACTCTTTTTTCAAAGAACAAAGTCCTCTTCGCCCAACTCTTTTTGTTCCCCCACGGGGAAAAATTTGTTCCCCCGTGAGGGAAAAAGTTTTTCCTAACCAGGCAACAAAAGTTTGCTACCATTAAAGAAAAAAATTGCTACCATTAAAGGTAGATCTCTTTTCCATTAATAGTCCCAAAAACGCCCTCAAAAATTTGCCGCCGGCAATCCACCCTTTTGCCGACGGCAAAACCATGCTTTGCCGCCGCCTCTTTAAAACAACGCCGTTGTTTCGTCAAAACATCGGTGTAGGAAATGCAAAATAACGCCGTTGTTTCAAAGCGAGTACGTCGGGGGCTTTGGGAGTCCGCTTGCCACTCTCTGGTAGTCCGCTTGGCTCGGACTCCCCTTCCGCTTGGCTCGGACTTCGAATAACCAGCCTCTGCTGTTCAATACTCGTGCGTTATTGTGAAATAAGGTGCCTCTGCCGAGGAATAAGCGTTCCTTATTGAAAAATGTGCCAATAATTTTGGAGGATAAGGAAAAATGTTGTTAATTTGCGACAGAATAATAAAATGAGAACAGTAATGGAGGATTATTTGAAGAAAATCAATGAAATGGAAGAGGACTCTTCTGTTTTACAAGAGCCTGTGACCAGCATTCCAGTCACAAAAAAGCAAATGAATGTGAGGCGGCACTCTTTAGAGGAGTCTATGCCTTGTTTCTTTTCTGAGGAAGAACTGGATGAGGAAGTCCGCATTTCTATGAAGAGTGGGAATGCCACACAAAGTGAAATAGATGCTGTGTTTTGCCGGTGAGATTTTTTCAATACTCGTTCCATCTATATTGTGACCATTCATCGCACATTGATGAAGAACGGATAATAATCCTCAATGAAGAAATTCCTTAAATCCATATTCACAAAGAATGATTCCGTCTTTCAATGGGAAAACCTTCGACTTTTTAGCATGAGCCGTTGGCCTGAAGATTTAGGTACGATTCATGGGGTGGACCATTGGGACAGGGTCGCTAAATTTGGAAGGATGCTTTATCAAGAAGGGGCAGATATGGATGTCATATTAGCCTTTGCATACTTGCATGATGCAGAGAGGATGCACAATGGAAGAGATATCAATCATGGACAAAGAGCTTC
>JAGCDQ010000070.1 GCA_017651245.1 Bacteroidaceae bacterium | reverse complement strand
ATATATATAATATAAAAATTCTAAATAACCTATCACTGATGATTACCTTCCTCCTTGTGAGTATTCAAATACCTTAATGTCCAAAGTGAATAAGTGAATAAGTGAATAACTTCTGATGAAAAAACACCGCTTTTATTTGGTGGTTTTTAATAAAAGCACTAACTTCGTAGCAACAGTTCCCGTCACGCCTCCTAACAATGCGTACCACGGCGGGACTTCGTTTTTTATTACTCCTTCCCAAACTTTTTTTCTTTGTATTTATTTGGTAATATCGAAAGAAATGTAGTATCTTTGCAACTGAAAAGAATAAAGAAAGGACAACAAGATGATTGCAACAACTTTAACACCTCCGTCCACCCAGATGATTATCACGCTGGAGGACAATGCCGTGGTGGCCGATATCAAGAAAGCCTTGAAACTGATTCGTGGCATCGCATCGGTGCGCACCGCCACCATCAACGATGACAGAAGCATTACGCCCGCCCTGCGCCGTTCGATGAAGAAAGCCCGTGAGGAATACGCCAAAGGCGAGACCATTTCATGCCACACTCCTGAGGAGATGCAGAAATACTTCGACAGTCTATGATGTACACGATAGAGTATTCCAAGGAAGCGGACAAGACGTTGCGGAAGTGGAAGAAATCCAATCCACGCCTATTTAAGAAAGCTACCAAGATTCTGCTCGACATCATGGAGCATCCTCGTACTGGTCTTGGGCATCCAGAACCTCTTGTCGGTGGGCACGACGTGACCTACTCGCGCCACATCACTGCCGCTGACCGCATCATCTACGACATTTATGATGACCGTGTTACCGTCCTAATTATCCAGGCAGAAGAACACTACAACGACAAATAATCAACATATTATTTCTGAAATACTGAAACTAGTTTCATACTGTTTACACTTTTTCTTTTCGTCCCTTTTTGGGGCGTTTTCGTTATTATAGAATCCCCTGATATCTAAAATTTGATGTAACATCCATCACTTTTCCACACCAGTTTCTTTCAGTCATGTAACATTTTTCTTTACAAGCTATTGTTTTAGAATGATTTAGTTGTTGTATTTTGGCGACAAAACTTTTCCACACCCTATCCGCTGTCACTTCATGAAAAACACGTAATTTTGCAAGCGAAATGTTAAAAATGCACCTATCATGTAAAAAAAGTGCCTTTCGGATTATACATTTTTAGTAAAACGGGTAATATACAAATAGAAACAACTAATAAAATTTACAATCATGAAAAAGCTGACTCTTTTCTTAATGGCATTATGCCTGAACGTGCTTGGGATGCAGGCACAAGAGAAACAAGTATTTACGATTGACGGCTATGTGGATGAGAATATCACGGACTCGTGCTACAACATCTATATAGGCGACGAGTATTTCAGGATTGATGAGGACAGCAAGCCGATCGCCACAGTTCCTGTGGTGAACAAGCGATTCACCTATTCCATTCCGTTGGACAAGATGAAGGCTGGCCGCGTACGCTGCATCTTCCCTGGAGGCGAACTTTGCTCTGCGTGGATTGGTCTCTTCTTCGTGCCAGGCGAGACGGTGAAACTGACGGTGCACAACGGTTATTTCGAAATGGAAAGACCCTATAGCTACAGGATGAAAATCGCTCGTGCCGTGGAAGCTGTCAGAAAGGAAACTAAATGGGAATCGCCTCATCTGCCCAAGGTGAAGGGCAAAGTGTGGAAGGATGTAGCGTATGACAAAGACACAAGCGTGCCCAACTCTATGTATATAAAGGATGTCATTTTCAATGAGGAGGAGACCGTGTGCAGGATTGTGTACAACGAGCACACATATAAAATGAACATTTCCAAAGAGGCATATCTTGAAGATGAAGCAGGCAACCAGTACAAGCTGAAGCGTGCCCTGATGGGAGAAGTGGATGATAACAACAGCCAGGATGTGCGCGTGTTCGGTGGTTACTACGCCTTCGAGCCATTGCCAAAGGGCGCGAAGTTCTTTTCTTATCATGATGATAAGCAGCACTACCAGATAATAGGCGTTCGCAAGGCAGAACAGTCTAAGAAGAGAAAACCCAACTTCAGCATGAACGTCCACATCTCAGAGGGCATCGGTGATTCCGGCTATCTGGTGTATTTGTATAACGTGCTGAACGGATATGGCAGAAACCAGATTGCTGACATTGCTGCCAAAGACAAGAAGTGTTCCTTCTCCACTTATCTCGACAAGCCCTATCTGGCAGACTTGTTCGCCACATTCCCTGATGGCTCCATCTGCACCCATTGCGTCCGATTCCCCTTCGTGCCAGGCGAAAAGGCTGAGGTGAAAGTGATGAATGGCTCTTTCTATGTGAGTGGAACAGGATTCTACAATAATTGGATCAAGGCAGACGAAGTGATAGAGAACGCCAACAAATACCATACTGCAGAGGAGACCGACTCCATCCTCAGGAACTACCTGAAGGAACATGGAAACGAGGAAGGTTGCTCCTTGTGCTTCATACAGGAAGGGGCATTGCCGTCAAAAGTGCTGAAACAATTGATTCCCCAATCCATTTTTACAGGCAGAATGAAAGACATTGCAGAGCTCTTGATGGTTTATCTTAGAAGCGAGGAACGGCAAAACCAAGTGGCCAAATAGTTGGAAGGCTGGATAAACAGAAACAACAAGATGGTTTTTTTCGATAGATTAGTAAAAGATTTAGTAGCAACACATGCAAGAAAAATCACGCTATGGGCAGCACGGGACTGTGAAGTTCTGTGCTGTCAATAATTAAAAAAGTAAATGGTGAATGAGTGAAAAAGAAAAAGTGGAAAATCTATAACTCCATGTACAAACTGCTCCACATATTATTCTTGATGCTCTTTACTTTGTCCATACATGCACAAAGTGAGGAGACAACGCGCATCTTGTCGTATATCCAGAAGGCGATGAACTTCAATAAGGTGATGCCACAGGAGAAGGTGTATCTGCACTTCGACAACATGGGCTACTTCGAGAATGAAACCCTTTGGTTCAAGGCCTATGTAACAAGAACAGACAACGGACATTTGTCGGACTTGAGCAAGGTGCTGTATGTGGAACTGCTGAATCCGAGTGGCGATGTGGTCAAGACACGCAAATACCCCATCGACTCCTTAGGAGTGTCTCATGGGGACATCAAGCTGGACACCCTGCTCACATCGGGCTATTATGAGGTTCGTGCCTACACTCGCTACATGACCAACTGGGGAACGAACGCTGTGTTCTCCCGTGTCTTCCCTGTGTTCAAGGCTCCCAAGAAGGAGGGCGACTACTCCGACCTGACCATAAGAACCATGCTCTATTCAGCCCGTGACCCTAACAACCGCATCAGCGAGGACTCGCTCTACCAGAATGCGATAGACGAGGGCATCTACACCAACGACCTGATGAAGACCATCAGCGTGAAGTTCTACCCCGAAGGTGGTGACCTCATCGTGGGCAAGAAATGCCGTGTGGCGGTATTGGCAGTGGATGACAACGGGCATCCGCACGAGGGAGAAGGCTTTGTGATGAACGAGGCAGGAGACGTGCTTGCCTCTGTCCAGACGGACACATTGGGAAGGGGAATCTTTGAACTGGTGCCAGATTCAGGCAAGCTGACTTTCCAGATGAGGAACCTCAGGAAGAGAATGAGTAGAGGGGTGCAGCACTTCACGCTGCCAGAAGCAAAGAAGGAAGGATGTGCGCTTCATGTGGATGCAGTCAACGAGAACATGCTTGCCACTCTTCAATGCACAGACAACCTCTGTGGCAATCAACTGGGTTATGTCCTCATGCATAACGGCAACATCTTCCGATGCGACACACTGACTGCTGCCCCACTCATCGAGATAGAGCTGGACAGACAATCTATGCCAGAGGGAGTGAACCAGATGACCTTCTTTGACAGTATGGGAAGGATTGTGGCAGAAAGACTTTTCTTCTTGTGTCCTAAGCCAGACAAATCGGATAGCATCCGAATTGTGGCTAAGACAAGTAAGTTGAAACCTTGTGGAAAGGTGGAATTGGAATTGCAGACAAAACCTCATGCCAACCTCTCTTTCTCTGCGATTGATGCCAAAAACATGACGAACGGCAAGCAAGGCAACATGAAGACCTGGATGCTGCTCAGTTCTGAAGTGAAGGGCTATATCCACAATGTTGACTACTACTTCGAGGCAGACGACAAGGAACATCGACAAGATGCCGACCTGTTGATGCTGACGCAAGGCTGGCGACGCTATGACTGGAGATTGATGTCGGGAAGGTACAGTTTCCGCAAGGCACAGCCTATTGAAGACCAGTTCTACCTGTTTGGCAAGTTGAACGTCTATCGTAAGCGAAATCCTGTTTCAAACGTCCATCTGTATGCCATCCTTTATAACGAGAAAGGACAGAGCCTGATTGGCAACACAAGGACAGATTCTGTAGGCAGCTATGCTTTCAAACTGCCGTTTATAGATGGCGAATGGAAGATGTGCATCTACACGACGAGGGACGGGAAGAAGAAAGAAAAGACCAAGACCTATTATGTGGGGATTGACAGACAGTTCTCGCCAGAGGCAAGATACCTCACTCCCCTTGAAGAAACCATCCTGCATCCGCTTAAGCCCAATGCTTTTGTGAAGAAGCCCTTTGAGGAGTTGGAAGAGGAGGAAGACGAGTTCATTCCCATCACAGAGAAAGACCACGTATTGCAGAACGTGACGGTGAAGGCAAAGAAGCGGTACTTCACCAATGATGATTGGAGATACAAGAATGAGGCGTATGGGAAACAGTATGCAACATTATACTATGACATAGATAAGGAACTGGAAAAGATTCTTGACAGGGGCGAGCCTGAATTGACCATCTTTGAGTTCCTTTGCAAGAACAATAAAATGTTTGTTTGCTCGGAAATGCCAAGAGACTCCACATCTGGAAGGATATCCTATGGAGGTCGTCCCATCAAATGGATTGTGGATAATGGAGATAGAATGATAGATCTTTTTGAAGGAAGTGACGGGGTGGGCTTGAATTCATCAATAAGTACTACTGTGGATAGGATTTTAGGAACTCCTTTAGATGACTTTGAGAATTGCAATAATGAGCCGCTGGGAGGAGTCTCCAGTAACTTCGGAGCTCTCTTCCACAGATTCTTTCCATTCTGGATGAGCGACATAAAAAGCCTGTACATTGTGCCAGACAGCCCCAAGGAAACGAATAATGCTGTCCGAGTGTATTTCTACACGCATATCAGGTACAGCACCGAGAGCAACAAAGGACTTCGCCGCACCTACTTCCAAGGGTTCAACCAAGCCTCCACCTTCAAGACAGAGGACTACAGCGTGATTCCCCCGATGGCGGATTTCCGACGCACCATCTGGTGGCAACCCGACATCAAGACTGATGCCCAAGGTAAAGCCAAAGTGGAGTTCTTCAACAACTCCACTTGCGAGGAGATGTACATCAGTGTGGAAGGAATGACAGAAGACGGAAAAGTGTTGGTGAATGAGTGAAAAAGAAAAAGTGACGAAATTATTTGGTAATATCGAAAGAAATGTAGTATCTTTGCAACTGAAAAGAATAAAGAAAGGAAATAGCTATGGCAACATACGCAATTACAGTAAATGAACGTTCCACCAATGGTAAGGCATTGATGGTATATTTGAAGGCATTAGGCGTTCTGACCCATAAACTTTCTCAGAAGTCAAAGAGTAGCTATCTTCGCTCACAGGAAGATAAGTTAGCAGGACGTGTGGAGAAGTTCTCCTCTTCAGAAGAAATGTTTCAGTCATTAGGAATCTAAGCACATGTACGAAATTCAAATGACGAAGTCCTTTCGCAAGGACACGGAGTTAACCCTTCTCTTTACAGGTACAGGAACCCATTCGGATTTGTTCGGATAACTATTATTCTCCCCCATACGCCTCCACTCCCCAAATCATCAGAGTCGGAGGTGTTTTTTATTGCTTTCTCACCGTTTTATTCGTTATTTCTTTATTGAGGATTTTTTGGAGTCTTCGCTGTTTTTGGAACAGAAAAACATCTGAAAATGATGTAACATCCATCACTTTTCCACCCCCATTTCTTTCACTCATGTAACATTTTTCTTTGCAAGTCATTGTTTTAGAATGGTTTAGTTGACGTGTTTTGGCGACTTTACTTTTCCACACCCAAATTAAAATGTAAATTTTTTGTAAATTGAATTCTTTGGTAGTTGGGAGAAAAACATGTAATTTTGCAAGCGAAATGTTAAAAATGCAGCTTTGATGAAGAAAAGTTGCTGTTTGGATTATACATTTTTCAAAAATGGGGAATATAGAGGTAGAGACAACTATAAAAAAAAACAATCATGAAAAAGCTGACTCTTTTCTTAATGACATCATGCCTGAGCGTGCTTGGGATGCAGGCACAGAAAAACCAGTATGTGGGACAGCTGGACAGTATTGTCGTTCGTGATGACAACCAGCCAGAACAAACAAGGAAATTTGAGTTCTCCTATACAGAGGAAGGGAAAGTGGAGCGGATTCTGTATTACGATAGGTCTGAAAATGAAACGTGGTCTTTGACAAATAAAAGAGAGTTCTTCTATGATGAGCAGGGCAACGACACCTTGCGTGTTTTCAGTTTCCTCTCCAATGATGGAGAATGGAAGATTGGGGAAAAGTCTTACACGTACTACACTTATGGAAGTGAGGGAAAGATTCATCGGTCAGGATGGGTGGAGGGTCTTGACAGAGAAAAAGGTCTTCAGGTGGAAAGTTATACGGATTACCAATATGATGAGCAGGGACATTTGCAATCAACATCCGACTATAGGAAAAGGAATGGAGAGTGGAAGAAAACGGATGTGATTCATTATGAATATGATGCCAAGGGGAACCAAGTCAAAGTGGTGGACGAAGATTTGGAAGCGAATCCCAAGAAGAATGTGGAAATCAGGCATTATGACGAGAAAGGGAGGATGACGGCATCCGTAGATTCCATTTATGATGGGGAGGAAGCAAGAGAGTGGAAAAGGAGTGAGGTCTCGTATAATGGAGATTGGATGAATGAAGTGAAAATCATTCTGCGGCTGAGGGATCATGGGGATAGAGAATCCATGCAAGATTACCTGTTTGACCCTCAGGGAAACCTCTTGCAGGCAAGGATTTACAGAAGAACGGGGCAGACAAAGTGGACGCACGTCTTTTCTGAGACTTACATCTATGACCTGAATCAAGAAGGGGCGTCTATCATGGGGAATGGCCTGATACCCAAGATGGTGAACCTGAGGAATCCCCTCTACATGGACATCAAGTATCATCATAAGCTCATGCAGAAGTCCCGTCTTTGGCATCTGGACGAAGACGAGGATGATGAGGACGATGATGATAGAGTTGAAACGCGCTTTTACTATACGATATTTTGAAAAGTTGCATTATTTTGTCTAACTTTGCAAAACTTATTCGTTATACGAACAAATAAACACATCAGTGGAGGATACACCAAAAGAAAAGAGGTTTATGACAGGAACGGCAACTCTGATGCCACTTTCACATTGAAAAGGATTCCATAATAAGTAAAAGAGAATGAAAAAGATAATAATTGCAGCAATGGTGATATTGTCTTTTCTATTATTCAAAATGAGCTGCAACCCCTGCTTAAGGCTGTGCAGTTTTTCCTGAAAACATTGTAATTCCCATGTTCTAAAACTATAAAGGAGAGGTGGTCATAACAGCATGATTTCCTCTCTTTTTTATTCTCACACCTCCCCCAAAAAACATCTGAAAATGATGTTACATCCATCACTTTTCCACACCACTTTTTTTCAATCATGTAACATTTTTCTTTGCAAGCTATTGTTTTAGAATGATTTAGTTGTTGCTTTTTGGCGACAAAACTTTTCCACACCCTATCCGCTGTCACTTCATGAAAAACACGTAACTTTGCCTTCGAAATGTGATAAAGCAGTTGATGCGTAAATAAGTAGTGCATTCATATACAATGGAACAGAAAATTGGAAATAATAACATCCCCCCTTACGCCTCCACTCCCCTAATCTTCAGAGTTGGAGGCGTTTTTATACTCCTTCCCAAACTTTTTTTCTTTGTATTTATTTGGTAGGGATAAAATAATGTCGTACCTTCGCAACTGAAACCCATCTAAGACCCAAAAGCCAATGAAATGAATCATGTTTGTAATAGTTGTTAGGTTGGCTTACTCGCCATCTGCTCGTGTGAGGGATGGAGAGAAGTTCTATGGCTTTGACAAGGATGGGAATGTAGTGCTTGATTCAGTGTATACAGCTAAACAGGATGTATGGGGAAAGATTACAAAATAAACTAAAAACTGTTATATCTTATTATTTGCGAGAAAAATGACATTATCGTCCCTTTGTAAATATTATATCAGTTGTATTGCATTGGAGAGTAATACCACTCTCCGTGCTTCAATGAAAGACGAGCAATCTTATAAAGGTTTGCCTTGGCTAAACAAAGGGGCATTGAAGCAGCCTGAAATTGGGGCTTTTCTTCGAGGCAATCATGACAACGAGAAAGATTTGCTAATAGGTTATCCTGTTTTGAAGAGCAAACATTTCCTTTCTCCATTGTTCATTATCCAAGTCACATATAATGATGGGACTCATGGTAAGCCAGAAGGTTTTTCAATCGATGATGAATTGCTGATAAATAAGGACATCATAGATAAGTACTCTACTAACGAAAAGACGGAGAACATTTATGAATTGAGAGAACTGGAGGCGGAATTGGGCTTCACAGATGGTCATGCGGCATTTGATGTTTTGTCAGAGAAAGTCACTTTGCTTAGAACTATTCGCCCTGATTGGGAATGGCGAGATGATTTAGATATAGAGAACTTGAAGAAAGGACAATTGAGGATTGACGACCCAGATGGCATTTTGAATCGTGCAATCCTATTTGCCAAAGATCCCACACCATATACTGTAGGATTAAGCAATGAATTAGTCAATCTTAGTAATTGGGGCGATTATGACATTCAGCACTCTATATTATGGAAGTTTCTCCACAAGCAATTTTCCAAAAATCCTCCGTACGAAAAAGAAATACTTGAGGTTCTGCCCCTAAATGATGAACAAGAAAAAGCTGTCCGTTCAGCTCTGAGTGCTGATGTCACTTTGATAGCAGGTCCTCCAGGAACCGGCAAGACACAAGTTGTAGCTAATCTCATTATCAATGCAGCAATTGCGGGTCAGAATGTGTTGTTTACCAGCAAAAACAACAATGCTGTAGATGTTGTGGTGAAGCGTGTCAACTCACTAAATAATGAATTGCCGTTAGTTCTTAGATACGAAAAGAGCGCAAAACAATGTATATCTGATTATGCCCAATTATGGGAAAAGGCATATGCAAAAGGGGACTCGTATGCAAATGCTTTGGGTGAATACAAACGTGTGTATTCAAGCTATGATGCTAAGCGTGAATATAAATGGCAAATCGTCGAGAACAGAAACAAACTGGATGAATTGGAACAATCTGTTTGTGCGATTAGAGACAAATATCAACAATGGATTGGAGTAATAACTGAGAACGAAATAGATGTAGTTAAAAAGGCATATGATATCTTTATAGAGTATCGTTTATGCTTACAAGAAGGACCTCACAAGTTATTCGACAAATTATTTAGAAAACGTTGGGAGAAGAAAATCATAAATGATTTGGAGGATGTCAAATGTTCTATCAACTCGTTTATGGAAAAATATCATCCAGGGCTAAGGGTGACTCCTCAAATGTCAGAACGTGAGTGGATGACGTTCGATACGGAATACAAGTCTCTGATGGTTGATTTGAGTCTGATTGCAAATTACAACAACCTTCTTGCAGAGATGTGTGATTCCGCATCACTTGAACAGCTTGATGCAGCAATGATGGCAGAGCATGTGGAATTACAAGCAAAGGCAAGGACGGCATGGAACTCATGGCTGAATCAACATATTGGTTCATTCAACACCACGAAAAGAGGATACTTGCATGATTATATAAGCCTTCTCGAGCACAACCATGTTGATAATTACTTTCCTGCATTGAAGGAGTTGCTGCCTGTAAGTGCCATTACATCTTTGAGTGCACGCAGACGAATTCCTTTCAAAGAAGCCATTTATGATTTGCTTATCATTGATGAAGCCAGCCAATGTGATATTGCATCTATGATTCCATTGCTTATGAGAGCAAAACGTGTGGCTGTTATAGGTGACAAACAACAACTGAATCACATTTGTATTCTGAGCAAGCAGACAGATTTGTCATTAATCCTAAACAATGAAATAGAGCCAAGATGGTCATATCGAGGTTGCTCAATCTATGACCTTGCTGAAAGCATGACAGAGGCTGAGAATATTATACAATTACGAGACCATCATCGTAGTTTCCTTGACATCATCCAGTTCTCAAATCAAGAATTTTACGATAACACACTTCGCATTGCAACTGATTATAGCCGTTTACAATCGCCCAATAATGGGAAACCTATATTAGGAATGCAATGGATGGATGTGAAAGGAAAGACCATACGCCCAGAAACAGGAGGTGCATACAATCTTCAGGAAGCAGAGGGTGTGATTCGTATCCTTAGACGCATGGCAATGGAACTTGAGTTTGATGGTAGTATTGGTGTCACTACTCCTTTCCATCTACAGGCAGAAATGATAACCAAAGCATTAGAGCGTGATTCTGAATTACGTAACTATTTGGAGCTACATAACAAGATTCTTATTGATACCGTACACAAATTTCAAGGTGATGAAAGAGATGTGATTATTTTCTCTCCTGTTGTTTCTGATGGAACCAAGTCACAAAGTCTGATGTTTCTGAAATCAACAGGGAACTTGTTTAATGTAGCCATCACAAGAGCAAGAGCATTGTTGGTGACAGTTGGAGACAAAAAATATTGCAAACAATGTGGTGTCAGCTATTTGGAGCATTTTGCAGAATATAGCTGTGGGAAAGATGCGCCTGTGGAATCATCCGAGTGGGAACACATATTACAACAAGCCCTATCTGATGCAGGCATTCCTGTAACTGCTCAATATCATGTGGACAAATATTACCTTGATCTTGCCCTCTTCCATAAAGGGAAGAAACTTGACATAGAGGTGGATGGGGCGATGTATCACCAGACTTGGACAGGTGAACTTTCCTATAATGGCCAACTACGTAATCAAGCTCTGATGCGTGAAGGTTGGGATGTCATCCGTTTCTGGGTTCAACAAGTCCGCGACCAGTTGCCTTGGTGTATTGAGCAGGTCAAGAAATGGATGGAAATGGTTGATAAAAATTCATAATGGAATTGCAGATATTATTCGAGATTGTAAATTATACATCCAGGGAATTATGAAAAAAATAGATACCTATCTCATAAAATGGTATGGTCCATTTGAGACGAGAAAAGATATGAAGGATTGGGAGGCATCTCGACCTGAAACCTTTAACCTGTATGTCTTTCAAGCGAAACAAAAAACGGGAAAGGATAGGTTTTATTGTGGTATGGCATTTAAACAGTCCATAGGGAAAAGGATGTCGAATCATAATCACCATATACATGATTTTGAGAATGACAGATTCTCGCTCCAAATTTGGATTGGTACAATAGTCAATAAGAGAGCCAGTGAGTCTGAAGTGAGAATATGTGAGAATATCATCACAAGCGTACTTGCTAACATAGGTGTTGGTGAGAAATATCTTGAGAATAGAACAAACAAAAAACCGCCTGTTAATGATGTGTATATTTTTAATGAATGGCTAAGAGAAAATGGTAGCTACATATTGAATAGAAAGAGAAACAGTGTTCCTGCAACTATCCCTGAAGCTATGGTTTATTACAGCGACCCCCAAACCTTATTTGCCGCTGATAAGCTAAAGTATAAAGGGAAATTGTCTCTATAATTTACGATAACAATTAACAGTTGTGCCCGACACAAATAAGGGTAGAATGATATGAAAAATGTATTAATATTTATTGGAGGTATGGCTACTGGTATACTTCTAATGGTAATCGTTGGTTTTATCCTTTATAGTATAGGAACAAAACAACAAACGACGATTATCGAAAATGAGAATGTCGCCTCTTTGTATGAAGGTTTCGAGAATGGAGAAATCATTCATGAAAAATCGTTTCAGATTTTCCAAGTTTTGGAAGACAATGTAGCGTTGGTGAATGGACGTGAAAATGGTTTATATATAGGACCAGTTTACCTCTTGATTGGAAAGGAAGGAACGACTTTCTATGACGAACAAATTGTAAAAGTGCCAGAAGGTGGTGTTGTAAGAATGAATGGAACATTCCAATACGAGACAAAAAATGGAATGGACAAGACCGTGCCCAAAATCATGATTATGGAGAAATAAGTGTTTTTGTTCATTTGCTACCTCTCAAATTACACTTTTCATAATCCGCTTCCACATCGTAAATCATCGGTGTGGGAGCGTTTTTTTATCTCTTTATGTCATTTTTCTCAAACTTGTGCCGAGTTATGGTACAACTTGAGCATAACTTTGCACCCGTTTTTATTAACTTAATAATGGTATAACTATGGATGAGAAAGAATTGAAAGAGATTTTTGAGGCATTGGAACAGCAGGGCTGGGAACCGATGCTGTGCGACACGCCTGTGCCGCTCTACGACAATGAGGTGGCTTGTGGCGTTCCCAATGGCGTGGGCGATGTGATGAAGGAAACAATAATGATTCCGAGGGAATTTTTGTCGATGCAGTCGGAGTTTTATGTGAAGGCGAAGGGCGATTCGATGAAGGGTGCTGACATCTTGAATGGCGACTTGTTGCAGGTGGTGACGACGGGTGATGTGTCGGATGGCGACATCGTGCTGGCTTATCTGGATGATGATTTCACGGTCAAGACCTACTGCGAGGATGAGGAAGGGCATCCCTGGCTGGTGCCTCAGAACGATGCCTATGAGCCTTTCAGGTTGGAGGATTATGATCATGTTTGGATTGCTGGTGTGGTGAATCAGGTGACAAGACGGGCTCCTCGTGTCAATTATCGCACTTGCATGAAAATCATCAACAAGGCAAGGAAGCAGCAACCGAAGGGCATCAGTCCTGAACAGGTGGCAAGGGCTATCAGGGAGGTGGCTCCGATGGTGGAAGTGGGCAGACGGTGGTATGCCGTGTGCCGAGTGCTGGAGGATGAAGGGGTGCTGTCGGATGGTGACTTCGAGGGTTTCTGCCAGTTGGTGAGGGCTGAGGTGCCTGAACACAAAAGCCTGCCTACAAGGGTCGAGATGCAACGTCTGGCTGTGCAGAGTTTCAAGAAGCCTGTTGCGATGTGGAATGAGTTGAATGCCCCTGTGCAGGGGAAACGCTACAAGGACTATGTGAAGATAGCCCAGCAAATGCAAGACTTGTTGGGAAAAGCATGAAAACTCTCACAAAACTCTCACAAACTCTCACGAAAACGGGGCATTTGGGGTGAAAACTCTCACGGAAGGGCAAAACTCTACATAAAACTCTCACAAACTCTACAGCGATGGAATTTTGATTCCGTCGCTTTTTTTATGTCCGTACCTTTGCATCGTCATCAAGGAAAACGACAGAAGGAAAAGGTTCAAGAGTTTAATCATTCAAAATAGTTTAAGATTTATGGAAAAGACTGTTAGAATTTTGGAACAGTCGGCACTTTCCACAAGGAAGTACACCGACAAGAAGACGGGTCAGGAGAAGGTGATGAATGCCGTCACTTTCAAGCTGACTGATGGTATCGACACGTTCTTGGGCGAGGTGACAGGTGAGAGAGCAGTTAACTGTCCGATGTTTGACAAGAACTACGCTTACAGAGTGCAATGCTCTATGGTTGTGAGAAATTGGATGTCGGAGAAGACTGGCGAATCCATGCAAGCTACGACGATTTACATTGACAAAATCTCGATGGTATGAAAAAGTTGCAGAGATCTTACAAGTCGAATACCCGCATCTATGATGACGGTTCGATAGAGGTTGACCCACAGGCTCAGGGCGAGCCAAGCCAGAAAGAGGTGAAGAAGGTGGGTAAGTCAAAGCGGTATCTGACCAATGGCAAGAATCCGCTGACGTGCATTGAGTTGAAGTGTCCTGAGAATGTGCCTGACAAGGTCGCTTTCTTCCACAGGGAACTGGCAAAGCTGACGAAGGACATGGAAATTGAGGAGCCACAGATGCCGGATGGGGAGTTCCTGCTGAATGAGGACAACGTGAAGGTGCGCTTCGCAGCCAAGGAACATCAGGTGGTGGCATGGCTCACTTTCGAGGCGAAAGGATTGATTGACGTAAGGAGAGAGTTGTACAACTTAACCAGCAAGATTGACAAATGTTTTGTTATCAACGAAGCTTCGGTGTGCCAACCGAGGTAGTGACTAAAGAACAGTTTCGGGCGCTCATTTCGGCGCCTGAAACTATCAGAAAAGTGAAAGAGGCAAGGGAGGCACTTGCCAAAGGCGACAAGAATGGCTACGACGCGAAGAAGAAGGCGCTGCCACTGGCAATCTTTATTGGCACTTTCGAGGAATCAGTAAAGAAAATCAAAGAGAGGGAAGTGAAAGGCTTCTGGCGACTGCAGAGCCACTGCCGACTGAACGGGTTGTGCGTGATTGACTTCGACCATGTGAACGAGGGTGACGATAACGATAACCCTAACTTTGAGCGTCCGCTGAAGGAGATTTGGGATGAAGCCTACGCACGATTGAGTGAGGAGGATAAAAAGCGAATACTTTTTGTGTTCGTCACTCCAAGTGGGCATGGATTGAAAGTGGTGTTTGTCGCCGATGCCAATGTGGGCAACCTGATAGACAACCAGATTGATTTCTCGCAGAAGCTGGGACTGAACCCTGACGAGAGCTGCAAGGATGCCAGCCGAGGGGCGTTCCTAACGACGAGTGAAGATGTGATTTTTATTGACGAAACACGACTGATTTCGTATCAGGACGATGCCTTCGGAGAGAAATACAATGAAGCGTATCATGCGGGCAATAGCCAGCCGACGAAAAAAGTGGAGGGTTCAAAAGTTCAAGAGGTTCAAGGTTCAAGTGATAACTCTAACTCTCAACTTTCAACTCTCAACTCTCAACTTTCATATCACGGTGTTCCGTATCAGAAGATCGTGGAAGCGTGGATTGGCGGCAAGAAGATTGAACAGGGTGACAGGCACAGGACATCGTTGGTGCTGGCGGACCATCTGCGCTACATCACCGACAACGATGCGAAGCTGATAGAGCAGATTCTGCGTGAAACGCCATTTGTGCAGGAAATCATCGAGGAACGGGGTGAGGATGTGGCTACCACCGTGAAGAGTGCGCAAGGCTACGAATTCCTGAAGGGGATACCCAAGCGGATGAAAGAAGCCCTCAAAGCTACAGGAGCCGAAGAAAAAAACCTCAAAACTCCAACCTCCAACCTCAAATCCGAGGATGATGTTTACGGCACGCTTCCCCTCGACAAGTGGGCAGAGGAACTGCAAGAAATGTCGAAGCACTATCCCTGCATGAAGGAGCTGTTCCTGAATGTGCATCCGCACAAGTTGCCTGCGGTGTGGTTTAGCAGCGCGGCATTATTCGGCACATTGATGACAAGGGCTTTCTATCATTTCTGGTACGAGCCTGAGCTGGTGCGCAGGTTGAACTACTGCATCTTCATCATCGGTGACCCAGGTGCCGGCAAGAACATCGTGGAGAAGTTCTACAAGAAGATTGCCGACCCGATGATTCAGGCAGACCAATGCCTGATTGATGCGGTGAACCGATACAAGGATGGCAGGACGGAACGAACCACCAGCACGAAAGCCCAGAAAGGCGATGCGCTGAAGCGTCCTGTGGTGGGTATTCGCGTGCACCCGGCAAGAACGTCTACGGGTGAGTTTATCCGACACATGAATGCGGCTGTGGAGAAGGTGCAAGGTCAGCCTCTGAACCTCCACATGTTCTCGTTCGATGCGGAACTGGATAACGTCACCAAGCAGAACAAGGGTGGTGACTGGAAAGACCGCGAGATCATGGAGCTGAAAGCCTTTCACAACGAGGAGGAGGGTCAGATGTATGCCAATCAGGAGAGCTACACGGGTATGTTCAACATCTATTGGAACTTCATCTATACAGGCACTCCATACGCCCTGCACAGGAAGGTGAACCAACGGAATTTCGGCACGGGTATGAGCACCCGACTGGCGGTGATTCCACTGCCTGACAAGGGCATGGCGAAGCGACACCAGCAAGTGGATCCCAATGCCAACGAGACCTTGAAGACTTGGGCTTATAGACTCGACAAGGTGGAAGGTGAACTGCCCATAGAGCCGCTGAACGATGAGACCTTCGACTGGCAGAGCAGCCGTCTGGAAATCGCTGAGTTCAATGGTGACAAGGCAGACAGGACCATCCTGAAGCGAATCCCATACTACGGTATCGGTGTCTCGCTGCCTTTCATCCTGATGCGCCATTGGGAGGAGTGGCAGGAAAACAAGACGCTGACGATGGATGAAAGGGATAAACAGCTCTGCCGTCTGGCGATGGAGATTCAGTACAAGTGCCAGCAGTTCTTCTTTGGCGAAATGGCATTCAACTACTTTGCCGACCAGAACAAGGAGTTCATCGTCAGGAGACGCACCACACGCTACGACGAGTGCTTCAGGAAGTTGCCTGAGGAGTTCAAGACACAGCAATTTATGGATGTGTTTGGATGTTCTCAACCTTCGGCATCGAAAGCCATCACTCGTTTCCAAAACGAGAAACTCGTTGAGAAGGTGAAGTACGGTTTGTATCGCAAATTGGTGAATGAGTTGCCGTAAGGTTATTCACTTATTCAGTTATTCACTTTGGACATTAAGGTTTTTACTTTTAATTTTGAAGTTATGATACCAAGAGGAATTAGAAATTGCAATCCGTTGAATATCCGCAAGGGTAAGGATCAATGGAAAGGCCTGGTTGAGCAAGAGCAGAGTCAAACTTGCTTGAACTCTGCCGAGCGTGAAGGCTTTCGACCGAAGGTCAACGGTCTGCTGAAAGAGCAGAACGACAAGAGCTTTTATCAGTTCAAGGCAATGGAATGGGGCTACAGGGCTGCTTTCCGACTGCTGAGAACCTATAGAGTGAAGTACAAACGAACATCCGTGCGTACTATTATCGAACGGTGGGCACCACCCAACGAAAACAACACGCAAGCGTACATTGACAGGGTGTGTCAAGAAATGGAGGTACCACCCAATTTCATCCTGAACATCGGCAGCCTCCAAGACGATGATGCCTACTGGGCTTGCGAACTCGTCCGAGCGATGGCGTTGGTGGAAAATGGCAATAGCTGTGCTGACCTCATTAGGAGGGAGGAAATTCGAAAAGGCTACGCTTTAGCGTTTGAGGTTTGAAGTCAAAGGTCTAAGGTCTGAAGTCAAAGGTCTAAGGTCAAAGGCAGTAACGGTTAAAGGTTAAAGAAGGAGAGGCTCCCACCCTTGTGTTTGGGGTGAGAGCCTCTGTCTTATAAGTTCACTGTTTGTTTTGAGGTTAGTAGCTGAGCACTGGCTCGAGTTCCTTTGCCTGAGCAATCATCTTCTCCAGTTCGGAAACGCTGGGGACGCGGTTGCAGAGGTTCTTCTCGTCGTTCACCTCGACAAGCTTGGGCTGGAGGTTGGCTGCCACACGGTGACGGAATTCCTTCACGGTGTCAACGCCTGCTGCCTCGAGCAGTTCGGCGAACTGGCTGGCGATGCCGTTGATGCGGAAGAGGTCAGCGTGGTTTGCCCACTTGAGGATGAGCTTGGGGCTGATGTCTGTCTCTTCAGCCAATGCCTTGCGACCTGCTGGAGTTGCACACTTTTCCAGATACTCTTCGGTGGTTTTGATGCCGACTGCTTGCAGTTTCTCAGCATACACGGGACCGATACCCTCTACGTCAATGATTTTGTAGGCCATAGTAGTAAAAGTTTTGAATGTTGATAATAAATGGATTGTTGTTGCTCAATCGCTTCTGGTGGCAAAGGTAGTGTTTTTAATTGAAAATTGAGAATTGAAAATTGAGATTTTTATTGTCAGGCGTGTTTTTTCCCTCAGTTATTTCCCGTTTTGTTCACTAATTTTCAATTTTCAATTTTCAATTCTCAATTATTTTCGTAACTTTGCAATCGCATTTGATAGTCATTGATATGGAGAAGTTGTATCCGTTCTTGTTTGAACCGAATCTGCATGAGATTGTGTGGGGAGGCAGGCGTCTGCGTCCCTACAAGGGCTTGGAGGCGTCGGATGAGCCGATAGGGGAGAGTTGGGAGGTGAGTGCCGTGCCGTCGAGCACGAGCATCATCAGCAACGGAGCCTATGCGGGACAAGACCTGAACAGCGTCATCAGCCTGTCGCCTGCCCGTATCCTGGGCGGAAAGGTGGCAAGGAAGTATGGCGGCAAGTTGCCCTTGCTGGTGAAGTTCATCGACGCGGAGAAGGACTTGAGCATTCAGGTGCATCCGAACGATGCGATGGCGCAACGGGAGCATGGGAAGTTTGGCAAGAGCGAAATCTGGTACATCATCGATGCGAAGCCTGGAAGCCACCTCTATGCGGGATTCAAGGACGAGATCACGCCTGAGGACTATAAGCGGAGGGTGGAGGACGGCACGATCGTGGAGGTGCTGGCAAGGCACGAGGTGAAGGCTGGGGATGTGTTCTACCTGCCTGCCGGACGAGTGCATGCCATCTGTGGCGGCATCTTGCTGGCGGAGGTGCAGCAGTCGTCGGACGTGACCTACCGCATCTTCGACTACAACCGTCCGGGGATGGACGGCAAACCCCGAGAACTGCACACGGAACTGGCGTCGCAGGCGTTGGACTTCAAGGTGGAGGAGGAATACCGCACACAATACAATGATGCCGTCGGACGTGCCAACCGCATCATCGATTCTCCCTATTTCAGTGTGAGGGTGACGGAGATGACGGGCACGTTCCACCGCAACCTCATCAAGTATGACAGTTTCATCATCAGCATGTGCATCAAGGGCGATTGCCAAATCCGCATGCGCACCACGGGGGACGAAATCCTCCTTCGTGAGGGAAACAGCACCCTGATTCCTGCCTCCATCGCTGACTATGACGTCATTCCGCTCCACGGAAAGACCCGTATTCTCGATGCCTATATCGACAATATGGATAAAAGTATAGGAAGCGTCATTTCGCGCTTCCTACACATCACGGAGAAGTAATCACTTATTCTTGTACCATTCTTGCAACACGTAAAAGGCTTTCTTCTTCTCGCCCTTGTCGCTGAAGAGTCCTTTGCGGTTGTAGTATTGCTGGATGTCGGGAAGCACGCGACGGGGTGAACGGAAGTCCTTGAGAATCCAAGGCGTGGTGCCTGCCAGTCCCTCAATCTTGTCAATCATGGCGATGTTCTCGCGATAGAGGTTCTCTTGGAACTCCTCTGTCCAGCGCTGGTTCTGGGCTCCATGATAGCCCGCTTTGGCACCACCCCCGAACTCGCTGATGATGACGGGCTTGTTGTAAGGAATCTCCCACTTCATCTTGGGCGCATCGTTCACGTCGCGATACCAGCCGATGTACTGGTTGAAGCTCACCACATCCACATATTGATTCATGTTGTCGTTCAGACGGTTCACGTAGTTCGAAGCCCCCGTCACCTCCATCGCCATCGAGATGAGGCGGGTGTTGTCCTGCGTGCGGGCATACTGAGAAAGTCTGCTGAGGAAGGAATCGCGCTGAGGAGAGTGGGGCGTCTCGTTGGCGATGCTCCAGATGATGATGTTGGCGCGGTTCTGGTCGCGTGCAATCATATCACGCAACTGTGCCTGTGCATTCTCGAAGGTCTGGGTGTTGGTCCAGGCGATGGTCCAATAGACGGGAATCTCCGACCAGACGAGGATGCCCATGCGCTCCGCCTCACGGATGGCGTATTCGTTGTGGGGATAGTGTGCCAGACGCACGAAGTTGCAACCCAGTTCCTTTGCCCACGAGAGGAGGGTGTGAGCGTCCTCGGTGGAGTTGGCACGACCGCCGCCGTTGGGCTTCTCCTCATGGATGGAGATGCCCTTGAGGAAGATAGGCTTGCCGTTGAGCAGAATCTCCTTGTCGCGGGTCTCGATGGTGCGGAAACCGATGTTGTCGGTGAGGGTCTCGCCGTTCAGGGTGAGTTCCACCCGATAGAGTTTGGGATTCTCAGGCGACCACAACTGGGGCTTTGCCATAAAGGGCAGCGCTGCCTTTCCCTCCGCATCTGTGGTGAGGGTGGCCTTGTATTTCAGTTCTGGAATGCTCAGCGTCACTTGCTGCCCAGCCTCTGCCTTGTTCAGCTTCACAGCAAATTGCAGGAGCTGTTGTGCGTTGAGCTTGTCGCCCTTCTTCTGGAAAGGCTTCTGGATTTGCAGGGAGTAGTTCTCGATGTAGAGTGGCGCTACATCCACCAGCAACACGTCGCGGGTGATGCCGCCGTAGTTCCACCAGTCGAAGATCTGCGTGGGCACATCCTCTGCATGGCGCTTGTTGTCCACCTTCACGATGACGGTGTTCTCGCCCTCCTTCAGCTGCTGGGTCACATCGAAGTTGAAAGCGGTGAAGCCACCGATGTGGTGTCCCACTTTCGTGCCGTTCACATAAACGTGACAGTCGTAGTTGACCGCACCAAAGTAGAGCAGGGTGTTGCGTCCCTGAGTGGGATGCCAGTCAAAGCTCTTCTTGAACCACACCGTTCCCTCGTAGAAGAACAGGCGTTCGTCCCTCGTGTTCCAATCGGATGGAATGGGCATGGTGGGAGAGGTGTCGAAGTCATACTCGATGAGGTCTTCTGGACGCTGTGGCTTCGCATTGCGGAAGAATCCCCAAGAGGTCGGGTTCATGCGATAGTCATAATAGCCCTCTTCCTGCACATCCACGATGTAGTTCCAGTCGCCGTTCAGCGAGGTGATTTTGCGTTCCAATACGTTGCCCACCAAGGGAATCGTTTCAGCCATGATGGAGGTGGGGAGCAATGTCCCCAAGACGAGTGTCAAAACAAGATGTAATGTTCTTTTCATGTTAGCAACTGATTAAATAGGTTTTGAATTTCGGGACAAAGGTACGAAAAAGTTGGAAGTTAGGGATTAGGAGCAAGGATTATTTTTTAGTTTGTGAACTTTTTTCTAACTTTGCAACCCAATTCATACCTAAATTCTCACTGAAACTGATGTATAAGAATTTTTTCCTGACGATTGTGGCGGTGGCGATGTCTTTGACAGCCAAAGCCCAGACAAGCATGTTCTTTAAGAGCACTACTAATTCCAATCCGCTGAGTGCTTCCGTCTATTGTGCAGACCCTACGGCACTTGAATATAATGGCCGTCTCTACGTATATGGTTCGAACGACCACCAGCAATTCATCAAGAACGGAAAGAAGGGGGAAAACAAATATGGCGATATCAAGTCGCTGGTTGTCTTCTCTACGGATGACATGGTGAACTGGACCTTTCACGGAACCATCGATGTGGGCAAAGTGTGCTCAGGATGGGGTGGAAGTTTCGCTGCGTCATGGGCACCTTCCGTGACTTGGCGTACCAACATCATCGGGAAACCGGAGTTCTTCCTTTACTTTGCCAATAGTGGCGGCAGTGTCGGTGTATTGAAAGCCTCTTCGCCTGTGGGTCCTTGGACTTCGCCGCTGAATGGTCCGATGATTACTGGCAGCACACCGGGTGTGAGTCCCTGCAACTGGGTTTTCGACCCGGGTGTGATGATTGATGAAGACGGAACAGGCTGGATCGCTTTTGGTGGCGGTGACCCCAACAATCAAGGCAGCAACCTGCAGCCTAACAATGCTCGCATCGCCAAACTCAAGTCCAACATGACAGCCATTGATGGCAGGGCGGTCAAATTGCCTGCTCCCTACCACTTTGAAGCCAGCGAACTGAACATCATCGGTGGCAAGTTCGTCTATACTTACTGCTCATCGTGGAGAGGTCGCAATGACTGGAATAAATACCAGAATGACAAAGGCATTAGTGTGTCAGCCCCAGGTTCATGCACGATGTGCTATATGGTGAGCGACGACCCGATGGACCCTGACTCGTGGAAATACAAGGGCGTTTATGGTCCTCATCCAGGCACCTCCCCCAACAACCACTCCCACCTACATAAATTTCAAGGCACTTACTACCACATTTATCATTCAGGAGCCTTGTTGGAAAACATGAAGAAAAAGAACGCTGTTCCAAGCGATGCCAGCACCTACCGTTCCATCTGTGTGAATAAGGCAACCGTGGTAGAGAGTGCACAGAAGATCAGCACGGTGACGCTGGATTCGAAAGGTGTGGAGCCCATCAAGAAGTTGAACCCTTACGAACTGCAAGAGGCTGAGACGATGGCCACGTGTGGTGGAGTGGACTATGAGCATTTCTCCAATTTGATCAAGAACACCGAAATCAGCAACTTGGGAAATGATGCTTCCAGCAAACTGTTGGTGAAGATGGTGAAGGATGCCTGGACTTTGGTGCGCAATGTGGATTTCGGCACTTCTGGGGCTACCTCCCTCACCGTCAGTGTCAAGGGAAAGGGTGTCATTGAAGTGCGTCTGGGTACAAGAACTTCAACCCCTGTTGCCACCATAGAGACCACCTCTGCCTATCTGAGCGACTACAAAGTGGATGTTGACCCTGCATTGTGCAAGGGCACGAAGGATGTGTATTTTGTCTGCACAGAGTCCTCCACATTTCAGTTCGATTCCTGGCAGTTCTCAAACGAAGTGCCTGATGGCATCAGCGCCCCCTTTGTGTTCGAACCTTCTCCGTCCATTCCGAGATATTATGATTTTGGAGGCCGTCTGCTGAAGGGTAAACCAGCGAAGGGCTTTTACCTTGACGAGAAAGGCAAGAAGTATTGGGCGAACTGATGTCGCCAATACATAGAAAGGGGCTTCAACGCCTAAAAAAGACGCTATAAAACCGTGTATTTGTGCTTATTCGGATGAAAAAATGCGCCTTTTAGTTAAAAAATCATAATAGATTCATGTTTCTTTTGACATTTATGTCAAGATGGAGTCTATGAATGGAGAGAGAAATTTAGACACACAACACAACACTTTATGAGGAAGATATTATTGTTATTTGTGCTCCTTTGTGTAACCGCGTTGTGCGCTTTTGCGCAGGAAGCACGGCGTTTTACAATTAATGGTTATTTGACGGATATCGATTCGAAGGAACCGATGGAACATGTGTCTGTGCAGTTGTTTACTGTGGCAGATAGTGCTTTCGTGGGAGGAACTGTCTCCAACGAGCGAGGAAACTTTTCAGTGGATGTACCCACGGTGGGCACGTTCCGACTGAGGATTTCGTTTGTGGGTTATCAGACGATAGAACGGGAAGTGACGCTCCGTCGAGAGCAGAACTTGGACTTGGGCAATATCCGTATGGCGACGGACGACCGGATGCTGAAAGAGGCGGTGGTGTCGGCGAATGTGGCACAAGTGGTGGTGAAGAAGGACACCTTGCTCTACAACCCCGAGGCATTCCGCACCCCTGAAGGTTCGGCGGTGGAGGAACTCATCAAGCGACTGCCTGGTGCCGATATCGACGAGGATGGTAACATCACCATCAATGGTAAGGTGGTGCAAAAAATATTGGTGGACGGCAAGGAGTTTTTGCTGGGTGATATCGAGACCGCTTTGAAGAACCTCCCTGTGAGCATCATCCAGAACGTGAAATACTACGATCAGCAGAGTGACCAGTCACGCATCACAGGCATTGATGACGGAGAGAAGGAAACCGTGTTGGATTTCACCATCAAGAAGGGAATGAATCGTGGCTACATGACCAATCTCGATATTGCAGGAGGTACGGAAGAGCGTTATGCGATGCGTGGATCGGGCAGTAGTTTCACGGACAAGACACGCATCATGATCATGGGCAATGCCAACAACAAGGAGGAGAATGCAGGTTGGTGGAACCGTCGAGGATTGAACACCAACAAGATGTTGAGCGGTAACCTGAACTATGATGATGATGAAAAGTTGAAGGTGGACCTCAGTGTGCGTTGGAACCATCGAAATGGTGACAACCGTAACGAGAATGCCCGTGAGAACTTCTATAGTCAGGACTACCGTACCTTCTCCAACAGCACTTCCGTGAACTTGACGCGTAGCAATAACTGGAATGGGAACCTGCGTGTGGAGTGGAAGCCTGACACCTTGAGCAACATCATGTTGCGTGCCAATGGTTCGACGGGTACCAACGATGGAACGACGACTTCCCTTTCTGCCACCTACAGCGATGACCCTTATCTTTATACGACGAATCCGTTGACCGACGAAGCCATCGACCTGATGACTCAGCGGAAACTGGCGGTGAACAGAAACGATCAGGCCAGTCTCAGTTATGGGCGCAACCGAAACATCTGGGGAATGTTGCAGTTCTATCGTCGTTTGAATCCGAAGGGACGAAACGTCATGCTCCGTGTGGAGGGTAGTGCAGGGGACAATCGCCAGAAGAATGCCTCGAACAACGAGGTGCACTTGTTCCTGAAACAGAATCAGGCAGGACAGGATTCCACTTATTTCACCGCTCGCTACAACGAAACGCCCAGCGACAACAAGGGCTATGTGTTGAGGACCAACTATACGGAACCGCTCTGGAAGGGTGCGCATCTGACGGTAAGCTACGAACTGCGTTACAACCAAAACAAGAGTGACCGTCAGACGTTCGATTTCAGTCATGAGGCTACGGATGTCTTTGCCGGCATCGTGCCAGCCTATCGGGATTGGGGCAGTTGGCTCGGACCTAACTCGGCGTTTGCCGCTTTGGATGCTCCGCTGGAGGATTTTCTGGACAAGAACCTGAGCCGCTATTCTGAGTACAAGAACTACACTCACAACATTCGCTTGACCTTGCGCCATCGTGAGGAGAAATACGACTACAACGTGGGTGTGCTCCTGCAACCTCAGCGTTCCAACTTCATTCAGGACTATCGTGGCAAGTATGTGGACACTGTCCGCACGGTGACGAATTTCACGCCGACCTTTAACTTCCGTTATAAGTTCAGCGACCAGAGCAGTTTCCGCATCCAATATCGTGGTGACACGCGACAGCCCGACATCACGCAACTGCTCGACATCACCGACGACTCCAATCCGCTCTACATCACGCAGGGAAACCCGGGATTGAAGCCTCAGTTCACCAACACGCTCAATCTTTATTACAACGATTACATCTCCAAGTGGAAACGCTCCATCGTGGTCTATGCCAACTATCGTCACATCCGCAACAGCATCTCCAATTTGGTACGCTACAATGCCGAGACGGGTGGAAGCACTTCACGTCCTGAGAACATCAACGGAAACTGGAACGCGGATGGTGGTTTCACGTTCAATACAGCCATCGATACCTTAGGTCGTTGGAATATCGGAACAGACACCCGTGCGCGCTATAATAACTATGTGAGCTATGTGGCACAGCAGAAGGCGGATGCCCAGAAGAACACCACTCGTTCCATCAACCTGAATGAACGACTCAATGCCAGCTTCCGCAATTCTTGGCTCGAAGTGACGCTCGACGGAAACGTGACTTATCAGCATACTCGCAACGAATTGCAGCCGAATGCGAATCTGGACACGTGGCAGTTCAGTTATGGTGGTCAGATGCTTGTCCGACTGCCTGCAGACTTCGAAATCAGCACGAACCTGCGTCAACACAGCCGAAGGGGTTACAACGACCCATCGATGAACACCAACGAACTCATCTGGAATGGACAGATTTCCAAAACATTCCTCAGAAGCAAGACGCTCGTGGTGGCACTCAACTTCTACGACCTCTTGCGAGAGCAGAGCAATTATGACCGATGGGTGAATGCCACTAGTCGAAGCGATACACGCTACAACAGCATCAACTCCTACGCTATGCTGCACGTTCGCTACCGACTCAACGTGTTTGGCGGAAAGGCTGATACGGAAGGAAAGTATGACAAGAAGTGGGGTAACAAAGACAGGTAATGAGGCTTGAGATTTATTGCGGCAAGCCGCCGAAAGAAAAATAGGTAAAAACAGGAAAAAATAAATAAAAATTGTTTTTTATATCTTTACTTGTTTTTTTATATTTTTTCTTCGGCGCCAACGGCGCAATTTAAGTTGATATTTGTAATTTTTATATGATAGAGATATGAAGGATTTTAGTTTTTATGCTCCGACCGAAGTGATCTTCGGTGAGAAATCAGAAGAGCAGGTGGCTCGTCTGGTGAAAAAGTATGGCGGCAAGAAGGTGCTGGTACATTATGGTGGTCAGAGTGCCATCCGTTCAGGACTTTTGGTCAAGATTATCAATCAGCTTCAGGAGGCTGGTATCGACTTTGTGAAATTAGGTGGTGTCGTGCCCAATCCCCGACTCTCATTGGCTCAGAAGGGTATTGAACTGTGTCGCCAGAAGGGGATTGACTTCATCTTGGCTGTAGGTGGCGGCAGCGTTATCGATTCAGCCAAGTGCATCGCTTATGGTGTGCCTTACAAGGGAAATGTGTGGGATTTCTATCTCGGCAAGGAGAAGGCGACGAAGATGCTGCCTGTGGCGGCTGTGCTGACCATTCCTGCAGCAGGTAGTGAGATGAGCGAATCCAGCGTCATCACGAATGAGGAGGGCGATGTGAAACTGGGCTATTCCAACAATTTGTCCCGTCCGAAGTTCGCCATCATGAATCCTCGTCGCACATTCACGTTGCCTCCTTATCAGACGGCGGCTGGTGTGACGGATATGATGATGCATACAATGGAACGTTACTTCACCAAAGATGATGATATGGACTTGACGACCGATTTGGCTGAGGCGATGTTGCGCAGCATGAAGAATGCCGTGTTTGCCGTGTTGAAGAATCCTGAAGATTATCGTTATCGTGCCCAGATCATGTGGGGCGGCAGTTTGATGCACAACGGTCTGACGGGCTGTGGTGTGGACGAAGACTGGGCAACGCATCAGTTGGAGCATGAACTCAGTGGTATGTTCGATGTGACGCATGGTGCAGGTTTGGCTGCTATCTGGCCAAGTTGGGCACGCTATGTGATGCATGAGAACCTGCGTCGTTTCGTGCGCTTTGCTGTCAATGTGATGGATGTTCCTAATGACTTCACCAACCCAGAGGGAACCGCCCTGAAGGGTATCGAGGCGATGGAGCGTTTCTATCACGCCATCGGAATGCCTATCAACATCAAGGAGCTGATCGGACGTGATATCACCGATGCGGAAATCAAGGAGATGACCCGCAAGTGCAGTCGTGACGGAAAGAGTACCTGTGGCGGCTTGAAAGTGCTGGAGGCAAAAGATATGCAAGCAATCTATCAAATGGCAAGAGGATGAAAAAGTTCATGATTTATGTGTGCTGCAGCCTGATGGCGATGAGCAGTTTTGCTCAGCAGCAGCTGGGACAGCGTCCCCGTGTGCAGTCCCCTGTGGTGAATGCTGATGGTACTGTGACGTTCAATTTCTACGATCCTTCTGCCCAGCGGGTGACGGTCAGCGGCGATTTCAACGAGATTGGCAATCAGCGACTGAACCTGACGAAGCAGGAGAATGGTGTCTGGACAGGAACGACGACCGCATTGAATCCTGAGTTGTATTCTTACAGCCTCTCTGTGGATGGTCAGCGTTTCATCGACCCTGCCAACAGCTATGTCAATCGCGACATCTCGACCTTGAGCAATATCTTCATTGTGACGAAGTCTAACGATGACAAGGGACACCTCTATTCTGTCAATAACGTGCCGCATGGAACGCTGAGCCGTGTGTGGTACGATAGCCCCACCTTGGGGCAACAACGCCGCATGACGGTCTATTTGCCTGCTGCCTACGACGGCAAGAAAGCCTTCCCTGTGATGTATCTGTTGCATGGACACGGAGGCGATGAGACTGCTTGGGGCGACTTGGGTCGTGCTTCACAGATTATGGACAACCTCATTGCAGAGGGCAAGTGTGTGCCGATGATTGTGGTGATGCCGAATGGTAACCCAACCTGCAATGCCGCTCCTGGTTGGTGGCATGAGGGGATGTACACCCCTGATGGCAACGCCTTCAACCAACGTGGTGCCAAAGCGACGATGGAGGAAAGCTTCATGGATATTGTGAACTATGTGGACAGCCACTACAAGACCATCAGAAAGCGTTCTGGACGTGCTGTGACGGGACTTTCAATGGGTGGTGGTCACACCTTCGGCATCTCGCGTCTCTATCCTGAGGTGTTCGACTACTACGGACTTCAGTCGGCAGCAGCACGGATGCAGCAGAATGATGCGAAGTTTGATGAGCAGATGGCTCGCCTTTTCGCTTCGAAGCCCAAGCTCTTCTGGATCGCTATCGGCAAGGAGGATTTCCTGATGCAGATGAACACGCAACTTCGTGGTTATCTTGACGAACATCACTATCCATACGAATATTACGAGAATGATGGGGGTCACATTTGGCGTAATTGGCGCATCTACCTGACGCTCTTCGCACAGAAGATTTTCAAGTAGTGACCCTTCATTCCTTTACACAGACACAATACCTAAATGAAAATGAGAAAACTATCCTATCTCTTCCTGTCCCTTGTGGCGACTGTTTGCCAGGCGCAGGATTTACAGTTGAACGACCGCGAGTACTTTGAGCGGCAAGGCGTGAACGTGCTGGTGTTCAGCAACAGTTTCAATGGTGGTTTCAACGACGAGAAGAACTCGGGCATCGAAATCATCCATCATGGTGTGCGCACTGTGCAGGGTGGTGCTGTGCGTCTGAACAACACGCCTGAGCAATGGGACTTGGTGCCCAAGATGACCAACCGAAAGGTGAATCGTGAGGCAGGAAGCATTGAGGTGGGCATGCGCTATGACGATTACGACTTCGACAGTCGGGTGGTGGTCACAGCGAAGGGAAAAGCTGTGGAGATTGCGGTCTATCTCGACAAGCCCGTGCCTGAGAAACTGGCAGGCGATGCTGGCTTCAACTTGGAGTTCCTGCCTTCGCAGTATTGGCTCAAGACTTTCTCGATGGATGGTCGTCTGGGACGTTTGCCCCGATATGCCACCAGTCTCACGACCACGCGTCCCAACAGCGAGAAACCTCGTCAGTTCAAGGGTTTTAAAACTTATGATGATCGGGGCACCGACCGCTTCGTGGATCCCCTGCCTATTGAGACAGGACATAGCATCGTCTTGGCTTCCGATGCACCTGAACGCATGATTCGTATCAGCAGCGAGGATGCTGAATTGCGCCTCTACGATGGTCGTATGCTGGCACAGAACGGCTGGTTTGTGCTGCGTAGTGTGCTGCCTAAGGGCAAGACGGGTAAGGTGATCACTTGGACGGTGGAGCCTCATGCCATTCCCAACTGGATTCGTGAACCGAACATCGGTTTCTCTCAGGTGGGTTATCGTCCTGACCAGCCGAAGGTGGCTGTCATCGAATTGGACAAGAACGACCGTGTGAAGTCTCAGGCGACGCTCATGCGCATCAACGAGGATGGCACCACCACAGAGGCTTTCCGTGGAGGGCTGAAAGAGTGGGGCGCCTACTTCAAGTACAACTATGTGAAGTTTGACTTCTCATCGGTGAAGCAGCCTGGTGTCTATTACATCCAGTATGGCGACACGAAGACCAACGACTTCCTCATCGACGAGCATGTCTATGACAAGATTACCGATGCCACAACCGATGTGTGGGTGCCTATCCACATGAACCACATGTATGTGACGGAGGGCTATCGCACTTGGCACGGAGAGCCTTTCAAGGAGGGCTATCTGCAAGCGCCAGAGAGCGACCACTTCGACCTGCACCGTCAGGGAGCCTCCACCGATACGAAATACAAGCCTTACGAACTGATTCCTGGCTTGAACGTGGGCGGTTTCTTCGATGCGGGCGACTTCGACATCGAGACGGGTTCCAACATCAGCGTGGTGCAGAACTTCATCCGCACATGGGAACTCTTCAAGCCCCAGCGCGACGAGACTTTCGTGAGCCAAAAACAACGCTATGTGGATTTGCATCGTCCTGATGGAGTGCCCGATGTGTTGCAGTTCATCGAGCACGGCACCTTGAATCTGGTGGCACAGGCAGAGCAGATTGGTCACATGGCTTCGACGCTCTCCAACTCCATTTTGGACAATTATCACCACTTGGGCGATGCTGCCTCCATCACCGATGGTCTTCACTACGACCCAAGCCTGAAACCCTACGAGGTGTCAGCTGATGGGAAATCGAGTGGAACGCCTGACGATATGTGGGCATTCACCACTCGCAATCCGAGTCTTGACTTCCAGGCAGCCACCATGTTTGCTGCTGCCAGTCGTGCCTTGCAGGGTTACAACGATGACCTTGCCGCCCGTGCCCTCACGCAGTCGAAGCGACTGATGGCAGAGGCAACGGAACTGATGCAGAACAACCGTCGTGCTGGACAGCGAGGTGGTCGTGGCGGTGGTGACTTGGGCACGAACTTGCAACTCTATGCTGCCACCCGTGAAAAGCAGTACCTCGACAACTTCAACACCCAGATTTGGACCGCCCTCGACCGCAATGTGAACTCCACCATCCAGACGGCTCTCGACGCCATTCCGTTCATGGATGAGGCTTATCGTCAGCGGCTGCGTCCTTATGTGGAGAAATATGCAGTGTATATCGACAGTCTTGGCACTCAGAATCCATACGGATTGCCCATCGGATTGGGCAACTGGGCTGGTGGTGGACAGGTGCTCAGCTTCGGCACTACCGTCTGCTTTGCCCACATCTACTTCCCTGACATCGTGAAGCGTGATGTGGTGTTCCGTACGGCTGATTGGCTCTACGGCTGCCATCCCTACCACAACTACTCCTTCGTGGCTGTGGTGGGTGCTGCCCGTCCCAAGCAGGTGTTCTATGGCAACAACCGTGCCGACTTCTCGTTCATCCCAGGCAACGTGGCGCCAGGCTTGCTGTTCCGTCGTCCTGACCACTTCGAGAACTTCGACGACTGGCCATTCCTCTGGGGACAGAATGAGGGCACCATTGCAGGCAACACGCAGTACATCATCTTTGGCTCTGCGTTGAAGAATATTGTAAATGGAACTAAATAACTGAAAAATGAAAAGGACGCTATTGGTCATTGCACTCTCAGCCTCCGTGTGGGGCTTGCACGTACAGAATCAGGTGGAAATCCGTCGCAATCAGGTGGGTTGCTACCCAAGTCAGGAAAAAGTCATTGTCGTGGAGGGAGTCAATCCTGAGGGGAAAGTGAAAGTCACGACCCCCAAGGGGAAGGTGCTCACTCCTAAGGTGATGCGTGAGGCGGTTTCGCCTTGGTCGGGTAAAACCCGTTATCTCGTTGATCTTGGGGAACTCACTGCCACAGGAAACTATCAGGTGAGTGTGGGGGACCAGTCGTGCGATTTCCTTGTGTCGAAGCGTCCTTATCAAGATATTGCGAAGGCATCCCTTCGTCTGTTTTACCTCATCCGTTCAGGCATCGCCATTGAGCAGGGTGGGGCGTACAACCGACCGCTGGGGCATCCAGACACTCAGGTGCTGGTGCATCCTTCGGCAGCAACAGAAAAGCGTCCTGCTGGCACCGTCATCAGCTCTCCCTATGGCTGGTACGATGCTGGCGACTACAACAAATATGTCGTCAACTCGGCATTCAGCATCGGACTCATGTTTGTCACTTATGAGCAACAGCGCGATTACTTTGTGCGCCTCAAGACCGACATCCCTGAGAGTGGCAACAAGACTCCCGATTTCTTGGATGAGATGATGTTCAACCTGAAGTGGTTGCTCACCATGCAAGACCCCGATGATGGCGGTGTGTATCACAAACTCACCACCCCCAACTTTGAGGGCTTCGTGTTGCCCACCGACTGCCATCAGACGCGCTATGTGGTGGCGAAGAGTGTGACTGCCACCCTCGACTTTGCTGCCGTGATGGCGGATGCAGCTCGTCTTTTCGAACCTTACCAGAAAGACTATCCCGACTTTGTGGCACAGGCGACTGAGGCTGCCGAACGTGCCTACCAGTGGGCAAAGGAACATCCGACGGCGTTCTATCGTCAGGAGCAGCTCAAAGACCCTGCTGTCAGCACAGGCACCTATGGCGACGGCAATGCCCGCGACGAATTCTTCTGGGCAGCATCGGCACTCTATCGGCTCACAGGCAAGACCTCCTATCTGGAAGAGGCTCGTCAGTATCAGCCACAAAGCTTCTCCACACCTTCGTGGGGCAATGTGTCGGCATTGGGCGTGTATGAGTGGTTGTCAGATATGCTGGTCACCATCGGCACGAACGCCCGACCCAAAGAGGCGCAGGAATTGGCTGCCGACCTGCTCGTTCCCTTCTGTGCCTATTGCAACAATGTCATCAAGGGGGTGGATGCCTCCTGCTTCCAGTCGCCCTATGGCAACAGTCCTCGCGACTTCGGTTGGGGTTGTCTGGCAGAGCATTGCTGTTGTCAGGCAATGGCGCTCCTCTATGCCGACCGCCTGTTAGGCACCACTCAGTATCGTCGCTATGCCTTGCAGAATGCCGACTACCTCTTGGGACGCAATGCCACAGGCTATTGCTATGTGACAGGCTTTGGTGACCAATCGCCCATGCATCCTCATCATCGCATCTCTGAGGCAGACGCTGTGGAAGCACCCTTCCCGGGCATGCTGGTAGGCGGTCCTAATCCAGGACAGCAGGACAAACGAGACATGCATGATGCTGTCTATCCCTCCAACTATCCTGACGAATCCTACATCGACAACATGGAATCCTACGCCTCCAACGAAATCGCCATCAACTGGAACGCCTCCCTTGTCGCCTTTCTCTGTTGGCTTGATGCCCTCCCCCAATAAACCTCCAATCTCCAATCTCAAAAATCAAATCTCCAATCTCAAACCTCCAATCTCAAACCTCAAACCTCAAACATGAAAAAAATTCCTTTCCGCGTCGGCATCATCGCCACAGGCTGGATTGCCGAGAAAGCTGCCATCACCTTGAACGGATTGGCAGATTGTGAAGCCTATGCCGTTGGGTCAAGAACCTTGGAGAAGGCGCAAGCCTTTGCCCAGAAGTGGAACATCCCCAAAGCCTATGGCTCGTACAGCGAACTCATCGCCGATCCTGACATCGACCTCGTCTATATCGGCACCCCTCACTCTCACCACTACGACGTGACCAAGGAAGCCATTTTGGCAGGCAAACCCTGTCTGGTGGAGAAAGCCTTTATGGCAAACGCACGTCAGACGAAGGAAGTGCTGGATTTGGCACACGAACGGAAGGTGTTCATTGCCGAGGCCATCTGGACACGTTATCAACCAGCTGTCAAGATGGTGCGCGACCTCATCAGCAGCGGACGCATCGGCACCCCACGCCTCGTCACAGCCACGTTGGGCTATTCGATGGGTGACAAGCCCCGCATCATGCGTGCCGACCTCTGTGGTGGTGCCTTGCTCGACTTAGGTGTCTATGCCCTCAACTTCGTCCGTATGTTCTTCCCTGCCGACATCGTGAGCATCGAGAGCCAATGTGTGAAGAGCGACACAGGCATGGACTTGACCAACGCCATCAGCCTTGTCCTCTCCGACGGCATCCTTGCCAACGTGCAGAGCAGTGCCTCCTGTGTGGGCGACAACATCGGCGTCATCGCTGGCACCGACGGCAACCTGATCATCGACAACATCAACAATCCCCAGCGCATCACCGTCAACACCCACGACCGTGAGTTCGTTGAGGACATCCACGTGCCCCAGCAGATTACGGGCTACGAATACCAGTTCCTCGCCTGTCGTGATGCCCTTGCCGAAGGACTCCTCGAACCCCGCGAGATGCCTCATGCCGAAACTCTCTACATCATGCAACTCATGGACGGTTTCCGCCAGAAATGGGGCGTCCATTACCCGTATGACGATATGTAGCAACAAGGAGAGGTATCCACACGGAACCTCTCCTTTTTTTGCGAAAAATTTGGTAGTGTTCTCAATTAGTCGTAACTTCGCACTCATAATGAGAAATGAAGTGAAACGTATCGCAGTCATCGTGTTGCTTTGTTGTGGGGCGCTGGGCTTGTCGGCTCAGCCGAATGTGCAGCAGATGGCGGACTCGATTGTGAAGTACCAGATGAAGTCGGGTGGATGGCCGAAGAACCAGGATTGGCTGAAGGGCATGAGTCCGAAGGACCTGAAGGCGTGGATGAAGGGTGTCGGTGCAACGATTGACAACGGGGCGACGACTTCGGAGATGGAGACGCTGGCGAAGGCGGTGGCGAAACTGGATCAGGTGGTGGTGGAAAACCACAGGGAGATGGACAAGGAGGTGGTGGCTGTGACCAGGGAACAGTACACGACGGCGTTCAAGCGGGGTGTGGAGTATTTGCTGAAGATGCAATATAAGAATGGGGGATTCCCTCAGTTCTTCCCTGCGAAGAAGGTGGATGACTATTCGATGCAGATCACGTTTAACGACAATGCAATGGTGAATGCGCTGAAGATGTTGCGGGATGTGGCGATGGATGCGGAGCGGTTCCAATGCATGGGCGTGGAGAAGTCGATGAAGAAGAAATGTCGGGAGGCTTACGAGCGGGGTTTGCAGTGTGTGCTGGATTGCCAGATTCGTGTGGATGCCGAGGGTAGGGTGCTGGATTATGGCACGGAGGCATGGAAGGCAGGGAAGCGGACGGTGTGGTGCTCTCAGCATGACAGGGAGACATTGATGCCGGTGAAGGCTCGTGCGTATGAGTTGCTTTCCTATTCGGGTTATGGAGAGACGTGTGGCATCCTGAACTTGTTGATGGATGTGGAGAATCCGTCGGCGGAGGTGCTGGAGGCGGTGAAGTGTGGCGTGGAATGGCTGGAGGCTCATGCGCTGAAGGATGTGGTGCTGGAGCAGTTCACGAATGAGGAGGGGAAGAAGGATGTCCACTTGCTGGAACGTCAGGGCGCGGAACTGCTGTGGGCAAGGTTCTATGACTTGGAACGGGCGGAACCGATGTTCTGCGACCGCGACGGGGTGCCCCACAAGAAGTTGTCGGAGGTGGGGTATGAAAGGCGAACGGGTTACTCGTGGGTGGGCAAAGGTCCCCAAAAGGTGATTGAGAGGTACAAGAAAATGTAAAGGTTAAAGGTTATAGGTTAAAGGTTATAGGTTAAAGGTTAAAGAGGTCAAAGGTCTAAAGTCAAAGGTCTAAAGTCAAAGGTCTAAGGTCAAAGGTTAACGGTTAAAGAGGGCTGAGGCGCCGCATGGTAAAAATCTCAAACCTCAAATCTCAACCTTCAGCTCGGCGGAGCCAAACCTCAAATCATAAATCTCAAACCTCAAACCTCCAACCTCAAATCATAAAAATTACACATATTTAAATATATAATAGATTATGGCAGAAAATAACAATCAGCAGCTTCAGATTGAACTGAAGCCAGAGGTGGCTGAGGGTACGTATTCGAACCTCGCCATCCTTACCCATTCAAGTAGTGAGTTTGTGGCAGATTTCATCCAGATGATGCCTGGCATGCAGAAGGCACAAGTGAAGAGCCGCATCATCTTGGCTCCTGAACACGCAAAGCGTCTGCTCATGGCGTTGCAGGATAACGTGAAGAAGTATGAGCAGCAGTTTGGCACGATCCGTCTGCAGCAGGCACAGCAGCAGGACGAACGCACAATTGCGCCGTTCACCATCAAGCAGGGGGAGGCGTGAGTGAGTAACGGTTATCGGTTAAAGGTTAACGGTTATCGGTTAACGATTATAGGTTAACGATTAAGGGTTAACGGTTAAAGCTATGGGTGTCGGAAGGGTGTTTTCCGACACCTTTTTTGTGGGTTGAAAATGCACAAGTGGGAGGTTTTTTGCCATTTGAGGGACGATTTTGTGTGCTTGATATGTTAAATAATGCTAAATATACAAGTTTTTGGCGGTGTGGGGAGAAAAAGGTTTCTTCGAAAACATGTTATTCGGCAGAAAATGCGTAACTTTGCACCACTTTTTGGAGTAGTGCGTGCCTTAGTTAGGTACATTGAGTGTCGTGTGGAGTGTATGGCTCCGTTGGAAACGGGACGCGGAATTGGTGAAAAAGGCGACACTAAATTTAGCACGAAGCAAAGCGGGTAGCTGACCATAAAGCAATGGTTCCCCCTTCGGGTGGAAGGGATATGGTAGGCACTCGGACAAGAATGTATATCATTAAATAATAACAATAAAAAATTAAACAAAATGCCTACTATTCAACAATTGGTAAGAAAAGGCCGTAAGGTGTTGGTAGACAAGAGCAAGTCTCCAGCTTTGGATTCATGCCCTCAGCGTCGCGGCGTATGCGTGCGCGTGTACACTACTACTCCTAAGAAGCCTAATTCAGCGATGAGAAAGGTCGCTCGTGTTCGTTTGACTAACAAGAAGGAAGTGAACTCTTACATTCCAGGAGAGGGACACAACTTGCAGGAACACTCTATCGTACTCGTACGTGGTGGTCGTGTGAAGGACCTTCCAGGTGTACGTTACCACATCATCCGTGGTGCACTCGACACTGCAGGTGTGGCAAGCCGCACACAGCGTCGCTCTAAGTACGGAGCTAAGCGTCCAAAGGCTAAGAAGTAATCCTTTTTCTTACACAAGTAAAAAAGTAACTACAGTTTTTTCACAACGTTTGGTTTGACGGAAATGCTTGAAGGGTTGAGTAAATGCCCTTGAGTGGGCGTTGAAGACACACACACAAATGCAGCCTCAGACTAAAGAAAGATTAAATCAAACAAAAAAATGAGAAAAGCTAAACCAAAGAAGCGTGTGGTGCTTCCAGATCCAGTTTACGGAGATGTGAAGGT
>JAGCDQ010000069.1 GCA_017651245.1 Bacteroidaceae bacterium | reverse complement strand
ATTTTCAACTGTCAATTAGCCTTTGACTTTAGACCTTTGGCCTTAGACCATTAAAAAGTTCCTTCGCCGCCGTCGTCAGGAGCCTGGGCAGTGATGGTGAACCATGCAGCGCCGCCACGGTAAACCACAAGGCTGTGTCCAGCTTCCACGTTCAGACCGCTGAAGGTGGCGCCGTTGGCGTTGTGACTGGTGGGGTTGATGGCATCGCCCGTGCCATCCACCTTGGCAGTGAAGACCACGTCGCCGAGGTTCGTGCCACTGACAGCCACAGAGGTGAGAGGTGCCGTTGCCGTCACGCTGCCGCCGGCAATGCTCTGGCTCACACCGTTAATGGTGGCGTTGCTGTTGTAGGCAGGATTACCAGGAGTCACACCGCCACTGCCGCCGCTGGGTGTGATGTCCTCTGTGCTGCCAGTACCGCCTGCACCAGCATTGTTGAGATAGAACTCCGACTCCATGTCAATGTCTGTCGACACATAGCTCTTCTCTACAGCCTCAGCCAGACTGCAAAGGTCAGTGCCTAAACCTGCCTCATTGAGCACGAGCTGACAGTTGCTGCGGAACCAGCCGCCGCTTCTGTCCTTGCGACTGACAATGATGCCAGCAGCCACAACGATTCCGCCACGACCCAGTACGAAATTGTAGTGGTCGGCGTCGAAATCAAACGTCGAGAAGTTGAGGCGATTCTTCCAGTTGGAACATGGGAACTCACCCTCACTGTCAACAATCTCGGTGGTCATTGGAGCACCGCTGCCATCAGCATTCCGAGGATTGAGAATGAGGCGCGAATAGTTCACTTCATACTTAGCCTCACGTTTCTGGACAGTGACAAAGGTCACTTGGTCGCCACGCTGAAGCCCCCATGCAGTGACAAAGTCAGCATAGGTACGGCCAGGTGCATTGACATACGCCTTGTGGCCACCTTCTGCATCGATGCCCACAGAGACCTCGGGCAGATGGCCCTGAGAGACAATGGCGGCGAAAGGAGTCCACTTGTCACTCTGAAGCGGCATGAACTGGTAGAACTGGCTGAGGCTCTGTCCCGAGTTCTGCAGCGTCGCTGCGCGTTCGCGAAGATACTTGAGGTTGACCTTCTTGAACTTGTTCATACTGTCGGAGCCTGTGGTCACATTCTCGAAAGAGTGATTGCAGATGAACTTGAACATGGCGTAGAGTAAAGCTACGACCTTCATGAGCACACGTTGTAACGTCTGTGCTGTGGTTTTTGGATTTTTTTGTTTCATAATGTTAATGAATTAAAGGAGTTAAACATAAATTACCACCCTTGGAAACAGAGGTCGATTGGAACTCGATTAGAACTCGATTGGAACTCGATTGGAACTCGATTGGAACTCGATTGGAACTCGATTGGAACTCAATTGGAACTCGATCGGAACTCTCATCGCATCTGACCAGATGTCAACCAATTCGTGATTTCGGGGGCAAAGTTAGGCATTCGGTCACACCCCTCATAGCGAATGGAAAAAACGCTGTAGGTGTGTGGAAAAAAAAAGTGAGAACCCTCTCTTGGGTCCTCACCGTGTGGCATCTGGCTGGATTGCCATGCCACTGGGCTTATAGACGGAACTTTGACATGTTTTCCTGCAAAGCCCGCAAATGTGCGAAGTAATCGGACATGTGGAAAAAATTTCCAATCTCGTGGAAAGCCGCCAGAAGCGGTTTTGTGTTTGATGTCGGATGAGTCCTGAAATCGATTTTCAGTCTGTCTGGCTCGGTGAAGTCCAGTTCGTCTTTTTTGTAGTCATTGGCACAATTGGTGAAGGTTCTGGAGGTGAACGTCTTCTCCCTCTCCTTCAGCACACTTTTCCGCAGGTACTCACCAAAGGGCGTGCGCGTTGTATTCTTCAAGATGTGTATGCGGATGAAGTAGTCATGCATCAGCAGGCAGAAAACCACCAGCTTGTATTCCTTGCCAGCAATCTTGCATGTGTCATTATTGCCAAAGAAGTGGCAGATCGCCTTCGTGATGCAGTCCGTCATGCAATCCTCATCAACGGGCGGACAGAAGATGCCGCTGTCTTTCTTCGGTTGCGTGTCACGCTGATTGTGGCTGAGTGCGAGATTCTTACCATACAGGTTGTGAACATTCACCTTCGCTTGGTCCAACAAGGAGATGACGGTGTTGTACAGCACAGTCCCGTTCGTGCTCTCCGTCGTGATATTGCCAGGCGACTGCCGCACGAAATTGATGATACCACCTCCACTATGTGGACGGGAAAGGGCTTTGATTCGTTGCAATCGGCGCATGCTTCCTGACCCGAACCTCCTGGAAGCTCGTCCTGTCAAGACCAATGGATTTATCGGTTCAATCAACGACACGGAAAACTTGTTCTTAGGAACGGCCTCAATCTGTTCCAAGGTCAGTTCCTGCATCACGAAAGGCACGTCGGCGTTGGGAAGAAACGCCGTTTTACCCGCCAACCTCACTGCGGTTCCCTGCTTGCGACGTTGTGAGAGACCTCCCACATGACCTTCTCCAATCATTTTCATATCATTTCATTTTTAGATGGCAAAGATATACACTTTTTTCCACACCACAAAACCTTTAGCTCGACGAAGTCAAACTTTTTGGGGATTTAATGAGAAAAAGCTTTGTTGTTCACAAAGTTTTCTCTACCTTTGCAACTAATCACTGGCTAAAGCCTCAGCGGAGGTGCTGGTGTGACATATAGAAATATAACAAGCGTTTGCTGTTATTCGGGAAAGCCTTACACCCAATCCCCATCTTACAACACAAGAGCCTGTGCAACGTGATTGCTACACAGGCTCATTTTTATCTTCTTGATTGTATCTTTCTTATCGGATGGCGATGCGCTTTCCGTCCTTCACATAGATGCCAGGAGCGGTGGGTTCGCCTTCCAGCAGCATGCCGGTGAGGGTGTACCATGCACCATTAGTGGTCTGGTCTGCGGTGGTGGTGGTCACGGCTTTGATTTCTGTGATTTCCTCAAGGTCACCCACGATGGTGACGCTGGAGTTTTCGTCGGCAAACGAGGCCCATGCCGATGCGTCCTCCACGTGGAATTTCGTTTCCTTGTCGTTCATAAAGCTCTGGGCATCGGGATTCCAGGTGAGCTGGGCGGGGTCGGCGTTGCAATAGACGTCGGTCATGCTGGTACATCCCTCGAAGGCACCGTCCTCAATGTTGGTGACGCTGCTGGGAATGATGACGGAGGTCAGGTCTGAGCAATTCGTGAAGGCATTGTCGCCGATGCTTGTCACGGAGTAATCCACTCCGTCGTAGCTTACTGTGGAAGGAATCTCCACGGCACCAGCAGGCAGAGTCTCTCGGCCAGCCAGTTCCACGGTGTTCCCGACTCCAGCCCTACGCTGCGATGCACTCGCTATGCCCTGTGTGAGCACCCTGTACCTCAGGCTGTCCTTCACGAAATAGTGACCAAGGTCACCGACGAAGGTGACTGGCTGATTGGAGAACGTTTCTGCCCATGCTGCAGCGTCGGCCACATGGAACTTCACGGAGTAATTATTATCATCGATGCCTGTGTCTGCAGGCCAAATAGTGGCAGCTGGGTCTGCATAACAATATATATCTTTCAGGTTAGTACAGTTCTTGAAGAAGCCCATGCCTATATCTGTCACTTTAGATGGGATGGTTATGCTCGTCAGGCTTACGCAACCATAGAAGGCATAGGGACCGATGCTCGTCACGCTGGATGGAATGGTGATGGATGCCAGACTTGAGCATTCATCGAAGACACCTTGCCCGATGCTCGTTATGCTGGCAGGGATGGAGATGGACACCAAACTGCTGCAACCTGAGAAGGCATATATATCAATGCTCGTCATGGTAGATGGAAGGATAAGGCTCTTCACTTTTGTGTCTTTGAAAGCGAACATCTTGAAGCTCTTCACGCCATGGGGGATGGCATATTGCACATCAGGCTTGGACTGAGGATAGAGGAGGAGCGTCGTTCCAGCCTTGTCGAAGAGCACTCCATCATTGCTCGAGAAATTCGCGTTACCTTTGCCCACCGTGACGGATTCCAAGCTCTTAAGGCCATAGAGGGCATCTTCGCCAATTGTCGTCAAGCTGGATGGAAAGGCGAGGCTCTTCAGGCTTGTGCAGCTAGCGAAAGCATGTTCGCCAACAGTCTTCACACCTTCAGGAATGGTGATGGACTCCAAACTTGAGCACTCAGCGAAAGCACGTTCATCAATGATCGTCACACCATCAGGGATGTTGACTGACTTCAGGCTCGTGCAAAGTGAAAAGGCGTATGGACCAATGCTCGTCACGCCATCGGGGATAGTGATGGACGTCACATCGCTGCAAGTCAAGAAAGCTCTTGCGCCGATGCTCCCCACTGTATATTCTCTACCCCCATAATCTGTAACTATGGATGGAATGACCACTGTGGATGGAATAACTATAGGATGATCGGGGTCGTTTACGAAGCCCATAAACGAAACGATATTGGGATTCTCACTTGTAATCATAAACTTCATATCGCGAATCGTGAAGCCATCGTACACATTAGCCCATGCCATCATGACCGAGAACATGGCCAGTAAAAAGGAAAGTAAATGTTTCTTCATAATTGTTTAATTTTTAGGTTAATACTATTGTTATTTGAAAATGCACAAAAAGAAAACGTGGACAATTTACTTCACCTACAAGAATCCAAAAGTGGATGTTCATCCTATATGTCCTTAAATGATAAGTCTATCCTATCCCATAGGCATCAGGTTTTAGTTATACTATATATTATATGTCTTCTGCTACTTTGCTCAATTCATCTTCTTCACCAGCCCTTGACTGATAATCCACTTCGTAATAGACGGAATCTTCTGTGGCTGTACGTTTACACAAACCTGCATCGGAGAACATACCCTCAAAACTGAGGTCTTCATCTATGTCGCGCCAATGGATGCCTGTGTAGGAAAGATAGAAGTTCTGGCGTTGTTCGGGTGTGGCATTGGCGAGGCGCTTCCACATGGAGAAGGGATAGCTTGCCTGCAAGCCATCCTCCGTGAGTGCATACACCCTGGTGTCATCCACCCATACACGCTGTATCTTGTGCTTCCCGTTCATTCCTAACTTTCCTTGTTGAAGAAGTCTTTCCAACGGTCAATAATCACTTCTGCATTTTCCTCTATCACTCCCTCGATGATAGATATCTCATGCTTCTTGAATCCGTGATTGAAAACCTGCTCGACATTGGGAGAAACATTGTATTTTGCCTCCTTCCCGTCTTTCACCACGTGGACATGGATGGGTTCGTGGTCATCGGAATAGAATTTGAAGATATAACCAAAGAGGATAAAGACTGTTGGCATTGATTCTTATGTTTTATTGTTTTCACTTGCAAAGATATATCCTTTCCCCGAAACCGCCAAACATTTTCAGAAAAAAGTGTTTTCTTACAACACAAGAGCCCGTGCAATCGCACAGGCTCTTTCCGTTTCTCCCCTATCCTACTTTTTCCTGTTCGGTCTGCTTGTGTCGAGTGTTTCGTCTGCCGTAATCCACATCGTCGTTTGTTGCGCAAGATGCAAACGCTGCCGTGCCGCAGATGGTGAGGATAGCGGCAAGCATCCATAGCTTGATCTGTTTCACTTACTCAGTTGCTTGACGGGGAAAGTGAAATAGGTATTGGGGAAGGGCTCGTCCCTCAGCGTAAAGTGCCACCACTCGGTGTCAACGGACTTGAAGCCGTGACGGAGCATGGCCTGACGAAGAATCATGCGGTTCTTGAACTGCTCGGGGGTGATGCTGCGTTTCGGATTGGCAGGGCTCTTGCTGTTGTCGCCAGTGTACTCAGCCGTCTCAGGATTGCCGCAGAAGTCAGGGTGACTCTCGGGACCGAACCAGTCGAAGGTGCCGCCCATATCCACCTCCTTCTCTGTCGCCATGTCGAAGAGCGTCAAGTCAACGGTTGAGCCACGTGTATGTCCGCTCTTCTCAGCGATGTAACCTTGAGGAAAGAGCACGTGCTTGTCGAGGTCGGGATAGAAATAGGGCTTCATCAGCGTGTCGTTCACATTGGCAGCCCAGCGTACGAAGTGATCGACGGCCTTCTGCGGACGGTAGGCATCGTAGATCTTCAGGCGATAGCCCTGGGCTTTCACTTCATCGCTTACAGCCTTCAAACTGTCGGCGGCCTGACGTGTGAGCAGCGCCGTCGGCTCCTCATAGCCGTCGATACGGGTACCCACAAAGTTATATGTGCCGAAGTAACGGATCTCGAGGATGGCATCGGGCACCACGTCGGTAAGAGCCACGAACTGGCTTGCATCGTCAGTCGTGCTGACCGCCGTACTCTTCTTTGTGTCCGAAAAGCATGCCACCATCGTCAACGTGCAGATGACGATAGCGGCATGTATATAATGTTTACTCTTTTTCATCGATCAGAACTTATAGCGGATGCCTGCCAATAGGAAACCATAAATACATCTTCTTCATAGTTATTTAGTTTTCTGTGAGTGCACTCTTATCTACAGGGAAGGTAAAGGCGGTCTTCACCACGCCGTCGCCGTAGATGGTCTTGAAGTCATTCTTCATCGAAATGATATGGTATCCAGCCTCACGCCATTTCGCCTCACGCTTGGCTCCCTCGGCGAGGTCGGCATGGTCGCGGATGTCATCGTCAGCCACAAGCATAAACGCTGCTGTCTTATATTGCGGATTGCCCAGCGCATAGTTGTGCATGGAACAGTCGCCACTGCTGTTGCCGAACGACAGCACGGGCACCTTGCCTATCTCTTGCGAGATCTGCAGCACCTTATTGGTCTTCAGGTTCTTGATGATGAGTTCGTCGGTGCGCACAAGGTCTTCCTTCTGCCCCATCGTGTAGTTCACGCCTGCCTCCGTGCCCTGACTGCGGGAACGCAGCTTCACGTCCATACCGATGACGCGGTTGGAGGGGATGCCGATGCTTTCCACCAGCGCACGACAGATGAAACGGTCGGAGCCGCTGACGACATAACAGGTGAAGCCGTTGGCTTTCAGGTAGTCGAACACCTCCAGCATGGGCTTGTAGAAGCTCTGCCCGTAGGTCATGCCGCTGAATCCGTTGGCAGGTTGTTGGGCGTATGCCTTGACGTAGGCATCAAACTCAGCGAGCGTCATGCCGCTATAAGCCTTCGCTGCAGCGTAAGCGTGAACCATGTCGAATTGGTCTGGCAGTTTCTTGCCGTTCCTGACAAAGTCCCTGATTGCTTGGGCAGCCTCCATCACGTCCTTCGGTGCCTCGTACGAAGCATCGTCCAGTGCGCGGTACTCCAGCAGGTTATACTCGAAATACGTCGGGTATAGCTCACCGACAAACGTGCCGTCCATATCGAATGTGGCGATGCGGTCCTCCTCCTTGATGAAGTTCTTCGAGGCGGGGTCAGTCACGTCCTTCACATAATCTTGCAGCGCCGTCAGTGCCTCGCACTGGTTCCACAGCGTGAAATACTCCGTTGTCGGTGGAACGATGGAAACATTATCATCGTCCTTGCTGCACGATGTGAACACACTTGCGCCGCAGATGGTCAGGATGGCGGCGATCATCCAAATAAAACGCTGTTTCATTGTTATTTTGTTTTTTATAAGATGAATAATTATTGTTTGTTCTGTTTTGCCACGGTCAGTATACCTTCTCCGTCAGAGCAGGGCGGCACGATTGACGCCATTCTGCACGGCCTTGTCGATGAGCATAAGGATGATTGTGGATGCTACTCCAACGCCTTTAACAGTCCTGCCTTGAGGGGTTCGACGGTGGAGAAGCCAAGTTGCTGCAGCACGAGTTCGCCTTTGGGGTTGTAGATGGCGTAGGCGGGTACTCCACCCTCTGATTTGTAGAGGTCGTGGAGGGCATTGAATTGGGCGTTGGAGACATAGTAGTGTTCGCCTGGGATGTCCTTGACCATGCGCTCCCAATCTTCGAATGGAGAGGTGGATGAGGTGAGGTAGAGATAGACGATGTTCTTGTCTTTCAGTTCTTCCTTCACGGGTGCCATTTCCCGATGTCCCATCTGGCAAGGTCCGCACCATGTTGCCCAGAGGTCTATCATCACGACGTTGCCTTTGTAGCGGTCGAGCAGGAATGAAAGCGTATTCTCGGGTGCCACATCTGCCAACTCGAGATAGTGGGCGTTGGCTGCCAGCCCTTCTTTCTGGTGGCTGATTTTGTCCGACAGTTCCTGTCGTTTCTGGTCATAGAGCCGAGAGAGGTTGGGGTCATAGAGCAGTGGTTTGGGATTGAAAACACCGCTGTTCAGTTCTGACATCGAATGGATGAAACGTATCCTATCGGGAGCAAGCCCTTGTTCCTTTGTGTTGACAAAAAGCGGTGCAAAAACTTTGAGGCCGAAATCATTCTTTAGATAGTCTCCATAGAAACATCTGGGACGGGTGCGATAGACATAGTCGCGGAATTCCTGCGTGTTGAATAGTGAAGGACACTCTTCTGCCAACGCGCTGAAGAATTGTAGTTCCCAATCCTGACAAATCAGTTTCAGCAGGTCGGGAATTTCTTGTAACTTAACAATACTTTTATCGAAGGCAAGCATCAGGGAATCGTGGAGTGTGGCAAGGTCATCGACAGTTTTATACTGCTCGTATGAGTTGGGGAAAGAGGGATAAGGTCTTTTTCCCATAAGATGCCTGATCTGTTTCTTAAACCCGCCATTCATCAACTTGGCCATATAGCCTTTGTATCCAACAACCTTTGATTGGGGATACTTGTCGTCACGCAACATATCGAATAAAATGGTGACTTCTTTGCCTGGAGTAACCATCGCCTTGGCAAAAGAGATTCCTTCTGCAGATGACATAGAAAACTGCACTATCGTGGGATAATACACCTTGCAACGGAAATCGGCACAGCCTTCATCATCCAAATTGAAATAATATTCGTTGTAGGAATTGGGATTGGTGATGTCAAAATACAATGTTTGAATCTCTGCATCCATCCCCTTCTTATAGTTCATCGCCTTGAAATGGACAACGGCAGGTTCCTCGCTGAACACCGTTTCTGGCAACGCATCGTCTCCAGGAGAGGCGGCACGGAAGTCGGCAGGCACAGCTGTCTTGGGCATCTTGTAGTCGTTCGGATGGATGTAGAAGAAGGTGAAGTCATTCTTCTGCGTGCTTTCCAGCATGTCGAACACTTTGGTCTTCTGAGGCAACGGCTGGAAGTGGAGCACGAATTCCTTCTTCATGGTTTGGGGTGAAGTGTATGCCTCTTTGCCCAGTTCAATGCTGTCGCTCCCAGTGATGGCATAGCGCTTGCCGTCCGCCTCGATGTATGTATCGGGCGAGAAGCGGAACCAAGCCTCTGAGGGGAAGGTGATGGACATGTAGAGCGAAGTCCTGTCCTTTGCCAGTTCCACTTTCTGAATGCTGAAGTAGTTGTACTTGGTGTAGCCGATGATGGGCTGATTCCACACGACTGTTTTCTGTGCCCATGCTCCCAGACTCAGCAAGAGGAACATCAGCAACATGATGGTTTTGTTCCAAGGTTTCATAGGTGTATATGTAAAAAAAGTATGGGATTGACGATACAAAGGTAGTGCAAACCTATCACACCACAAAATAAATCCAAATTTATTTTTATTAAAGGTCAAAGCTCGAAGGTCAAAGGACAAAAGTCGAAGGTCTAAAGTCAAAGGTCGAAGGTCAAAGGTCGAAGGTCAAAGGTCAAAGGTCGAAGGTCAAAGGTCGAAGGTCAAAGGTCGAAGGTTCAAGGCTGTAACGGTTATCGGTTATCGGTTATCGGTTAAAGAAAATCTCAAATCTCAATTCTCAAATCTCAAATCAAAACACCAAAAAGGAGGCTCCGAAATGGAGACCTCCTCTTGGATTATATGATGTTGAAAGGACAAATGGTTCGAGTGATTAGCGGCGATGGCGACGGAAACTGAAACGCGCGCGGTGCTTCGTGCTGGATGACTCCTGCATGGAGTTGCCAATCTCGTAGTTGATGCTGCCAGGAGCGGAGATGATGACATCGACTGTTCCGTTAGCCTGTTCGAGTGCTTCGAGGTCGCGTGCTGAGATGTTGAGCACTCCGTCCTTGATGCTCCAAGAGATGGCGTTGGCGAGACCTGCCTCACGAGAGT